>NZ_CP067377.1:2300001-2920002 GCF_019565455.1 Flavobacterium oreochromis
AACTACTTGATGTCTAATCTTATTTCTAAAGTATTTATCAGAAGCATTTGTTGAATCCTCTCTCCAATTAATAGCATTTATGAGTGCATAGTTCGTAATCTCTTCACGAGAAAAAATTAGTAGAGGACGTATGATGTTCTTATTTACTTCTGGAATTCCAGTTAATCCTTCAATACCTGTGCCTCGTGTAAAATTAATTAAAAATGTTTCTAATGAGTCATCTAAGTGATGAGCTGTTAATAAATAATCAAAACCTTCTGTTTTTGTTAATTCATCAAACCAGTTATAGCGTAATTCACGGGCTGCTTGTTGAATAGACAGTTTATTATCATTAGCATATTCTTGAGTTTTAAATTTTCTTATAAAACTTCTAACTTTTAGTTTTTTACTTTCAATCTGAACAAATTTTTCATCTTGATTACTTTCATCACCTCTTAGTTGAAAATTACAATGTGCAATAGCTATATGAAAGTCTAACTTTGCGAATAGATTTAATAAAACAATGCTATCAATACCTCCGCTGATGGCTAGTAGTAATTTTTTGCCATTTAAAAAGAAAGGTGCTGATTAATATGATTACGTAATTGTATTAGCATTTTGTTTATTTAAAATGATTATTTTGTTAATCTGTTAGTTTGAAATAAATTTTAAAAACGATGAAATTGTTAATTTACATACTATTTTATTTTTCATTAATTTTCTTATTATGAATCAAGTAGTCTGCGATGGAAATTTATTTGTCCTATATGATAACTTAGGTGAATTGTTAAATGAATCAGAAGGTGATAAGTGGTTTTTATAGGGTAATTCATTTCCATAGGATATGTTTTTTCTAAATCCGTTTCATCTAATTTGTTTAACGTACTTTGAATCATTTTTTTAGTTGTTTCAATAGCGTGTAGAAGTTCTTCTTTAGGAATGTTTTTTTTTGAAAACTCTAAATCTCTTTCGCGTATATAATTTGTATTCCCTAAAGTACGACCAATATAAGTATTTAAATTACCTATTAGGTGTAAACATAAATTCCCCGCAGAGTTACTAATGTTTTTATCTATTTTCCAAAGTTTAGTTTCATCAGAATAAGATTCTATTTCAGTTTTTAATTTATCTAAATCTCTTAGAAAGAGATATTGGAGAGAAGGTAGTAACATGATGTATAACTTAATTAAAGAATAGTAAAATATATATGAATTAAAGATAAAATTTTAATTTTTTCTTTAAAAATAGAATCAATTCTTAAATGTTCAGCTTAGCACTTCACGCATTGCTTTAGCTTTTAATAAGCATTCTTCATATTCTTGATGAGGATTAGATAATGAAGTAATGGCACTACCAACTGAAAAAGAAAGATATTGATTATTAGAATTGTATAAGATGCTGCGAATGACTACATTAAAGTCAAAATTTCCAGTAGGTGTAAAATAGCCTACAGCCCCACTATATAGACCTCGTTTTGTTTCTTCTAATTCTTCTATAATTTGCATAGCTGAAATTTTAGGAGCC
Organism: Flavobacterium oreochromis; assembly: GCF_019565455.1. Taxonomy (NCBI): domain Bacteria; kingdom Pseudomonadati; phylum Bacteroidota; class Flavobacteriia; order Flavobacteriales; family Flavobacteriaceae; genus Flavobacterium; species Flavobacterium oreochromis. The sequence goes on from NZ_CP067377.1 coordinate 2,301,505, forward strand.
CCTGTCATACTTCCCATAGGAAAAGTAGATTTGATAATATCAATAGGGTTAGTCGTGTTTTTTACTTCTGCAATAATGGTCGAGATCATTTGATGTACTTGTTTAAAAGAATAAATTTCACATAATTCTTCTACTTGTACAGAACCTTTTACTGCTGTATGTGCTAAATCATTTCGAACTAAATCAACTATCATGATGTTTTCAGATCGTTCTTTTGGATTTTGCTCTAATTCTGTTCTTGAATTTTGATCTAAAATACAATCATCAAATCGCTTAGAAGTACCCTTAATAGGTTGGCTTATAATTTTTTTACCTTCTTTTCTTAAATAGCGTTCTGGCGAAGCAGAAAGTAGATAATGTGTGTGGTTTTTTAAAAAACAAGCAAAAGGGGGGACTGATATTTTGTTTAACTCTTTGAAGATTTCAAAAGGAAAAATAGTACTATTTTTAGCGTAAAATTCCATGCAAAAGTTAGCTTCATATATATCACCTCGGTGAATGTGTTCTAACATTTGATTAACCTTATGAATATAATTTTCTTTAGAAATACGTTGCTGTATTGTTATATTGGATTTTTGACTTTTGATTTTAGTTTGAGGGCTTTTTAATATTTCTTCCAGATCAAAATCAATCTCATCATCGCACACATTTAAATAAGCAATTTCTAATTCATTGCCTTTTAAGAAAAAGAGTTTTTTAGGTTGGAAAAAAATAAATCAGGAAAGTTTAATTCATCATAGTTTTTAGAATCTAGAAATTCGATATCATTTTTTAGATCATAAGATAAATAGCCAAATAGCCAATCATTAGTTTGTTGTTGATATTGTTTTAAATCATCAAAAGCATTAATATAATCCGTTTTTAGTGAAGTAAAAGCATCTACAGCTACAACTAAATCATAAGAACTATATTGTTGAGGATAATCGTTACTATTTAAATAAGCTACTTCTCGGAAGTTTTCGGTCCAAGAAAGTAGTTTTTCTTTTATAACTATAGGATCAACTTTTATTTTTTTAGTACTCTCAAAATATATTTTTTTCAAAAGGCTAAAATATTACATACTTTACAGAATATAAAATTAGAAAGCTTTAAATAGTTGTTAAAGTGTAAGTAAATATAAATTTAGAGTGTGAAAGAAAATAAAAAATGTTTAGAATTTAGACGAAAGGATTAAAAAACATAAAAATTTACTTAGATATTTCTTAATTTTAAAACTTTAAAATGTCAAGTCCTTTAACTAATGAATATTCCACAAAGTTCTAAGAAGAGAGTTGTTATAATAGGTGGTGGTTTTGCCGGTATTGCTTTAGCCAGAAAACTAAGAGATAAAAATTTTCAGGTTGTATTAATTGATAAACATAATCATCATACTTTTCAACCTTTGTTATATCAAGTAGCTACGGGAGGATTGGAGGCTGGTTCTATAGCTTATCCTATTCGTAAAGTAATACAAGGCTGTCCTGATTTTTATTTTAGATTAACTACAGTAAAAGAAATAGATACTAATACTCAAAAAGTTTTATCAGAAATAGGAGATATATATTATGATTATTTAGTTATAGCTACTGGATCTAAAACTAATTATTTTGGTAATAAAGAAATTGAACGTAATTCAATGTCTATGAAAACGATTCCACAGTCGCTCAATATTCGTAGTTTAATTTTAGAGAATTTTGAAGAAGCTGTTCTAACAAAGGATGAAATAGAAAGAAATGCTTTAATGAATTTTGTTTTAGTAGGAGGAGGGCCAACAGGAGTCGAGTTAGCGGGGGCATTAGCAGAAATGAAAAAAGTAATTTTTCAAAAAGACTATCCAGATTTAGATATTCAGAAAATGCAAATTCATTTGATACAAAGTGGTGATCGAATTTTGAATACAATGACAGAGAAATCTTCGGTTGCTTCTGAAAAGTTTTTAAAACAATTAGGAGTTAAAATTTGGAAAAATGTGCGTGTAACAAATTACGACGGGCGAACCATTACGACTAATACAGATCTTGTTTTAGATGCTGCAACTGTTATTTGGACAGCAGGAGTTCAAGGAGCATGTATACATGGTTTGCCTGAAGAATCAGTTGTGGAAAGAGTAGAACGTATTAGAGTAAATGAGTTTAATCAAGTAAAAGGATTTAAAAATATTTTTGCAATAGGAGATATTGCTTCAATGGAAGATGAACAATATCCACAAGGACATCCTATGATGGCTCAACCAGCTATACAACAAGGTTGTTTATTAGCGGAAAATCTTGTAAATATAGAAGAAAATAAATCACTCAAAGCTTTTGTTTATGATGATAAAGGATCTATGGCAACTATTGGTAGAAATTTAGCGGTTGTAGATTTGCCAAAATATCATTTTAATGGGGTTTTTGCTTGGTTTGTTTGGATGTTTGTTCATTTATTTTCATTAATTGGTTTTAAAAATAAAGCAGTTGTTTTCTTAAATTGGGTATATAATTATATTCGATTTGATCGAGAAGGGCGTTTGATTATTCGTCCTTATAAAAAGAAAAGTTTCATTACCTTTACAAGTGATGAGATTTAAAAAAGTTTAGGGCTTATGTTTTTAAAATATCCATTATCTAAAAACGTAAGCCCTTTTTTATTAAATAAATTATATTACTTAGATTTAAAACGTAATAAGATTACTCTTTTTAAAATTATTATTGTTCCATTTTAAAATAGTAGTCTGCTGAATGTTTGCCGCTTCCATAAAAAAGAAAGAAGAGGCAAATACATAATAAAAGAAAAGAAAGTATTAGGTTTGAATAATTCATTTGATCAATGAAATTAACTAGGAATGCACCTAAAAGGATCGGTATTTGTGCTATGATAGACCATCTCGTTAATAGTCCAAATACAATCATAATTCCACCAACTATATGAGCTGCCATAACATAATGAATAATCAACATTCCTCCACCTAAATTTTTTATAGGTTCCGTTAATTGCATGTAATAAAGAGTGTTAGTCATAAAAGATACTCCTTTCATAAATAAAAAAATACCCACAAAAATTCTTAATAAGTCTAATGAATAATAAGTATGCGCATTTGCCCACTTATTTAAATTTTTTATTGTTTCCATAGCTATTAGTTTAGAAATTTATATCTAATGTACTAAAAATCAATTTATTATTTTAATTTTTTGTCTGGTATTTTATATAAAATGCTTTTTTGTTAGGCTGGATTTCACTTATTTTTTTTTATATCAAAAGGGATGGTTTTCCATTTATTAGTAACTAAAATAGTTTCTTTTTGGTTCTTTATTAATAATTCAATCGGCATTTCAAAATTAGGTTCTTCAGTAATCCATCTAATCTCATATTTTTTTTCTTTTTCCTGAATTTCTAGGATCGGAATAGTTGTATATTTTAAATACTGATTAAATATTGGAGTTAGATTCATTTTTGATTCTTTATTAAAAAAATCAATAACTGTTTTTCCTTCTATAATTTGTTTTTTATACTTTTTAGAAAAATTTAATAAAATATTCCACCATTTTTCTTTTCCTATGACATGTCGAAGAGTATTTAACATATTGGCTCCTTTGTAATACATATCACCACTACCTTCTTTGTTTACCCCAAAGTCACCTATCATCGGTCGGTCATTAGCAATATTTATACGAAGACCATCACAATAATCTAGTGCTTTTTCATATCCGTATAAACATTCTACAAAGACTACTTCTGAATACATAGTAAAAGCTTCATGTATCCACATGTCAGCAATATCTTTACTGGTTATGCTATTGCCAAACCATTCATGTCCTGTTTCATGTATAGTTATATAATCAAATAAAAGACCAATACCTGTACCAGATAAATCTCTGCCTTGATATCCTTTTTTATATTTATTACCATACGCTATAGCACTTTGATGCTCCATTCCTAAATAAGGCGTTTCTACTAATTTGTAGCTGTCTTCTTTAAAAGGATATTCGCCAAACTTTGATTGGAAACAATCCATCATAGGTTTCACTTCTTCAAAATGTTTGCGTGCTTTTGACTCATTATTTCTAAGGACATAATATTTTAAATCTAACCCTTTATGATGATCTTCAATTAGTACATAATCACCTATATTGACGGTTATGTCGTATGTGTTAATAGGATTTTTAACTTCCCAATCCCAACGTGTATATCCATTTTTGAGATCTTTACTTCCTAAAAAACGGCCATTGGATATATTCATTAAACCATTAGGGACAGCAATTTTTATAGTAGCACCTAAATCAGGTTCATCACTTTGTGAATCTTTAACAGGATACCAAGAACTTGCACCAAATCCTTGGCAGGCAGTAGCTATCCAAGGGGTTCCATTATTATCTTGAGTAAAGATAAATCCTCCATCCCAAGGTGCACGATGCGCAATTACAGGCTTACCTGAGTAATAAAATCTAATTTTTTGCTCCGTTCCTTTTAAAAGCTTATTAGGGAAATGAATAAATGTAGCAATGGCATCACGTTTATAATCCAGTTTTTTTGCATTGTGAATGATGCTATCTACTTGCATATTTTCAAATAAGTCAATTTGAATTTTTGAAGTAGGAGTGTTAACTTTAAAATGAATGTCATTATAGCCTGTAATTGATTTTTCTTCAATATTGATTTTGATATTTAAATCATAACGTTGTACATCAAAGCAGGTACGTTCTGGTCGTAAACCTCCTTGTAAAGAGTCACGATGTGTATAATGATCTTTTGCAATAGTTAGTTGTGCTGAATGATATTGAATTCCAAAGAATATTAACAATAATGATAGTTGTTTCCTCATAATAAAAAATCTACCTTGTAAAGGTAGATTTTTATTTTTTATATGTTTTATAAAAGATGGTATCTTAAAAAAAACATTTTAGTGATCTATATATGTATAAATGGTTGTATTTTAGGTAAATGGGTTTTAATTTTTTGTGGTTGTTAAACTTGGATAACTCCTAAATTAAAAGGTTTTTCTATAGGAGCGTGATTAGCCGCTTCTATTCCCATAGAAATCCAAGTACGTGTTTCTAATGGGTCTACAATAGCATCAGTCCATAGACGAGAGGCAGAATAGTACGGAGAAACTTGTTCGTCGTAACGAGATTTGATTTTGTTAAATAATTCTTCTTCTTTTTCAGGCGTAATTTCTTCTCCTTTAGCTTTTAGAGAAGCAGCTTCTATCTGCATTAATACTTTAGCAGCTTGTGCTCCTCCCATTACCGCTAATTCAGCACTAGGCCAAGCAAATATTAATCGTGGATCATAAGCTTTTCCACACATAGCATAATTACCAGCTCCATAAGAATTTCCTATTACTATAGTAAATTTTGGTACAACTGAATTAGAAACAGCATTTACCATTTTTGCGCCATCTTTGATAATTCCTCCATGCTCTGATTTAGAGCCTACCATAAAACCAGTTACATCGTGCATGAATACTAAAGGAATTTTCTTCTGATTACAATTAGCAATAAAGCGAGTTGCTTTGTCAGCACTATCAGAATAAATAACGCCTCCAAATTGCATTTCACTTGGTTTCGTTTTGGCTCCTGTTGTTTTAGCAATTAAGCGTTGATTAGCAACAATTCCTACTGCCCATCCATCAATACGAGCATATCCTGTGATGATAGTTTGGCCATAACCAGCTTTATATTCATCAAATTCAGAGTTGTCAACTAAGCGTTTGATAATTTCCATCATGTCATATTGTTCAGCACGTGATTTTGGTAAAATACCAAATATTTCATTTGGATCTAAAGTTGGTTTTTCAGGTTTGATTCGGTTATATCCTGCTTTATTAAAATCACCCATTTTACCTACTATGTTTTTGATGCGATCTAGTGCATCTTTATCATCTTTAGCTTTAAAGTCAGTTACACCTGAGATTTCACAATGGGTTGTAGCACCTCCTAAAGTTTCGTTGTCAATAGTTTCACCAATAGCTGCTTTTACTAAATAGCTGCCAGCTAAAAATATGCTACCTGTTTTATCTACAATAAGTGCTTCGTCACTCATAATAGGTAAGTAAGCACCACCAGCAACACAGCTGCCCATAACGGCAGCTATTTGCGTGATTCCCATACTGCTCATTAAAGCATTGTTACGGAATATACGACCAAAATGTTCTTTATCTGGGAAAATTTCATCTTGCATAGGTAAATAAACACCAGCGGAGTCTACAAGATAAATAATAGGAAGTCTATTTTCCATTGCTATTTCTTGTGCACGTAAATTCTTTTTAGCTGTAATAGGAAACCATGCACCTGCTTTTACCGTTGCATCATTAGCTACTACTATACATTGTTTTCCTTGTATATATCCTATTTTTATTACAACTCCTCCAGAAGGACAGCCCCCATGTTCTTGGTACATACCTTCTCCTACAAAAGCTCCTATTTCAATTGAGTTAGTATCTTTATCTAATAAGTAATCTATTCTTTCTCGTGCAGTCATTTTGCCTTCAGCATGAAGTTTAGCAATACGCTTTTCTCCTCCTCCTAGTTTTACTTTTGCTAAACGTTGCTTTAATTCAGATAATAAAAGTCTGTTATGATCTTCGTTTTTGTTGAAGTTTAAATCCATAGTGTATTGTTTAATTTCGGTGTGCTAAATTACAAAATCTGTTTTAACTATTTAGAAAAGCGTTAAGGGACTGTTAATAGAATTAATATGCAATTGATCTTGAGTTAACGTTAATTTAACATATACAGGATAATTTCGCACCAGAAATTAAATTGATTAAAAATGGCATTTAGAGACGTATTAAAATTCTTTTCACCAAAGGACACTACTTTTTATCCTTTATTTAATAAAGCAACAGCAGATTTACTTGCTTTATCAGAAAATTTACATGAAGCTGTAAATATAGGGAAAAGCGAAATGGAAAATAGAACTAATTACTACAAACAAGTAGAACAGTTAGTTGCTGATATTGAAAGTGTAAATCATAAAATGAATATCGAATTAAGTAGAAACTTTATTACTCCTTTTGATCGTGAGGATATTCATATGTTAATTACAACTATTACAGATGTAGCTAATAATATTTATACGGCTTCTAATCGTATGAACTTGTATAACGTAGTTAAGATTAATAAGTCTATTCGTAAATTAACTGAAATTACTTTAGAAGCTTGTACTCATATTAACAGTGCAGTATTGGAATTAAAAGATTTAAAAAATTTAGATAAAATTAACAGTGCTGTTAAAAAAATTAATAAGCTAGAAAGCAAAGCAGATTTAGTGTTTGATAAAGCTGTAGCAGAATTGTTTGAAAATGAAACAGATGCTATAAATATTATAAAATATAAAGAAGTATTATATGCTTTGCATAAAGCAACAGATAAGTGTAAAGATGTATCTAGAACTTTAGAAGCAATTTCTGTTAAACACGCTTAATTACACTAAATTATTTTAAAAAAATGGAATTTGCTTTATTAATTATAATCATTGTTGTAGCAATGGGCTTCGACTTGGTCAACGGCTTTCACGATGCGGCTAATTCGATTGCTACTGTAGTTTCAACAAAGGTATTATCGCCAACGCAAGCTGTAATATGGGCTGCAATTTTTAACTTCGCTGCTTATTGGGTTTTTGATATGAGCGTAGGTAATACGGTAGCAAAAACAGTAGATAACTCAGTTATTGACTTATGGGTAATTTTATCTGGTTTGTTAGCTGCTACAGTATGGAATTTATTAACATGGTGGTTAGGAATTCCTTCTTCTTCTTCACATACCCTTATAGGTGGATTTGCAGGTGCTGCTGTGGCTCATGCAGGTTTTGATGTATTAAAATTAGAAGAAATTACAAAACCATTAATGTTTATTGTTTTAGCCCCAATTATCGGGGGAATTATATCGTTTATTATAACCCTTATGACAATTCAAAGAAACTTTTTTATTAAGTTGTCATGTTATATACTATTAACTGTTTTTACAGTTTATATGACTTGGGCTTATAAAGATATTTTTGATATAAAACCTATTATGATCTGGATTATTGGTGTTTTATTATCTTCATTTGTGTTGATTTTTATCATTTTTGAAATAGTTGTAGGTAAAAATAATACAGCTATGAAAGAAGGTAATTTGTATAAAAAACTACAGCTATTATCATCTGCTGCCTTCTCATTAGGTCATGGTGGGGCTGATTCACAGAAAGTGATGGGAATCATTTGTGCAGCATGTATCGTATATGCTAATGGTGTTAGAAGAGGAGAAGTAAAAGGAGACGTTCCTAGTTTATTACAAGTAACAGAAGTTTTACAAGTAAAATATACAAATGATGAAGGGAAAATTAAAAAATTTAAACCTGCTATAGGGATTTTTGATAAAGATACTGTTTATGTAGATGGAAAAAAGATAATCGATTTATCTGCTAAACAAAATATTTATGAAGATGAAAAATTAGTACCAGGTGTAAATCCAAAAAATCCTTTTCTTTTACATTTGAAAAAAGAAAATATTGATTTGAGTAACTTTGATAAAGTAGCTAAAGAATTAACAACATTGCATGTATATACTGATAAAAAGGATGTACATGATAATGACACTAAAGAAGTTATTTTTAAAGATAAACAATTAAATTCTACCTACCGTTATGCGAAAATATTTGCAAAATATGTAGATGAAAAAGGAAAGTTAAAAGAGGATATAAAGGCTAAAGTTGAAACAAAAGTTACTAATAAAACGATGCCTATCTGGATTGCTTTTGGATGCTATTTAATGATTGGATTAGGAACTTTAATGGGGGGTGGAAAATCGTCAAAACAATGGGAACTAAAATTACTAAAGTGACACCATTGGAAGGAGTTTGTTCTGAAACTGCTGGTGCGTTAACACTTTTTACAGTTTCTCAAATGGGAGTTCCCGTATCCACAACTCATACTATAACGGGATCTATTATAGGTGTTGGAGCAACTAAACGCCTTAGTGCAGTAAGATGGGGGGTAACTATAAATTTAATTTGGGCTTGGATTTTAACTATTCCAGTTTCTGCCTTAGTAGCTGCAATCATTTATTACATTTTGTCAATTTTTAATTAATCGTATACTATTTCTCTCAAAAGAGGCTATATATTAGCCTCTTTTTTTTAATCCTAGTTTAAAAAAATAACAATTTAATATACAACACACAACTTTAATTTAATATTTTTTAATCTAACACTAAACATGAAAAAAAATCTTTTAGCTTTGTTATTTGCCCTTATAACAGCAAATATTTTTGCGCAGAATGATGAGCATTTATCTGGGTTTTCTGCTCTTTCATTGACCTATAAATTTAATAAAAAATGGTATGCTTATGGAGAATTACAATCTCGCTCATTAGCTGATTTTGAAACAGTAGATTATTATGAAGTAAAAGGGGGTACAGGAATTAATATTAATTCAAGTAATCAAGCTTTTTAGGAATAGGAAGATATGCTAATTATAAAGATAAGAGTATTTCAAATGAAGAATTACGTTTTTGGTTACAGTATACCTATAATAAATCATTTGGACGCGTAAAATTTGAAAATAGAATAAGGGTTGAAAAAAGACTTTTTCATAATCCTATTACAGATGTTGATAGTAATACAGAACGCTATAGATATCGTTTAAATCTTATTGTGCCAATTAATAATAAAAAAGTTGATGCAAATACTTTTTTTGTTAATGCGTATGATGAATTATTTTTAGGACCTGAAAATCCAACTATTAATAAAAATAGAATATATGCGGGTGGAGGGTATCAAGTTTCTAAATCTTTTGGAGTGTCTTTAGGGTATTTATTTCAAAGAGATTTTGGTGTTAAGTCTAATGCAAATTTACATTTTGCTTTTTGTGGTTTAAATTTTACAATTGATAGATCAAATAGCACTCCAATACAAGTTCCAACTCCAGATCATGATTAGTCTTTAATCATGTTAGAATAATTAATAAGGCTCGATGTTAAAATCAATCGAGCCTTATTTTTTTCTGTCTTTCATTTTAAATAAATTATTTTTTCTTAAGTATTTTATATTCCTCATAGCAACCGTTGATAGCATCTAAAATTTGAAGATCATTGGCTGTTTTCATAAATGTGTCAGAATAATTACAACGTTCTAGAATTTCGTTTAACTCTTTTTCATTTATTCCAAACATTAAATAAATGGTTTGACGATCATAACGATTTTGTAATATATTTCTTAAGTTATCATCTTTGCGTAATTCTTTTAATTTTTTGAGTTCAGTAGGTTTTTTTCCAAAAAAATTATAAAGTGCATCAGCAGGATTAAATAAAGAGCCAATGACTCTGTTAAAAGCATTAGGCGAATTTTCACCCCCTTCATATCGTTTGGTAAGACCAGCTATTGAATACCAATAATTTTCTCTTTCAGGAATTAATTTAGAATCAACTTCTAAATAACCTGTCAGTTCATAAGGAGGAATTACAATTTCTTCTAAAGCGTAAGCTTTTTCAGTTAATTTTATTCTGAAATTTTGATTTTTTATCCAATCATTAGTAACTCTTATTTCAATGGATTGAAAGCCTAAGCAAGAAATGAGTAAATTATCATTTAGATCAGCTATAATTTCAAAATTGCCTTTGGCATCTGATATAGCACCGCGAACTTTATTTGTGTTAACAATATTAACATTCCAAATAGGAGCTAAGGTATTGCTGTTGATAATAGTTCCTTTTACAGTAGTTTCTTGTCCCCAAGTAGAAGAAGCAAAAAAACATAAAAATATAAATATAAAATATCTCATAACTAAAATTGTCTTTGCTAAAGTAGTTAAACCTTACGATATTTTTTGTAGTTTAAAGGAAAATTAACAAATGTATTTTTATAAAAATTTAAAACTTAAAAAGAATAGGATTTAATGAGTTTTGAAAGAGTAAAAGATAAGAAATGAAGATATCTGAAAAGTAAAAAAAGTAACTCATGTTGAGTTTTAGAGTTTTTCAGATATCTTCAAGAGAATTATTAGTCTTTTTTCTTACCATTTTTAAAACGAACGGGTTCGAATATAGGATTTGAATTTTTAGTGTTTTTTTTAAAATAAGGTTGTTTGTCAGCTGGTTTTAAAGTTTTATTAACTGTCTTTTTTTCAATTTGTTTTTTTTCAGATTGAAATTTTTCAATGTTTTGTTTATTAATATTCAAAACATCTAAAGGATTTTTAGGAGTTTCTTTACTTCCTCTTAAATAAATAATTAAACCGTTTAGAAAATTGCGTAATATTTGATCACCACATTCCATATATTTAGGATGGTCTTCATTACGAAAAATATTACCCAATTCAGCCTTTGAAGCTCTAAAGTCTACTAATTCAAGAATTTCTACTATTTGATCGTCTCTAAGTTGTAATGCAACTCTTAATTTTTTAAATATGTCGTTGTTGGTCATATGACGTTAAAGTTTTTTCAAAGATACGTTTTTTATAATATTTCTCTGTCTCATGTTTAATGAGCTTATATGATATTGTAAAGTTGTTTTTTGTGTATTCAAAGCAAAAATTATAGATTTGTTTATAAATAAGAAAAAATATGAATACCCAAGAAGAAAAGATTAATTTATTACAAGAGATGATTGCGTTTGCTGTTGTAGATGGAGAATTGCATGATAGAGAATATGATTTTCTTTGGATAGTAGCACAAGAATTAGGGGTGGATAAAGCTACTTTTTTAAATTTGTTTACTTTGAAAGGAGAACGACAGATATTGAAAGATGAATTTCAACGTATTTTGCAATTTTATAGATTAGCTTTATTAATGCATTGTGATGGTATTTTGCATAGTAAAGAGAAAGAAAGGATATGTGAAATAGGAATTAATATGGGGTTAAATCCTGGTGCTATGAAAAAGGTACTTTACTTAATGGAGAAATCACCCAGCAAGATGTTAGAAGCAGAAGTAGTCATAGGTGCTTTTGAAGAGCAATTGAACTAAATATTAAGAATTATTCTTTTTTTAAACTGTCCAAAAATAAATCTGTTTTTGGACAGTTTTTTTAAAATTATACTTTTTCTATTTTTTTATTTTCATCACAACCAAATAAATGGTCTCGTTTAATTAATTCCGCAATACCTTTTGGAAGCATTTCTTCCCATCCAGGTTTACTACAACCAATCATTTTTAAGACTTCACGAGAAAATATTTTTAAATGTGATTTGTCAAAATCGGTAATATCAATTACTTTTCCGTTATAAGCAAAGAATTTGTATAATTCTTTCATTCTAGGATGTACTTTAAGGTTTTGAGAAGTAAGGATGGTTCCATCTTCATCTTCCATAGGGTATAGATAAACTTTCATATCACGGTAGAATAGTTTACCAAAAGCTTCTAGAATTCCACCGCTTAAATGGCGGTAGTATTTTTCATCAAAAATATCAATTAAATTGTTAACTCCCATAGCAAGGCCCATACGTTCTTTGGTATAGTTAGAGAAATATTCAACAACTTTATAGTATTCTTGGAAATTAGAAATTAGTACAGTTTGCCCTAATGAGCAGAGGAGTTCTGCACGGTCTAAGAAATCTTTTTCATCAATTTCACCATCAGAACGTAAATTGGATAAAGTAATTTCAAATACGACAAGAGTATTTTCTTCTTTTACTTTGTTTTCTTGTAGAAACATCTGCAACGATTTTTCGTACATATCCATATTTACTTTAGTAACAGGACGGAAGCTACCTCTAAGAGCTAAAATGTTTTTTTTGTATAAGATTTGAGCAGGTAGTACGTTTTTGGCATTAGGGTCAAACATTACAGCGTCTGTCATACCATTACGTACTAACTGTAGACTCATTAATCGGTTATCAACATCATTAAAACGAGGGCCAGAAAAGTTAACAGTATCTATTTCTAATTGATCTTTATCGATATGATCATATAAATAGCGTAATAATCGTTTAGGATCATTATATTTGTAAAAAGCACCGTAAATCAAATTTACGCCTAATTTGCCTAAAGTTTCTTGTTGTAGTTTTGCATCATTTTCTTTAAATCGAATATGAAGAATAATTTCATTATACGCTTCATCAGGGTCGAGTTGAAAAATGATACCTACCCATCCGTGTCCTTTATATTGTTTGGCAAAATCTATAGTGGCTACAGTATTTGCATAACTAAAAAATAATTTGTTAGGATGTTTTTCTCTTTTAAACGCTGTTCAACTAATTCAATTTCATGTTGGAGCATTTTACGTAATCGGCTTTCCGTTACATAACGTCCATCATCTTCTATACCATAAATAGCATCACTAAAATCTTTATCATATGCACTCATTGCTTTTGCAATAGTACCAGAGGAAGCACCAGCTCTAAAAAAATGTCTAACGGTTTCTTGTCCTGCACCTATCTCGGCAAAAGTACCGTAGATATTTTCATTTAAGTTAATTCTTAGGGCTTTATCGCTTATGGAAGGGATTTGTGCAATCTCTCTATCTCCTTTTAATCTAATTTCGTTTTGTAGATCTTTCATCTTCATAATTAAATACATTGCAAAGGTAGTAAAAGCCTTATTTTTTATCAAATAATATTTATTTTTGTCAAAAAAGCATTTCTGTTGAAAATATATTTTTTAGGTACCGGAACCTCACAAGGAATTCCCGTTATAGGGAGTGATCATCCTGTTTGTTTAAGTGAGGATATAAGAGATAAGCGTTTACGTGTTTCTGTTTGGATTCAATGGGATCATTATTCATTTATAATAGATTGTGGGCCTGATTTTAGACAACAGATGCTTTTGTCGAAATGCCCCAAAATTGATGCCATTTTTTTTACACATGAACATGCAGATCATACAGCTGGATTAGATGATATACGTCCCTTCTTTTTTAAACAAGGAAATATTCCTATTTATGGACATCAACGCGTTTTGAGAAATTTAGAAAAAAGATTTGATTACATATTTCAAACTGTGAACAAATATCCTGGAGCTCCTAGTGTAGACGAAAATATTGTCTTAAAAGAAGAATTAATAAAAATTGGGGATAAAGAAATAGAACCAATAAATGTTTGGCATGGGAATTTACAAACTTTTGGATATCGTTTCGATCGTTTTGCTTATCTTACAGATGTTAAGAGTATTGAACAAGATGAATTAAAGAAACTTTTAGGATTAGATGTTTTAGTAGTTAATGCGTTAAGAGAAGAACCACATGAAACTCATTTTAATCTAGAAGAAGCATTAGCATTAATAGAAAAAGTAAAGCCTAAAAGAGCTTATTTAACACATATAAGTCATTTGTTTGGATTTCATAAAGAAATTGAAACAAAATTACCAGAAAATGTAAGGGTAGCTTATGATAATTTGCAAATAACTATATAATATATGAGAAAATTACTTTTATACGGATTCATCTTTTCAGTTTTAATGAATATTTTTCAATTAATGTATGCCACTAAGAAATTTAACCATGATAGTGAGACAACAGAAAAATACAAGAAAAAAGTAAAAGATTCAATAGCTAAAATAGTAGCTGAAAAAGAAGAAGGAGATTATTTTTCATTAATACACAATGATAAAGCCAGAGATTATTTTGAAGATCAAGATGTAGATCAATTAATGCCAAAAATAAAAGAGCAATTAGTAGAAATGAATAATAATGCTAAAGGAAATCCTTTAATATCTTATGAGGGTATGGTTATTAATAAAGTACGTTTTTTAAATCACCGTTGGATAATTGCCGATTTTACAGGAGAGTCAGGTTGGGGAGAAGTAATATTAAAATATTTTGTAGAACCAACAGGTAAAATTTCTTTTGAACCAGCAGAGATATTGATGTATCCAAATGATTAATAAAATGTTTTTAGAAGATAAAAAGACAATTATTTATGTTTAACAACTTAGTTTGAGTTATAATAAAGTATCATATTTTAATTTGTTTATTAAAAATATAATTTTTTATTTAAAGATTATAAATAAGGAAGCTAAAATTCTCTAATAAAATACTATTAAGTAAAGAGTTAAGAGAGGAAAAGTAATCTTGATATTATTCTAAAAAATGAGTAAGTTAAAATAAAAAGGGGGACTTTTAACTAAAGCCCCTTTTTTAATATACTCAAGATATAGTTGAGAATGATAATTTATATTGTCTAATTTTCGTATTAAGATTCTGAATTGTTTTTCTGATTTATAAAAAAGATAGCGATTAAAAATCTAATTAATTGCCTCTCAATTTCTTATTAGAATTTTGTATTGTAAGGATATTTATGTTTTCTTTTATTTATGAAATATTCTAAAACCTCTAGGAGCTTGTTTTAATTAAAAATTTATTAATTGTTTGTTTTATGAAAAGTAAGGGATAAGGAAATTAAATAAAAAAGAGGCTATCTTATGGTAAGATAACCTCTAAAATATAAATTTTTAAACGATAATTTTATATCTCCCAAAAACAAAAAAAGATAAAGCTGTGGTGTGTCTACTAATTAACAAAATTTTGTGAAGAAAATTACCCAATAAAATACAAAACATGGCTAGTAGCTTACTTTATCTAAAGTTTCGTTTAAAAATTTAGTTTGTTTACTTGATTAAGAACGTGATTCAAAGGTAGGTAAGTAAAGGTTAAATTTGTTACGGGTAATCCGTATATTATGTTAAAGTTTGTTTTTGCTAATTTTGTAAAACAAAAACAGCCGTACAAAATTGTACAGCTGTCTTTTTGATAAATTTTTAAACGATCATTGTATATCTCCCAAAAACAAAAAAATAAGATAAAGTTGTAGGTTTTCTACTAATCAATAGAAATTTTAAGAAAATTACCCAATAAAATACAAAATATAGTCAGTAGTTACTTTATCAAAAATTCGTTTAAAAATTTAGTTTGTTTTAATTGATTAAGAACGTACTCAAAGGTAGATAATTGAAGGTTAATTGTATTGTGGGTTTTCCGTATATTTTGTTAAAATTTATTTTAATTTATCTTATCTTGCTTTCTTAAATTTTAAGTATGAAAATAGTCTTTGCATCTAACAATCAGAATAAAATAAAGGAAATTCAAAAATTAATCCCTAATAGCATTCAAATATTGAGTTTGAAAGATATAAATTGTTTAGTAGATATTCCTGAAACAGCTATGACAATTGAAGGAAATGCTTGTCTTAAAGCAAACTATATTACTGAGCATTACGGTTATGCTTGTTTTGCTGATGACAGTGGTTTAGAAGTAGATGTTCTTAATGGTCAACCAGGTGTTTTTTCAGCAAGATATGCTGGGGAAGAAAAAGATGATCAAAAAAATATAGAAAAACTTTTAACTGTATTATCTGAAGAAACAAATCGTACAGCTAATTTTAAAACAGTTATAGCATTGAATTTAGAAGGGCAACAGTATTTATTTACAGGAATTGCGGATGGAATTATAGCAGATGAGCCAAAAGGAGTTAATGGGTTTGGTTATGATCCTATTTTTATTCCTAAAGGTTATGAAAATACTTTTGCTCAGATGACACTTGAAGAAAAATCAAAAATTAGTCATAGAGCAAAAGCAGTTAAACAATTGATAGAATTTATAAATTCATTTAAAATTTCTGAATAGTATTTTAGTATTTACATATTTTGAAAAAAAAAGTGTCTGAAAATTAGATGATTAATTAAATAAACTAAGGACACTTTCTTTTATGTTTTGTAAGAAATGATTCTACCCGTTAGGATGAAATTTTATTTTATTATTTCTAATTTAGCGAAACGTAATAATAATTTTTTTATTCCTCCAATTTCAAAACGTATTTCAGCTTTTTTATCAGCTCCTACACCTTCAAGATTAAGTACTTCTCCTTTGCCAAAACGTTCGTGCATAACAATGTTACCAATAGCTAAAGAAGTGTTGTTATTTGTTTGTTCAGTATTTGATCCTGTTCCTGGATTAGATAAGGGTTTTAAACGTCTAATGGAAGGATTTATAGGCTCATTTGTACTTATTTCCTTAGGAGGTGTACCAGCAATTGGTTTTTGTAAACGTAGTTTTGATTTGTCTACTTCGCCAAAAATATCTGCATTAATAGTAGGTTTATATCGGTAATTCGTTTCTACAGGAGATAAAAATTCTAAATATTGAGAATTGATTTCTTCTATAAAACGAGAAGGTTCAGAGTCTACTAATTTACCCCATCTATAGCGGGATTGTGCATACGTTAAATAAGCTTGATGTTCGGCTCGAGTTAGTGCTACATAAAACAGTCGTCTTTCTTCTTCTAATTCACTTCTAGTATTTAAACTCATGGCACTAGGAAATAGATCTTCTTCCATTCCTACGATAAAAACAGTAGGAAATTCAAGCCCTTTAGCTAAATGAATAGTCATTAGGGCTACGCGATCATCGTCGCCCGTATCATTATCTAAATCAGTTGCTAAAGCTACATCTTCTAAAAATTCAGAGAGGGCACCTCTTGCTCCATCTACTTCTTTTTGGCCTTCAATAAAGTCTTTAATACCGTTGAGTAATTCTTCAATATTCTCTATTCTGGCAATACCTTCTGGAGTTCCGTCTTTTTTTAATTCTTGAACTAATCCTGTTTTTTTAGTAACATGTTCTGTGAGATAGAAAGCATCTTGATTTTCATTGATTACTTGAAAACTTTTTATCATGGTAACAAAATCACTAATTCGTTGTTTTGTACCAGAGTTTAATTTTAAATCAATCTTGTCAACATGCTCCATTACTTCAAAAATGGAACGTTTATAAAAATTTGCGGCTACTGTTAATTTCTCGACAGTAGTATCGCCAATTCCGCGTGCAGGATAATTAATAACGCGTACTAGAGCTTCTTCGTCTTTAGGATTTACAACTAAGCGTAGATAAGCTAGTACATCTTTAATTTCTTTACGTTGATAAAAAGAAAGCCCCCCGTATATTCTGTAAGGAATATCTCTCTTACGTAAAGCATCTTCCATGGCACGTGATTGTGCATTAGTACGATATAAAATAGCAAAATCACTATTCTTTTTTGATTTTGCATTTTGTCTTCAAAAATAGTTGAAGCCACGAACCTTCCTTCTTCTCCATCAGTTAAGCTCCTATGTACTTTTATTTTAGGACCATTATCATTTGCAGTCCATACTACTTTATCTAGTTTTGTTTTGTTATTATCAATAACATTATTTGCTGCTTCTACTATATTTTTTGAAGAACGATAATTTTGTTCTAAACGATACATTTGTACATTATCGTAATCTTTTTGGAAATTTAAAATGTTATTAATATTAGCTCCTCTAAACGCATAAATACTCTGAGCATCATCCCCCACTACACAAATATTTTGAAATCGATCAGAAAGAGCTCTAACAATTAAATATTGTGAATGGTTAGTGTCTTGGTACTCGTCTACAAGGATATATCTAAAACGATCCTGATATTTCATTAAGACATCAGGAAAACGGGTTAAAAGCTCATTTGTTTTTAATAATAAATCATCAAAATCCATAGCGCCAGACTTAAAGCAGCGTTCAACATAATTTTGATAGATTTCTCCTAATCGAGGCTTTTTGCTCATGGCATCAGCTTCTTGTAATTCAGGGTTGTTGTAATAGGCTTTTACAGTAACTAAACTGTTTTTATATTGTGATATTCTACTTAAAATTTGTTTAGGTTTGTAGATATCTTTATCTAACTGCATTTCTTTAATAATTTGTCCTATTAGGCGAACTGAATCTTGAGAATCGTAAATAGTGAAGTTAGAAGGATAACCTAATTTTTCAGATTCTATTCGTAAAATTTTTGCGAAAATAGAGTGAAAAGTTCCCATCCAAAGGTTTTTAGCTTCGTTGTTTCCTACAATACCCGCAATTCGAATCTTCATTTCACGAGCTGCTTTGTTTGTAAAAGTTAAGGCTAAAATATTGAAAGCATCTACTCCTTGACTCATTAAGTTAGCAATACGAACTGTTAATACACGAGTTTTACCTGAACCAGCTCCTGCAATTACAATCATAGCACCATCTTTCTGTAAAACAGGTGCTCTTTGTGCATCATTTAGCTTTTCTATTATCTCTTGAATCATAACCAAAAATCAAAAGGCCAAAAATACTGCTACTAAAATTGGATTACAATAATTTTTTTGAGTTTATTTGTATTTCTATCATAAATTAATAAAAGTATTTTATAAAAATGAATTCAATAAACCTATTAGAGATTGCAGCCTATACGATTCCTTCTATAGTAACAGCTGCTGTTGCCTATTATTTTTTTCAAGCTTATTTTAAAGATCAACAAAATATGCGCTATTGGTTATTGCAAAAAGAAAATCAAAAAGAATCCTTGCCTTTAAAACTACAAGCCTATGAGAGAATGGCTTTGTTTTTAGAGCGTATTAATCCCTCTAAATTATTAATGCGTGTAGCACCAATGAATGAAGATAAAATGCTTTATGCTGTTTTTTTAATAGATCATATAGAACAAGAACTAGAACATAATATCACACAACAAATATATTTAACAGATAATTGTTGGAATGTTATTTTAACTGCTAAGAATACGATTGTGCATAACATTCAAAAAATAGCTAAAAATGATGATATAAAAAATGCAGATGATTTGCGTCAAATAATTATTAATCAGTTAGCAAACCAAGAATCACCTACTACAGTAGCTCTTGCGTATTTAAAAAAAGAAATTGGACAAGTTTTATAGCTTTATCATTATGTTTTTAAAAATGTAATAATATCTCAAATGTATTTTCGTTTTTTTTATTAAAAATTGTTTTTTATTTTCGTTAAATGAATAAAAAGATAAATATAGTTAGTTATCTGCTCTTGGGTGTGCTGTCATTTGTATTAGCATTCCAATCTTTACATTCATATGAACATTTAATAGAACAATTAAAAAAACCACATTGTAAGCATAAGTATGATCATTCTCATACAGTCGTTTCACACAGTCATCAAGATTTTGATGACTGTTTTCTTTGTCATTATTCTTTTAGTAATTATTTAAATACTACACTTCCTACTATTGATTTTAGATCAATAGATTATAATACTGCATTTTTGTTTGGTTATGTTGAAAAAATAAGTTTTTTCAATGGCAGTTTACAGAATACACGAGCACCTCCATTTTTTATTGTTTAATTAATTTGTATAGCTCATATTAACAATAAAAAATAATTTAAATGAAACAAGTTTTAATAGCCCTTTTGCTAGGGTTTAGCGTTATTGGATATAGTCAAAATATTTTAAAAGGAAAAGTAACAAATGGTAATAAAGAACAAATAAAAGGGGTTTTAATTTCAATACCTGAATTGCATAAAGAGGTAATGACAGATGAATCAGGTAATTTTAAATTTGATAAACTAGCTTCAGGATCCTTTTCTGTTATTTTTTCTCATCCTAATTACGACGTTTATACTTCAATTATAGTGTTAAATAAAAAGAAAATATTTACGATGTAGTTTTATTAGAAGAACATACACATCATATAGAAGAAGTTATTGTGTCCACTGCTTTTAATAAAGCTCAGAGTCAGAACGTAATGAAAGTAGAACACAGTTCATTAAAAGCTTTACAACAAAAAGGAGGAGCTACATTAATGGAAGGAATTGCTACAATACCAGGGGTTGCTAATGTATCAACGGGATTGTCAATAGGTAAGCCTGTAATTAGAGGATTAAGTGGTAATAGAGTTTTAGTTTACGCTCAAGGAGTTCGATTAGAAAATCAACAATTTGGAGAAGAACATGGTTTAGGTTTGAGTGATAATGGCGTTGAAAGCGTTGAGGTTATAAAAGGTCCCGCTTCTTTGTTATATGGTTCGGATGCTTTAGGTGGAGTATTGTATTTTAATCCTGAAAAATTTGTACAATCAGGAACTTATTCAGCAGATTTTTCTCAAAAATATTTTAGTAATACTCAAGGAAGTTCTACAGGTTTTGGTTTAAAATCATCAGGTGAACATTGGAAATTTTCAGTTAGAGGAGCTCATAATACACATTCAGATTATTTAACAGGTTCAAAACAAAGAGTTACGAATTCCCGTTTTAATGAAACGGATGCTAAATTAGCTTTAGGTTATTATAATTCTAAATTTTCATCGATATTCAGATATAATATTAATAATTTAGATTTGGGTTTGCCAGAAGAATTAGGAGAGCAAAATGTCTCCAAAAAAACACTTTACCCAAAACAAGCTGTAATAGGGCAAATAGTAAGTTGGAACAATACGTTATTCTTTGTAGATTCTAAATTAGAAGCAGAAATAGGATATGTTTCTAATGATAGAAAAGAATTTGAAAATTCGCCGATAGCATCATTAAATATGAATTTGCAAACTGTAAATTACAATTTAAAATACTATACTCATAAAATAGGAAATCTAGAAACTATTGTAGGTATTCAAGGAATGATACAAACAAATAAAAATTCAGGTAAAGAAATTTTAATTCCAGATGCAAAAACAAATGATTTGGGTGTATTAGCTACGTCTATGTATGCTTGGAATAAAAATGCTTTACAAGCTGGGTTTCGTTTTGATACAAGAAATGTACAAACTTACTTACATGGAGAAGAAGGAGAGGAAGGATATTTTAAACCTGTTAAGAAACAGTTTAATAGTATTAATGCTTCTTTAGGTTATAAGACTAATTTGGTTAATAACTTAAATATGCGATTAAATTTAGCAAGTGGATTTAGAGCTCCTAATCTTGCAGAACTAACTTCTAATGGTATTCATGAGGGGAGTAACCGTTATGAAAAAGGAAATGAAGATTTAAAAAATGAACAAAATATTCAAGCAGATTTGAATTTAGAATATGGAAACTCTCATTTTGAATTATTTGCTAATGGATTTTATAATTATATAAAAAATTATATTTATATAGCACCAACTGGTTATACTGTTGAGGATAAAGATGTTTATACTTATGAACAGGCAAATGCCAAATTGTATGGAGGGGAAATGGGAGTACATCTACATCCGCATCCAATAGATTGGTTGCATATCACCTCTAGTTTTGAAATGGTAATAGGAAGAAAACAAAATAACGAGTTTTTACCATTAATACCAGCAAATAAATGGATGAATACAATACGAGCACAATTTGATATAAATAAAACAATTAAAGAAGGTTATCTTTTTACTAATTACGAAACAAATTTAGCTCAAAATAATATTTCCAATTTTGAAATAGCAAGTACTTCTTATTCATTATTAAATTTTGGACTAGGAGGAAATTTATCTATTCTTAAATTAAATTTTAGTTTTAATATTGTTGCTAATAATGTTTTAAATCAAAAATACATAGCTCATTTATCTCGTTTGAAGACAAATAATATTCAGAATATAGGAAGAAATATAGTATTAGGTATTAATTTTAAACTTTAAAATAAATGATTTTTACATAAAAAAAGCACTCTTAAGAAAAGAGTGCTTTTTTTTAACGTATTTCTAACATTTGAAAATGTATTTTTGTTTAAAATAAATTAAAAAATGAAAGTTTTAACATCTACGGTGATTTTAGCTACTAGTTTGGGGGCTATGGCACAATCAAAAATAAATGTAAACTCTATGGGATATCCTGAAACTAAAAAAAGGAGCAAGTTGATACCTATTTTGGTACACTTGTAGAAGATCCTTATCGTTGGTTAGAAGATGATCGCTCTTTAGAAACAGAAGCATGGGTAAAAGCTCAGAATGTTGCAACATATAAATATTTAGATCAAATTCCTTATCGTTCGATTTTAAAAAATCGTTTAGAGAAAATGTGGAACTATGAAAAAATAAGTTCTCCATTTATAGAGGGAGATTACACCTACTATTATAAAAACAATGGTTTGCAAAATCAATCTGTTTTATATAGAAAAGATAAACAAGGAAAAGAAGAAATCTTTTTAGACCCTAATACCTTTTCTAAAGATGGAACAACCTCTTTGGCAGCCGTTAGTTTTTCTGAAGATGGAAGTAAAGTTGCATATCAAGTATCTATTGGAGGTTCAGATTGGAGAGAAATAATAGTAATAGATGCAAAAAATAAGAAAATGATAGACACTAAATTAATAGATGTTAAATTTAGTGGGGTTTCTTGGTATAAAAATGAAGGTTTTTATTATTCTAGTTATGATAAACCTAAAGGAAGTGAGTTATCTGCAAAAACAGATCAACATAAACTCTATTATCATAAACTAGGAACTAAACAAAAAAACGATCAAGTAGTCTTTGGCTCAGATAAAAAAAGATTATACGTAGGTGGTTTTGTAACCAGAGATAATCATTATTTAGTTATAACCGCAGCTAATTCAACTTATGGGAATGAATTGTATGTAAAAGATTTAAAAACGACTAACAATCCTATTGTAACTTTAGTCGATAATTTTGATTCAGATAATGATGTAATAGAAAATAAAGATGCCGTTTTTTATATAACAACAGACTATAAGGCTCCAAATAAACGAATTGTAATGGTAGACTTATTAAATCCTAAGCAAGAAAATTGGAAAGATTTAGTAAAAGAAACATCTAATGTGTTAAATGCTTCAGCTGGCGCGGGATATCTTTTTACTCATTATATGCAAGATGCTGTTTCAATGGTAAAACAATATGATTTTACAGGTAACTTAATACGTACAATTAAGTTACCAGGTATAGGATCTGCAAGTGGTTTTGATGGAAAACCAAAAGATAAAACACTGTATTTTTCTTTTTCTAATTATTATACTCCAAATAGTATTTATTCTTTAAATCCAGAAACAGGAGAAACTACTGTTTATCAAAAACCTAAAGTAGATTTTCAGAGTGATCTGTATGAATCAAAACAAGTTTTTTATAAATCTAAAGATGGAACTAAAATTCCAATGATTATAACTTATAAAAAGGAATTAAATTAGATGGGAAAAATCCAACTATATTATATGGTTATGGAGGGTTTAATATAAGCTTAACACCAAGTTTTAGTATTTCAAATGCACTATGGTTAGAAAATGGAGGTATTTATGCCGTAGCTAATTTACGAGGAGGTGGTGAGTATGGTAAAAAATGGCATGTAGCAGGAACTAAATTGCAAAAACAAAATGTTTTTAATGATTTTATAGCAGCAGCTGAATATCTTATAAAAAATAAGTTTACATCTAGTGACTTTTTAGCAATAAGAGGAGGTTCTAATGGAGGATTATTAGTAGGAGCTACAATGACACAGCGTCCTGATTTAATGAAAGTCGCCTTGCCAGCCGTTGGAGTATTAGATATGTTACGTTACCATACCTTTACAGCAGGTGCTGGATGGAAATATGATTATGGAACAGTAGAAGAAAGTAAAGAAATGTTTGAGTATCTTAAAAAATATTCACCTGTACATAATGTGAAAAAAGGAGTGAAATATCCAGCAACTTTAGTAACAACAGGAGATCATGATGATCGAGTAGTTCCTGCTCACAGTTTTAAATTTATATCAGAACTTCAAGATAAACAATCAGGAGTGAATCCTACCTTAATCCGTATTGATATTAATGCAGGGCATGGAGCAGGAAAGTCTGTTACTGCTGCAATAAATGAAAATGTAGATATACAAGCATTTACATTATGGAATATGGGAATTAAAAAATTAAATTATTAGAGATAATAATTTTATCAAAAATAAAAGAGAGGGTGTCCTAAAAGTCTGCTATCTTGTTATTTTGACCATGGGGAGAGCTTAAAAGCTCTGCCTGAATAGAGGAAGTAAATAAAATAGTATTGATTATGTCATACTTCCTTCCTTCAGAATGACGAATGACGCATTGATTTAACTTTTTGGACAGCCTCTTTTTGTTGATTATAATTTAAGGGAAAGAAAACTTGATAAAGAGGAACTTTATTACTTCATTTTTTAATCATATAAAATATGATCATTTTATATCAAATAAAGGTTATTACCTCTTTAATTTAGATACTTCATGTCTTTATGAGAAACTAAAAAGAATTAAAAAAACTATTTATTTATTCATCATATGTTTTCGTTCTTCTATTATATTTTATAGAATATTTGATTAAATAAAAAAATATCATCTAAAATTTATTTTTAAAAATTTTAGATAATTCTTAATTATAGTATCTTTGCAACTTCTAAAAAAATAAGGAATTATGTTTAATAATTTATCAGAGAAGTTAGATAAGGCCTTCCATATATTAAAAGGACACGGAAAAATTACAGAAGTAAATGTTGCAGATACCTTAAAAGAGGTACGTCGTGCATTGCTTGATGCTGATGTTAACTTTAAGATTGCTAAAGATTTTACTACAAGAGTAAAAGAAAAAGCATTAGGACAAGATGTATTAACCACCTTACAACCAGGACAATTACTAGTTAAAATCGTAAAAGATGAATTAACAGAATTAATGGGAGGTGATGCTCAAGGAATCAATTTATCAGGAAATTTCTCTGTTATATTAATGTCTGGTTTACAAGGTTCAGGTAAAACTACTTTTTCCGGTAAATTAGCCAATTTCTTAAAGACAAAGAAAAATAAAAAACCATTATTAGTAGCTTGTGATATTTATCGTCCAGCTGCTATTAATCAGTTACATGTGGTTGGTGAGCAAATTGGGGTAGAAGTATATTCTGAACCAGAAAATAAAAATGCAGTTGAAATTGCTCAAAATGCAATTAAATATGCTAAATCAAATGGTTTTACCGTAGTTATAGTTGATACAGCAGGACGTTTGGCAGTTGATGAAGAAATGATGACTGAAATTGCTAATGTTCATAAAGCAATTACTCCTAATGAGACCTTATTTGTAGTGGACTCAATGACAGGTCAAGATGCAGTAAATACAGCGAAAGCGTTTAATGATCGTTTAGACTTTGATGGGGTAGTGCTTACTAAGTTAGATGGAGATACACGTGGAGGAGCCGCAATATCAATTAAATCAGTTGTAAATAAACCAATCAAATTTATTGGTACAGGTGAAAAAATGGATGCTATTGACGTGTTTTATCCAGAGCGTATGGCAGATCGTATTTTGGGTATGGGAGACGTTGTATCATTAGTAGAACGTGCTCAAGCTCAGTATGATGAAGAAGAAGCACGTAAATTACAACGTAAAATTGCTAAAAATGAATTTGGTTTTGATGATTTCTTAGCTCAAATACAACAAGTTAAAAAAATGGGTAATATGAAAGATTTGGTAGGAATGATACCAGGTGCTAATAAAGCCTTAAAAGATGTAGAAATTGAAGATGATGCTTTTAAACACATTGAAGCCATTATCTATTCTATGACACCAGCAGAAAGAAGTAAACCATCGTTAATTGATACAAAACGTAAAAACAGAATAGCCAAAGGATCCGGTAGAAAAATAGAAGAAGTAAATCAGTTACTCAAACAATTTGATCAAATGAGTAAAATGATGAAAATGATGCAAGGTCCAGGAGGTAAACAATTAATGAAAATGATGGGAGGCATGAAAGGAAGTCTTCCAGGGATGAAATAAAATATAAAGGGGCGTGTTTTCGCGCCTTTTTTATTTAATAAAACTACAGAATATTTAACAACACACAAAAAGATTAGTAATGCAAATTTTAGACGGTAAAAAAGTTTCTGAAGACATTAAAAATGAAATAGCAATACAAGTTCAAGCAATGAAAGCAAAGGGAGAAAAAGTTCCGCATTTAGCAGCTTTGATTGTAGGAAATGATGGTGCTAGTTTAACTTATGTAGGAAGTAAAGTAAAAGCATGCGAAAAAGTAGGTTTTGAATCCACTCTAATTAAAATGCCTAGTACAACTTCTGAAACAGAATTGCTAAAAAAAATTAAAGAATTAAATGAGAATACTGAAATAGATGGTTTTATAGTTCAATTACCATTACCAGAACAAATTGACACACAAAAAATATTAATGGCAATTGACCCTAGTAAAGATGTAGATGGTTTTCATCCTGAAAACTTTGGGAAAATGGCATTAGATATGTCTACATTTATTCCAGCTACTCCTTTTGGTATTTTAGAATTATTAGAACGTTATAATGTAGAAACAAAAGGAAAACATACAGTAGTTATTGGTCGTAGTCATATTGTTGGAAGACCTATGAGTATTTTAATGGGAAGAAAAGGTTTTCCAGGAAATTCAACAGTAACCCTGACACATAGCCATACTAAAAATATTAATCAAATTACCTCACAGGCAGATATTATTATTTCAGCTTTAGGAGTGCCAGACTTCTTAAAAGCAGAGATGATAAAAGATGATGCAGTAATCATAGATGTGGGAATTACAAGAGTACCAGATGAAATGAGTCCAAAAGGATATGTTATTAAAGGAGATGTAGATTTTGAAAATGTTTCGAAAAAGGCATCATATATTACACCAGTTCCAGGTGGTGTAGGTCCTATGACTATTGCAATGTTATTAAAGAATACATTGCTAGCTCGTGAATTTAAAATAGAAAAAAAATAAATCAAAATTAAGAAGCTGTCTAGAAGTTTAATACTGAATGTTATTTAGATATAATAAAAAACTTAAAATAAGCTATTTTCTTGTTAAAGAAAAATGATAAAGTTTTACTTATTATGAATCAAAATTTAGTAAGCTTTTAGACAGTTTTTATTGTTTTTTATAGTAAAGTAAAATGGAAATTATTGAAGCAAAAGAAAAAGATATTAAGGATATAATAAGTTTAGCTTACACTATTTGGCCTGATGCTTATGGTAAAATTCTAAGTACAGAGCAGATTACTTATATGTTGAATTTGATTTATTCTGAAGAAGCTTTGTTGTTACAAATGAATAAAAAACAAAAATTTTTATTGATAAAAGATGATCAGCAACTTTTAGGTTTTGCATCTTATGAAATAGATGCGAAGCCCCAAAAGACAAAACTGCATAAAATTTATATACTTCCAAATTTACAAGGAAAAGGAGTGGGACGTTTTTTGTTGAATGAAATTATTGATAGGGCTAAAAAATCAGGAAATTTATATCTCTACTTAAATGTTAATAAGTATAATAAAGCACTTTACTTTTATAACAAGCTAGGCTTTCAATCCATTGGAGATGAAGTGATTTCTATAGGTGGTGGTTATTTAATGGATGATTTTGTTTTAGAGAGAAAAATAATTTAAAAAAAACTTTTTTAAACAAAAGTATAATTATTAATTGGTTAAAAGTAATAATTTTAGAAAAGAAGAAATTAATACTTTAATTATATAATAATATCAAGATCCTGACCAATCGAAAGTGAGATTTGAAAATTAATAAAGACTATCCAAAAAGAAAAAGCATACTATATTGTTTTCTCATGTTTGCTCTTGGTAGAGTATATTATGTAGTTTTACTTTTAATACAAAACCTTAAGGTTAGTTGTTCCTCAATCTAATTTTTTTGGATAGCCTTTTTTTATTTAGTTTTAATAATATTTTTTAAAATAGCCTTATCTTCAAAGTTTTCTATTTCTAATTCAATTGCTTGCTTATGTGTAGTAAAACCTTCAATGATATAGCGTTTACCTCCTGATTTAGTTCTGATATTACTTCTGTCAAAGTCAACATCGCCATAAGTTAAAGTGTTTTTAATATCAGTAGTATCAACCCAATTTTCATTTAAAATTTTTGAAGCTTCTTTTGAATAGTGAAAAGGTTTTGAACGTAAATTATTTAAAACTCGATCATTAGGAAAATAACTACAACTTGTTTTCTTTTGATTTAAAACAAAAAATAAAACAATACTGCCTCCTAAAACACCAAATAAATAATAAGCTAAGCGATATGTAAATGTGCTCATTTAATTTTTTTTTGCAAAAATAGTAAATCTTATGGATTAAAATACGATCAAGTTAATATCTCTATAAGTTAAGCTAAACCATTCTCCTATAGTTTTATTACTTAAAATCCCATGATAAAAATAAACACCATTTTTTAAACCAGCATCACAACGTATAGCACTTTCTATTCCTCCGTCATCTGCAATTTGTAGAAGATAAGGGGTTATGATATTGCTAATAGAGAGAGAAGCTGTTTTAGCATAGCGTGAAGGTATGTTAGGAACACAATAATGGGTTACACCATGTTTTAGAAACGTGGGGTTCTCATGCGTAGTAATTTCAGAAGTTTCAAAACAGCCGCCAGTATCTATACTTACATCTACTATGACAGAACCTTTTTTCATATGGCTTACCATATCTTCAGTTACAACAACAGGTGTTCTGTGCTTGCCACGCATTGCTCCTATAGCTACGTCACATCTTCTTAGTGATTTGAGTAATGTTTTATTCTGTATAGTTGAAGTAAAAATACGGTATTGTAAATTATTTTGTAATCGTCTTAATTTTGTAATTGAATTATCAAATACTTTTACAGAAGCACCTAATCCAATAGCTGTTTTAACAGCATATTCTGCTACAGTACCAGCACCTAAAATGATTACTTCAGTAGGTCTTACACCTGTAATGTTCCCAAATAATAACCCATTGCCCCCTTTATTACAAGTCATTAATTCTGCAGCTATTAATACAGAGGCGGTTCCTGCAATTTCACTTAAAGATTTAACAGCAGGAAAAGAATTATCATCATCTTTTAAATACTCAAAGGCAAGAGCAGTTATTTTCTTTTTTTTAAGAGAAGCGAAGTATTCTTTTTGCGAGTTTTTATTTGTAATGCTGAAATGAGAATTGTTTGTGATTTCATCATTTCAATTTCTTCCTGAGTAGGAGGTTCTACTTTTAGGATCATAGGACAAGCAAAAACTTTTTTCGTATCGTTTGTAATTTCAGCTCCTGCATCACTATAATCCTTATCGCTATAACTAGCATTTTTTCCAGCTCCTGCTTCAATTAAGACTCTATGACCATGACTAACGATTGCATTGACAGCATCAGGTGTTAAACAAATACGTCGCTCTTGAAAAGCGGTTTCTTTAGGAATACCAATAAAGAGTTCGCTTTTGTGTTTAGTTACTTCCAATTTTTCTTCTTGTGGAAGTAACTCTTTTTACTAAAAGGAGTAATCGCCATGATGATATTTTATAAAGCTACAAATTACGAAAAAATCTTAATGGTAACAAAGTAGAGCTTTGTTTTATTTTTAGATTGATATTTAAATAAAAAAGCTTTAAACTTATAATTCTTCTTCCTTTTCTAAGGTTATATACCTTGATTTTTTGTTTGTAAGGTAAATGAATCCTTAATTTTAGCGCATAACGAAGATTAATAATTTAATTCAAGTAAACGTTTTCCATCTTCTAATGTGGATATATTAACAACGGTATGGTTTTCAGGGATTAAATCTGAGATTTTTTCAGCCCATTCGATAAAACACCAATGTCCAGAATAAAGGTATTCATCTATTCCCATATCCAAAGCTTCCGTTTGTGATTTTAGGCGATACACATCAAAATGATATATAATTTGATTATTATTAGCTTCATATTCATTTACTAAACTAAAAGTAGGGCTGCTGGTTGCATCTTTTACACCCAGTACTTTGCACAAAGTTTTAATAAAGGTGGTTTTTCCAGCACCCATTTCGCCATTAAAAAGAATAATCTTTTCAGGATTAGTTGCTAAAACCTGAGTTGCTATGTTTTCTATATTTTCTAAGGAGTATTCAAATTTCATTATTTTAGATTTCAAATTGTAAAAATAATTATAAGTCTTTGAATTCAGAAAAAGTTCATAAATCATTTTGCATGAAATAAAAACATATTCTAAAACAACTATACCTTTTTTATTTTTTAGGGCTAAATACTAAAAAGGAACAATCATTTCTTCCAAAGAAATTCCTCCATGTTGATAAGTGTTTCTGTAATAGCTGGCATAATGGTTATAATTATTAATATAAGCTAAAAAGTGATCATTTTTTGCAAAGATAAAAGAGCTTGTCATGTTAATAGCAGGTAGCCCTATTTTTTTAGGGTCTTTAATTGCATAAACATCTTTAGCTTCATAAGTAAGACTTCTTCCCGTTTTGTAGCGTAAATTTAGACTCGTGTTTTTATCGCCAATAACCTGTGAAGGGTTTTTAACATTAATAGTGCCGTGATCCGTTGTGAGTATTAACTTAAAGCCAAGACGTTGTGCTTGTTGAATAATTTCTAATAAAGGTGAATTTTTAAACCAACTCAAAGTTAATGAGCGATAAGCTTTATCGTCAGAGGCTAGTTCTTTTACTACATCCATATCTGTTTTTGCATGTGACAACATATCTACAAAATTGTATACTATAGCAACTAGTTTTTTATCTTTTAATCCTTTGAAATTTTCAGCTAGTTTTTTTCCATTCGTAAAATTTGTAACTTTAAAATATTCATGTGATATATTTAGTCGAAGGCGTTTCAGTTGCTCGGCTAAAAATTCAGCTTCAAATAAATTTTTCCCTCCTTCATCTACATCATTTTTCCAATATTGTGGATACATTTTTTCCATTTCCAGAGGTAATAAACCTGAAAAAAGAGCATTTCGAGCATATTGGGTTGCAGTAGGAAGTAATGCAAAATAAGGAGTTTCTGTTTCTAATTTGTAATGATTTCCTACAACAGTTTCAAAAGCCTTCCATTGATCATAGCGTAAATTATCAATTACTACAAAAAGTACATTTTCTTCTTTTCTTAATTCAGGAATGACTAATTTTCTAAATACTTCGTGCGAAAGGATAGGACGATCGTTGGTTTGTGTAAACCAATTTTCATAATTTTTTTCGATGAATTTTCCAAATTGAGAATTAGCCTCTACTTTTTGGGATTCTAAAATTTGAAACATATTTTGATCATCAATATTTTCTAGTTCCATTTCCCAGAACATAAGTTTTTGTATAGATCTACCCATTCTTCGTAGGTATTTACCATTGCCATATCCATGGCTATTTTACGGAATTCTTTTTGATAATCTAATGTCGTTTTTTCAGAAATCAAACGTGAATGATCTAAATTCTTTTTTAAGCTTAAAAGAATTTGATTAGGATTAACAGGTTTTATTAAATAATCAGCAATTTTAGAACCAATAGCCTCTTCCATTAAGTACTCTTCTTCACTTTTAGTGATCATGATAATAGGAATAGCTTGTTTTTTCTCTTTCATTTCAGCTAAAACCTCAAGCCCTGTCATTCCAGGCATATTCTCGTCTAAGAAAATAATGTCGAAATTTTCTTCTTGAAAAAGATCTAAAGCATCTCTTCCATTATTACAAGTTGTAACTTGGTAATTTTTCTTTTCTAAAAATAAAATATGTGGTTTTAGTAAGCTTATTTCGTCATCAACCCAAAGTATTTTCATGGTTTGCTTTTTTGTATTATATAATAATTATTTGATTTTCTAACTGCAGAATA
Organism: Flavobacterium oreochromis; assembly: GCF_019565455.1. Taxonomy (NCBI): domain Bacteria; kingdom Pseudomonadati; phylum Bacteroidota; class Flavobacteriia; order Flavobacteriales; family Flavobacteriaceae; genus Flavobacterium; species Flavobacterium oreochromis. The sequence goes on from NZ_CP067377.1 coordinate 2,333,673, forward strand.
AATGCAATTTACTATATTAAAAACTATCGTTTCTTAAAAATAGTATAAAAAATAGTATTTTTTTACATTTAAAATATATTTGATCCCTAAACATATTAGAAATAAAATGAAAATGAATAAACTATCTATTTTACTATTCAGTATTTTAGTTCTTGCAGGAAGTTGTAAAAAAGAAGTGAAAAATCACAATGCTCCCGATGTTTTAGTAACAAATAGGGATACTACGGCTAATTTATCAGATGATTTTTTTCAGTATGCTAATGGTAGTTGGTTTAAAAAAATCCAATTCCAGCATCAGAAAGAAGTAATGGAATTTTTAGAACAATTCAAGATACTATTAATAATCAAATCAAAAAGATTTGTGAAAAATCAGCTGTAGAAGATGCTGAAAAAGGTAGTAATAAGCAAAAAATAGGTGATTTTTACGCATCTGGGATGGATACTTTAACCATAAATAAGTTAGGTATAGATCCTCTGAAAAAGAATTTCTTAAAATACAAAACATAAAAGATTTACCCTCATTAGTAGAACAAACTGCTTATATGCACACCATAGGAGCAGATCCCGCTTTTAGTTTTTATGTAGCGCAAGATGATAAAAATAGTGCTAAATATGCGCTTTTTTTTAATCAAGGAGGTTTGGGGATGAGAAATAGAGATTATTATTTTAATACAGACAAGGAAACGGTAGAAATACGTAAAGCGTATGAAAAACATTTGGAAAAAATGTTTGTATTAATTGGAGATAAAAAAACAGCTTTAAATAATGCTCAGATAGTTATGAGACTTGAATTAGAGCTAGCTAAAAACTCAAGAAGACTAGAAGCTCTTAGAGATCCTATAGCTAATTATAATAAAATGGCTTTAGGTAAGTTTAAAGAATTAGTGCCTAATCTAATGATTGATAAAATTTTAGGACAATTAAAAATTAAAAAAGCTGATTCTGTTATTGTTGGACAACCAGAGTTTTATAAAGCACTTAATACTATTGCAAAAAAATATACAATTGAAGAATGGAAAATATATTTAAAGTGGAATTTAGTAAATTCATATGCTACCTATTTAAATGATCGTATTGAAAAAGAACATTTTCATTTCTATTCAACCATTATGAGTGGTGTTAAAGAGCAAAAGCCAAGATGGAAACGTGTAGTAGAACAAACAGATGAATCACTAGGAGAGCTAATAGGACAGGTATATGTAGAAGAATATTTACCTAAAGGAACAAAAGAAAAATTATTAGAAATAGGTAATGCTATTAGGGAGGTGTATGCTGATAGAATAAAAAAATAGATTGGATGGGTGCAGAAACTAAGAAAAAAGCACTTTTTAAACTTTCAAAAATAGTTATGAAAGTTGGTTATCCAGATAAATGGAAAGATTTGTCTTCTATAGTAATTGATAAAACACATTATTTGGTAAATATAATGGCTGTTAATCAATGGGCTTACAATGAAATGGCCTCAAAATATGGGAAACAAGTGGATCGTACTGAATGGGGGATGTATCCGCAAACCTATAATGCTTATTATAATCCAAGCAATAATGAAATATGTGTTCCTGCTTGTAATATAATTGTTCCTGGTTTTCAAGGATATATGCCAGATGATGCGGTCCTATATGGTATTATAGGAGGTTCTACTTTTGGACACGAAATAACACATGGTTTTGATGATCAAGGAAGTCAATATGATGAAAAAGGAAATCTAAATAATTGGTGGACTCCAGAAGACTTGAAGAAATTTAAAGCTAAAACAAAAGCTATTGTAAAACAATATAATAAATACGAAGCATTACCCCATAAATTTGTAAATGGAGAAGCAACCCAAGGAGAAAATATAGCTGATTTAGGAGGTGTGGTTATGGGGTATGAAGCATTTAAAAGAACAGAACAATTTAGAAAAAATCAAAAAATAGCGGGTTTAACCCCTAATGAGCGTTTCTTCCTAGCTTATGGCTATGCTTGGATGGTTAATATAAAACCAGAAGCATTAGCGCAACAATTAATAGAAGATGTTCACTCACCAGCACGTTATAGAATTAATGGTCCACTTAGTAACATAGATTCTTTTTATGATACTTTTAAAATTACAAATAGAGGTAAGATGTTTATTCCTAAAAAGATAGAATCATAATATGGTAATACAATAATATTAACTTAGAATTTAAAACCTGATAGTTTTTGTTAACTGTCAGGTTTTTTTATCTTTGTTAGACTAAATCTACATTTGTGAGTAATACAAACAAACTTAAGATATTTAACGATCCTATATATGGTTTTATAACCATCCCAAATCCTTTTATTTATGATTTAATACAACATCCTTATTTTCAACGTTTAAGAAGGATAACGCAAATGGGTATGTCATATCTAGTTTATCCAGGAGCCAATCATACACGCTTTCATCACGCATTAGGATGCTTGCATATAATGCAAAAAGCAGTTAGTGTGCTTCGATTTAAAAATGTTATCATTTCAGAAGAAGAAGAAAATGCACTCTATATTGCCATATTGTTACATGATATAGGGCATGGTCCCTTTTCACATGCCATGGAACACAGTATAGTAGAAGATGTTCATCATGAAGAAATTTCTCTTTTATTTATGAATAAATTAAATAAAGAATTTGATGGGAAATTAACTTTAGCGATTCAGATTTTTAAAGGAGAGTATCATCGGAAATTTATGCTTCAACTTATTTCAAGTCAATTAGATATGGATCGTATGGACTATTTGAAAAGAGATAGCTTTTATAGTGGAGTTGAAGAAGGAAAGATTAATTCTGATAGGTTAATCCAGATGATGAATGTTGTAGACGATGTTTTAGTAATAGAAGAAAAAGGGATTTATTCTGTCGAAAAATTTTTAATGGCTCGTAGATTAATGTATTGGCAAGTATATTTACATAAAACCAGTTTAGTAGCAGAAGAAATTCTAACACGAATATTAAAAAGAGCTAAAGAGTTATATCAAAAAGGAATTGAAGTAGAATGTAGTAAACCTTTGTACTTTTTTATTAAAAATAAAATTTATTTTGAAAAATTTGATGATTTTATATTAGATGAATTTTCAAAATTAGATGATACAGATGTAGTAGGAGCAATTAAAAATTGGCAATACCATCAGGACTATACCCTTAGCGAGTTAAGTAGAATTATAATAAATAGAGATCTACTAAAAATAAAAATGGGAGAAGAAAAATTTTCTTCTGAAGAAATAAATCAACTAGTAGAAGATTTTGCCCAATTAAAAAATATATCATCTGTAGAATCAAAATATTTTGTATTCAAAGGTAAAATAAAAAATCAGGCCTATAGCAAAATAGCGGAACCTATCAGAATACTCAAAAAGATGGAACACTAGAAGATGTAGCAGTTTTGTCAGATCAATTATCATTAAAAGCTTTATCAAAACAAGTTACCAAATATTATTTGTGTTATCCAAAACAACTAAATAAAAGTTAAGATTTCCGTAAAAATTTATACTTTTGCAAGAATTATGAAGTTTACAGCAGAACAAATTGCAGGAATATTAGAAGGCGAAGTAGTAGGAAACCCTAGTGCTGAAGTCTCTAAACTGTCTAAGATAGAAGAAGGTACAGAAGGATCGTTAACGTTTTTAGCAAATCCTAAATACCAAAGTTATATATATGAAACGAAGGCAACTATAACAATTGTAAATAAAAGTTTTGAGCCAGAAAACAAATTAACTACCACTTTAGTTAAAGTAGAAGACGCATATAAGTCTTTTTCAAAATTATTAGAGTTTTATAATCAAATTAAACATAATAAAACAGGTATAGAAGAACCTTCTATGCTGTCAAAAAGTGCTAAATATGGAGGGAATTTCTATTTAGGAGCTTTTAGTTATATAGGAGAAAATGTAATTATAGGGGAAAATGTAAAAATATTTCCCAATTCATTTATAGGAGATAACGTTATTATTGGTGATAATACAATGATTTTTGCTGGAGCAAAAATTTATTCAGAAACAATAATAGGGAAAAATTGTACAATCCATTCAGGTACAGTTATAGGTGCAGATGGATTTGGTTTTGCTCCTAATGCAAACGGAGAATATAGTAAAGTGCCTCAAATAGGAAATGTTGTTATAGAAGATAATGTAGACATAGGAGCAGCAACTACTATAGATAGAGCTACATTAGGATCTACAATTATACGTAAAGGGGTTAAGTTAGATAATCAAATTCAAATAGCTCACAACGTTGAAATAGGTAAAAATACAGTAATCGCCTCTCAAACAGGAATTGCAGGATCTACAAAAATTGGAGAAAACTGCATGATTGGAGGGCAGGTAGGTATAGTAGGGCATATTATTATAGGTAATAACGTAAAAATACAAGCTCAATCAGGTATTGGTAGAAGTTTAAAAGATGGGGAAGTAGTACAAGGTAGTCCTGCTTTAGGTTACAATGATTTTAATAAATCATATGTGCATTTCAAAAACTTACCCAAAATTGTTTCAGAGATAACAGAACTAAAAAAAATATAAAGAAGTAGTAGTCATGGTTAAACAAAAGACCATTCAGTCAGAAATTACACTAAAAGGAGTTGGTTTACATACAGGTAAAGAAGTTACAATGACTTTTAAGCCCGCTCCCATAAATAATGGTTTTACTTTTATACGTGTTGATTTAGAAGGACAACCTATTATTGAAGCAGATGCAAATTATGTTGTTAATACACAAAGAGGTACAAATTTAGAAAAGTTAGGAGTTATGATTCAAACTCCTGAACATGTTTTGGCAGCACTAGTAGGATGTGATTTAGATAACATAATTATAGAATTAGATGCGTCAGAATTACCTATAATGGACGGTTCTTCCAAACATTTTGTCGAAGCTATCGAAAAAGTAGGATTAATAGATCAAGATGCAGAACGAGAAGTATATGTAGTAAAAGAAGTTATTTCCTATTTAGATGAAGCAACAGGTAGTGAGATTACCGTTATTCCATCAGATGAATATTCTGTTACTACAATGGTAGATTTTGGAACAAAAGTATTAGGTACTCAGAATGCTTCAATGAAAAGTATTTCTGAATTTAAATCAGAAATAGCTTCTTGTAGAACTTTTAGTTTTTTACATGAGCTAGAAATGCTTTTAGAACATGGTTTGATAAAAGGAGGAGATCTTAACAATGCTATTGTTTATGTTGATAAAGAATTGTCAAACGAAACAATGGAAAAATTAAGAGTCGCTTTTGGGAAAGATGAAATTTCAATTACACCAAATGGAGTACTTGATAATCTAACCTTACATTATCCAAACGAAGCAGCTCGTCATAAATTATTAGATGTTGTAGGAGATTTAGCATTAATAGGCACTAAAATTAAAGGTAAAATTATAGCTAATAAGCCTGGACATTTTGTAAATACCCAGTTTGCTAAAAAAATAGCTAAAATCATAAAAAATGAACAACGTAACAATGTTCCCGTTTATGATTTAAATAAAGAACCTTTGATGGATATTCATAAAATAATGTCTATGCTCCCGCACAGACCGCCATTTTTATTAGTAGATAGAATTTTGAGCATGACTGATACTCAAGTGGTAGGTTTGAAAAATGTAACTATGAACGAAGATTTCTTCATTGGACATTTTCCAGGAGCTCCTGTAATGCCTGGTGTTTTAATAGTTGAAGCAATGGCCCAAACAGGAGGAATATTAATTTTAAGTACAGTTCCTGATCCTGAAAATTACTTAACTTATTTTATGAAAATTGATAATGTTAAGTTTAAACATAAAGTTTTACCAGGTGATACTTTAATCTTTAAGCTAGAATTATTATCTCCAATAAGAAGAGGTATTTGTCATATGCAGGGATACGCATTTGCTAATGGTAAATTAGTAGCAGAAGCCGAATTAATGGCTCAAATTGTTAAAAACCAATAAAGGTATAGTGTTTAAAATATAAAACACTAACTAGTTTAAACGTATAATAAATTAGAAATGAATCAACCATTAGCATATGTACATCCAGGGGCTAAAATTGCAAAAATGTTGTAATTGAGCCTTTTACAACGATACATAATAATGTGGTAATAGGAGAAGGAACTTGGATAGGTTCAAATGTAACGATTATGGAAGGAGCTCGTATAGGTAAAAATTGTAACATTTTTCCTGGAGCCGTTATATCAGCTGTTCCGCAAGATCTAAAATTTGGAGGCGAAGATTCCTTGGCTGTTATAGGTGATAATACTACCATTAGAGAATGTGTTACCATTAACAGAGGAACACTAGCGTCCGGTCAGACAATAATAGGTAGTAACTGTTTAATTATGGCCACAGCACATGTTGCTCATGATTGTCATATAGGAAATAATGCTATTATTGTAAATGGTGTAGCATTAGCAGGTCACGTTACAGTTGGAGACTACGCAGTAATTGGAGGATTAGCAGCAGTTCATCAATTTATATCTATTGGAGATCACGCTATGATATCAGGAGGATCATTGGTTCGTAAAGACGTACCTCCTTATACAAAAGCAGCTAAAGAGCCATTATCTTATGTAGGAATTAATTCAGTAGGACTCAGAAGAAGAGGTTTTTCTACTGAAAAAATTAGAGAGATTCAAGATATATACAGAATTTTATATCAAAAAAACTATAATACAACTCAAGCATTAGCAATCATTGAAGCAGAAATGACAGCTACTCCCGAGCGCGATGAAATTCTTGATTTTATTAGAAATTCATCAAGAGGAATTATGAAAGGTTATACAGGAAATATTTAAAAAAAAATAGTAAAATAGAAATGGCAAGTACGGCAGACATTAGAAACGGATTGTGTATTAAGTATAATCACGATATTTTTAAAATCGTTGAATTTTTACATGTTAAACCAGGGAAAGGACCTGCTTTCGTTAGAACCAAGTTAAAATCATTGACATCAGGAAAAGTATTGGACAATACTTTCTCAGCAGGTCATAAAATTGATGTAGTAAGAGTTGAAACACATACTTATCAATACTTATACAACGAAGGATCAGAATTTCATTTTATGAATCAAGAAACCTTTGAGCAAATAACTTTAAATAAAGATATTTTAGATGCTCCTGATTTATTAAAAGAAGGCACGAATGTAATGGTACAAATTAATACAGAAACAGAAATGCCTTTATCTGTAGATATGCCAGCTTCAGTAGTTTTAGAAGTAACTTATGCAGAACCAGGGGTGAAAGGAAATACAGCGACTAATGCGACAAAGCCCGCTACTGTAGAAACAGGAGCACAAGTTAATGTACCTTTATTTATTAATGAAGGAGATAAAATTAAAATAGATACAGCAACAGGCGCTTATATGGAGCGTGTTAAGGAATAATGAGGTTTCTTAGACAATATAGTTTAAAGGAAATAGCGTCTATTATAAATTGTAAATTTATAGGAGACGCTAATTTTCCTGTTTTAGGAATGAATGAAATACATGTGGTTCAATCAGGCGATATTGTTTTTGTAGACCATCCTAAATATTATGATAAAGCTCTACAATCTGCAGCTACAATTATTTTAATAAATAAAGAAGTAGATTGTCCTGAAGGAAAAGCATTGTTAATTTCAGAAGACCCTTTTAGAGATTTTAATTTTCTTACCCAATATTTTAAACCATTTCAAGCATCTAATACCTCTGTGTCCTCGACTGCTCAGATAGGAGAAAATACTATAATACAACCTAACTGTTTTATTGGAAATAATGTAAAAATAGGTTCGAATTGCCTAATTCACTCTAATGTATCTATTTATGATCATACCGTTATTGGAGATAACGTTATTATTCATTCAGGAACCATTATTGGAGCAGACGCATTTTATTATAAAAAAAGACCAGAAGGATTTGATCAATTATTATCAGGAGGAAGAGTTGTGCTTGAAGATAATGTAGGTATCGGAGCATTATGTACAATTGATAAAGGAGTTACAGGTGATACTACTATAGGAGAAGGTACAAAAATAGATAATCAAGTACATGTAGGACATGATACCATAATAGGTAAAAGATGTTTAATCGCTTCACAAACAGGTATTGCAGGTTGTGTTGTTATAGAAGATGAAGTTACATTGTGGGGTCAAGTAGGAATTACAAGTAGTATAAAGATAGGAAGTAAAGCAGTGGTAATGGGGCAAACTGGTGTTACAAAATCACTGGAAGGATCAAAAGTTTACTTTGGTACACCAGTAGAAGAATCACGAGAAAAACTAAAACAATTAGCAAATCTTAAAAAAATACCAGAAATACTTAGTAAGCTTAATCAAAACGACGAATAAATAAGTATAAAATTAGATTGAATATATAAAATATTAAAAGTCTAATTTTATTAAAAAGATAAAGGTTAGTTTTAGTCCTCTTTTTGTATGATTCACTCTACCGTAAAGAGATTAATACGACATAAAAGATATATTCTTTTCAAAAATAATTTTAAAGTAAGAGTAAAAGGTTTACTTTTGCGTCATATATTTTATAACAAACAATACACATATTATGAGTGTTTTAGTAAATAAAGATTCAAAAATAATCGTACAAGGTTTTACAGGAAGTGAAGGTACTTTCCATGCTTCGCAAATGATAGAGTACGGAACTAACGTAGTAGGAGGAGTTACTCCTGGTAAAGGAGGTTCTACACATTTAGATCGTCCTGTATTTAATACTGTTAAAGATGCAGTAGATCAAGCAGGTGCAGATACATCTATTATTTTTGTACCGCCAGCATTTGCGGCGGATGCTATTATGGAAGCAGCTGATGCAGGTATTAAAGTTATTATCTGTATTACTGAAGGTATTCCAGTGGCTGATATGATTAAAGCATATGATTACATCAAAGGAAGAGGTTGTAGGTTAGTAGGACCTAACTGTCCAGGTGTAATTACTCCAGAGGAAGCAAAAGTAGGTATTATGCCAGGTTTTGTTTTCAAAAAGGGAAATATTGGTATTGTGTCTAAGTCAGGTACTCTTACTTATGAAGCAGCTGACCAAGTTGTTCGTCAAGGATTTGGAATTACTACAGCTATTGGTATTGGTGGTGATCCTATCATTGGTACGACTACAAAAGAAGCAGTTGAGTTATTAATGAATGATCCTGAAACTCATTGTATTATTATGATTGGTGAAATTGGAGGACAATTAGAAGCTGACGCTGCCAAATGGATTAAAGCAGATGGTAATCGTAAGCCAGTTGTTGGATTTATTGCAGGAGAAACAGCTCCAAAGGGACGTACAATGGGGCATGCAGGTGCTATTGTAGGCGGTGCTGATGACACAGCTGAAGCTAAGAAACGTATCATGAGAGAAAATGGTATTCACGTAGTAGATTCACCAGCTGAAATTGGTAAAAAAGTAAAAGAAGTATTAGGATAATTATTTGTATATAAAATAAGGTTCTCAACCTAAAAAGATACTTAAAAATAAGCCCATTTATTGGGCTTATTTTTTTATATATTCTGTTTGTTAATTATAGTTACTCTCTAAGTCAATTTTAATTTTAATAAAATTATTCAATTACATTTTAAAAATTATCTAATTCAGTTTTTGTAATTTTCGCCAATACTTTTATTCTGCCGATTTTATTTCTATGCAATTATTAACTGTTAGAAAAAAATTAAATAGAGTATTGAAAAGTAAAAAAATGAATACTATATTTTATAAAATAATTTTTTTATTCAAACAAAAATGTTTTTTTGTGTAAATTATTTATCAAATAGTTTTAAAAAATAAATAAAAATTGTATTTTAAGTTAAATTTATTTAATTTGCACTATAACTTTACCCACATTTAATAATGACGAACATTACAAGATTATTTGATTTTCCTTATTATCAGCTAGAACAGAACAACTTACCAGATGCGCTGGTTACAAAATATAATGGAAAATGGGTTAAAACGTCTACCCAAGAATATTTAGATAAAGCAAATGCCGTTTCGAGAGCACTTATTGCCATGGGGGTGCAAAAAGATGATAAAATAGCAATTATATCATCCAATAACAGAACAGAATGGAATATTATGGATATAGGAGTGTTGCAAATTGGAGCTCAAACAGTTCCTATTTACCCAACTATATCGGAGCAAGATTACGAATATATTTTAAATCATTCAGAATCCAAGTATTGTTTCGTATCTGATAAAGAAGTTCTGAAAAAACTAAATTCAATAAAAGCCAATGTAACTAGCTTGGTTGGAGTTTTTACTTTTGATGAAATTTCAGATGAAAAAAATTGGGCTGATTTATTGGTTATAGGAAAAGATACAAGTACACAAAACTTAGTTGAAGAGCGTAAAAATAATGTCAAGCCAAGTGATTTAGCAACTATTATTTATACATCAGGTACTACAGGTAAACCTAAAGGAGTCATGTTATCTCATAATAATATTGTATCCAATGTTTTAAATAGTTCGGATAGGATACCATTAGTAGCTGGTAAAGCAAAGGCTATGAGTTTTCTACCTATTTGTCATATCTTTGAGAGAGTTATTCTATATATTTATCAATATTATTCTATTTCAATTTATTTTGCTGAATCGATTGATAAAATCTCAGATAATTTTAAAGAAGTTCAGCCAGATGTGTTTACCGTTGTTCCTAGATTATTAGAAAAAGTATATGATAAAATTTATGCTAAAGGAACAGAGTTAACAGGTCTTAAAAAGAAAATCTTCTTCTGGGCTGTTGAGCTAGGTTTAAAATACCAACCATATGGTCAAAACGGATGGTGGTATGAATTTCAATTAAAAATTGCTCGTAAATTAATATTCAGTAAATGGCAAGAAGCTTTAGGAGGAAACGTTAAGCTAATGGTTTCTGGTAGTGCTGCATTACAAACTCGATTAACACGTGTATTTTCAGCTGCTGGAATGCCTGTAATGGAAGGTTACGGTTTAACAGAAACATCTCCAGTTATAAGTGTAAATGATATGCGTAATGGCTTATTTCGTATAGGAGCCGTAGGTAAACCAATAAAAAATGTAGAAGTCAAAATAGCTGAAGATGGTGAAATTCTTTTCAGAGGTCCCAATCTAATGATGGGGTATTATAAAGATCAAGCACAGACTGATGAAGTTATTAAAAATGGATATTTTCATACAGGAGATATTGGAGAATTTGATAAAGATGGCTTTTTACGCATAACTGATCGTAAAAAAGAAATGTTTAAAACTTCAGGAGGGAAGTATGTAGCTCCTCAAATCCTAGAAAATACATTCAAACAATCTCGATTTATAGAACAAATAATGGTCATTGGAGAAGGACAAAAAATGCCTGCTGCTATTATACAACCTGCTTTTGAATTTATAAGAGAATGGGCTCATATTCATCATGTGAATATTGGTACTACAAATGAAGAGCTTATTCAAAATCAAGAAGTTATTAAGAGGATTTATCAGGAGATAAATCATTTTAATGCTAAATTTGGAAATTGGGAGCAAGTTAAGAAGTTCGAACTAACATCCGATGTTTGGTCAATAGATGGAGGGCAACTTACTCCAACTCTAAAATTAAAGCGAAAAGTAGTTTTAGAAAAATATAAAGATCTTTATGCTAAAATTTATGAATAAATCTTGTACAAGATTTATTCATAAAGAAAAACTATTTTAAAAGTATAAAAAAATCAGTATTTTGTCATTATAAATTCTAGTAAATCATATTGTTGTATGATTTTTTTTAGCTAAATGATAACTGATTTTTTATACTTTTATAAAAATTTTATTTTCTCTTGTTTTTAATAAGAATCAATAAAAAACACTGAATTTTTATAGAATAAATTCAATTAGAAAAATTTCTATTGTAATATTAAGCTTGGTTCTTACTTTAAAATAAGAACCTATTTTAAAGAAAAGATATCTATTTGTTGATTTTATATTTAATTTTTTGTTCTAAAAAATATTATGTTAAAAAGAAAATGTCTAGTTTAAAAATTGAATGCTAGCCTTTATTACATCATCATTTCCTAGTATTTTTCTATGACCTAACTTTTCAGTTTCAATAAAAGTTCCATTAGATAGTTCTCTATAAATATTTTTTCCACAAATTAAAGGAACTTCATGATCATCTTTATCATGGATGACTAAGGTAGGAATCTTAACATCTTTTGCTGCATTTGCAGCATCATAATTATCAATAGATTCCCCAAAATTAGCTTCAAATTTTTCTTTCATTAGTTCTGCAATTTCTGGTCGTAAATGCAATTGTTTGATAAAAGAATATAAAACGTCAATAATTCTATCGGCAGCCCCAATTGTGACTATTTTTTTTACTTGTAATCCTCTTTTTACCGAATTAAGTAAAGACATACCTCCTAAAGAATGGCCAATAGCATATTCAAATGGACCAAATTGTTTTTCTAATTCAAAATTGCAAGCTATAAATTCAGTGATTAAAGTAGGGCTAGATTTAGACCTTCCATGTCCTGGTGCGTCATAACTAATTGTAGAATACCCAAGCTTTAATAATTCATCAGCAATTTTAAAAAGTTGAGTACCTCTTCCTGACCAACCATGAACTAATAAAACTTTTTTTGTACCATCTCCATAATGATAAACTTCTATTTGTTTGTTTATTTTAGGAATAAAAAGAGGTTCCTTTTTAGAATTTTGAACCATATGCCATTCTCTCTTTGGCGTTTTATGTTTTGTAGGAGTTGTAAATAGTCGAATACAAAACTTAGTTGTTAATCTTTTAGAAAAAAAGGCTAATCCCTTTGCAGTATAAATGATCATCTTAGGTACAGTAATACTCTTTTGTTTTTTCTTTTTCAAAATAGAATAGTTTTTTAAGGCTAAATTAATATAAATAAATTAATCGTAATAGCTATGTTTGAAATATATAGATAGTGATTTTTTTAGCATAAGTAAATAAAAAAATAAGAAAAATCCTTGAAATAACCTTCGTTTTTTAAAGAATAAGAGGGTTTTATAGATGAAATTCTACTAGTTTTATAAGAATGACTTTTTAAAAAAATTGTAATTTTACTCTTTTAAAAATATAAGTAATGAAAAAAACAATCGTATTCGGATTTAGTATTTTATGTTTGATAACAGCATGTGCTAAAAATCCTTTTACAGGAAAAAGTACTATGGCATTAGTGCCTGATAGTCAAATTTTTCCAACAGCTTTTCAACAATACAATCAGTTTTTATCTGAAAATAAAGTAATAAAAGGAACGGCTGATGCAAAACGCGTTGAAAATGTTGGAATAAAAATAAAAACAGCCGCTGAAAGATGGTTAAACGCAAATGGAAATTCAACTTATTTAAAAAATTACGCTTGGGAATATAATTTAGTAGATAGTAAAGAGGTAAATGCTTGGTGTATGCCAGGAGGGAAAATAGTAGTTTATACAGGTATTTTGCCTATAACTAAAGATGATGCAGGAATGGCAGCAGTTATGGGACATGAAGTAGCACATGCGTTAGCAAATCATGGGCAACAACGTATGAGTGCTGGTTTGTTACAACAAGCTGGAGCTATAGGGGTTGCTATTGCTACTAGTGGTAAATCTCAACAACAACAAACTGAGTTTATGCAGTATTATGGATTAGCTTCTCAAGTAGGAGGAATGTTACCTTTTAGTAGAGCTCATGAATCAGAAGCAGATCAAATAGGATTATTACTTATGGCTATTGCAGGTTATAATCCTGAAAACGCAGTATATGTGTGGGAACGTATGTCTGCCAAAGCGGGAGGACAAGCACCGCCTGAATTTATGAGTACGCACCCTAGTAATGAAACTCGTATTACCAATCTAAAACAATGGATTCCCAGTGTAAAAGCAGAAGCAGCTAAATTTGGTGTTGTATTTAAATAAAAAAGATTACTTTAGAAGCCCCTAACAGGGGCTTTTATTTTTTAATTTAAATTACAAAAAATGCTACCACTTCAAAAAGGAGATAAAAAGCTATTAAACGCTTGGGCTTTTTATGATTGGGCAAATTCAGTGTATAGTTTAGTGATAACTTCTGCTATTTTTCCAATTTATTATAGTGCTATTTTTAAGATTAGAGGAAATCATTTTGTTGATATTTTTGGATATCATTTTAAAGATACCGCTGTAATCTCTTTTGTAACCGCAATTGCCTTTGTCTTGGTGGCTTTAATTTCGCCAATACTATCAGGAATTGCTGATTACGTTGGAAATAAAATGACATTTCTTCGTTTTTTTTGTTATATGGGTGGGATAGCATGTATAGGTTTGTACTGGTTTACCGCAGATAATTTTTTATTGAGTTTTATAATATACCTCTTTGGATTAATTGGTTTTTGGGGAAGTTTAGTATTTTATAATTCCTATTTACCAGATATTGCTTATCCTGAACAACAAGATGCTGTAAGTGCCCGCGGATTTTCTATGGGCTATTTAGGTAGTACAATTTTATTGTTGGTTAATTTAGGAATGATAATGAGTGTTAACTCTAATGAAAGTGCAATTCAAATGATGCGTTATTCATTCGTTATGACGGGTATTTGGTGGATAGCCTTTAGTCATATTACCTACTATTATTTACCTAAAGGAATAAGTACAGGTAATAAAGTAACACGAGCAGTAATTTTGGATGGTTTTCATGAGTTACAATTAGTTTGGAAAGAACTAAAAAGAATTTAGCCTTAAAACGATATTTGGCAAGTTATTTTGTTTTTATTATGGCTGTCCAAACAGTAATGCTCGTTGCAACTTATTTTGGGGCAGAGGAAATTACTTGGGAAACAGATAGTCAAAAAACAACAGGGTTAATAATAAGTATTTTATTAATTCAGTTAGTAGCTGTTTTAGGAGCTTATATAACATCAAAGGCATCACAAAAATTAGGAAATATTAAAGTCTTAATTTTTTTGAATGCTTGTTGGGCTATTTTATGTTTAGTTGCATTTTATGTAGAAACACCAACAGAATTTTACACAACAGCAGGATTTGTAGGTTTGGTAATGGGAGGAATTCAATCATTGGCTCGTTCTACTTATTCAAAATTTCTACCAGAAACTACTGATACCGCTTCTTATTTTAGTTTTTATGACGTGACTGAAAAAATAGGTATTGTAATTGGAATGTCAATCTACGGAATCATTGACCAAATAACAGGAACGATGAGAAACTCTATAGTTTTTCTTTGTATTTTCTTTGTGCTTGGTGTTATTTTACTTTTGAGGATTCCTAAAGAAAAAAAATAATTATATCGCATTGAATTTAGCCTTAGTAAATACTATGAAAATCAAATTTATTAATATTTTAGCAGTTCTAACAACTTTATTTTTTGCTTCTTGTTCTGTTGAATCTATTGATCCAGTATTACCGAAACAAATTAATAATGATACTAATTCAAACCCTAATGGAGTTGTTGTTGATTACTGGCCATCAGTGGTTAATAATAATTGGACTTATACTAAAAATGGAGTTGCTCAAACACCTATGAAGGTAATGTCTACAGAGGTTTTGAGAGGGAAAACATACTACACATTTAATAATCTTTTTGGTCAAAGTGCTTCTGTTTCCGCAAAGGTAACTATGCAATTGAGAAAAAATAACGGTGATTATTATTTAAGAGTGCCTGGTTTTACAGCAGATTTAGGGACTACAGGTACAGCTCAATCGACAGAATTTGAATACCTGTTGTTTAAAGATTATGTAAATCTAAATGATACTTGGACGAGTAATTTTACACAAACTTTTACATATAGTAATCCTGTAATACCTTCTGTAGTAACATCTACAGTTATAGATGGAACTATGTTAGGAAAAGACACCTCTATAGTGGTAAATGGCGTTACTTTTAATAATGTTATTAAATTTAAAGTTATTCAAAAAACTACAGTACTAATGCAAGTTACTACTACTACTACATATTATTGGTATGCTAAAGGTGTAGGTTGTGTTAAATCTATCATTCAAAATACAGGTACTTCTGATACTGTTTCTGAGTTGCAGACTTATAATTTGTTCTAAAACTTATAAATATACAATCCCGAGTTATTCGGGATTTTTTATGGCATAGAACTTGACAAGTTATTGTACTGAAAAGAATAGTTTTATTGTTTAAATCCTCATTTTCAGTATGATGGTTATTTTTATTGCAAGATTTTTGTGATAGAAGTAGGTTATGTTTAATGACAAAATGACTTAATTAATATATGTCTCAACAAAAAATCATTACGCTTGACAATATGTCACTTCAGGAAATAGATCATGAAGCAGAATTAATTCCTCTTTTAACACCAGAAGATGAGGAAGAAATGAATAAGGAGAGTCTTCCTGTGGATTTGCCTATTTTGCCTTTACGTAATACAGTACTTTTTCCAGGTGTTGTAATACCTATTACAGCAGGTAGAGATAAATCAATAAAATTATTGAATGACGCTAATGCCTTAGATAAAATTATTGGAGTTGTTTCGCAAAAAAATGAAGAGGATGAAGATCCTACAGAGGAACAAATTAATAAAATTGGTACAGTAGCACGCATTTTAAAAATTCTTAAAATGCCTGATGGAAATGTAACGGTTATTTTGCAAGGTAAAAAACGTTTTGAAATAGATACGGTAACTACTACAGAACCCTATATAAGAGCTACTATAAAAGAAGTGCCTGAGATTCGTCCAGATGAAACAGATGATGAACTTAATGCAATTATTGATTCAATCAGAGAATTAGCAATACAGATTATTAAGGAAAGTCCTAATATTCCTACTGAGGCTACTTTTGCAATTAAAAATATAGAGAGTGATCCGTTCTTAGTAAGTTTTGTTTCTTCTAATATGAACTTAACAGCAGAAGAAAAACAACAACTTTTGGAAATACATGATCTAAAAGAACGTGCTTTAGAAACATTAAAACATATGAATATTGAACTTCAGAAATTAGAATTGAAGAATGATATTCAGTCAAAAGTTCGTTTTGATTTAGATCAACAACAACGTGAGTATTTCTTGCAACAGCAGATGAAGACCATACAAGAAGAATTAGGAGGGAATTCTACTGAGCAAGAAATAGAAGAAATGCGTAAAAAAGCGAAAGCTAAAAAATGGGATGAAAAAGTAGGGGAACATTTTGAAAAAGAATTACAAAAACTACAACGCACCAATCCTAATTCTCCTGATTTCGGAATTCAACGCAATTATTTAGAATTGTTTTTAGAGTTGCCTTGGAATGAATATACTGAAGATAATTTTGATTTAAAACGCGCACAAGCTATTTTGGATCGTGATCATTATGGTATGGAGGAAATTAAAAAACGTATTATAGAACACCTTGCAGTTTTAAAATTACGTAATGATATGAAATCGCCTATATTGTGTTTTACAGGGCCTCCAGGTGTAGGTAAAACTTCTATTGGACGCTCTATAGCAGAAGCATTAGGGCGGGAGTATGTGCGTATGTCTTTAGGAGGGTTACGTGATGAAGCTGAAATTAGAGGGCATAGAAAAACGTATATAGGAGCAATGCCAGGACGCATTTTACAGAATTTGAAAAAAGTAAAATCGTCAAATCCTGTTTTTATTTTAGATGAGATAGATAAATTGTCAAGCAGTCATAATGGTGATCCTTCATCAGCTTTATTAGAGGCTTTAGATCCTGAGCAAAACAAGGAATTTTACGATAATTTCTTAGAAATGGGTTTTGATTTATCTAAAATTATGTTCATTGCAACTTCTAATAACATTTCAGCTGTACAACCAGCCCTTCGTGATCGTATGGAAATTATAACCATGACAGGTTATACAGTTGAAGAAAAAGTTGAAATTGCAAAACAGCATCTAGTACCTAAGCAGATAAAAGATCACGGATTAAATGGAAAACAATTTTCTATAGGCAAAAAACAAATTGAAAAAATTGTAGAAGGCTATACACGTGAATCAGGTGTACGTGGTTTAGAGAAAAAAATTGCACAAATGGTTCGCAATGCTGCAAAATCAGTAGCAATGGAAGAAGCATACAATGTAAAAGCTACAGATGAGGATGTAATAAAAGTATTAGGTGCTCCTCGTATGGAACGTGATAAATATGAAAATAATGAAATAGCAGGCGTTGTTACAGGTTTAGCATGGACCAGTGTAGGGGGTGATATTTTATTTATAGAATCAATCATTTCAGCAGGGAAAGGAGGACTTACTTTTACAGGGAATATAGGTACTGTAATGAAAGAGTCGATCACTATTGCTATGGAATACGTGAAAGCTAATGCAGAAATTTTAGGATTAAATACTGAAATATTTACAAAATACAATATTCATGTGCATATACCTGAAGGAGCTACCCCTAAAGATGGTCCAAGTGCAGGTATAGCTATGTTGACTTCCTTAGTTTCTTTATTAACACAGAAAAGAGTTAAAAAACATTTAGCAATGACAGGAGAAATAACTCTTAGAGGGAAAGTTCTGCCAGTAGGAGGGATAAAAGAAAAAATTTTAGCAGCTAAAAGAGCTAAGATTAAAGAGATTGTCTTATGTATAGAAAATAAGCGAGATATAGATGAAATCAATCCTGATTATTTAGAAGGATTAACGTTTCATTATGTAAGTGAAATGAGTGATGTCCTCGAAATTGCTATTACAAAAGAAAAAGTAAAAAATCCAAAAACATTATAAGATAAAAAACGGCTATATTAATATAGCCGTTTTTTTATGAAAAAATAATATCTTCGCTCCTGCGTTATAGTATAAATTTAACGCGAAACTTGATGCGACCAAAATTCTTGTTATTAATATTTATTTTTTCCTTACCTACTTACTCTCAAATAGGAGGTGATGGTGTATATCGTTTTTTAAATTTAAATACATCACCTAGGCAAGCAGCTTTAGGAGGAAAAGCAATTACAATATATGACGATGATGTAAATCAACCTATGCTTAATCCTGCTTCTATTAATCAAGAAATGGATGGTAAACTAGGACTTAATTATGCAAGTTATCTAGGCGATATTAATTATGGTACTGTTTCGTATGCTTTTACATATGATAGGCATATTCAAACATTTTATACAGGTATATCATATATTAATTATGGTACTTTTGATGGGAGGGATGAATTGGGTAATCAAACGGGAGCTTTTACAGCTAACGAGTTAGTAATGTCTTTTGGATACGCTTATAACATTCCAAGAAGTGATCTGTATTTAGGAGCGAATGCTAAGGTTGTAACTTCCTTTTTAGAGCATTATCAATCATTTGGTCTAGCAACAGATATTGGAATTAATTATTTAGATCAAGAAAATGCTGTAAATTATGCTTTACTGGTTAAAAATTTTGGAAATCAAATTATTACCTATAACGGAATACAAGAAAAAATGCCATTTGAAGTCATGTTAGGAATCTCAAAAAAATTAGAACATCTACCAATCCGTTGGCACCTAACATTAGATAATTTGCAAAAATGGCAATTAGCGTTTTCAAACCCAGCAAGAAGTGAAAAAATGTTAGATGGAGTGGTAAAAGAAGAAGAAGTGGGTTTTTTAGGAAATGCTATGCGCCATGTAATTTTAGGTGCTGAAATTTTGCCAGATAAAGGAATTAATTTTAGAATAAGCTATAATTTTAGAAGAGCGGCAGAACTTAAAATATTAGAACAAAGAACTTTTGCAGGATTTTCCGTAGGAGTAGGAATTCGATTTTCTAAGTTTCTTTTTGATTATTCCTATTCAAGATATACTTTGGCATCCAATACTTCTATGTTTGGATTAACTATAAATCTTTAAAAATTGAAAAAAATTACAATTGCAATTGATGGATTTTCCTCTACAGGAAAAAGTACCTTGGCTAAACAAGTAGCAAAAGAATTAGGTTATGTGTATGTTGATACAGGTGCAATGTATCGTGCCGTTACTTATTTTGCCATGCAACAGAATTTGATTGATGAATTTGAATTTGATGTTAAGCGTTTAATAGAATTTTTGCCCACTTTGAATTTAGGTTTTCAATTTAATCCAAATCTTGGTTTTGCTGAAATGTTTTTAGATGGAGTTAATGTAGAAAAACAAATAAGAACATTAGAAGTATCTAATTATGTTAGTAAGGTAGCAGAAATATCAGATGTTAGATCTATGCTTGTAAATCAACAAAAACAAATGGGAGTTGATAAAGGAGTTGTTATGGATGGTCGAGATATAGGAACCGTTGTTTTTCCAGATGCGGAAGTTAAATTGTTTATGACTTCTAGAGCAGATGTTCGTGCTCAACGGCGTTTTGACGAATTAACAGAAAAAGGACAATTAGTATCGTATGACCGTGTTCTAGAAAATGTTTTACAGCGTGATCATATTGATACCTCGCGTAAAGATTCACCATTAGTTAAAGCAAATGATGCTATCGAAATTGATAATTCAGAATTAACACGTGAAGAGCAATTTAATAAGGTTATGGAAATAATTAAAGGTAAAATTTAAAAAAGACTGATATTTTTTGTTATAATCATTTGAAAGTACTGAATTTTTCATAGATTTACCCGCTTTTTAGAATATAATAACCAAATCAAAACGTATGAATATTAAAATTAGACTAACCTTAATGAGCTTTTTGCAGTTTTTCGTGTGGGGAGCTTGGTTAATTACCGTAGGAAATTACTGGTTTGGAACCAAACAATGGAGTGGTGCAGAGTTTGGAGCCATATTTTCAACACTTGGGATATCCTCTATTATTATGCCTGCTATCACAGGTATTGTAGCTGATAAATGGATGAATGCAGAGAGATTATATGGTGTGCTTCATATATTAGGGGGATTATGTGTAGCATATCTTCCACAGGTAGATAATCCAACTACTTTTTATTGGGTTATTTTTGCAGCTATGATGTTCTATATGCCTACAATTTCATTGTCTAATTCAGTAGCTTATACGATTTTAAAAGAGAATAAATTTGATGTAGTAAAAGTTTTTCCGCCAATTCGTGTTTGGGGAACTGTTGGTTTTATTTTAGCTATGTGGGCTACTAATTTAACAGGAAACAAAGCATCTGCAAATATGTTTTATATATCAGCCTTTACAGCATTAGTTTTGGGAATATATTCATTTACCTTGCCAGCATGTAAACCTCAAAATTTAATCGATGAAAATGCCTCTTTATCAAAAAAATTAGGATTAGATTCATTTAAGTTATTTGGTACTTACAAAATGGCTTTGTTTTTTGTATTTTCTATGTTTTTAGGGGGAGCGTTACAATTAACAAATATGTATGGAGATGTGTTTTTGTCAGAATTTGGAAATATGCCTCAGTATAAGGATAGTTTAATTGTTAAAAATTCTACTCTTATTATGTCTATTTCTCAAATTTCAGAGACATTGTTTATTCTAGCTATTCCATTTTTTCTAAAGCGTTTCGGTATAAAACAAGTAATGTTAATTTCCATGTTGGCTTGGGTATTACGTTTTGGGTTATTTGCATATGGAAATCCAGCCACTGGGTTATGGATGATTATTCTTTCTTGTATTGTTTATGGAATGGCATTCGATTTCTTTAATATTTCAGGGTCATTATTCGTAGAAACCACTACTGATTCATCTATTCGTTCATCAGCTCAAGGGTTGTTTATGATGATGACAAACGGTTTTGGCTCTTTCTTTGGAGGATTGATTAGTGGTAAAGTAATTGATGCTTATTTTACCATTAATGGACAAAGAGACTGGCATAATATTTGGTTTTCTTTTGCGGTTTACGCATTGATAATAGCTATAGCTTTTGCTCTTTTATTCAAACATAAACACGATCCAAAAGATGTAGAGTCTTTCTCTCACTAAGAAGAAAAGATATAAAAAAAGCCGATTTTTATTAAAATCGGCTTTTTTGTTTATAAAATAAAAAAAACAGTTTGGTAGTTAATTAATTATGATTAATTTTGCAGACCTTTTGGCAGTAGGTGTATCCAAAAGAAATTCAAGTAATTATATGTAAAACGCTTCTGTTTTTTGCTGCTTAATGAAACACCGAAGAAACAGAATACAAATTTTTAAATCAGATCATGTCTGAAATTACAAAAGAACAAGAACAATTTTTAGCAGACTTTAACTGGCATAACTATGCTGAAGGTATTGATGCAGTAGACGCTAAAAATTTACAAGAGTTTGAAGATTTAGTAGCAAAAACTTTTATTTCTACAGGTGCTGAAGAAGTAGTAGAAGGTGTTGTTGTTAGAATTACTGAAAGAGATGCTATTGTTGATATCAATGCAAAATCAGAAGGTGTTATTTCTTTAAACGAGTTCCGTTACAATCCAGCTTTAAAAGTTGGTGATAAAGTTGAAGTTTTAATCGACATCCGTGAAGATAAATCAGGACAGTTAGTATTATCTCACAAAAAAGCTAGAACTATCAAAGCTTGGGATAGAGTTATTGCTGCTAACGAGTCTGGAGAAATCGTTAATGGTTTCGTAAAATGTAGAACTAAAGGTGGTATGATCGTTGACGTATTCGGAATCGAAGCATTCTTACCAGGTTCTCAAATCGATGTTAAGCCTATCCGTGACTACGATCAATATGTGAATAAAATGATGGAATTCAAAGTGGTTAAAATCAACCATGAATTCAAAAACGTTGTTGTATCTCACAAAGCACTTATTGAAGCTGATATTGAAGTTCAGAAAAAAGAAATCATCGGTCAATTAGAAAAAGGTCAGGTATTAGAAGGAGTTGTTAAAAACATCACTTCTTATGGAGTATTTATTGACTTAGGAGGTGTTGATGGATTAATCCACATCACTGACTTATCTTGGTCAAGAATCAACCACCCATCTGAAGTATTAGAATTAGACCAAAAATTAAACGTAGTTATCTTAGACTTTGATGATGAGAAAACACGTATCCAATTAGGTTTAAAACAATTAAACGCTCACCCTTGGGATGCTTTAGATGCTAACTTAGCTGTTGGTGATAAAGTGAAAGGTAAAGTAGTTGTTTTAGCTGATTACGGTGCTTTCATCGAAGTTGCTGAAGGAGTTGAAGGTTTAATCCACGTTTCTGAAATGTCTTGGTCAACTCACTTAAGAAGTGCTCAAGATTTCGTGAAAATTGGAGATGAAGTAGAAGCAGTTATCTTAACTTTAGATAGAGAAGAGAGAAAAATGTCTTTAGGTATCAAACAATTAACTAACGATCCTTGGACAGATATTACTGCTAAATACCCAGTAGGTTCTAAACATACAGGTACAGTAAGAAACTTTACTAACTTTGGTATCTTCGTAGAATTAGAAGAAGGTATTGATGGTTTAGTATATATTTCTGACTTATCTTGGACTAAAAAAATCAAACACCCATCTGAATTCGTTAACGTAGGTGACAAATTAGATGTTGTTGTGTTAGAATTAGATGTTGATGCTCGTAAATTATCTTTAGGTCACAAACAAACTACTGCTAACCCTTGGGATAAGCATGAGGATGCGTTCGCTGTAGGTACTGTACACAACGGAACTATCTCTGAAATGGTTGACAAAGGTGCAACTGTAGATTTCGGTGATGATGTTGTAGCTTTCATCCCTACACGTCACTTAGAAAAAGAAGATGGTAAAAAATTGAAAAAAGGTGATACTGCTGACTTCAAAGTAATTGAGTTCAACAAAGAATTCAAAAGAGTAGTAGCATCTCACACAGCTATCTTCCGTGAAGAAGAAGAAAAAGTAGTTAAAGAAGCTGAATCTAAAACTACTTCTACTCAAGCTGAGAAATCAACTTTAGGAGATATCGATGCTTTAGCTGAATTAAAAGCTAAAATGGAAAGAGGAGAGAAATAATATTTCCTTAATCTAAAAAGTTAAAAGTCCTGCAAAATTGTAGGACTTTTTTTGTTATTTTGAATAATTAATTTTTTTGAACAATTAATTTGCTGTTTAATCATGCCAATAATCATAACTATGTGTTTTTCAAAATCAAAATAAAGTTGAATTTAGTTGCTGGTAATAGCTTTAGTAAAAACGCAAATATCTATTTTGATTATAATTTTTCTATTACAACTAATACGGCTACCATGACTATAGCTGCTTTAAAAAATAAGATTTTGAATTCAATAGTTATTTTAGATTGTATCCAAATCCTGTAGAGGCTACTTTAAATATAGGATCAAAAGATACTATTGAAGTGGATTCAATTCAGATATAATGCTTTGGAACAACTGGTTTTTGTAATTCCAAGTGCTCAAAATATGAATACAATTGATGTATCAAGTTTAACTTCAGGGAATTATTTTATAAAAATAAAATCTGATAAAGGAACCTCAAATACAAAGTTTCTCAAACAATAAAAAAAGTCCCGAGCCATCGGGACTTTTTTTATCAAAAAAAAATGTACTTTTACATTCCAAATGAAATAACATAACCATGAGTCATAAAACGCTGCTTACTTCTACAGAAGTAAATATTATACTCCATCGTTTGGCTTGTCAGCTTATTGAAAATCACTTAGATTTTTCAGAAACAGTCTTAATTGGGATTCAACCTCGCGGTGTCTATTTAGCGAAGCGATTATTGCAAATCTTAGAACAAGAATATGAGGTTCCCTCCGTACAAATTGGTTATTTAGATATTACTTTCTTTAGAGATGATTTTAGACGTGGTGAAACCCTAGAAGCTAATAAAACACAAATAGATTTCTTAGTCGAAGGGAAGAAAGTAATCTTTATAGATGATGTATTGTATACAGGTCGAAGTATTAATGCTGCTTTGCAAGCCTTACAATCTTTTGGTAGACCAAGTGAAGTAGAATTATTGGTATTAATTGATAGACGATTTAGTCGTCATTTGCCTATACAGCCTGATTATAGAGGAAGGCAAGTAGATGCTATCAATTATGAAAAAGTAGTGGTAAAATGGAAAGAAATCCATGGTGAGGATGCAGTAGAATTAATAACAAAGTAAAATGAAAGAATTAAGCGTAAATCACTTATTAGGGATTAAATATATAACTGAAGAAGATATTCAGTTAATTTTTGAAACCGCTGATCATTTTAAAGAAGTAATTAATCGTCCAATTAAAAAAGTACCTTCTTTACGTGATATCACCATTGCTAATATCTTCTTTGAAAATAGTACACGTACAAAACTATCATTTGAGCTAGCTCAAAAAAGGTTATCCGCTGATATTGTAAATTTTGCAGCCTCTAGTTCTTCTGTTACAAAAGGAGAAACTCTTATTGATACAGTGAATAATATACTTTCTATGAAAGTAGATATGGTCGTTATGCGTCATTCATCACCAGGTGCTGCTGTTTTTCTTTCAAAAAATGTAAAAGCAAGTATTGTAAATGCAGGAGATGGAGCACATGAGCATCCTACACAAGCATTGTTAGATGCTTATACTATTCGTGAAAAATTAGGTGACGTAGCTGGAAAAAAAGTGGTAATTGTAGGAGATATTTTGCATTCAAGGGTAGCCTTATCTAATATTTATTCATTACAAAAATTAGGTGCTCAAGTTAAAGTTTGTGGTCCTAATACTTTAATTCCGCGCTATATTAGAGAGTTAGGGGTAGAAGTAGAGCCTAATTTAAGAAAAGCACTTGAATGGTGCGATGTAGCCAATATGTTACGTGTTCAAAATGAACGTTTAGATGTAAGTTATTTCCCTTCTACACGTGAGTATACCATGCAATATGGATTAGATAAAGATTTATTAAATTCTTTAAATAAAGAAATAGTTGTAATGCATCCTGGTCCTATTAATCGTGGGGTGGAAATTACCAGCGATGTAGCTGATTCTAAACAATCTGTTATTTTAGATCAAGTAGAAAATGGAGTGGCAGTTCGCATGGCAGTAATTTATTTATTAGCTTCAAAAATTAAATAAAAATGATAATCATTTTTATTTAATTTTTGAATGATTAATTTAGTGAAGAAAAAAAGTAATGAAAGTTGATCAAAGAGGACATACTACCATTATAAAAGATACAGAAGGTAGTTCTGATGTTTTTTTACAAAAACTAATCAGTCAGTATAATACATTTAAGGATGTTAATTTAATTATAGATATTACACACGATGATTCAGTTAATTTAGAAGCAATTAATTCTTTTATAGAATTATCAGATAAACATAAAGCTTTAAAGAAGTCTTTTGTATTAGTGGCAGAAGGAATTGATTTTAATGAGGTTCCTGATTCTATATTAGTAGTTCCTACTTTATTAGAAGCACACGATATAATAGAAATGGAAGAAATAGAACGAGATTTAGGTTTTTAACCTTTTGGAACAAATAGAGAAGGTTTATTCCCTTCTTTTTTATATAAAATATATGATTAATATTTTATTTTTAGTCTGTTAATAGAAAAGATAATATTTTATATTTATTGCTTATCTAAGATAAAATATCGATGTAGATTTTTATAAATTGAGAGACATTCTTTTAAGTCATTTTATAGAAGGATTTTATTTTGTAAATAAAAAGAATTAAATGAAGTAGTGATGAAATATTGGACTTTTCCTAATAATTACTCAATTGTAGCAGTTTATTAAAATACAAACTTACGATTAAAAATAGTCTTATAGAGGTTAGTAATTTAAATGAAAATAATATAGTTAGTACTTTAGTAACTCGTTATATAACACCTATTGAAATAATACAAAATCAGATAACTCCTGTGATAACAATTTATTTTAAACTTTTAGGTTTGAATCGTTTTGTAGATTTTTCTTTATTAAATTCAGAAAATAATATATTTTATTTTAATCCCTTTATGATTATAAAGAAAAGATGAATGCAATTTTTAAAACATCTAATAGAAATTTGCAAAATAAGAGAGTTAGAAACAAGTTTAAAGAGAAAGAATTTACCCTTTTATAAAATATTATTGTAGACTTTCCGTCAGATTTAAAGATTAATGAAATAACTCATAAGTATACTGTGTCAAGACAGTATTTGAATAAAATATTTACAAAACAAGTAAAGAAATCACCTACAGAATTTAGAAAAATTCATCGCTTTAGGATATCATTAGTAAATCAAATAAGAGAAGGAAATTTTACTAAACTTTCTTATGAATCACAATTTTATGATCAGTCACACTTTGTTAGAGATTTTAAAGATTTAACGAGTTTTAAACCTACTGATTTTTTAAAATGTAGATACAAACAAAGAAAATATATGGTTAGTTTTTTAACTTAGTTTACATTTTTACAATTTTAAAGGGAAAGATTATTTTTTATTTGTTTAAAAAATAATTATCATGAAATTTTAAAAAAATCTATTTACTCTTATTGCTTTCTTTTTTGGAATATATGCGCAAAAAAAGTTTTTAAGAAAGAAATCCTACTAAATGGCGTTTTTCATTTTAATAATCCAGGGCAAGATTTAACGAAATACAAAAAAATAGATGTATTAAATGATGCATCATAGAAAGAGCTTGAAAAAAATAATGAAACAATAAGCAAAATCCTACTAAAATTTTTACGGAATGGGATTATAAAAAACAAAAAGAATTAGATAGTTTGTATGACTTATATTTTAAAAATGACTATTTTGATTATGTGGCTAAAAATACCTAGAAATAATTTTTATGTAGAGAATGAAATTTTTTAATTAGGTTTTAGAATAGCAAAAAATAATAAAAATGAAAACTTAGGGAATAGATGTTTCCACTTCTTTTCCGTTTGATTCTCTTTTAATAGTTATTGATAAAGCAGGATAAAAGCAATTGAAAGATTCTGTTTTTAAAAGAATAAAAATTTTGAGAGATTAAAATTATCAGAAATTTTGCTAAAATTAAATAGTCATGTAAATAGAAAGTTTGATTTAGGATCTTATATTTCTTTGTTTAATTTAGTGGGAAAGACACAAGATTTTACAAGTGCTAATTTCGTAGCTGAATGGTATAGACGTAATTTACTTATGTATTCATTAGTTCAAAAATAAATGATAAGAAAAGAAGAAAAAGCGGTCGTTATTTTGGATAATAGTCATATTACTTTATTTAAACATTTTATTGATTTAGATGAGAATTATAAAAAGATTTAATGAAATAAAATAAAAAAGGTTCGAATAACTTTCGAACCTTTTTTATTATTAATCTTGGTCTTCATCCTCATCTTGATCTTCATCCTCATCTTCTTGATCTTCGTCTTCATCTTCAGATTGATCCTCTTTTTCTTCATCTGATGCAGCGTCAGAATCAATTTCTAAATCTTTTAATGCGTCTAGTGTATCATCACCATCGATATCGTCATCGTCGTCAAAGTTCACAATTCGATCTGCTAATTTAGTACTTACTTTTACTAAATAAATAGTGTCTTCAGTCTTAACTTCAACAGCTTCAATTGTTTCATTTTTAGCATTTTTAAAACGAATGATGTCAGAATCATCATAACCTTCAGGGAATTTCTCTACTAAAAGGTTTAAAATTTCACTCGTAAGCTTTGAATAATCTACAATAACTCTTTTCATAAATTGGGGATAATCTTTTTTATTGGCCTAAAACGTATGCGAAAATTAATGGAGCAACAATAGTTGCGTCAGATTCAACGATGAATTTTGGAGTTGTAATGTCTAATTTGCCCCAAGTGATTTTTTCATTTGGAACAGCACCAGAATATGATCCGTAACTAGTGGTTGAGTCTGAAATTTGGCAGAAATAACTCCAGAAAGGAACATCGTGCATTTCCATATCTTGATATAACATAGGAACAACACAAATAGGGAAGTCACCTGCAATACCACCACCAATTTGGAAAAATCCTATTCCTTTTCCTTCACAGTTTTTAGTGTACCAATCAGCTAACCACATCATATATTCTACACCGCTTTTCATAGTGGTTGCTTGAAATTCACCTTTAATGCAGTAAGAAGCAAAAATATTACCCATTGTACTATCTTCCCATCCAGGTACTACTATTGGTAGGTTTTTTTCAGCAGCAGCAACCATCCAAGAATCTTTAGGGTCAATTTCGTAATATTGTTCTAAGACACCAGAATTAATCATTTGGTACATGAACTCATGAGGGAAATATCTTTCACCTGATTTATCAGCTTTATTCCAAATATCATATAAATGTGATTGTAAACGACGGAAAGCTTCCTCTTCAGGAATACAAGTATCTGTTACACGATTGTAATGATTTTCTAACAAGTCCCATTCTTCTTGTGGTGATAAATCACGATAGTTAGGAACTCTTTTGTATGAATTATGAGCTACAAGGTTCATAATATCTTCTTCTAAGTTAGCACCAGTGCATGAAATGATATGTACTTTGTCTTGACGAATCATTTCAGCTAATGATTTTCCTAATTCGGCAGTACTCATAGCACCTGCTAAGGTAATCATCATTTTACCATTGTCTAACAAATGTTCTTCATATCCTTTAGCTGCATCTACTAAAGCAGCTGCATTAAAATGAAGATAATGTTTTTCAATAAATTGACTAATAGGTCCTTTATTCATTTTTATTTATTGTTTGTGTTTGTATTTTCTGTTGTTATTTTTTATTGTAACCTAATATCTCTAAAATTTCTTCTGCTTTTTGTTCTTCTGAAAAAACCTCTGTTGCAAAAATGCCATTTTTATCTTTATCAATCAAGATGTGTTTAGGTTGTGGTAAGATACAATGATGTAAACCTCCGTGTCCTCCTATTGTTTCTTGATATGCACCTGTGTTAAAGAAACCGATGTAAAGCGGTTTTTCTTTGTTGTATTTAGGAAGATAGATAGCGTTCATGTGTTGTTCAGAATTGTAATAATCATCACCATCACATGTTAAACCTCCTAGTAGCACACGTTCGTAAGTATCATTCCAACGATTTACTGCTAACATAACAAAACGTTTGTTAATTGCCCATGTATCAGGGAGTGTTGTGATAAAGGAAGAATCTATCATGTTCCAATTTTCTCTGTCATTTTGTTTTTTCTGATACAATACTTGATAAATAGCTCCTCCTGCTTCTCCAACTGTAAAAGAACCAAATTCAGTAAAGATATGAGGAACAGGAACTTCTGCTTCATCACAAGCGATTTTAATTTGGTTTAAGATTTCATCTACCATGTATTGATAGTCATATTCAAAAGCTAATGAATTTTTAATAGGAAACCCTCCACCTATATTTAAACTATCTAAAGTTGGGCATTCTTTTTTAAGGTTGATATAAACCTTCATACATTTTAATAACTCATTCCAATAATAAGCTGTATCACGTATTCCGGCATTAATGAAAAAGTGAAGCATTTTTAGTTCAACTTTTTTGTTATCCTGAATATTTTTTCTGTAGAAAGGCACAATATCTTTATAACCTATTCCTAAGCGAGAAGTATAAAATTCAAACTTAGGTTCTTCTTCTGCTGCTATACGAATTCCGATTTTGAATTTACCGTCAATTTCTTCTTGTAATAAATCTAATTCTTCAAAATTATCAATAACCGGTACTGTATTTTTATGTCCGTTGTTAATTAACCGAGCAATATTACTGACATATTGCCCGCGTTTAAATCCATTACATACAACAAAAGTATTTTTGTTGATTCTTCCATCTTCCATTAATTTTTCAACAATATTAATGTCAAAGGCAGAAGAAGTTTCAATATGTATATTGTTTTTTAAAGCTTCATTTAAGATAAATTCAAAATGGGAACTTTTAGTACAATAGCAATAATAATATTTTGCCTCATAACCATGTTTTTCCATGGCATTACGAAACCACATTTTAGCTTTATTAATATTTTGAGAAATTTTAGGTAAATATGTAAACTTAAGAGGAGTTCCGTATTGCTCTACTAATTTCATTAGATCAATACCATGAAATTGTAGATGGTCTTTATTTAAGGTGAACTCTTCTTGAGGAAAATAAAATGTTTGATTGATTAAGTCGAAATATTTTGTATTCATTTAGCTATAAATAAATTGTAATTAAAATTAATAAAAAAACTCAATACAATTTATTCAAATACGAATATTCGCAAAAATGATTTCTAATTCGGTATAAAGGGGTTCGTCCATAGCTGGCAAAAATAAAAAATAATAACTTTTTACTCCAAAGAAAATTTTTAAAAAAATCAATTTTTATAATCATCAAAAGCAGCTAGGATATCAAAGTCTGTTACTGTTTGATTTATTATACACTGACCAATTGAGTTTAGAAGGGTAAATTGTATTTTTCCAAACTCATTTTTTTTGTCGTGAATTAATAAATTCATAATAAAATTGATTTCATTATCGTTAAAATTAATAGAATCATATAGATTTAGTATTAAATTTTTTATTTCAAGATATTCATTCAATGATAAAAGATCTTTTTTTACTGATAAAAAACTCTCTAAAATTATGCCACAAGCAATGGCTTCACCATGAAGTAGTCGTTCCTTGTTGGGGTGTTCTAAAAAGTAAGTTTCAATTGCATGACCTAACGTATGACCAAAATTTAGTGCTTTTCTGATTCCTATTTCTCTAGGATCTTCTTTAACAATTTTTGCTTTCACTGCTATAGATTCTTCAATTAAAAAATCAAATTCTTGAAAATTAATATTTGTAAGATCTTTGAAACGATTCCAATGATTTTTATTTCCAATAAGTCCGTGTTTCAGCATTTCGGCTAGACCAGAACGGAGTTCTCTTTGAGATAATGATTGAAGGAATTGTGTGTTAATAAGTACCATTTCAGGTTGGGTAATAGTTCCAATTTGGTTTTTTAAACCACCTAAATCAACGCCGTTTTTTCCCCCAATAGAAGCATCTACCATAGCTAATAAAGTAGTAGGGATATTTATAAAAGAAAGACCTCGTTTAAAAGTTGAGGCTATAAATCCTCCCATATCTGTAATTACACCACCTCCTACATTGATAATTAAACTTTTTCTATCAGCTCCTAGTTCTGTTAAAGCTTCCCAAACGTTTACGCAAGTTTCAATTGTTTTGTTTTCTTCTCCAGCTTCTAATTCTATTATTTCTAAGGGAAGTTCTGTTTCCAAATAAGATAAAAAATGAGGTAAGCAATATTCATTTGTATTTTCATCTACTAAGATGAAAATTTTAGAAAATTGATTTTCTTTTAGAAATTGATTTAATCCTAAATAATTGTCATTTACGAAATGTACTGAAGAAAAAGCCTGCATTTTTTTGAAAATTAAGTTTTTGTGCAAAATAAAATAAAAAATACTATATAAATAATGGACTCATGATTTTATATTTGCATAAGAAAAAAAATAAAATGGAAAAAATATTTGATAATACACAAAATGCTTTTAGTTTAAAAAGCGATACTGAGTTAGAAAGAGCTCATTTTTTGTTTAAAGTGATCGATTCTCAGCCTTTGGTGAAAATAGGAACAGTAGTTACGAACTTCGCTTTAAAAGCAAAATTGCCGGTTGAAGGATTAATCAGGGCTACAGTATTTGATCATTTTTGTGGAGGTGTTTCAGAAGATGATTGTATTCCAGTAGTAGATAAGATGTATACAAAAGGAGTTTCTTCTGTTTTAGATTATTCTGTAGAAGGTAAAGAGGATGAAAAAGCTTTTGATGATGCAATGAATAAAACATTAAAAATTATTCTTTTTGCAAAAGAAAAAAAGCAATTCCATTTGCCGTTTTTAAACCTACCGGTTTTGGGCGTTTTGAATTATATCAAAAACTAGGAGAAGGTCAAGAATTAACAGAAGTTGAACAAGCAGAATGGGGGCGAGTAGAAGAACGCTTTGATAAAGTTTGTAAATTAGCATACGAAAATGATATTGCTTTATTAATTGATGGAGAGGAAAGTTGGATGCAAGATGCTGCTGATAATTTAGTAGCAAGGATGATGCAAAAATATAATAAAGAAAAAGCTATCGTATACAATACGCTTCAAATGTATCGTTGGGATCGTTTAGATTATTTAAAAAAATTACATGCTCAAGCGGAACAAGAAGGTTTTCATATAGGAATGAAATTAGTTCGTGGAGCCTATATGGAAAAAGAAAATGCAAGAGCGCAAGAGAAAGGCTATAAAACACCTATTTGTGACTCTAAACAAGCTACTGATTATAATTTTAATGATGCAGTAGCTTATATGATGGAGCATATTGATAAAATGGCTATTTTTGCGGGTACTCACAATGAAGATAGTTCTTACAAACTAATGGAGATGATGGTGCATAAAGGAATTGCTAAAAATGACTTTAGAGTGTGGTTTGGTCAGTTATACGGTATGAGTGATAATATTAGTTATAATTTAGCCGCTAATGGGTATAATGTAGCTAAGTATTTGCCTTTTGGTCCCGTTAAAGATGTTATGCCTTATCTAATTAGAAGAGCAGAGGAAAATACTTCTGTTGCAGGTCAAACAAGTAGAGAGCTTACCTTAATTAAAAGAGAAAGAAACAGAAGAAAAGGAAAATAAAAAAATATTGCAGTTTTATTTTCTTTTATATTAAAACTGCAATATTTTTGATATTTTATATAAATGAATTTAACTATTTTAGGCTGTTATGCTGCTACACCTAGGACATTCACAAACCCTACATCACAGGTTTTAGAAATTAGTAATCGATTATTTTTAATTGACTGTGGTGAAGGAACACAAACGCAATTACGAAAAAATAAAATCCGTTTTACAGCTATTAATCAAATTTTTATTTCTCATTTACATGGAGATCATTTTTACGGGTTAATTGGTTTGATTTCTACCTTTACCTTATTAAACAGGCATAACCCGCTGACTATTTATGGACCAGTGGGGATTAAGGAAGTTATTAAGTTACAACTTCGTTTAGCAAATTCATGGCCTCAATATGAATTAAATTTTGTAGAGCTTAAATCAAAAAAATCGGAAGTTATTTATGAAGATAAAAAAATAGTAGTACGAACAATTCCTTTAAAACATAGGGTGTATACAAATGGTTTTTTATTTACAGAAAAAACCAAAGAACGTAAACTCAATGTAGATAAAGTACAGGAATACCAAATAGAGAGTTGTTATTTTCAAAATATTAAAAACGGACGTGATATTACTTTAGATGATGGAAGGGTAATTCCAAATCATGTTTTAAGTTTTGATCCACCTAAATCAGAAAGTTATGCTTTTTGTTCTGATACCCAGTATGACGAAAGTATTGTTCCTATTATAAAAGGAGTACAAGTGCTTTATCATGAATCTACATTCTTAAATGCAGAGGAACATGTAGCAGAAAAAACAATGCATTCAACCGCTGAGCAAGCTGCTAAAATTGCTCACCAAGCTAATGTAGGTAAATTAATTTTGGGGCATTATTCAACCCGTTATGAATCTATAAAGCTCTTTAAAAAAGAAGCTGAATCTATATTTAAAAATGTTTTATTAGGGGATGATGGTGCTAATTTTAAATTCTAAAACAATCCCTCTTTAAATCTTAATTATTAATTTAGTTTAATGATTATATAAAATATATTTATATGATTAATTGATCAGTATATTATTTAAAAGGAATAAATATTAGAGTGTTTTTTCAAAAATCTTATTTAGCCTAATATTCTAGTTCTTTTTGATTAAATTCTTTTAAATAAACTTTTTGAACAGTTTAAAATATATACTTTTAATTTATAAAAATGATTACTACTCTGTTCTTATCAATTGTATTAAAATTGGTAAAAAAAGATAATTAAATAAAATCTTGGTTATATAAATTCAGTGTGCTAGCTTTAATCTTTGAATTTCTTTTGTAATAGAGGATAAAAAGTAATTGAAAGAGATAAAGTATTATTGTCTCGTTTTCAGGTTGAAATTTTGATATGGTAAAATCATTTTTTTAACACAAAAAGAGTTTTAGCTGTCATAGCATTTTTTTAATCTGGTTTTTATGTGATATTAAAATAGATGTAAAACAAAATAAACATAATTAAATCATAAAAATGGAAGATTTAAGTAATTATAGAAAAGTATATCAAAAGAGTGAATTGCTAGAGAAAAATATTCCAGAAGATCCAATTAATCTTTTTCATCGTTGGTTTCACGAAGTAGAGGATTTTGGAGGAGTAGATGAAGTAAATGCAATGACTGTTTCAACAATAGGTTTAGATGGTTTTCCTAAAGCAAGAGTAGTGTTGTTAAAAAAATATAATGAAGAAGGATTTGTTTTTTATACTAATTATTTATCAGAAAAAGGAAAAGCAATAGCAAATAATCCTAATGTATGTCTTTCTTTTTTTGGCATTCAATGGAGCGCCAAGTTGTTATAAAAGGAATTGCTAAAAGGTATTATCTTCCATTTCTGATGCTTATTTTTACTCAAGGCCAGATGGAAGTAAATTAGGAGCTATAGTTTCAAGTCAAAGTGAAGTAATTCCAAGTAGAGAGTTTTTAGATCAAAAATTATATGAGTTAGAAAAAGAAATAGGGGGAAAAGAAATAGTTAGACCTGATTATTGGGGAGGTTTTTTAGTAGAACCTAAGGAAGTAGAGTTTTGGCAAGGTCGTCCAAACCGTTTACATGATCGAATTAGATATCAATTAAAAGAAGATTTTACCTGGAAAATCGATCGTTTGGCCCCATAAAAAGATTACAATTGTAGTTTTTTTCTTACTTTAAAATAAAAAAAGTGTTTTTTATCGATTTTATTTGCTGTTTAATCGAAACTTGTTTTATATTTGTATCAGAAATCAGAACAACATTTGTTTTTAGAATTTTAAAATCTGAAAATAAATTCATGATAGTTTAGTTTTTTAGTTTGTTTATTTGATTGAGAAGTGCCTCTTATCCCCAAGAATAGAGGTGCTTTCTTTCATTTTTAGGAAAAACTTAAATTATTGTATTCTTAATGTGAAAATACTACGGATTAAGTTATATTTATGTGGATTAGTTAAAATTACGCATATAAATTAGTTAGTCTAAAAAGGAAGAATTCTATATTTTTCACCCCTCTAAATTTACTTCTAAAAGCTTTTATTTTTACATTGAAAGATTCTGCTGAAGCGTTAGTACTTCGATTATCAAAATAATTTAGTCTTATATTAATTGAGCTAAGTTGTGTTTGGTCTTTATAATAATTAGTTTTACTGTCTTGTGTAAATATACTGCTTCAGTGGAAGGGAGTGTGAAGATTGATTAAAAAGATATAGTAACTAAAGTAAAAAAAAGCAGATCTGTAAGTCGGATTCTGTACATAAAAAATATGCCCTTATCATTTATCTAGCCAAATTATTACTAATATGATCTATCTGCCTACCCCTCAGCAACGGGCGAGCAACCCTTAACTACTGATATACATGGCATTTCACCGCATAGAGTTTACCTGATTTCACTACAGCATTACCTGTACATCCTTTCTGTTGCACTTGTCCTCCCTTGAATTACTTCAAAGTGACGGGCGTTACCCGCTATGCTTGCTCTTTGGTGTCCGGACTTTCCTCTTTTAAACTTACGTTTAGAAAGCGATAAGGCGACCTGCGCTGCAAAGTTATGAATAACTCGTGTATAAATTATTACTTCGTTCAAAAAAAACTTAATTTTTAAAGAAAAATATACTTATCGCTTTGAAAATAGTTAAAAGAAATAAATAGAAGTTTCCTTTTGGAAACTATAAATTTAATCTACTATATTTGTAACTCATTTTTGTCTATGGAACAGTTTATTGTATCAGCACGTAAATATAGACCTCAAACATTTAAAGATGTTGTGGGGCAGCAGGCTATTACGAATACTTTGTTAAATGCCATTGATAATAATCATTTAGCTCAGGCATTGCTATTTACAGGGCCAAGAGGAGTTGGTAAAACAACTTGTGCTCGAATTTTAGCAAGAAAAATTAATCAAGAAGGGTATGATGATCCTAATGAAGATTTTGCTTTTAATGTATTTGAGTTAGATGCTGCTTCAAATAACTCGGTAGATGATATACGTAATTTAATTGATCAAGTACGTATACCACCTCAAACAGGTAAATATAAAGTTTATATTATAGATGAGGTACATATGTTGTCAACCGCAGCTTTTAATGCTTTTTTAAAAACATTAGAAGAGCCTCCAAAGCACGCTATATTTATACTGGCTACAACTGAAAAACATAAAATTATACCTACGATTTTATCTCGTTGTCAGATTTTTGATTTTAAAAGGATTACAGTAAAAGATGCTAAAGAACATTTAGCCGAAGTAGCTAGAAGTCAAGATATCGTTTTTGAAGATGATGCTCTGCATATAATAGCCCAGAAAGCTGATGGTGCTATGCGTGATGCTTTATCTATTTTTGATCGAGTAGTTTCTTATTGTGGGAAAAATTTAACAAGAGCCGCAGTTACAGAAAATTTAAATGTTCTTGATTTTGAATATTACATTAAAGTAACAGATTTAATTTTAGAAAATAAAATTCCAGATTTATTATTAGCTTATAATGAAATTTTAGCAAAAGGTTTTGATAGTCATCACTTCGTTGCAGGTTTAGCTTCACATTTTAGAAATTTATTAGTTTGTAAAAATCCAGCAACGTTAATACTTTTAGAAGCAGGAGAGCATGCTCAAAAATTATATGGAGAGCAAGCGCAAAAAGCCTCACAAGATTTTTTATTACAAGGAATTGAGTTAGCTAATGATTGTGATTTAAAATATAAAACATCTCAAAATCAACGACTTTTAGTAGAGTTGTGTTTAATGCAGTTAGCCTCTATCACTTTTGATGGAGAAAAAAAAAAGCTAACTCATTTATAATTCCTCCCACTTATTATAAAAACACTAGTTTTTCTATTACAGAAGTAAAACAAGTGGTTGTACCTCAGCAATCTCAGGTGTCTAGTGAAGTAAAGGATACTACAAATGAAACAAAAGTAGTTGCTAAAATAGAACCTAAGCCAGAACCTAGTCAAAATATAGGACCTAAAGTATCTTCTTTGTCTTTGTCTAGTATAAGGATCAAAAAAGAATTAGAAGCGCAGTTAAAACCAGAACAAAAACATCATGATGAATTGCCTGTAGAACCATTTACTGAAACAGAAATGTTAGAACAATGGTTGAAATATGCACAAAAACTAGGTAATAAAGGGTATAAGATTTTAGAATCTTTGATGTTGATTAATGATCCTGTTTTAGAAGGAACTACTATTATTCACGAATTACCTAATGAAAGTTCAAAAATAGATTTTGAAGGAGAAAAACATGATTTATTAGGTTACCTAAGAGGAAAACTACACAATCATACCATTAATTTAGAAATCAGACTAAACGAAACCATTGAAACCAAAAAAGCTTTTACAGCAGAGGAAAAATATCAATTAATGCGTGATATTAATCCTGCTTTAGATGTGTTGAGAAAGTTGTTCGATTTAGATGTTTAGGTCTAAATTTTTTATTCAAATATCTTATATCTTCAATATTAATTTACTTTAACTATTTGTATATAGATATTTTATAGTTGCTCTTTTAATGATACTAAATTAGTATAATAATAATTGATCTTTTATAAAAAAATCTAGGGATATAAAGGAAATAAAATAGTGTTTTCTATTCATTCAAATTAATTTTACTATTTACTTCTGTTAAGTTTAATTTTTTTACACTTTTTAATGTGACTTATTTTTATTATTATCTAAGAACTCTCTCTTTTTAATAGTAAAACCATGTCATTTTGACTTCTTTTTTTTGATTTTTTAAAAAAAATAAAGACATTATGTCTTGAAAAGTACAATGGAACATAAATTGTCTATTCTTATGCAAAGAAAATAACTCTAAACATGAGTTAAGAATTACAGTTAAAAAGTAAAATCCAAAACTAGAAAAAATGAACTTAAATAATTTAACAATTAAATCACAAGAAGCCTTGCAGCAAGCACAACAAATTGCGCAAGGTAATGATCAACAACAATTAGAAAATGAACATATTTTTAAAGGAATTTTAGAAGTTGATGAAAATGTAGCCCCGTTTATCTTAAAAAAATTAAATGTAAATGTAGAGCTCTTTAAGAAGATATTAGAAAGTACTATTCAAAGTTTCCCAAAAGTATCGGGTGGTGATTTAATGCTTTCTCGTGATGCGAATACGTCATTAATAGAAGCAAATAATATTGCTAAAAAGATGAATGATGAGTATGTTTCTATTGAACATTTAATTTTAGCTATTTTTAAATCAAAAAGTAAAGTAGCTCAAATATTAAAAGATCAAGGTGTTACAGAAAAAGGACTTGAAAGTGCCATTGCTGAAATACGAAAAGGTGAGCGAGTTACATCTGCATCTGCCGAAGAAACATATAATTCATTAAATAAATACGCTAAAAATTTAAATGAATTAGCTAGAACAGGAAAGTTAGATCCAGTTATAGGAAGAGACGAAGAAATAAGAAGAGTCTTACAAATATTAACAAGACGTACAAAAAATAATCCAATGCTTATAGGGGAGCCAGGAGTAGGAAAAACAGCTATAGCAGAAGGATTAGCGCATAGGATTGTAGATGGAGATGTTCCAGAAAATCTTAAAAATAAAATAGTTTATTCTTTAGATATGGGAGCTCTTATAGCAGGAGCAAAATACAAAGGAGAGTTTGAAGAACGTTTAAAATCAGTAGTAAAAGAAGTAACTTCTGCTGAAGGAGATATCGTCTTATTTATAGATGAAATTCACACATTAGTTGGTGCTGGTGGAGGAGAAGGAGCTATGGATGCAGCTAATATTTTAAAGCCAGCTTTAGCTAGAGGTGAATTAAGAGCTATTGGGGCAACCACTTTAGATGAATATCAAAAATATTTTGAAAAAGACAAAGCATTAGAAAGACGTTTTCAAAAAGTTAATATTGATGAACCTGATACAGAAAGTGCTATTTCTATTTTAAGAGGTATCAAAGAAAAATATGAAACCCATCATAAAGTACGTATTAAAGATGACGCTATTATAGCAGCAGTCGAGTTGTCTCAACGTTATATAACAAATCGTTTTTTACCAGATAAAGCTATTGATTTAATGGATGAAGCGGCCTCTAAATTGCGTATGGAAATTAATTCAAAACCAGAAGAATTAGATGTCTTGGATCGAAAAATTATGCAATTAGAAATTGAAATTGAAGCAATAAAAAGAGAAAATGATGAAATTAAGTTAAAAACTTTAGGTTTAGATTTAGCTAATTTAAAAGAAGAAAGAAATGATATCTTTGCTCGTTGGAAATCTGAAAAAGATCTAGTAGATGCAATTCAAAGCGTAAAATTAATAATTGAAGATCTTAAAATAGAAGCTGAAAGAGCAGAGAGAGAGGGAGATTATGGGAAAGTAGCAGAAATCAGATATGGAAAAATAAAAGAAGCCCAAGAAAATCTAGATAATTTGCAAAAACAATTAAATGAAAATCAACAAGGAAATTCTTTAATAAAAGAAGAAGTTACACAAGATGATATTGCAGAAGTTGTAGCAAAATGGACAGGAATACCGGTTGTTAAAATGTTACAAAGTGAACGAGAAAAATTATTAAAATTAGAAGATGAATTACATAAAAGAGTAGTAGGTCAAGAAGAAGCAATACAAGCTATTAGTGATGCAGTGCGTAGAAGTCGTGCAGGACTACAAGATGTAAAAAAACCAATTGGATCATTCTTATTTCTAGGTACAACAGGTGTTGGTAAAACAGAATTAGCAAAAGCTTTAGCAGAATATCTTTTTGATGATGAAAATGCTATGACTCGTATTGATATGAGTGAATACCAAGAACGTCATAGTGTAAGTAGATTAGTAGGAGCTCCTCCAGGTTATGTAGGATATGATGAAGGAGGTCAACTAACAGAAGCAGTTCGAAGAAAGCCATATTCTGTAGTTTTATTAGATGAAATAGAAAAAGCACATCCAGATACCTTTAATATTTTATTGCAAGTTTTAGATGAAGGAAGATTAACTGATAATAAAGGAAGACTAGCTGATTTTAAAAATACAATCATTATAATGACATCTAATATAGGAAGTCAGATAATACAAGAAAAATTTGAAAACTTAGCAGGATCTATAGAAGCTGCTACTGAATTAGCAAAAGTAGAAGTCTTAGGTTTGCTTAAACAAACAGTTCGCCCAGAATTCATTAATAGAATAGATGAAATAGTTATGTTTACACCGTTAAGTAATGCTAATATTAGAGAAATTGTAGCTTTTCAATTAAAAAGCGTAACGAAAATGTTAGCACATCAAAACATAACTATGGATGCAACACCAGAAGCGATTACCTATTTATCAGAAAAAGGATTTGATCCAGAATTTGGAGCAAGACCTGTAAAAAGAGTAATTCAAAGAGAAGTTTTAAATCAATTATCTAAAGAAATTCTAGCTGGAAAAGTAACTACAGAAAGCATGATTCTTTTAGATTGTTTTGATAATCAATTAGTTTTTAGAAATCAAAATTAAAAAACTAATTTTCGGTTAGATTTAGAAAAAAACTAATAAGACATAAAGCCTTATTAGTTTTTTCTTTTAAAATATTTAGTTTTAGAATAAAAAATAATGTTAAATATTTAAAATGTTGTTTAGCTAAAAATAAATTAACATTTTTTTAATGATTGCTTTTAAATTACTTTCTGATTTCGTTATATTTGATAAAACTATGCACGCATATTATGTCAAAATATATTTTATCATTAGATCAAGGAACTACAAGTAGTCGTTCTATATTATTTGATTTACAAGGGAATGTTGTAGCAGTATCCCAAAAAGAATTTTCTCAAATATTTCCCATTCCAGGTTGGGTAGAACATGATCCTATTGAAATTTGGGAATCACAACTCTCAACGATTTTTCAAGTCTTAGAAAAAGCACAAATTAAAACCTCTGAAATTAAAGCCATTGGTATAACTAATCAACGTGAAACAACTGTATTATGGGATAAAAAAACAGGAAAGCCTATTTATAATGCAATTGTTTGGCAAGATAGAAGAACAGCTGTTCTTTGCGATGATCTAAAATCAAGAGGATTAAATAATATAATTCAACAAAAAACAGGCTTGGTAGTTGACTCCTATTTTAGTGGAACTAAAGTAAA
Source organism: Flavobacterium oreochromis (assembly GCF_019565455.1). Lineage (NCBI taxonomy): Bacteria > Pseudomonadati > Bacteroidota > Flavobacteriia > Flavobacteriales > Flavobacteriaceae > Flavobacterium > Flavobacterium oreochromis. The sequence goes on from NZ_CP067377.1 coordinate 2,375,497, forward strand.
ATGGATTTTAGATCATGTTCAAGATGCAAGAAAAATGGCAGAGCAAAATGAAATTTTATTTGGAACTATTGATTCTTGGTTACTTTGGAATTTAACCCAAGGGAAAGTTCATGCTACTGATGTAAGTAATGCAAGTCGTACGTTATTATGTAATATTCATAATTGTGAATGGGATGAAGAATTATTAGAAATTCTAAACGTTCCGATGAATATTTTACCAGAAATTTGTAGTAGTAGTGAAATTTATGGTTATACTAATGTCTTAGATCCAGATATTAATATCCCAATTGCAGGTATAGCGGGAGATCAACAAGCCGCTTTATTTGGACAAATGTGTATTCAGCCAGGTATGGTTAAAAATACATACGGAACAGGCTGTTTTATGTTAATGAACACAGGAGAAGAATTAATTCCATCTCAAAATCATTTGCTAACAACAGTTGCTTGGAAAATAAATGGAATAACACATTATGCCTTAGAAGGAAGTGTTTTTATAGCAGGAGCAGTTGTTCAATGGTTGCGTGATGGATTAGGAATTATACAATCTTCGGAAGAGATAGAAACCTTAGCAGCTACTGTAGAAACGAATGAAGGAGTTTATGTCGTACCTGCTTTTGCTGGATTAGGAGCCCCTTATTGGAATCAACATGCAAGAGGAACTATTACAGGTTTAACCAGAGGAACTACAGCAGGCCATATAGCTAGAGCATCTTTAGAAAGTATAGCATATCAAACTCGAGATGTTTTGTTAGCAATGCAAGCAGATAGTCATATTTATATAAAAGAACTGCGTGTAGATGGAGGGGCAACAGTTAATAATCTCCTTATGCAGTTTCAAGCTGATGTATTAAATACTAAAGTAATACGACCTATTATTACAGAAACAACCGCTTTAGGAGCTGCTTATTTAGCTGGCTTAGCAGTTGGTTTTTGGAAAAATATAGACGAATTGCAACAACAATGGCAGGTAGAAAAAATATTTACTTCTACTATCGAACCAGAAATACGAAATACCCTAAATGAAGGTTGGAAAAAAGCCATTAGTGCATCAGAAGCATTTATATAAATGAATAGACAAGATCAAATTCATATCCTAAAATCCACTAACGATTTTGATATTATAATAATCGGAGGGGGAGCTACAGGGTTAGGATGTGCTGTAGATGCAGCATCTAGAGGATATAAAACATTATTAGTTGAAAAAAACGATTTTGCAAAAGGAACTTCCAGTAGAGCTACAAAATTAGTTCATGGAGGGGTTCGGTATTTAGCACAAGGGAATATACATTTAGTTAGAGAAGCTCTATTAGAAAGAGGAAGATTGTTACGTAATGCACCTCATGTCTGTAGGAAAATTCCTTTTGTTATGCCAGCTTATAATGGGTATGATAAATGGTTTTATGGTATAGGGCTTTGGATTTATGAATTATTATCTGGTAAATTAAGTCTAGGACCTACCCAATTCTTATCAAAAAAACAGACAAAAGAATACCTTCCCGATTTAAATCCAAAAAAGTTATTTGGAGGAGTTTTGTATTATGATGGTCAGTTTGATGATAGTAGATTAGCAATTAACTTAGCTCAAACAGCTATTGAACAAGGAGCAATAGTAGTTAATTATTTCGAAGTAACTGATTTTATAAAAGAAAAAGAATACTTAAAAGGAATTAAAGTAAAAGATGTATTTACTCAAGAAGAATTCTATTTTAGATCAAAAATAATTATTAATGCTACAGGGGTTTTTGCTGATGATCTTTTATATCTAGCTGAAAAGAATATTTCTAAAACAATAGCACCGTCACAAGGAATACATTTAGTAGTTGATTCTCATTTTTTTAATACTAATCACGCATTAATGATGCCTAAAACTGATGATGGAAGAGTTTTTTTGTTATTCCTTGGTATGATAAAATAATTTTAGGGACAACAGATACGCCTGTTAATAAAGTTTTAGTAGAACCTTTAGCTTTAGAACAAGAAATACAATTTGTTTTAGATCATTTTAATAAATACTCTTTAAATAAAATAAAGAAGAATGATGTTAAAAGTGTTTTTGTAGGTCTAAGACCTTTAGTAAAAAAAAGCTGATGTAAATACTACTAAAGTAATGCCTAGAGATCATGTCGTAACGATCTTTCCTTCTGGTTTAATTCATGTTATTGGAGGGAAATGGACAACTTATAGAAGTATAGCTGAACATACCCTAAATGTAGCCATTCAAGCAGCTAATTTGCCTCCTAAAAAATGTAGAACAAAACAACTTAAGATACATGGTTCAATTGATTTAAATGAAGCTTCTCATATGTCTATTTATGGAACCGATGCTCCTAAAATAAAAGAATTATTTTATGAAAATGAAGAACTAACGAATTTAATTCATCCTAAATACCCCTACACAAAAGCAGAAGTAGTATGGTTTATTCGTAATGAAATGGCTCAAACAATAGAAGATATTTTAGCAAGACGTATTCGATTATTGTTTTTAGACGCATTTGCTTGCCTACAATGCGTAGAAACAGTTGCGCAAATAATAGCTTTAGAAAAAGGAAAAACACTCCAGAGTATGGAAAAAGAAATAAACGAATTTAAACAATTAACGAATCAATATTTAATTAATTAAAAATGATGAATCCTTTTTTAGCAGAATTTATAGGAACCATGATCCTATTACTATTAGGTAATGGTGTCGTTGCCAATGTTGTTTTAAACAAAACAAAAGGTAATAATGGTGGATGGATTGTAATAACCTTTGGATGGGCAATAGCTGTTTTCGTAGGAGTATATATGACCGCTTCAAGTAGTGGAGCTCATTTAAACCCCATTGTGTCAATGGCTTTAGCAATTCAAGGAAAATTAACATGGACAGATTTACCTTTTTATGTTTTATCTCAATTTTTAGGTGCAATGGTAGGTTCATTATTTGTTTATTTTGCATATAAACAACATTATGACGAAACGGAAGATATAGGATTAATAAAAGCTACTTTTTGTAATGAACCCGCAATTCGAAATGTTTTTCATAATTTAATTTCAGAAATAATAGCAACTTTTGCTTTAGTTATAGGTATATTATTTTTAACAGGGCCAAAAGCTTCTTTAGGAAGTTTAGACGCATTACCTGTTGCCCTATTAGTATTAGGAATAGGACTTTCATTAGGAGGAGCAACAGGGTATGCTATTAATCCAGCACGTGATCTAGGACCTCGTATTTTATACGCTATTTTACCTATTAAACATAAAGGAAGTCCTGATTGGAAATATAGTTGGATTCCTGTTTTAGGACCTGTTTTAGGAAGTTTATTAGCTGTTTGTTTTTTTAGTTTACTGAATTAAATTTGCATAAGTATAGAAATTAAAGTAGTAGTTGTTAAGGATAAAAGCTAAAAATATTTTACCGAATATGTTAAAAAAATATATTTTTTTGTTATTATAGAAAAAATAATTATAACTTTGTGTTATAACACTTAAACACAACGCCTATAAAGCAATAATACTTTTAATTATAGTTTTTTTTATCCAAATAACTTTAAAAAGTATTGTTTATGACTACTACTTCAATTTCAGATGCACTCTTAGTAAAGAGCTATATAGAAGGTAATGAAAATGCCTTAGCTCAATTGATTGATCGTCATCAAACTAAAATCTACAGCTTTATTTATTCAAAAGTTCAAGATAGCGAAATAGCAAATGATATTTTTCAAGATGTCTTTATTAAAGTTATTAAAACTTTAAAAGGAGGAGGAAAACATTATAATGAAGAAGGAAAGTTTCTGCCTTGGGTTATGAGAATAGCTCATAATTTAGTGATCGATACCTTTAGAAGAGAACGAAAAATGCCTAAGTATAGGGATACAGAAGAATTCTCTGTTTTTTCTCTCATTACAGATGGATCTCCTAATGTTGAAATGAAGATGATTGCAGATCAGGTAGAAAATGATCTAATTCGTCTTATAGAACAATTACCAGATGATCAGCGCCAAGTGTTAGAGATGCGTATATATGATGATCTTAGCTTTAAGGAAATTGCAGAAATTACAGGAGTTAGCATCAATACAGCTTTAGGGCGTATGCGCTATGCACTACTTAATATGAGAAGGAGCATAGAAAAAAATAATATTACTTTAGCTAGTTAATAATAAAAAGACAAAGTTTGCGTTATATTCTAAAAGAATTTAGAAAAATAAATTATGGCAAAACTTTACACAAAGACACTACCTCAATTTTCTAAAATGATGCCTGAAAAAGAAACAGTACATTTTATATTGAGTTATTCTAAAGCCTTAAAAATTATAAAAGCAGATGGTAAAAATTTGAGTTAGTTACCAACTAATACTTGATTATGCAATGTCTAATGTCTAAAAGCATCCTAATTATTTCAGGATGCTTTTTTTATTATATTCTTTTAATACACTACTTCTTCCAATCGTTTTAGTGATGATATCATTTTCAAGTTTCCACCCTCTTGCGGGAGAATACTCTCTTCCATACCATATAATTTGCAAATGAAGATCATTCCACGTTTCTTTAGGAAAAAGTCTTTTAGCATCTTTTTCAGTTTGTTGTACAGAAGAACCATCTGATAAATTCCAACGATACATTAACCGATGAATATGAGTGTCTACAGGAAAAGCAGGAATTCCAAAAGCTTGACTCATAACAACACTTGCTGTTTTATGACCTACTGCTGGTAATGCTTCTAGTGCATCAAAACATGCTGGAACTATGCCATTGTACTTTTCAATTAAAATTTGTGATAATCCATAAATTCCTTTTGATTTCATAGGAGATAAGCCACAAGGTCTAATGATGTCTTGTATTTCTTCAATACTTAATTTAACCATGTCATAAGGATTGTCTGCCTTAGCAAAAAGAAGAGGCGTAATTTGATTAACCCTTACATCAGTACATTGAGCTGAAAGTAAAACAGCTATTAATAAAGTATAAGGATCTTTATGGTCTAAAGGAATAGGAATAGTAGGATAGAGCTCATTAAGAGTGTTAATTACGAAATTAACTTTTTCTGCTTTGTTCATTATTATTTATTTTTACCAAAAATAAGTAAAACAATGACAAATTTAAAAATTGGAGATAAAGCTCCCGATTTTTCGACTTTAGACGAAAATGGAAATTTACATGAATTAAAAAAGTATGCTGGTAAAAAAATTGTATTGTTTTTTTATCCAAAAGCAAATACCCCAGGATGTACAGCTGAAGCATGTGATTTGAGTAATAATTTTGAAAAGTTTACTTCACTCAATTATGTATTATTAGGAGTTAGTGCAGATAATGCGAAAACTCAAAAAAATTTTCAGATAAATATAGTTTTCCTTTCCCTCTATTAGCTGATGAAAATAAAGAATTAATTCAAGCTTATGGAGTGTGGGGACCTAAAAAATTTATGGGGAAAGAGTTTGATGGAATTCATCGTACGACATTTATAATTAACGAAAATGGATATATTGAAGATATTATCCTAAAAGTAAAAACAAAAGAACACGCATCACAAATTTTAAAAATACTTTAAGCTTTAGTGTATTACCACTTTGTTTTACCATTTAAGAGATTAAGAAATAAACTGCATACTTTGTATTTTATAGTTTGATGACTTAGTCTCTTAATTATTTTTTGCTAAATACATTTTCTTTAGATGTTTATTAGTTTTATCTTACATTCATTAATTAAAATGTCAAAAAAAATAGTAAACTCTTCTTCAAAAAGAAGATAAAATTCTTTTAATTGATGTATTGCTTTGGGCATATTTACCCTATGTTGCGTTCTATAATCCATTTGAAAAAGTATCATTTCCATTCCTGAAAGTGTACTATAACTTACTAGCCAATTATTAGCTATCATATAAGGGAGCATTTTTTGGGTTCTAGTAGTTAGTAAACTATAATTATTTTGTAATGATTCATAAAACTTTTCAGCATATCTATTTAGAGGAGTAGAATGATAGTTTAACCAGTTTTTTGCTAAAAAATGATCGTAAAAAATGTCCATAATAACTCCTGAATAATGGCCATAGTTTTCATGGAGTCGATGTTTACTTTTTCTATATACAGGGTGACTATCAGTAAAGGAATCTATAAAGCGATGTAAGAGTATCCCTTTTTGAATTTCAAGATCAAATTTAGTATATTCTTTCCCTCGTACACCATCAGCCATGAAATTACCTATTTTTAGTAATTCATTTTCACCAGATAAATAAATATGAGCTAGAAAATTCAAATGTATAGAGTTTTAGATTAGATCTGTTATAAATATAGTTTTTTTACTTAAATCTTTAAAGTATATTTGTTTTTTAATTATAAATATAACAAAAATGACTTTAATAAAATCAATATCAGGTATTAGAGGAACCATAGGTGGAAATGTGGGTGATAATTTAACGCCTGTAGATGCAGTAAAATTTGCTTCTGCTTATGGAACTTTTTTAAAACAAAATATATCAAAAAATAAATTAAAAGTTTGTATCGGTCGTGATGCACGTATTTCAGGACCTATGATTCATAACCTAGTTGTTAATACTTTAATAGGTTTAGGAATAGACGTAATTGATTTAGGATTATCTACTACACCAACAGTTGAGGTTGCAGTGCCATTAGAACAAGCAGATGGAGGTATTATCTTAACTGCCTCTCATAATCCGAAACAATGGAATGCGTTGAAATTATTAAATGCTAAAGGTGAGTTTTTAAGTGGTGCTGATGGTGCTAAAATTTTAGAAATAGCAGAACAAGAAGCCTTTGATTTTTCAGATGTTGATTCATTAGGTGAAATTACAGAAAATAATGCCTATATGGATATTCATATTGATGAGGTGTTAAAATTGCCCTTAGTAGATGTTGAAGCAGTAGCAAAGAAAAAATTTAAAGTTGTAGTAGATGGAGTTAATTCTTCTGGAGGAATTATTATTCCTAAGTTATTAGAACAAATGGGAGTGGAGGTCGTTAAGTTGTATTGCGAACCTAATGGACATTTTCCACACAATCCAGAACCTTTAAAAGAACATTTGGGTGATATCTGTAAATTAGTAGTAGAAGAAAAAGCTGATTTCGGAATCGTTGTTGACCCAGATGTAGATCGTTTAGCGTTTATTTCTAATGACGGAGAAATGTTTGGTGAAGAATATACATTAGTTGCTGTTGCAGATTATGTGTTGAGTAAAACCCCTGGTAATACAGTCTCTAATATGTCTTCGTCTCGTGCATTAAGAGATATTACTGAAAAACATAATGGTACTTATCAAGCTAGTGCAGTAGGAGAGGTTAATGTAGTAGAATTAATGAAAGCTACTCAAGCTATCATAGGAGGTGAGGGTAACGGAGGTATTATTTATCCTGAAATTCACTATGGACGAGATGCTTTAGTAGGTGTTGCATTATTCTTAACTCATTTAGCTAATCAAGATAACACCGTAGCTCAGATGCGTGCGGATTTTCCACAATATTTTATGAGTAAAAATAAAATTGAATTAACCCCTTTAATAGATGTTGATGGAGTTATGAGTCAAATTGCGGAAAAATATGCAACTGAAAATTTATCTACTATTGATGGTGTTAAAATTGATTTTCCAACAGAATGGGTACATTTAAGAAAATCAAATACGGAACCTATCATTCGTATTTATACTGAGGCACCATCACAAAAAGAAGCAGATATTTTAGCTGAACGTTTCGTAAATGAATTAAAACAATTAGCAGGAGTTTAATTATTTATAGGATAAAAAATGAGTTTTATTCGTGTTTTTATATCCTAATTATCTATGGTATTCAATTGTTTTTTGAGATACGTACTGGTAAACTGTGCGTGTTATGGAAAAATCCCTCAAAGAACGGTTGAATACCTTTCCTTTTAAAAAAACTCAAAAAAATGTTGATTTTATTTTTTGTAACAGAAGTAGTGGTTTAGTAGATAATTTAGGTATTAGGATTATTAAAAATAAAAGTCGGAAAAAAGTATAGGATAATTCTATAAAAAAATATTATTAATAATAAAGAAGATTGTTATTGCAATGATATAATTGAATTACTAAAAATAAACATGAAATTTTTAGTAAAATGATCTGTTATAAACCAGAAAAGGTATTTTTTACATGATTAAAAGAGGATTTTCTTTTTACTATAGAGCTATATTTTACTTGTGATAGGATTAGATAAATACCAGAAATAATTAAAAATTTTAACTTATTGAGTCAGATTGTAATAGTTCTTTCTTTTTTAGAATATAAAATTCAGGATGAACAATATTAAATAGAAGTATAAATCCTTTGTGCTTTTCTATATTGAATAAAATGTAATTGAAAGTGTAAAAAAAAGAGATAAATAAAAATTTTTCTGCAAGTTTTATATATTTGTTCATCTTAATAAAAAAAATCAATCAAAAAATATGTCATTAACACGATTATTTAGAAAAAAATCACTAGATATAATCCTAAAACAAGGAGGTGATGGGGAACACTCAGGGTTAAATAAAGTGTTAACTGTAAAAGATTTAACCTTTTTTGGAATTGCCGCTATTATAGGAGGCGGAACTTTTTCAGCTATAGGAAATGCTTGTTTCTCAGGAGGACCAGGCGTTATTTTACTATATATTATTTGTGCTATAGCTTGTGGTTTTACCGCTATGTGTTATGCAGAATTTGCTTCTAGAGTACCCGTTTCAGGAAGTGCTTATACCTATGCTTATGTGTCTTTTGGTGAATTGTTTGCTTGGATTATAGGATGGGCTTTATTAATGGAATATTCTATTGGAAATATCTATATCGCTTTTTCATGGAGTGGATATTTTACTAACTTATTAGAATCCTTTGGCTTGCATTTGCCTGAATGGTTAACTATAAATTATAAATCAGCACATGCAGCTTTTCTTGAAGGTAAGGGCGGAGAAGGATTATTAGCGTGGAAAAATGCTCCAGAAGTAGCCAGGCTAAAAATTATTTTTGATATGCCTGCAGTTTTAATAAACGTTTTAATAACCTATTTAATATATAAAGGAACTAGTGAGTCAAAAATGTAAGCAATTTTATGGTCTATTTAAAATTGATTATTATAGTACTAGTAATAGCAGTAGGTGTATTTTATATTGATATAGATAATTGGAATCCTTTTATGCCTAATGGTTTTAAAGGAGTTATGGCAGGAGTTTCAGCTGTTTTTTTTGCTTATATTGGTTTTGATGCTGTTTCTACTCTAGCAGAAGAAAGTAAAAATCCGCAACATGATTTACCTAGAGGTATGATTTATTCATTAGTTGTTTGTACCATAGTATATATTATTTTAGCCTTAATATTAACAGGAATGGTAAAATATGATCTATTAGGGGTTAGTGATCCTTTAGCAGAAATCTTTGCTCTAAAAGGAATTAAATGGATGTTGTTTATAGTGTCAATTGCCGCAGTTGCTGCAATGACCAGTGTAATGTTAGTTTTTCAAATGGGACAGCCTCGTATTTGGATGACAATGAGTCGTGATGGATTAATGCCTAAACAATTTGCAGCTATTCATCCAAAATATAAAACACCAGGATTTGCTACAATAGTAACAGGTATTGTAGTGGGATTACCTATCTTTTTTACAGATGAAAATTTTGTGTTAGATTTTACCAGTATAGGTACCTTATTTGCTTTTGTTTTAGTTTGTGGAGGTGTTCTTATGTTAGCACCTCATAATGAAGCAGAAGCTAATGCTCCTACAAGAGGAAAGTTTAGAATTCCTTATATAAATTCAAAATGGATTTTCCCAATCTTAGTTATCTTCTCTTTTGGAATTATTAATTTCTTATTCCCAGATTATTTTGAATCCATATTAAGTTTAAATGAGTCAAATTTAGCTACTAATTTACCTTTATTAGTCTTTTTTATTTTTACCTTAATTATGACTGTTTTTTCTTTTTGAAAAATTTGTCACTTATTCCGTTATTAGGGCTAATATCGTGTTGTTATTTGTTAACAGGTATGGCTTTATCTAATTGGAAATGGTTTGGAATTTGGTTAACGATAGGATTAGTAATATATTTTTCGTATGGATTTAAAAATAGTAAACTAAATAAAAATAGTTAGAAAGAAGATATTTTATAAATTCATAAAAATAGCCGGTAAAACTTAGTTTTACCGGCTATTTTTATGAATCAAGGAAAGAAATTATCAAAAAAATAATTATAAAATATCAACTAATTTTTTTGTTAAATTTTTTCTAGAATATTGTTGTAATCCTACAGCATGTACTTTAAGACTCTTTTCTAAATAGGCATTAAAATAAAAAAATATTTTTTCTTTAAGAGCATCTTTTTCTTTATAAGTAAAAAAACTACCTGTATTCGTTTCTGTTATAATAGATGCAAAATCAGATTCTTTTGGTCCTATGGCTAGTATTGGTCGTTCAGAAACTATATATTCGAAAACTTTACCTGGAATAATACTCTTAGTTTCATCAGAATCTATTTCAATTAAAAGTAAAACCTGAGATTTTCTTTGATGTATAACAGCTTCTTCATGTGAAACATAACCTAAATTATTTACAAAGGTATCTAGTTTAAAATCTTTTATAGAATTAAGAACTTCTTGGCTTGTTGCTCCAATCAACTTTAATTCAAAATTTTCTGAAAAAGCTGTATTTTCACTTACTAATTCATTTAAAACTTCCCATAATATTTGAGGATTTCTATCAGAAAGAAAAGAACCTATATGAGCGAGTGTAAATTTTTCATCTAGTACTTGTTTACTTATCTTTTCTACGTCGTAACCATTCGTAATTACGTGTATAGGTTTTGTTGTAATTAATTCAAATTCTTTTTTAGTAGTTGGACTAGTAACAATTAACTCATCTGCTGTATTCATTACCTCATATTCAAGATCTTTATGTTTTTGAGCAGCACTTTTAGTTAATTTTAATGCTTTGTGATAACCAATTGTTGTCCATGGATCTCTAAAATCAGCCAACCATTTAATATTTAGATTTTTCTTTAAACCTAATCCAATAAGATGTAAACTATGAGGAGGTCCTGTAGTAATTATTGTATCAATCTTATTTTCTTTAATGTACTTTGATAAATATGTAATGGAAGGTTTTACCCATAAGACACGTGCATCAGGGATAAATAAATTACCTCTAACCCATAATAAAATCTTTTGTACAAAAGATTGTTTTTTTTGTGCAGGAATAATACCTGAACTTATTTTTTTTGTACTATTTTTCGAAAAAAAGAAGCCCAAGCATAAGGCTCTATAATGGGTTTTTTTAATATGGTAATTGTAGAAGATACTTCTTCTTTTAATTTTTTATCTAATAGAGGGTAAGTTGGGTTTTCAGGTATGTATATAATAGGCTCAATATTAAAATCAGGTAAATATTTTACAAACTTTAACCATCTCTGGACACCTGGTCCACCAGCAGGAGGCCAATAATAACTTATAATTAAAATTTTTTTCATTGCAATAATTTTTTAAGACATTAGTAGTTTAGCTTTTCATAAGATAAATTCCGAAGTAAGTCATACCAAAGCCAATTGTTATACTTAAAAAAGTATATAAAAAAGCCATCCCTGTTTGATTGTTTTGTAATAGTTGAATGTTTTCATTGGAAAAGGTAGAAAAAGTTGTAAATCCACCACAAATTCCAGTAATTAAAAAATACCTGAATTCACTCGTGTCATACGATTGTTTTTCAAAATAGCCCAAAAAAGACCTATTAAAAGACAGCCTATACTATTAATAATAAATGTACCAATAGGAAAGCCATTCGTTATAAAACGATTTAAAAAAAGAGAGGCTAGATAGCGTAAAATACTACCTATACCTCCTCCTAATCCTATATATAATATTGATTTCAGTTTCTTTTATTCTTTCTAATTAAATAAATGCCTCCAATGATGAGCCCAAGCATTAGAATAAAGCTAATTAATGCTATTATACTACCTGTTTTTACTACTTGAGGTTCAAATTTAAATTCAATACTGTGCTTACCGGCAGGAATAGGTAAACCTCTTAAAGTATAATCTACACGGTAGTGATCTACTAATTTTCCATCTATATAGGCATTCCAACCTTTTCCGTAATACATTTCAGAAAATACTGCAAAACCATTTTTAGGGTTTATAGATTCATATTTTAAATCATTAGCTTTATATGATGTTAAAATGATTTTAGCATTTTCATTGGAAATATCTTTAGTTCCTTTAAAAGTACTCCCATTTTCAGAAGAGGTATTGAAAATAGCAACTTGCTTTGAATTAAATTTATCTAATGACTTCATTTCCTGATCAGCAGACTTAACAAATAGAATTGATTTTACAAACCACGCATTACCATTTGCTTGTTGATTACGAATAAGAAATTGTTCGTTTTTTTCATTTTTTTGAATCAAATATTTTACATTAAGCATGTTTAATACTTCAATGTTGTTTTTTGAAATTTGATAATCAAAAAGCTCTTGCATTCTTCTTGGCTTAGCAGCATGGTAACCTCCAATTGATTTATGAAAGTATGATGTACGAGGCTCACTCATTGCATTTTTAGAAACTTCAAAAACTCTATAATGAGATTTATCCTGTAAGATAGTTTTATCAAAAGGAGCCATAATAAATGGGACATCTACTTCAGAAGCATTAACGAAATCTGATGCGTTTACATAATTTTTAGCAATTAAAAACAAATCAGCTGTCATTAATAAACCTACAATTATGGTGGCAGCTTTATGAGAAATAGTCTTTTTAAAACTTAGAAATAAAGCTCCTGCGGTTAAAATTATTAAAAAGATAGAACGTAATAAATCTGATGTAAAAAGTGATTTTCTGTCTTCCTTTAAAGCATTAATAAATTCAGGACCATACATATTAATTAAATATCCATCGCTTGAACCTGAAAAACTAAATAAAGATTTAGAAAATAATAATAATAAAAGTGTTCCTATACTTACTAAAGTTGCCTTTATTAATCCGTCTTTTTGCTCTTTTTCTTCAGACATAAAATAGGATTGTAATCCTAAAATAGCTAACACAGGTATACAAAGCTCTAATATTACTTGAATAGATGAGACTGCTCTAAATTTATCATAAAAAGGGACATGATAGATGAAAAAATCTGTTAGTAATGGGAAGTTTTTCCCCATGAAAGGACTAATGATATTATAGCTCCTATTAGGAAAGCATATTTTATTTTTCTTTTATCAATAAATAAAGCTAAAACTGCTAAAAAGAAAACAATAGCTCCTATGTATGCAGGAGCAGCCACTATGGGTTGATCTCCCCAATAAGTAGGTAATCCTTTTACTATCTCTTTAGCTTGATCTTCTGGGACTTCTTGTGATAAAACAAAATTATACATAGCCGATTTCGTTCCTATATTTTCACTATTAGAACCTCCAAAAATTCTAGGTGATATTAGATTAAAACTTTCTGCTAATCCATAACTATATTCCGTAATATAATCATAAGTCATAGAGGTAGAGGTTTCTGTATTATTTTTTTTGCCATCAGGACTAAAAGTTAATTCATTCTTGCCACGTGTACTTTCCTTTGCATATTCTTGGGTTGCTAATAGACCTGTGGCATTTACCCCAATTGAAACCATTCCAGCTACTATAAATATTCCAAAGCTATAGATTAGATCCTTCAAATCATTTTCTTTGATAGCTCTGTAAATATAATATGCAGTTAAAATTAATAGAAAAATAAATAAATAGTAAGTCATCTGAAAATGGTTAGCATTAAGTTCTAATGCTGCCGCAATCATAGTGAGAATTCCTCCAATGATCCATCTTTTTTGAAAAACCATTACTACACCTGCAACCACCATGGGCATATAAGCAATTGCATGCGCTTTTGCATTATGACCAACTCCTAATATGATAATTAGATAAGTAGAAAAACCAAAGACCAGTGCACCAAAAAGGATTTTAAAGAGGGAACTCTTAATGCCATTAGTAAAACATAAAAACCAAGAAAATATAAAAATAAATAATCTGCTGGTCTCGGTAAAAAACGTAAAACAGAATCAATTTTCTTGATATAATTATGAGGATAATTAGCCCCTAATTGATAAGTAGGCATTCCTCCGAAAGCACTATTAGTCCAGTAAGGTTCTTCGTTATATTGTGCCCTAAAATCATTTTGTTCTTTAGCCATTGCCGTATATTGAACAATATCTGATTGTAAGATTTTTTTACCACTTAAAACAGGATAAAAATAGATAATTGAAATCAGTACAAAACCAATAAAGGCTAGTACATGCGGATAAAAACGTTTTAAATTATTCATAAATGAAAATCAATCAAAATAAGGGGTGAAGATAACAATTTTTAATTTGCAGTTTATAGTATCATTAGATAGATTTTTATTTTACCTACTAAAAACCAAGATATAGAATTGTTTAGTCATTCACCTCTTCATAATCCACATATTCACCAACTTGTTTCGTTGGTTTTTTAAAGTCCTTAGTAGGTCTTGCTTGTCCGTAAGAATTAGTTTGTGTAGATTCATCAAAGTTACCTTGTTGATATTGACGATTAAAATTTTCTTGTGCTTTATTCATTACCTTTCTCATAATAATAGGTAAAAAAACTCGGCTTAAAATTTTTATTAAATAATAAAAACCTAAAATGTAGATGATAGTTTTAAATAAACCAGGTATAGAAGCTTCTTGCATTTTGTATTTTTTTTCAAAAATAAAAAGATTCATTGCACGTTTAAACTGTTTTAACTTATTTTTTTAGTAGAATTATGAATAAAATCATTTTTAAATCCCTTGTTTTAAAATTTCTTTTTTCTTTAAAATAAAATAGTACTTTTGAAACTATAGAATACAAGTTATGGAGCAAATCAAATATTTAGTAATAGCACTTTCTTTAGTTGCTTTTAATCAGCTTACTGCACAATATACAGATGAAATTAATACCAATAGACCAGGTAATTCAGCAGGTGCTTTTTCAGTAGGAAAAAATGTTTTGCAGATAGAAGGAGGTTTGTATTATCTTAGTGAGTCACATTCTGTATTAAATTATACTGCTAATGGTTACGGAGCTGATCTAACTACTCGTTATGGGCTTTTAAAAGAACAATTAGAACTATCTCTTGATTTACAATTTCAAATGGATCAGTACACGGATGGGATATTTAGTAAAAATAGAAGTGGTTTACGTCAAACTACCTTAGGAGCAAAATATCTTTTTTATGATCCATTTAAGAAAGGTGAAAAGAAGCCTAATATTTATAGTTGGAGAGCTAATCATAAATATGATTGGAAACGATTAATTCCCGCTGTATCAGGATATCTCGGAGTTAATTATACGATGAATAATGATTATGTTATACCAGATGAATTAATTTTTTCACCTAAAGCAATGTTAATTACACAGCATCATCTAGATAGGAGATGGGTAGTGGTAACTAATTTCTTTGCTGATAAAATTATTTCGAAAACATTTAATTATGGATATGTAGTAACTGTAACTTATGGGATTAATGAAAAATGGTCTGCAATGCTAGAAAATAAAGGAATAAAAGGAAAATATTATTCAGACGGTATTTTTACAGTAGGAGCGACTTATTTATTAAATAAAAATCTTCAATTAGATGCGTCTATTAGCAAAAATATAAAATCCTCACCTGATTTGTTGTATGGTGGTTTAGGTGTTTCATGGAGATTAGATAAAAAACATCAAGATCCTAAAATAAAGGAAGGAAAAGAAGTTAAGGAAGTTAAAGATATTAAAAAAGAAGAAAGAAAAAAATCAAAAACAAGTATTTTATCAGAAGAAGAATTAGATAAAGCAGCTGAAAAAGCTGAAAAACAAAGAAAAAAGAATGATAAAAATAAAATAGAAGAAGTAAAGCCTGTAGAAGAAAAGAAAAAACGAGTTGACGATTTACAAGAATCGGATAATTAAGCCGTATATGATAACAATTATTGAAGCGAAGACTAAAAAACAATTAAAGGAATTTATTAAATTTCCATTTCAATTATATAAAGATAATCCTTATTGGGTGCCTCCATTAATTAGTGATGAAATGGAGGCTTTTGATCAAAATAAAAATCCTGTTTTTAAAAATGCTGAAGCTTATTTTTACCTAGCTTATTGCAATAATAAAATAGTAGGTCGTATAGCGGCTATAATTAATTGGGATGAAGTGAGGCAACTAGGGAAAAAGAAAACACGGTTTGGGTGGTTTGAGGTAATTGATGATGTAGAAGTAACAGAGTTATTAATTGGAAAAGTGACAGAATTAGGACTGAAAAATCATATGGACCATATAGAAGGACCAATGGGATTTTCAAATCTAGATAAAGTAGGTTGTCTTACAGAAGGTTTTGATCAATTGAGTACTGCTATAGGTTGGTATACCCCACCTTATTATGTAACTCATTTTGAAAAATTAGGTTTTAAAGTAGAAAAAAATATATAGAAAGTGAGTTTAGTTTTGAGGGAGTGGCTTATGAACCTATTAAGAAAGCTGCTGATCTTGTAAAAAAACGATATGGTTTTAAATCTATAAATTTTACTAATACAAAGGAAATAGAACCTTATGTAGATCGAATGTTTGAACTGTTTAATAAAACTTATGTAAAACTTCAATCATTTGTTGCTATTAGTAAAGATCAAATTGATTATTTTAAAAAAAAGTACATACCTTTTGTTAATCCTGAGTATATAAAGTTTGTAGAAGATATAAATGGAGATATTATTGGTTTTGCCATCGTCATGCCTAATTATGCTTACGCTCAGCAAGCTATTAAAGGAAAACTTTTCCCTTTTGGTTTTCTAAAAATGCTTCACGCTAAGAAAAATAATAAAGAGGCCGTTTTTTACCTGATAGGAATAGCTCCTGAATACCAGAGTAAAGGAGTAACAGCCGTTATATTCGAAGAGTATCATAAGGTTTTTACTACGAGAGGAATAACTAAGTGTATCCGAACTCCAGAACTAGAAGAAAATATGGCAATACAAAATCTGTGGAAAAATTTTAACCCTAAGATTACTAAAAAAGATGTACTTTTAGTAGATCTATAAGTTAGAATACAAAATAAAGTGCCCGAAAAGGTAAAATCTAATGATTATTTTTGCTTCAATTTTTATATGTTTTTTGAAAAAAATAAAGAATTAAGTTAAATCTTTTCGGACATTTTTTTGTTAAAAAATAAGTTTTCTTTTTTATTTTGTTTAGTTTTAAAAATTATATTTTAACAGTCCATTCAAAAGGATCATCTGTTAATTTATGTTGA
The DNA here is from genome assembly GCF_019565455.1 of Flavobacterium oreochromis. NCBI lineage: Bacteria > Pseudomonadati > Bacteroidota > Flavobacteriia > Flavobacteriales > Flavobacteriaceae > Flavobacterium > Flavobacterium oreochromis. The sequence goes on from NZ_CP067377.1 coordinate 2,392,712, forward strand.
ATAAACGTTAACCTTTCTTTTAATTTTTTTGCATATGAATTTTCAATGCTAGGAAGTTCATAATATTCCTCTTTATATTGAAAACCTTTTATGGGACTTACAACAGCTGCGGTACCAGCTCCAAATATTTCAAGTAAACTACCTTGTTTTGCAGCCTCAATTAATTCAGAAACAAGTATAGAACGTATGGCTACTTCTATGCCTTCGCTTTCAGCTAAAGTAATTAAGGTTTTACGTGTTACTCCATCTAAAATACGATCGCTAGTTGGTGCGGTAAATAATGTGTCATTAATTCTAAAAAACACATTCATTGTGCCACATTCTTCAAGTTGCGTATGGGTAGCATCATCTGTCCAGATTATTTGTTGAAAACCAGCTTCGTTTGCAAGTTTAGTGGGGTAAAATTGTCCAGAGTAATTTCCAGCAGCTTTTGCAGCACCTATTCCTCCATTAGCAGCTCTACTATAATAATCGGCAATCATTACTTTTACATCGCCTGAATAATAAGCTCTAGCTGGAGATAAAATAATACAGAAACGATATTGTGAAGAAGGTTGTGCTATTACACCACTACCTATAGCTATCATAAAAGGTCTGATATAAAGAGTATTACCTATTCCTTTTTCAATCCAAGCTTCATCAATTTTTAATAATTCTTTTAAAGCATCCACAAAAATAGATTCTGGAATTTCAGGCATACACATACGTACGGCTGATTTATTCATACGCATATGATTTTCATGAGGACGGAATAACCAAATTGAATTATCTTCCGCTTTATAGGCCTTCATACCTTCAAATATAGCTTGTCCATAGTGGAAAACTTTTGCCGAAGGGTCTAAAGTAAAGGGTTCATAAGGTTTAATAACTGGTTTTTCCCAAGCACCATTTTTATAATCACAAACAAGCATATGGTCTGTAAATACACTACCAAAAGTTAAATTATCAAAATCTATTTGATTAATTCTGGAAGAAGCACTTCTAATTATTTCAATATTACTTATAGTTTCTAAGCTCATTACCTTTTTATTGCTAAGTTAAAAAAATAATATGTTTTATTGTGAAATATGTATTTTTTTTCATCTAAAATAAATTATTTTTTTATTTTATTGAAATTAATTCTTTTTTATTGATTTATTTCTTATAAATTAAGAGGAATTGAATTAAATATATTCGGTCAAGTACTTTTTTCCTGAATAATTTTGAATAGAGTACTATATGATGAAAATTTTTCTTTTTAAATTTTATTAAATCATATTAGTTTTAGAAAATATTTTATAGAATCTAATGATCAAATTCCTTGTATGGCAACTTTTTTTATTGTCAAATTATTAAACTAGATTTAGTGAAAAAAATAAGAGCTAAAAATTAAATATCAACTTATAATAATATGAAATAGTACAGATTTTTATTTTTTTATAAAATCATACTAACTTTATAGATTTGCAGAAAGTATTATCTTAAAGCATATAAATAATATGTAAAAATAAAGTCTAATGTTATTTATTAAAATAGTTATAATATTAGAGAACTAAACTTAAAATATATAATATTCATAAAAAAATAGTAATACAATATTGGAAAGAAAAATAATAACAACCTTAGATGGATCTACAACAATCCAGTTAGTAGATTGGAATGAATGTTATCATTCAAAAATGGGAGCGATTCAAGAAGCGTATCATGTCTTTATTAAAAATGGTTTAGATTTTTTTGATAACAAACCTATTTCAATTTTAGAAATAGGATTAGGAACAGGATTAAATGCCTTGATTACTTATTTAGAATCTGAACGGAAAGATCAGAGTATACAATATGAAGGAGTAGAAGCTTATCCCGTAAGTATAGAAGAAATGCAATTAATGAATTATTCTTCTTCCTTAGGTCAAGAATCTAGTAAGTCTATTTTTGAAAAAATTCATTTTTCTGAATGGGAAAAAGAAATATGCTTGAGTAAAAAATTTTTATTAAAAAAGAGAAAACAATTTTTTCATGATATACAAGATGTGAATCGTTTTGATCTAATATATTTTGATGCTTTTGGGTATCAAGTCCAACCTGATTTGTGGACTGAAGAAATATTTAACAAAATGTATAAAGCCTTAAAAGACACAGGAGTGTTAGTAACGTATGCAGCTAGAGGTGTTATTAAACGAAATATGAAATCTGTTGGTTTTCAGGTTGTTAAGGTTCCTGGGCCTCCAGGTAAAAGAGAAATGATGATAGGCTTTAAGAAAATTTAAAAAAAAATTATACTTATTTTAAGACTTACTTAATCTCAAAAGAGTTAAATTTGATATACTAAAATTAAACTAGAATAGCATGCCAAAGAGAAATATTGATTTTGTTAAATCAATCTTAGAGAGAGTAAGTTTTGATGCCAAATTGTTTGCAAAAGAATTACAAAAAGCACTTAAAATTCTTTTGCCTTATGAAGTAGAAGAGTTGTCATCTTGGTTTTATCAATATACACATGAAAAGCCAGAATTAAGAAAATGTAAAATTTATTTAGAAGACTAATACTTTAAAAAAGATATCAAAGAGTTCGATTATATCGAGCTCTTTTTTAATTTATAGAGCAGCAAAAAACTACTAGCTTAAAAAAATAAAAGAAGATTAAACTTTTCTTTATATATTACATATTATATTCTTAAATTTAATTTTTATATCAAAATTCTTTTAGATGAATAGATTAAAATTAATAGTTTTCTGTATCATTTTTTTACTTTGAAGTTCTTTGGACAAGAACAATATTCTATTTATTTTAAAAGTGATAAGTACGATTTAACTCCTTCTGAAAAATTAGAAGTTGAAAAATGGATTCAAGAAAATAGAAAAAGTAAAATATTAACTTTAAGTGGTTATACAGATGAAGATGGAACTAATCAACATAATGATAGTTTAGCTAAAAAAGAATAGAAACTGTTTTTAATCTTGTAAAAGGGAAAGTACCAATTAGAGAAGATTTTAGAGAAATAAACTTTGGAGAATTACATAAACAATCAAAGATAAAAGCTGAAAATAGGAAAGTAGTTCTGTATTTTTTACAAGAAAAAGATTTACATAAAGAAAAAGGAATTATAGCTTCGAAAATACCAATAAATTTTGTCAATGAATCACTTCTTTTTCCTAGTAGTATACTATTAAATAATCCTGATGGTAGTGAAACAGAAATAGAATTAGACGTAGAATTTATGACAAAAATACATGAAGCTAAAGTAGGAGAAAAATTAAAAATTGAAAACTTAAATTTTGTTTTAAATACCTATGCTGTAACAAACGAATCTAGAGTAAAGCTTTATGAATTGTGGTTAGTTATGCAACAAAACCCAAAATTAAAAATTCAAATACAAGGGCATGTTTGCTGCGTAACTAAAGATAGACAAGATTTATCAACCCAACGAGCTAGAGCTGTATATAAATTTTTAGAATTTAAAAATATTGATAAATCAAGAATGTCCTATAAAGGTTTTGGTAGTACAAAACCATTGTACGAACTACCTGAAAAAAGTGAAGAAGAAAGAGCTGCTAATAGAAGAGTAGAAATAGAGATAATAGAAAACTAGTTTCATAAAAAAAAATGTGCGATTCAGTGTTAAGAATTAACTTCTTTTTATCTTTGCGCACAACAACATAACTTTATATAATGACTTCTGATACTTCAAAGCGTTACGCAATGCGTGGTGTTTCTGCATCTAAAGAAGATGTACACAACGCTATAAAAATATTGATAAAGGTTTATTTCCTAAAGCCTTTTGTAAAATTGTTCCAGATTATTTAACAGGTGATGATAATTATTGTTTAATTATGCATGCTGACGGAGCAGGTACAAAATCATCACTAGCTTATATGTACTGGAAAGAAACAGGTGATTTGTCAGTATGGAAAGGTATTGCTCAAGATGCACTTATAATGAATATTGATGACCTTTTATGTGTAGGTGCAGTAGATAATATAATGTTGTCTTCTACTATTGGACGTAATAAAAACCTCATTCCAGGAGAAGTTATTTCTGCTATCATTAATGGTACAGAAGAATTAATAGCAGAATTAAAATCTTTTGGCGTTACCATTCATACTACAGGAGGAGAAACCGCTGATGTAGGAGATTTAGTACGTACAATCATTGTAGATTCCACTGTTACAGCCCGTATAAAACGTTCCCAAGTTATAGATAATGCTCGCATTACAGAAGGAGATGTAATAATAGGCTTCGCTTCCTATGGACAAGCTAGTTATGAAACAATGTATAATGGAGGAATGGGAAGCAATGGTCTAACTTCCGCAAGACATGATGTATTTGCTCATGAATTAGCAACTAAATATCCTGAAAGTTATGACAGTGCAGTGCCATCAGAATTAGTTTATTCAGGACAAGTTCATTTGACTGATACAGTTGTAGGATCTCCAATAGATGCAGGTAAACTAGTATTATCACCTACACGCACTTATGCTCCTGTTATTAAACAAATTTTAGAAAAATATACTCCAAGTCAAATTCATGGTATGGTACATTGTAGTGGAGGAGCTCAAACAAAAATTTTACACTTTATTGATAACCTTCATGTAATAAAAGATAATTTATTTAGTGTACCACCTTTGTTTAAATTAATACAAGAACAATCAGGAACAGATTGGAAAGAAATGTATCAAGTCTTTAACTGTGGTCACCGTATGGAATTATATGTTCCTGTAGAAATAGCAGATGATATTATAGCAATAGCCCAATCATTTAATATTGATGCACAAATTGTGGGTCGAGTAGAAGCCTCTGAAACTAAAAAATTAACCATTAAATCAGAATTTGGTAATTTTGAATATTAGTTTAGATCATAGAAAACAATTGTTAATCTAAACAATTACCGTTTAATAATTATGAATATTAAATAACTAATCTAAAAAATAATATCAATGTACGAATTACTATTTTGGAAATATAAAGAGGAAGTATATCTTAATAACCACGAAGTTTATGAAAGATTATTAGAAGATCAAATAATTGAAGGTCTTGAAGAGCTTCCCATTACCATTATTTTAAGTCGTATTTCAAATGTGTTCTCTAAATGGGAAAAAATAGACTCTATGAGTTTTAAAAATACAATGGGAGTAGGGGCATTCCATATAAAAACAACGAACCAAAGTATCGTAATAAGTTGTTATGGTACAAAAGGAACGGATATGGATAAATTATGTCAGATTATGGATGAGTTTAAATGCCCTTTGTATGATCCGCAAGTACCTATACGATATGATGAATTTGCTGAATAATGATGAAAATTAACCCTAAAATAGGAATTGATCATTTGGTTTTCGGGATGAAACCAAATGATGTTGTACAATTATATGGTCAACCTAATAAACAATTTAATGATGAAGAAGATAATTTAATCTATCTTTATAATGATCAAAAATGGCGTTTAACCTTTTACGAAGATGAAGAATTACGTTTAGGGTATATTATATCTTCTAATCCCGATTTAATATTATTTGATCAAACTATTTTAGCAAAGCCTATTAGCGAAATAGAAGGATTATTACAAACTAAAAAATTCAAGCCATTAGAAATAGAATCCTTTGATTCTGTTGATAACTATTTTAATGAGTCTAATTGGATGATTTTTCAAGTGGAATATAATCAAGTAATTCGTTTTGAGTTAGGAGCTGTATTTAATGATGATTCGGATGAATTTGATTGGAAATTTAAAGGATAAAAGAAAAATTTATTTTTGATTTTGAAAATTTTTTAAATTATAAAAAGTGAATAATTCTTTCCATAAAACTACAAAGTTTTAATAAATGGTAAGCACATTTATAGGGTTTAAAGGGAAGATATAGAAACACTTAAGCCATCTGATAACGAGAATGATACACGAAAATATAAGCTTTAAAAATATATATAGGTTACTAATTCACTCTTAAAGAATAAAAATCACAACTACTTGACTTAGTTATGTATTAAACATTTAATACAAAATTATTTAATCCGTAACTAGGTTTTAAAGAAAGAGAGTTAATTAATGTTTGTGTCCTCTACCACGTCCGTGTCTAGGATGTATGTCTTCGTGGATTTCAATGATATTATTGTTGTGGTATTTTTCCTTGTATTTTTTAATTTTTTTATATCTGACAATGTGGTTTTCATTATAAAAATAAGGTCTTTCTCCATAAAAATCTAATTCTACTTGAGAACTTTGTCCTAGATTTATATTAATAAAAGGAGAGGGAAGACTTGCTTTTATTTCCCAGTTATTCCCTTTTAAGTAAATATAATTTTGAGCTTGTAAATCATAATAAAAATTATGATCAGGAAAATAAACATACCTTGTTTTAGCTCTATATCCGTGTGCAGGAGCCCAATCAGGAGGACCTTGAGAAAAACTAGGTTCGTTAATAAAAAATAAAATTAGAGTGATTTGGAATATAGTTTTCATGTTTATTGTATTAATGATCTAATATAGTCATATTTTTTATATTTAGAAATCATAATTTATCATCCAATTGATTCTAAAACAGTCTGTAAAAATTCCAATAAGTTGTCTTCTTCTTTTTGACTTTCAGTATTTATTGATATTGAAATATTATTTTAAAATTTAAACTACCACTTAAATTAGTATTATCGATTATCATTAAAATCGTTTCTTTGCTAATAGGTAATGCAATGAGCATAATTTTATTTAATTCATCTTCATTTAAAGATGGAGAATTTTTATTTCTAGGCATTTCTTTGAATCTACCTACTAACAAATACCGATCTGTAAAAATATTGAAAGTTAGCTACATATTTACTACAGCCATATTTTAAAATATAGTTCAATGGTAATGATTTAAGAACTACAAGATAGTTGTGAACATCCTATTTTTTCTTTTGCCCAGTCAGGTCTTTTCGCAAACCATTTTTGATATTCGGGTTGTTCATCATATGGTTTTTGAATTACTTCGTATAATTCATTTAATAAACTATAATCTTCTAATTCTGCTTTTTCTATTGCTAATTGCGCCATGTAATTTCGAAGAATATATTTTGGATTTATTAGATTCATTTTTTCTTTTCTTTCCTCATTAGAAAGAGATTCTAAGTTAATTCTATTTAAATAATTTTGAAACCATCTTAACCATGAATTACTAATTTCAGAATTAGGGCTTATAACTTCATAAAAGGCATATTCTATAGCTTGAAATGCTTCTTTAGACGTTTTTTCTTTTAAGACATTTCCTAATAAACGAAAGAATATCGTATAATCAGTTTCTGTTAATTCTAGTAAATTTATTAATTGATAAATTAGCTCTCGATCAGAGTCATTAGTTTGAGTTAAACCTAACTTTTTTTGCATCATATTGATGTAGTTATTTTCGTACTCATTTTCATATTTATTCAATATTTGTTCTAATTCTTCTGTTTCATTAATTAAAGGATACAAAGCGTTAGCTAATTGATATAAATTCCAAAGAGATATTTGAGGTTGATTACCAAAGGCGTATCTATGTTGATGAGCATCTGTTGTATTAGGAGTCCAATTAGGATTGTAATTTTCTAACCAACCATAAGGGCCATAATCAATAGTAATACCATGAATAGACATATTGTCTGTATTCATAACTCCATGTACAAAACCAACTTGTTGCCAATAAGTAACTAATTTTAATGTTGATTGAGCAACTAGTTTAAAAAAATGAATATAGGCTTCTTTTCCACTTGTTTTAATTTCAGGGAAATAATGTTTGATTGTAAAATCAGTTAGTAATTGTAAATTTTTAAAATCGTTTCTAGAAGCAAAAAGCTCAAAATTTCCAAATCGAATAAATGAAGGAGCAACCCGGCAGACTATAGCCCCTTTTTCATAAGCAGGATTTCCATTATACAAAATATCTCTTAAAACATCATTACCAGTTGATATGATACTCAATGATCGGGTAGTAGGAATGCCTAAAGCATTCATAGCTTCAGCACATAAATATTCACGAATAGAAGAGCGAAGTACAGCTAGACCATCTGCATTTCTTGAATAAGGTGTTTTTCCTGCTCCTTTTAACTGGAGTGTATATTGTTTGTTGTGGTTTTCAATTTCAAATAAATTGATTGCTCTACCATCGCCTAATTGTCCAGCCCATACACCAAATTGATGTCCTCCATAACACATTGAAAAAGGGGTTGTTTTTGGGTATATTTTTTTCCTGAAAAAAAGAAAGAAAATCATCTGATTCTACATCATCTTTTGAAATACCTAATTTATTTGCAAAACTAATATTTGCATGTATTAAAATAGGATTTTTAGGAGGAGTAGGGGGCACATATGAAAAAGCAGATTCAAATACTTTACGTACTGTGTTTTCATGAATAGGATCAGAAGGTAGTTCCTTTGTAAACTTATTTTTAATAGAAAATGATAAAGACATGTGAATTTTAAAAAGAGTTAATTAAATAAAACCGTAACGATCCCTAATAGTGAAGGAATAGTTTGTACATACAAAATTCGTTTTGAGATTGTTAATGCTCCATAAATTCTAGCAATAGCTACACAACTTAAAAAAATAAACTTATGTTTTGAAACCATTCCGTGTTATTTAGTAATAAAGATCCAATTAAACCAGCAGCTATAAAACCATTGTATAAACCTTGATTTGCTGCTAAAGTTTTAGTAGACTTAAATAAATCTTTTGAAATACTTTTAAAAACTTTAGGTGCTTTTGTAGTCCAAACAAATATTTCCAGTCCCATTATATGAACGTGAACAAATGCTACAAAACCGATTATTATTTTAGTTAAAATCATCATAATTAGTTCCTTTTATTTTTGAAATGTATTTTGATGGGATTATCTATTCGTTAGTTCAATTTTATATAATATAGTATGTATTGAATGTTCTTTTAATGAATATATCATGTATAAGTTTGGTCTATTTATAATTTAACTTCGTTAAAGAGTATTGATACTTCTTATATTATATGCTCAGAATAATGATTTGTGTATGCGTTTACGTTTATGTTTGGTTTGGACTAAATTGTTTTCTCCTGAAATAACACTGATACTTCCATTCGTTTCAAACATTGCTAGTTTAACATTGTTAAAATGTTCAACTCCATGTTCTCGCACAGCTTGTTCTAATTCGTCTAAAGTTATTCCTAAACGATTTAAAGTTTTGTAATCAGTTATTCCATCATGTATTAATATCTCAGGTTTATTAGTTAATAAATTTTTAATAATATTTGATTTTATCATTCCCTTTTTAAAAATAACATTAACAACAAAAAGAGCTAAAGCAGCAGTTAAACCTCCTGAAAGAGAGGTGTCACTTCCTACCATTGCATTTTGTACAGAATTGCTAATTAATAAAATTAGAATAATATCAGCTGTGTTAAGTTGAGAAAGTTCTTTTTTCCAAATAATTGAAGAGCAATGATCATAAAGAAATAAACACATACACTGCGAATAATAATGTCTAAAAAAGGATTCATTATTTTATTTTAAAATTTTTTTCAATAGCCTTTATCATTTCACCTGCAATATCTTTATGAGTTGCACCTTCTATGCCTTCCAGGCCAGGAGAAGAGTTTACTTCTAATAATAGAGGTCCTTTGCTAGAACGTATAATATCTACTCCTGCGACCTTTAAATCCATTGCTTTAGCTGCTTTGATTGCTATTTTCTTTTCAGCAGCCGTTACTTTTATCACAGAAGCACTTCCTCCCATATGAATATTAGCTCTAAATTCACCTGGAGCAGCTTCTCTTTGCATAGCTGCTACTACCTTACCATCTACAACGAAAAGGCGTAAATCTTTTCCGTTAGCTTCTTTAATGAATTCTTGTACTAATATATTGGCATTTAAGCTTTTAAAAGCATTTATGACAGATTCAGCTGCTTTTTTTGTTTCAGCTAAAACAACTCCTTTTCCTTGGGTGCCTTCTAATAATTTGATAATTAGAGGAGATCCTCCCACCATTTTAATTAAATCATTTGTATCTAGAGGAGAATTAGCAAATCCAGTTGTAGGAATGTCAATTCCGCTTTGTAATAATAATTGTAAAGAAAAGAGTTTATCTCTTGATTGAGTGATAGCTGCTGCGGAGTTAAGAGTGAAAACTTTCATAGCTTCAAATTGACGTATTAAAGTACAACCGTAATAAGTAATACTAGGTCGAATACGAGGAATAACTGCATCAAAATTATCTAAAACACGTCCCCCTCTATAATGAATTTCCGGAGTAGTAGCATCTAATTTTATATAGCATTCTTTAATATTTAGAAATTCCATTTCATGTCCGCGCATTTCACCTGCTTCCATAATTCGGCGGTTACTGTATAAATTAGGATTACTAGCTAATACAGCAATTCTTAGTTTAGCACTTGATTCTTTATTAACATGGTAATGTGATTTTATTTCATCAAATGAAGGTTGGCCTAAGAGGTATTTTTCTTCAGGATCAACCATCATTTTTCCAACCATGGCTTCGCGCCCTAAAAGCATGCGAAACCCCATAGAATCTCTATTAGCAAGAGTTACTTCAATAGGAAAAGTCTCATTACCGATGCTTAAATTTGTTTTAATAACATAACGTTGTTCTCTATAGCCGCTAGAACTTTTTACAATCCTTTTATCAATTAATTTAGCTTCACAATGTCTAGTTATTTTTACATTGCCTTGAAGAGGATTTACATCAAATTTTACCCAATTTTCTCCATTTTTTGAAAAAGGAGTAATGTTTGTGGCGTGCATAGCTGATGTTTTAGCCCCAGAATCTACTCTTGCTTTAATATAAGGAATTTCTAACTCAGGAAAGGAGCACCATTCTTCGCTCCCAATAATATCTTTTTAGATGACATACTTTTTAATAACCAAATAAGATAACAATAACTATTTTTGAATAAAAAAGCCTACTAGTCTGTAGGCTTTTGAGATTTTTTTACTTGAATTTTTAACTCTTGTGAATCACTATCTAAATCCATCTCAATTATATCTCCTTCATGTATTTTAGAAGTAATAATTTCTTCTGCTAAAGCATCTTCAACATATTTTTGAATAGCTCTTTTTAGCGGACGTGCACCAAACTGCTTATCAAAACCTTTTTCTGCAATAAAAGCTTTAGCTTCTTCCGTTAATTCTAGTTCATATCCTAGTTCTTTAATGCGGGCGTATAATTTTTGTAATTCAATATTAATAATTTTATCAATATCTTCTTTTTCTAGAGAGTTAAAAACAATTACATCATCAATTCTATTTAAGAACTCAGGGGCAAAAGTTTTTTTCAATGCGCTTTCAATTACTCCTTTTGCATGATCATCTGCTTGTGCTTGTTTAGCAGCAGTTCCAAAACCTACACCTTGACCAAAATCTTTTAGTTGACGTGCTCCCACATTAGAAGTCATAATGATAATCGTATTTCTGAAGTCAATTTTTCGACCTAAACTGTCTGTTAAATATCCATCATCTAATACTTGTAGCATCATATTGAACACATCGGGATGTGCTTTTTCAATTTCATCTAAAAGTACTACACAATAAGGTTTGCGTCTTACTTTCTCTGTTAATTGACCTCCTTCTTCGTATCCTACGTATCCTGGAGGTGCACCTACTAAACGAGAAATAGCAAATTTTTCCATATATTCGCTCATATCTATTCTAACAAGAGCTTCTTCAGAGTCAAATAATTCTTTGGCTAATACTTTGGCTAATTGCGTTTTTCCAACACCTGTTGATCCTAAGAAAATAAAAGAACCGATAGGTTTGTTAGGATCTTTTAACCCTGCTCGATTACGTTGGATAGCACGCGCAATTTTTTGAACTGCATCTTTTTGACCTATTACTTTTTTATCTAAGATTTCTGGTAAGTGAGCTAATTTGTTACTCTCTGTTTGAGCAATACGGTTTACAGGAATCCCCGTCATCATAGATACTACATCGGCAACATTATCTTCAGTAACGCTTATTCGATTGTTTTTAGAATCTTCTTCCCATTGTTCTTGTGCTATTGCTAATTCTTTTTCAATACGCTTTTCATCGTCACGTAATTTAGCTGCTTCTTCGTATTTTTGGCGTTTTACAACCGTATTTTTTAATTCACGTACTTCATCCAGTTGACGTTCTAAGTCAAGAATTTGTTTAGGTACATCAATATTTGTTATGTGTACACGAGAACCTGCTTCATCTAACGCATCAATAGCTTTATCTGGGAGAAAACGGTCACTCATATAGCGTTCTGTTAATTTAACACAAGCTTCAATGGCTTCTGGAGTAAAACTCACATTATGATGATCTTCGTATTTACTTTTTATATTATTTAAAATCGTAATAGTTTCTTCGATAGTAGTAGGATCTACAATTACTTTCTGGAAACGACGTTCTAGTGCGCCATCTTTTTCTATATATTGGCGGTACTCATCAAGAGTAGTAGCTCCAATACATTGTATTTCGCCTCTTGCTAAAGCAGGTTTAAACATATTGGAAGCATCAAGAGAACCTGTTGCACCTCCTGCTCCTACAATAGTATGAATTTCATCAATAAAAAGAATGATATCATCATTTTTTTCTAATTCATTCATAACTGCTTTCATACGTTCTTCAAATTGACCACGGTATTTAGTACCTGCTACTAATGAAGCAAGATCTAATGTAACAACTCTTTTGTTATATAAGATTCTTGAAACTTTCTTTTGTACAATTCTTAAGGCCAATCCTTCAGCAATTGCTGATTTTCCAACACCTGGTTCTCCTATAAGGAGAGGGTTATTTTTTTTTCTTCTACTTAAAATTTGTGAAACACGTTCTATTTCTTTTTCACGTCCTACAACAGGATCAAGTTTACCTTCTTCTGCCATTTCAGTCAAATCACGCCCAAAATTATCTAATACAGGTGTTTTAGATTTTTTGTTTGATTTGTTGGCAGGATTAGAAGGATTACCCTGACTAAAGCTGTCATCTTGTCTTGAATCATCTCCATAAGATGATTCATTTTTAGGAAAGTTGTCTTGAAAATCTTCTTCGTTTGGCATCATAGTTAAATATTGTTCTTTAGCTGTATCGTAATCAATTTTTAGTTTGTGCAATAATTTTGTAGTAGGATCATTTTCATTACGCAGTATACATAAAAGTAGATGAGCCGTATTAATTGTTGTACTTTGAAAAACTTTAGCTTCTAAAAAAGTAGTTTTTAGTGCTCTTTCAGCTTGTCTTGTTAGATGTAAATTCTTTTTATCATTGCCTAAAGTAGGATTAGGATTTGAAGGGCTTAATATCTCAACTTTTCTACGTAAATGTTCTAAATCAATAGAAAGATTGTTTAAGATATGAATGGCAGAACCATTGCCATCTCTTAAAATTCCAAGCATAAAGTGCTCAGTGCCAATAAAATCATGGCCTAAACGTAATGCTTCCTCTTTACTAAAAGTAATTACTTCTCTAACTCTTGGTGAAAAATTGTCATCCATATCTTACAGTTATTAGTAATTGTAAATTTAATGATTTATAAATGGAATTACAAAAAACATTCCACATCAATTCTACTGTCAGGCTAAAAGACAAAAAATAATTGAGAAGAACAAACGTTATTATAGGTATTTATTAACTAATAAGGGTTATTTCTTTGTTAATAAAAAAATGAAATAACAATTTGTATAGTGTGCCTAAAACCAGATAAATGCGTATATTAGCGCGTTTGTAAAAAATTTGATAAATTAACGTAAATACTTATGTCTGAGGGAGAAAAGTTAATTCCAATTAACATTGAAGACGAAATGAAATCAGCCTACATTGATTATTCAATGTCAGTTATTGTGTCAAGGGCGTTACCAGATGTTAGAGATGGTTTAAAACCTGTGCACCGCCGCGTGTTATTTGGAATGCATGAATTAGGAGTTTTTTCTAATAGACCACATAAAAAATCAGCTAGAATCGTAGGGGAAGTGTTGGGTAAGTATCATCCACATGGGGATTCTTCCGTGTATGATGCCATGGTGCGTATGGCGCAAGATTGGAGCTTACGCTATTTAATGGTTGATGGTCAAGGTAACTTTGGATCAATAGATGGAGATAGTCCTGCTGCTATGCGTTATACAGAGGCTAGAATGAAGAAGTTCTCTGAAGAAATGTTAGCTGATATTGATAAAGAAACTGTTGATTTCCAATTAAACTTTGACGATACTTTAGAAGAACCAAAAGTAATGCCAACTAAAGTACCCAATTTACTTGTAAATGGAGCATCAGGTATTGCTGTAGGGATGGCTACTAATATGGCTCCTCATAACTTATCTGAAGTAGTAGAAGGAACTTTGGCTTATATAAATAATAATGATATTGAAGTAGATGAATTAGCTACTTATATCAAAGCACCTGATTTTCCAACAGGAGGAGTTATTTATGGAATGGATGGAGTGCGAGAAGCATTTAAAACAGGGCGTGGTCGTGTAGTAATCCGAGCTAAAGTTGGTTTTGAAGAAGTCGAAGGTCGTGAAGCAATCGTTGTAACTGAAATACCTTATCAAGTGAATAAAGCAGAAATGATTAAAAAAACTGCTGACTTGGTAAATGATAAAAAAATAGAAGGTATATCAACTATACGAGATGAGTCTGATAGAAACGGTATGCGTATTGTTTATATCTTAAAAAGAGATGCTGTACCCAATGTTGTCTTAAATACATTATATAAGTACACACAATTACAATCCTCATTTAGCGTTAATAATATTGCGTTAGTAAATGGTAGACCTCAATTATTAAATCTAAAAGATTTAATCCATTATTTCGTTGAACACCGTCATGATGTGGTAACACGACGTGCTCAGTTTGATTTACGAAAAGCTGAAGAAAGAGCTCATATTTTAGAAGGGTTAATTATTGCATCTGATAATATTGATGAAGTTATTGCTCTTATCCGTTCTTCAAAAGATGGAGAAGAAGCACGTGGAAAATTAATAGAACGATTTAGTCTTTCTGAAATTCAAGCTCGTGCTATTGTAGAAATGCGATTAAGACAGTTAACAGGCCTTGAACAAGATAAGCTACGTGCAGAATACGAAGAAATTATGAAGTTAATAGCTGAATTAAAAGCATTATTAGCAAGTAAAGAACTTCGTATGGATTTAATTAAAGAAGAATTACTAGAAGTTAAAGAAAAATACGGTGACGAGCGTCGTTCAACAATAGAGTATTCAGGTGGAGATATGAGCATTGAAGACTTAATTGCTGACGAGCAAGTTGTTATTACCATATCACATGCAGGTTATATTAAACGTACTCCTCTTTCAGAATACAAAACTCAAAATAGAGGAGGAGTGGGACAAAAATCAGCAGGTACTCGTGATCAAGATTTCTTAGAACATATGTATGTGGCTACAAACCATCAATATATGTTGTTCTTTACTCAAAAAGGAAAATGTTTCTGGATGAGAGTATACGAAATTCCAGAAGGAAGCAAAGTAGCGAAAGGACGAGCTATTCAAAACTTAATCAATATAGAGCAAGATGATAAAGTAAAAGCCTTTATTTGTACACAAGATTTAAAAGATCAAGAGTATATTAATAGCCATTATGTAATTATGGTTACTAAAGAAGGACAAGTTAAAAAGACCTCTTTAGAACAGTATTCCCGTCCACGTACTAATGGAGTAGCCGCTATTACAGTAAAAGATGGGGATGAATTACTAGAAGCAAAATTAACAACAGGTAATAGCCAAGTTTTAATTGCAGGTAAATCTGGTAAATTAGTTCGTTTTGAAGAAGAAAAAACCCGACCAATGGGTAGAACAGCTTCAGGAGTAAGAGGGGTAACTCTTGCTGACGAAAAAGATGAAGTAATAGGAATGGTATCTATTGATAGAGATCATGTAAACGACTCTCAAATATTAGTAGTTACTGAAAATGGTTATGGTAAACGTACTAAATTAGTAGATGATGATGGGGAAGATGTATATAGAATTACAAACCGTGGAGGTAAAGGAGTAAAAACTTTAAATATTACTGAAAAAACAGGTTCACTTATTGCTATTAATAATGTTACAGATGATGATGATTTAATGATAATTAATAAGTCAGGATTAACTATTCGAATGAGAGTTTCAGACTTACGTGTAATGGGGCGCGCTACACAAGGAGTACGCTTGATTAATATTAAAGGAAAAGATTCTATTGCAGCAGTTTGTAAAGTAATGAGAGAGGAAGAGGAAGAGAGTTTAGAACAAAATGAATTAAATGATCATTTAACACCTGATTCTGAAACAGAATTAGAAAACCAAGAATAATATATTAAAGTAAAAACAAAATGAAAATAAAAAGTTTATCACTAGTAACTGCTTTGTTTTTGTCAGTTACTGCAATTGCACAAAAAGATGATATTAAAGCGGCTGAAAAAGCATTAAAATCAGGGAATCCAACTGAAGCTAAAGCAGCGTTAGATAAGATAGAATATATGGTAGTTAATTTAGATAATCCAACAAAAGCACAATACTATTTTGTGCTCGGAAATGTAAATCTAGAATTAGCAAAAAAAATATAGAAGAAGGAAAAAGTTTAGTAGCGGCTGCAAAAGCTTATAATGAATTAAAAAATACTGAAGCGAGTTCAGGAAAATCTAAATACACAGGACAAGTAGAAACGTCTTTAATAGAAGTTAAACGTCTGTTAACTAATAGTGCTATTGCTGATTCAAATGCAAAACGTTTTAAAGAAAGTGCTCAGAAACTATATGAAGTGTACGGTTTAGATAAAAAAGACACTACTATGTTATATTATGCGGCAGGAACGGCTATAAATGGTGAAGACTACGATTCAGCTTTATCTTATTATAAAATGTTGAAGGATTTAAAATATTCAGGAAAAGCAACGAATTATTTAGCTAAAAATAAATCAAATGGGCAGGAAGAAACTTTTGCTTCAGCTAAAGATAGAGATTTTTCTGTAAAAATAGGAACTCACGAAGCTCCTAGAACAGAAAATGTACCATCAAAAAGAGGAGAAATAGTTAAAAATATAGCTTTAATTTTAAACCAAAAAGGTGATTTAGCAGCTGCTAAAAGAGCTGTGGAAGAGGCTATACAAGCTAATCCTGGAGATACAAGCTTGTATACAGCTGGAATGGAGGTTGCTTTAAAAGCAAATGATTATGCAACTTATAAGAAATTTGCACAAGAAGCTTTAGCTAAAGATCCCAATAATGCGGATTTATTTTATAACTTAGGTGTTATTTCAGGACAATCAAATGATAAACAAGCAAAAATTGATGCAGAGGGTTATTATTTAAAAGCAATTCAGATTGATCCTAGATATAAAAATGCGTATTTAAATTTAGGTGTTTTAAAACTAGATGGAGAGAAAGAAATTGTTGATCAAATGAATAAATTAGGTACTTCAGCGGCGGATATGAAAAAATATGAAGCTTTAAAAGTTAAAAGAGAAAATTTATATAAATCAGCTATTCCCCATTTAGAAAAGGCATATGAATTATTTGAAAGTGATAAAGATATTAAAAATACACTTTTAAATATGTATAATGCTCTTGATATGACAGATAAATATAAAGCGTTAAAAGCAAAAAATTAATTAAGATAGATTATAAAAAATTAATTTTGTAATAGTGAGCTCGATATTTAATCGGGCTCATTTTGTTTAATTTTGATTTAATTCTGACGTTATCGTAATAGATAATATACTTATAATTTCTTGTTTTAATTGTTTTATTGATTTAAATTTTTGAGTGCAAAATATTTCTGATTTTAATATACCAAAGAAGTTTTCAATAATAGTATTATCCAAACAATTTCCTTTTTTTTGACATACTTTGTTTTATTCCTTTTTCTCTGAGTAAATTTTGATACTGTTTTATTTGATACTGCCAACCTTGATTAGAATGTAGAATAAGATTGATATTATTAGGTGTTTTTTTAAATGCTTTTTTTAACATCATTACTACTTGATTAAACACGGGGCTTTCAGTTAGTTTATAGCTGATTGTTTCTTGGTTAAAAAAATCAATTATTGGTGACAAATAAAGTTTATTTCCAGCGATATTAGACTCCGTTACATCGGTTGCCCATTTCTGATTTGGCGTTGTTGCGTGAAAATTTCGCTCTAAAACATTCGCAACAACTTTTCCTTGTTCACCTTTGTATGATTTGTACTTTTTTAGTCTAATAATGCTTTTTAATCCTAATAACTGTTTTATGATTGATTATGATGCCTTGATTTTGGAGTTCAGCTGTTATTCTTCTATATTCATAGCGATCTTTATGCTTGTTCTAAATTGACTTTATTAACTCTTTAATCACTTTATATTTATGAGGTAATTTATTTTGTTTTTGATGGTAATAAAAACTACTTCGTGCCATACTTGTATGATTTAAAAGTACTTCTAAATCATATTTATGCCTTAATTCCATTATTACTTGCGTTTTTGGCTTTTTCTTCTGTTTGAATTAAGGCTTGCAACTTTTTTAAAACATCAAGTTCACAGCGTAATACTTCATTTTCTAAAAGAAGTTCTTTTCTCTTGTTAATGGCGCTTGTTAGATTTGTGTTTTTTTCGTTTAAAATTGCTCATAGATTTTGGCCTGCCTTTGGGTTTAGGATATAATCCTTTTATTTTAAAATTACTAAAATCTTTTTGCCATTGAAAAATAGACGAGATAGGAACTCCAAACTTCAAATTAACATCAAAGAATGATGAGTTGTTTGAGAGTATATATCTGACAACTTTATACTTAAAATCTAAACTAAAAATAGTTTTGGTTTTATTGATTTCTAAACCTAAAATCCTCATAGATTTATACAAACTAACCCATCTTTTAATTACAGATTTGTCAATACCAAACTCTCTTGAAATAGAACAATAGGATTGATAATGCTTGGTGTGCTTTAAAACTTGTTCAAGTTTAAATTCTGCTTTAAAACTTCTTTTTTGCTCATAAAAATGCCCCAAATAGTCTCTAACTTTTTCGGGCATGTTAACTTGAGGAGTTTTTTATGAATTTAGATCATTATTTTACATTTAAATGTAAAAATAAAATTAGGTATTGTTTAGAAAAATATTGGAAAGGTATAATTTGAAAAATGAAGAGAAAATACTTAAGCTTAAGTATAAATTAGAAATTAGTCTAATATTTATATGAAAAATAGATTCAGATAAATAATGTAGTATATTTTTATTACTTGGCAATAGTAGAATCATATTATTAATACTATCGGATTTGCTTCACTTAATTCATTTTATTCGAGCTTTCCTTTAATTAAAATGAATTGTATTTATTTCTAAAAATAATAATAATATTAGATGATATTCAAAGAAGTGTTTGAATTGCTATTATTATGAAATAAAATAAATAAAAAATAGCCGTCATTAGAGAAATGATGGCTATTTTTTATTTACATTTTTTAAAAATTTTATTTTTTACTCAATGCTTTTGTCATATCTGATGAAATAGCAGAACGTTCCATTTTTATTTTACCAGCCATAGTTTCTACAATTACTGTAGTTTCAGCTAATTCAGCTATTTTTCCGTGAATACCACTTTTAGTAATGATTTTATCTCCAACTTTTAATGAAGATTCAAATTCTTTTTCTTTTTTATTTTTCGTTGTTGAGGTAATATTAGAAATACAAACATTACCACAAACATTAATAAATAAGGTAAAAATTGTGTCATTTTATTTAAATTACTGTTTTTGTATTATTGAATTAAGGTGTTTTTAGTAGCATTATTTTTCTACTATTATATTAGCTTTAAATGTTAAAACTTCGTTTCCTTGTTCTGTATTAGTTAGTAGGGCAACTGATTTAGTTTGCTCTCCTGATTTTCCTTTAGAATTAAAAATAATTTTAATTTCGCCTGATTCTCCTTTTTTACAGGTGTTTTAGTCCATTCAGGAGCAGTGCATCCACAAGAAGGGCGAACCTCAATTACATATAAATCATTTTTTCCGGTGTTAGTAAATTTAAAAATATGTTCTACTTTGTCACCTTGTTTGATTGTTCCGAAATCATGTTGAGGACTATCAAATTCTATTTTAGGATATTCTCCTGGTTTTAGTTTCTTTTTCATGCTTTCTTCTTTCATAGAAAGCATACCTTGTGGCGTAACTAAATTATTACTATCAAGTTGTTGAACCTCAAATTCATCTTTAGATTTACAAGCAATCAATGATAGGATTGTAAAAAATGCGAAGCTGTATTTTTTCATGTTGTATTACATTAAGCCACGGCCCGTCTTTTTTAACTTGCCGTTTGTATTAAACTCTTTTACTAAATTATCTAAAATTCCGTTGATAAATATAGAACTTTTTGGAGTAGAATACTCTTTTGCAATCTCTAAATATTCGTTAATTGTTACTTTTACTGGTATTGAAGGGAATTTTAATAATTCACAAATAGCCATTTTTAGGATAATAGTATCAATTTCTGCAATACGTTCTACCTCCCAATTTGGTGTTTTTTCTGCAAATTCTTTAGCAAGTGCTGCTTCATTTAGGGTTGTTTTGCGGAAAAGTTGTGATACGAACTCACGATCTTCGATATCATTGAATAATTTAGGAACAAAGAATAAATCATCTTCGTTTTTAATAGCTCTTAATTGTTTAGCTATAAAGGTATTAATTAGAGGAATATCATCTATCCAAGTTAATTTATGGTCTTCTAGATATTCATAAAGTTTTGTGTTTGGTGCTAAAATTTCGGTAAATAAATTGATGATAAAGTCTTTATCTTCTTGAAAATCGTTGGTGCGATTTATCATGTATTTTTTATAAAAATCACTTTGTTTGATTTCATTAGTGAAAATCTTTACGTATTCCTCGTGTATATGCCAGTCGTTAATTTTTCGATCTGTTAATGCTATAGATAGTGAATTACTTTCTTCTAAAAGACGAAGAACCTTATTGTTAACAAATTTTAAATTTGGATTTTTTTCTTCTCGGGTAGCTAAATATTTTTTACTAGATAAATCTAAAAACTCTTCCTCTTTCTTTCTTATTTCTAGTAATAAAGAAACGGTTACAAGATATAAATCTTGCATATTATCGATACTATTAAACAAGAATTTTTCTTCTTTTTCAATATTATCTGAATGGTTTTGATGCATTGCGTATATGGTCTGCATCACTTTTAGTCGGATATGTCTTCTATTTAACACCTTTGTAAGAACTTTTAAAAATTAACGAAGCGAAAGAGTTTCTTTCGCTTCGCAAAATACATATTTTTTGTAGATTAAAATATTTTAACGAAAAGAAGTAATTAACAATTTTTGTTGTACTTTTTTGTTTTTTTAATCATTGAATTATTTAGCTAATTCTTTCTTTCTTAGATCAATACGGTTTTGAGCAATTTTGAAAGCAGCTTCGTGAGTTGTAATATTGTTAGTATCTGCATAATCAAATATTTCTAAAGTAGTGTTAAAAATATTTTCTGTTCTACGCATAGCTTCTTCTTTACCATAGTTTGCTATTTCTCCGTATACATTAATAATACCACCAGCATTGATTAAAAAGTCAGGAGCGTACAAAATTCCTTTTTCTTTTAACATTTGACCGTGGCGTACTTCATCAGCTAATTGATTGTTAGCAGCACCAGCGATTACTTTAGCTTGTAATTTATTAATAGTATCATCATTTACAGTTGCGCCTAAAGCACAAGGAGCATAAATATCTACATCGGCAGCATATAAATCATCTCCTTGGAAAATTTTAGCACCATACTTGTTTCCTATTTCAGTTAAACGAGCTTCGTTAATATCAGAGATAACAACTTTTGCGCCTTCATTTGTTAAATATTCAACTAAGGTTTCTCCTACATGACCAATACCTTGTACTAAAACTTTTTTCCCGTCTAAATTTTCAGAACCAAATTTGTATTTAGCAGCAGCTTTCATTCCCATGTATACACCATATGCTGTAACTGGAGACGGATTTCCTGATCCTCCTATAGATTCAGAAATACCTGTTACGTGTGCTGTGTGTTGGCGGATTAAATCCATATCTGGAGTAGTAGTTCCAACATCCTCAGCCGTAATATAACGTCCGCTTAATGAATTTACGAATTGGCCAAATTTAGCAATCATTTCAGGGGTCTTGTCAACTTTTGAATCACCAATGATTACTGCTTTACCACCTCCTAAATTTAAACCAGAGATAGCAGATTTAAAAGTCATTCCTCGAGACAAACGCAGTACATCATTTAATGCTTCCCACTCGTTTGTGTATTTCCACATTCTAGTTCCTCCTAATGCAGGGCCTAAAACCGTGTTATGGATACCAATTATTGCTTTTAAACCAGTATCTTTGTCGTGGCAAAAAACAATTTGTTCGTGATTATCAAATGAAACTTGACCAAATACAGGGTCAACTTTATGTAATTCACTTGCTTTTACAGATTCAGTAATCATAATGAATGTTTTTAAAATAGTATGGTTTGTTTTTTTTAAACCGTTGCAAAATTACGCTTTTCTATTAATTTTTTGCAATTATAAGCTAAAATATTTAGTTCTAATTATAAAAAATAAAATTTTATTTTCGCTAAATTACTGTTTGAATATTAAAGTTTTATTGAAGTATTTTTATTTAAAACGTTTTTATTTTGAAAAAATGAAAGAGCTTAGATATATTAATCTTTATTTTTTAAAGTATAAATACCATTTTTTTGGAGGAATTTTAATAACAATAATTGCTCAGTTTTTTTCCTTGTATACTCCTGAGTTAATAGGGGATTCTATTACTGAAATAGAGCAATATTTTAGGTATAATAAATCTAGTTCAACTGAAATAAGATATAATCTTAAAAATTATATCATTCTCATTTTAGGAGCTACTTTATTTGCTGGTTTTTTGACTTTTTTAATGCGTCAAACTTTAATTGTCATGTCACGTCATGTAGAATATGATATAAAAAATGAGGTATTTAAAAAATATGAAATTCTTAGTCAAAGTTTTTATGTAGAAAATAGAACAGGTGATTTGATGAATCGTATTACAGAAGATATAGCACGGGTAAGAATGTATGTTGGACCAGCGGTTATGTATACAATTAATACAATAATTAGATTTGCCATTATTATTTTTTATATGATAAAAATATCAAAAATACTAACAATAGTCGTATTATTACCATTGCCATTATTAGCTTACGCTATTTTTAAAATAAGTTCAGAAATTAATAGAAAAAGTACTGATTTTCAACAAAATTTATCTAAACTTACCAGTTTTGTGCAAGAGTATTTTTCAGGAATTAGAGTTGTTAAATCTTATCATATTCAGTTTTTTAAAGAATTAGAACTTAATGAACTCTCAAAACTTAACTATAAAAAAAGTATTGATTTGGCTAAAACACAAGCTTTTTTTGCTCCTTTAATGTTGTTATTAATAGGTTTAAGTAATTTATTAGTAATTTCCGTTGGGGGTTATATGTATATACAAGGTTCTTTGTTAAATCTTGGTGTTATAGCTAAGTTTATACTTTATATTAACATGTTAATTTGGCCAGTAACTTCTATAGGTTGGGTTTCCTCTTTAGTGCAAGAGGCAGAAGCTTCTCAGAAAAGAATTAATGAGTTTTTAAAAATTGTGCCAGAAATAAAAGATGAATTAGAGGAGTCTAAACCTTTTGATTCAATTAATACTATAGAATTTAAAAATGTAAATTTTTATTACCCTGATAATAAAGAATTAGTATTGAGAGATATATCCTTTAATATAAAAAAAGGTGAAAGAGTAGTAATAATAGGTTCTACAGGTTCTGGTAAAACAAGTCTTTTATCACTTATTCCTAGATTATATGATGTATTGGAAGGAACTGTTTTTATAAATGGAGTAGATGTAAAAGAAATTCAATTGCAGAAATTAAGGAAATCTATAAGCATGGTACCTCAAGAAGCTTTTTTGTTTTCAGATACAATTTTTAATAATATTTGTTTTGGTAAAGAAAATGCAACTTTGGAAGATGTAATAAAAGTAGCAAAAAAAGCTGTTATTCATGACAATATAGAAGGATTTAAAGAAGGATATCAAACCTTGTTAGGCGAAAGAGGGATTAGTCTTTCAGGAGGACAAAAACAACGTGTGTCTATAGCTCGTGCTTTAATAAAAGATGATAATGTATTATTGTTAGATGATAGTTTGTCAGCTGTAGATACAGAAACAGAAGAACAGATTTTAAGTAATTTAGAGAAGTATTCTGGTAATCAAATGGTTGTCATGGTGACTCATCGTATTTCATCAGCTAAAAGTGCAGATAAAATAATAGTTTTACAAGAAGGGAGAATTATTCAGCAAGGAACTCATAATCAGTTAGTAAATCAAGAAGGATATTATAAAAAGTTATATTTAAAACAATTAACTGAAAAAGATTTTGAATAAATATTTGGCTGTAAATATTTTTTTTTACAAATTTGGGCATCACAACACAAAATAATTTTGATAGAATGAGAATGAACGAAAACGAAATGTTAGAAAAAGAAGAAATTTTTTCTAAAGTATTACGTGCAGGACGAAGAACTTATTTCTTTGATGTGCGTTCCACAAAGGCAGATGACTACTACATCACAATTACGGAAAGTAAAAAATTCACGGAGGATGATGGGTCTTTTCATTTTAAAAAGCATAAAATCTATTTATATAAAGAAGATTTTGCTGCATTTAAAGACATTTTAGATGAAATGACATCTTATGTTTTAGATCAAAAAGGCGAAGAAGTAATTTCTGAACGTCATCAAAAAGATTTTAAAAAGGAATATCAAAGAGAAGGAGAAAGTTTAAGAAGTTCTTTTACGGATATTGATTTCGATGATATTTAATTAAATTTAAAGTAATTTTATTTTAGAAGGGTTGATTTTTTAAATTAGCCCTTTTTTTATATTACAGGGTTTGAAATTATTAGTTTGTTAATTTTGAAGAATATAGTTTTTTAGATTTAGGATTTTTTTAAAAAAGCTATTTATTTTTAAAAAGATACCCATTACTTTTATAATGGGTATTTTATGTAATTTTTATATACAATAAGACTATTGAAGTTTTAAGATACATTTTCAACATTAGCTTCAGCTAAAGTTTTGTAAGTACCATTGCTTAATTTTTCGCGAATTGCTTCAAAAGCAGCTAATGTTTCGTCTATATCTGCAATAGTGTGAGATGCAGTAGGGATCATGCGTAATAGTATAATTCCTTTAGGAATAACAGGGTATACTACGATAGATAAAAAGATGTTGTAGTTTTCTCGTAAGTCATTAACCATTACCATAGCTTCTGGTATAGAACCTTCTAAGTATACTGGGGTAACACAAGTGTTAGTGTCGCCAATGTTAAATCCTCTTGATTTTAAACCATTTTGTAGATAATTTACGTTTTCCCAAAGTTTATTTTTCAACTCAGGCATTGTGCGTAGCATTTCTAAACGTTTTAAAGCTCCTACGGTAAATATCATAGGTAGAGACTTGGCAAACATTTGCGAACGTAAGTTGTATTTTAAATAGTCAATAATATCTTTGTCTCCTGCTACAAAAGCACCTATACTAGCCATTGATTTAGCAAAAGTAGAAAAATATATATCTATACCGTCTTGACAACCTTGCTCTTCGCCAGCTCCAGCACCTGTTTTTCCTAAAGTACCAAAACCATGTGCATCGTCTACTAACAAACGGAAATTGTATTTTTCTTTTAGAGCAACAATTTCTTTTAGTTTGCCTTGTTGTCCGCGCATTCCAAAGACACCTTCGGTAATTACTAAAATACCTCCTCCTAATTCGTTTGCCATTTTAGTCGCTCGTTGTAGATTTTTTTCAAGGCTTTCTACATCGTTGTGTTTATAAGTAAAGCGTTTACCCATGTGTAAGCGAACACCGTCAATGATACAGCCATGTGAATCTACATCGTATACAATAACATCATTTTTAGTTACTAAAGCATCAATAGTAGAAACCATACCTTGGTATCCAAAGTTCAATAAATAAGCAGCTTCTTTATCTACAAACGATGCTAGTTCGTCTTGTAGTTGTTCGTGTAAGGTTGTATGTCCACTCATCATACGAGCTCCCATTGGATAGGCAGCTCCATATTGTTGAGAAGCTTCAGCATCAATTTTTCTAATTTCAGGATGATTAGCTAAACCTAAATAATCATTGATAGACCAATTTAAAATTTCTTTACCATGAAACTTCATGCGAGGGCCTAGTTCGCCTTCAAGTTTAGGAAATACATAGTAACCTTCAGCTTGCGATGCCCATTTTCCTAATGGACCTTTATTGTTTTGAATTCTTTCGAATAAGTCTTTTACCATCTTATTATTGGATTAAAAAATCATCGCAAAAATATGAATTAATACGGATTAAATTAAAAAATGGAGCAACAATAAATAAAAAAAGTCATACTCTGAACAGTATGACTTTTCTTGATAATTTTAAACGATCAATGTAATTCTCCAAAAACAAATAACGAGATAAAGCGTATTGTTTTACTAAAAATAAGAAGTGTTAAGAAGAAAACTACTCAATTAAATAATACGAAATATTTTTTAGTAAATCTTTACTCGCCTAGATCATTTAAAAATAAAAAAATGTTTATTTGACTAAGCAATGCTGCGCAAATTTAGGCAACAATTATTTAATGGTATTACGGGTTTTCCGTACATTTTGTTAAATGTTTTTATTGTTGTTTTGAATAGCTGATTTCAAGAAAAAAAAGCCATACAATTTGTATGGCTATTTCTTTAAATTTTTAAACGATAATTGTATATCTCCCAAAAACAAAATAAAGATAAAGTTTTGGTACTAGTATAACCAATAATTTTCGTTTATAAAATTATTGAAAAAATACCAAAATGCGGATCGTAAGTTTACTTTATCAAAAAAAACGTTTAAAAATTTAGTTTGTTTACTTGATTAAGAACGTATTACAAATGTAAAGTACTCTTATTAAAAAATATTACGGTTTTACCATATATTTTGTTAAACTTTATTTGGTTTTTAAAGAAGTTTTTAGCCTCTTTTAGCTACTTAATATAGGAGTATGATGGATTATATCTTTAAAAATATAATGACCATTTTATAAGAGAGGCTGTAATTATTAAAGAAGAATATTGTATTCTCTTAAATAGGAGATAGTATAAAAAACTTTTTAATTTTTATTAATTGTATTGTGAATAAAAAGATTATTGGGATGGAATTGTTTTAAAAAAAAGCTACCTTAAAATAATTATTAGGTAGCCTTTTGTGTTTTTTTAAAAACAGAACTATTTTCTATTTATTACTTTTTCAACAGCTTCTACAATAGAAGGAGCATTTAATTTATATTTATCCATTAATTGTTCAGGTGTTCCTGATTCTCCAAAAGAATCTTTAACTGCTACAAATTCTTGTGGAGCGGGAGTATTTAATGCTAAGACTCTGGCTACACTTTCTCCTAATCCACCTAAGATATTATGTTCTTCTGCTGTTACTACACAACCTGTTTTTGATACTGATTTTAAAATAGCTTCTTCGTCTAACGGTTTTATAGTGTGGATGTTAATAACTTCAGCAGAAATACCTTTTGCTTCAAGTGTTTCGGCAGCTTGTAAAGCTTCCCATACTAAATGACCCGTGGCTAAAATTGTTACATCTGTTCCTTCATTAAGATGCAACGCTTTTCCGATTACAAAAGGTTCGTCAGTAGATGTGAAGTTAGGAACTACAGGACGACCAAAGCGTAAGTATGCAGGACCATGATGATCCGCTAGTGCAATAGTAGCAGCTTTTGTTTGGTTATAGTCACAAGTGTTAATTACGGTCATACCGGGTAACATTTTCATTAAGCCAATGTCTTCAAGTATTTGGTGAGTAGCTCCGTCTTCACCTAGTGTTAAACCAGCGTGCGATGCACAAATTTTTACATTTTTATCAGAATAAGCAACGGATTGACGAATTTGATCATAAACACGACCTGTAGAGAAATTAGCGAATGTACCTGTAAATGGAATTTTCCCTCCAATTGTTAAACCAGCTGCAATTCCAATCATATTAGCTTCTGCAATACCAATTTGAAAGAAACGCTCAGGATGATTTTTTTGAAATCGTCAAATTTTAATGAGCCTATCAAATCTGCGCAAAGCGCTACTACGTTTTCGTTTTTTTGACCTAATTCAGTCATACCTGCTCCAAAACCAGAGCGTGTATCTTTACTTCCTTGATTTGTATATTTTTTCATTTTTTTAATAGCTATAGGTAATATACTTTTATCAGTATACTTGAGTTTGTATGCTGATTTAGTTTATTGTATTTTAATAATCTCCTAAAGTTTCTGCGTTTTGAGCCAATCCATTAGCTAATTGTTCATCGTTAGGAGCTTTACCATGCCAAGCATGAGTGTGCATCATGAAATCGACACCATTACCCATTATAGTATGTAATAATACGCAAATCGGTTTGCCATTTCCAGTACGCTTTTTGGCTTCGTTCATTCCTGTTAATATGGCATCAATATTATTTCCTTCTTTTATTTCAATAACCTCCCAGTCGAAAGCTTCAAATTTAGCTTTTAAGTTACCTAATGAAAGAACATCATCTGTAGATCCATCAATTTGTTGACCATTGTAATCAACTGTAGCTATTAAATTGTCTACTTTTTTAGCAGAAGCATACATAATAGCCTCCCAGTTTTGTCCTTCTTGTAATTCACCATCACCGCATAACAAATAAACAAGATGGTTGTCTTTATTCAACTTTTTAGCTTGAGCAGCACCTATAGCTACTGATAACCCTTGTCCTAATGAACCTGATGCCATACGTACCCCAGGTAAACCTTCGTGAGTTGTAGGGTGTCCTTGTAAACGTGAATTTAATTTTCTAAAAGTAGCTAATTCAGAAATAGGAAAGTAACCACTTCTAGCTAATACACTGTAAAAAACAGGGGAAATATGCCCATTAGACAAGAAAAATAAATCTTCCCCAATTCCGTCCATGTCAAATCCAGATTTGCGGTTCATTAGATTTTGGTATAATACAGTTAAAAATTCAGCGCATCCTAATGATCCACCAGGATGTCCTGAACTTACAGCATGTACCATGCGAAGAATGTCTCTTCTTACTTGTGTTGTAAAATCATTTAGTTGTTGAATGTCAGACATTTTTTAATAGGTTTTTGTGAATCGGTGTCAAAATTACTTCATATTTTTACGAAAGACAAATCTTGCATCAATACTTTTTTAGTTAAAGATTTTAAAAATCTAAAATTCCTAATTTAAAATCTAAATCCAATAGGTTATCTTTGCGCTTTAAAATTTTGGAAGAAAAGTTATTATGAAGTTCGAATTATTACATACAGATCCACAAACACAAGCAAGAGCAGGTAAAGTAATTACTGATCATGGAGTTATTGAAACGCCTATTTTTATGCCTGTAGGGACTGTTGCTTCTGTAAAAGGAGTACATCAACGTGAATTAAAGAATGATATTAATCCAGATATTATTCTTGGTAATACATATCATTTATATTTACGTCCACAAACAAAAATTTTAGAACAAGCAGGAGGATTACATAAGTTTATGAATTGGGATCGTAATATTCTTACTGATTCAGGAGGTTATCAAGTGTATTCGCTTTCTTCTAATCGAAAGATAAAAGAAGAAGGGGTCAAGTTTAAATCACATATAGATGGATCTTATCATTTCTTTTCACCAGAAAGTGTTATGGAAATTCAGCGTTCTATAGGAGCTGATATTATCATGGCATTTGATGAATGTACCCCTTATCCTTGTGATTACCGTTATGCTAAACGTAGTATGCACATGACACATCGTTGGTTAGATAGATGTGTAGAGCACTTGAAGAAAGTGCCAACTATGTATGGTTATGAGCAAACTTTATTTCCAATTGTTCAAGGAAGTACATATAAAGATTTAAGAGCCCAGTCAGCAGAATACATTGCAAATGTAGGAGCGGAAGGAAATGCTATAGGCGGGTTGTCAGTAGGAGAACCAGCAGAAGAAATGTATGCAATGACTGAAGTGGTTACTGCTATTTTACCCAAAGAAAAACCAAGATATTTGATGGGAGTAGGAACTCCTATTAATATTCTAGAAAATATAGCTTTAGGGATTGACATGTTTGACTGTGTAATGCCTACTCGTAATGCTAGAAACGGTATGTTGTTTACTGCTAATGGAGTCATTAATATAAAAAATAGAAAATGGGCAGATGATTTCTCACCAATTGATGAAATGGGACATACATTTGTTGATACAGAATATACTAAAGCCTATTTAAGACATTTATTTGCTGCTGATGAATATCTTGGAAAACAAATTGCAACCATTCATAATTTAGGTTTCTATATGTGGCTAGTTCGAGAAGCAAGAAGACATATTTTAGCGGGCGATTTCCGTGAATGGAAAGAAAAAATGGTTAAACAAATGGCGCAAAGATTATAATGTTCTCAAATCTATTATCAAAACTATCATTAATTGATCGTTATATATTGAAAAGATACTTAGCTACCTTTTCAGCTATGCTTTTGTTATTCATTCCAATAGGTATTACGATTGATATATCTGAAAAAATTAATAAAATATTAGAAAATAAAGTACCCTTTGCTAAAGTTGCAGTTTATTATTTAGATTTTATCATTTATTTTGCAAACTTACTTTTTCCAATATTTTTATTTTTATCCATTATTTGGTTTACTTCAAAATTAGCAAATAATACAGAAATTGTAGCTATTTTGAGTTCAGGGATATCATTTCAACGATTTTTACGTCCCTATTTAATAGGAGCAACCATAGTTTGTCTATTTGCTTTAATTATGGGATTCTTCTTAGTACCAAAATCTAGTGAAGGCTTTAGAAGCTTTCGTTATATGTATCTTATAGGAGGGGGAAGAGAAGAAATGCGTCAAACGAGTGATGTTTTTAGACAGATTAGTAAAAATGAATATGTATACGCTTCTAATTTAAATGTAGAAGGTAAAACGGCCTATACATTTGTATATGAACGATTTGATAAGGATAAATTAGTTGAGAAAATTACAGCAACCTCAATTACCTATAACCCTAAAACCAAAGATTATACTTTATCTAATTATACCAAAAGAATAGTTGGTGAGCTAGGTGATAAAATAGAGTCAGATATAAGTAAGGACTGTAAATTTAATTTTGAAATTGAAGATTTAACACCAGTTGTATACATCGCTGAGACTTTAATGCCTAACGAATTAGATGAGTTTATAGAAAAAGAAAAGCAAAGAGGATCCTCTAATATAAATGCTTATTTAGTTGTTAAGTATAAAAAGTATAGCGTGCCTGTTTCTGCTTTTGTATTAACTATAATTGCAGTGGCTGTTTCTTCTATGAAACGTCGTGGAGGAATGGGAGTCAACTTAGCAATAGGAATAGCTGTGGCCTTTTCCTATATTTTCTTGGATAAAATATTCGGAACAATGGCAGAAAAATCTTCTTTTCCAGCATTTATAGCAGTTTGGTTGCCAAATGTGGTATTTGGGGTTTTAGCTTATTATTTATTAAAGAATGCTAAAAGATAAAACATTTACCAGTTATTTACATCTCCATTTCATTGTTTTTGTTTGGGGGTTTACAGCAATTTTAGGAGCTTTAATAACATTAGAAGCATTACCATTAGTTTGGTTTAGAATGAGTATAGCATCTATCTTTATTCTAATATATGTATTCTTCGCAAAGATTAGTTTGAAAATTAGTTTTCAATCATTCATTCGATATCTTCTAGCAGGATTGGTCATTGCACTGCATTGGTATACCTTTTTTGAAGCTATTAAAGTTGCTAATATATCCATAACACTAGCCTGCTTGTCAACAGGTGCTTTTTTTACTTCAATATTAGAACCCATATTTTTTAAGCGTAAAATAATTTTATATGAAGTAGTTTTAGGGTTAATGGTTATTATTGGATTGTATTTCATTTTTAAAGTAGAAATGATATACCTTCAAGGAATATTATTAGCATTAACTTCTGCTTTTTTATCCGCTTCTTTTTCCATTATTAATGGAAAATTAGCGAAAAATGATTCTTCTACTATTATTTCTTTTTATGAGTTGTTAGGAGGAGTTCTATTTTTTTCAGTTTTCTTATTATGTAGTGGAAGTTTTAATTATTCGTTTTTTAAAATATCAATGAATGATTTATTATGGATGGCTATTCTGAGCTCAGTATGTACGGCTTACGCATTTATCGCTTCCGTTCAAGTTATGAAATATTTAAGTCCTTACACCGTGATGCTTACTATTAATTTAGAACCTATATATGGTATAATTTTAGCCTTATGGGTTTTTGGAGATAAAGAAAAGATGAATAGTCAGTTTTATTTAGGAGCTTTTATTATACTAACAACTGTAATATTGAATGGAATTTTGAAAAATAAGAGTAAAATAAAAAGATAAATAGTTGTTTTTTAAATAGTTGTTTTAAAGAGGACTACTTTAGGTTAAATATTTCTTTAAAACTCCATCTAAAATTTTATCTTTGTTCACTCAACTAGAAATATAAAATCTTATGGAATATTTAGATTTTGAATTGCCTATTAAAGAGCTTGAAGAGCAAATTGAAAAATGCCAGCTTATAGGAGAAGATACAAAAGTAGATGTATCAGCTACATGTGAGCAATTAGCACAAAAGTTAGAAGAGACAAAAAAAAATTTATATGAAAATTTAACAGCATGGCAACGTGTTCAAATGTCTCGTCATCCTAACCGTCCTTATACTTTAGAACACATTGAAAATTTGACAGGAGGTGTATTCCTAGAATTATTTGGAGATCGTGGAGTAAAAGATGATAAAGCCATGGTGGGAGGATTAGGTAAAATAAATGGTCAGTCTTTTATGATTATCGGTCAGCAAAAAGGAATTAATACAAAAATGCGTCAATTGCGTAATTTTGGTATGGCAAATCCAGAAGGTTACCGAAAAGCATTGCGTTTAATGCGTATGGCTGAAAAATTTAATATTCCAGTTTTAACATTAGTTGATACTCCAGGTGCTTATCCAGGTTTAGAAGCAGAAGAAAGAGGACAAGGAGAAGCTATTGCTCGAAATATTTTAGAAATGATTCGTCTAAAAGTACCAATTATTACAGTAATCATTGGTGAAGGAGCTTCAGGAGGAGCATTAGGTATAGGAGTTGGTAACAAAGTATATATGATGGAAAATACTTGGTATTCTGTAATTTCACCTGAATCCTGTTCTTCTATTTTATGGAGAAGTTGGGAACATAAAGAAAAAGCAGCAGAAGCACTTAAGTTAACCGCTAAAGATATGAAAGAACACGGATTAATTGATGAAATTATTCCAGAACCACTTGGTGGAGCACATCGTGATAAACCTACTGCTTTTAAAAATGTAAAAGAATACGTATTAAAAGCATTTGGAGAATTAAAAGACCTATCAACAGAAGAGCTAGTTGCTCAACGAATGGATAAGTATAGTAAAATGGGGCATTATCAAGAATAATATTAGATTGTAATAGATTTAAAATCCGAGGCCCATGGTTTCGGATTTTTTTGTGTTATTAACAAAATGAAATAGTTGTTAACATTAGTTTTCAACACTTTAGGGATTGTTTTTTCTTCTCTTTTACGAGATTTCAAACTAACTTCGCACTATGGAAAATTTTAAAAATGTCAACCCAGTTAAAGTAGATAAAACGGCTATAATAAACCTTGAAAAAG
Organism: Flavobacterium oreochromis; assembly: GCF_019565455.1. Classification (NCBI taxonomy): domain Bacteria; kingdom Pseudomonadati; phylum Bacteroidota; class Flavobacteriia; order Flavobacteriales; family Flavobacteriaceae; genus Flavobacterium; species Flavobacterium oreochromis. The sequence goes on from NZ_CP067377.1 coordinate 2,426,340, forward strand.
GAAAGTTGCCACCACAAGCAATTGATTTGGAAGAAGCTGTTTTAGGAGCCATGATGATTGATAAAAAGGAGTTGATGAAGTTATTGACATCCTACAGCCAGACGCATTTTATAAAGATGCTCATAAATACATTTTTGATGCTATCGTTACACTTTTTAACGATTCGCAACCAATTGACTTATTAACCGTTTCCGCTCAGCTAAAAAAAATGGGTAAGTTAGAAGTGGCAGGAGGAGATTATTATTTAATTCAACTTACTCAAAAAATATCATCTTCAGCACATATCGAATTTCACTCACGTATTATTCTTCAAAAATATATACAGAGAAGTTTGATTAAAATATCCTCTGAAATTATTGAAGAAGCTTATGATGAAACTACAGACGTATTTGAATTATTAGATAGTTCAGAAGCTAAATTTTACGAAGTAACACAAGGTAATATTAAAAGAAGTTCTGAAACAGCACAAAGTTTAGTAATTCAAGCCAAAAAACGTATTGAGCAAATTGCAGGAAAAGAAGGATTAAGTGGAATACCAACTGGTTTTCATGCACTAGATAAAGTTACTTCAGGATGGCAGCCTTCTGATTTGATCATTATTGCAGCTCGTCCCGGTATGGGAAAAACAGCATTTGTCTTATCTATGGCACGAAATATGGCAATTCAATTCAATAGTGGTGTTGCTGTATTTTCTTTAGAGATGTCATCAGTTCAGTTAATTACCCGTTTAATCTCTTCCGAAACAGGATTGTCATCAGAAAAATTACGTACAGGTAAATTAGAAAAACACGAATGGGAGCAATTATCAGTAAAAGTTAGAGACTTAGAAAAAGCACCTCTTTTTATTGATGATACACCATCATTATCAATCTTTGATTTAAGAGCTAAAGCACGAAGATTAAAATCACAATATGATATTAAAATCATAGTAATTGATTACCTTCAGTTAATGACAGCAGGAGGAAATGCAAAAGGAGGAGGAGGAAATCGTGAGCAAGAAATTTCAACAATTTCCCGAAATTTAAAAGCATTAGCAAAAGAATTAGATGTACCTGTTATAGCCCTATCTCAGTTATCACGTGCAGTAGAAACACGTGGTTCTAGTAAAAGACCATTATTGTCTGATTTACGTGAATCTGGAGCAATTGAGCAGGATGCAGATATTGTATCATTCATTTATCGTCCTGAATATTATAAAATAGAAGAATGGGATGATGATGAACGTTCTCCAACTCAAGGTCAAGGAGAGTTTATTATTGCTAAACACCGTAATGGTAGTTTAGAAAATATACGTCTAAAATTCTTAGGACATCTCGGTAAGTTTGATAATTTAGATGAATTTGGGAGTGATTTTGATGATCTACCTTCAAAAATGAACTTAGAAGACTCTAATCCATTTGTTACGCCTAATCTGCCTTCTCCTAATGAGGCATTTGGTAGTACAATGAATAATTTTGATGATGATAGTGATGTCCCTTTTTAATTAAAAGATGCTATTTTATTAGTATATTTGGTAATAATAGATATAACTAAGTTCAATGAAAGGTTTTTTGTTATTTATAATTGTAATTTTTAATATTTCCGTAAGAGCAAATTCTATTTTGCTTCCTATGGATGAAACAACTCAAAAAAATCACTTAAAAGCTTATGGTTTAGCTTACTGGGTATTAGATAAAGGTTACAAAGGAAGTTGGCTCCTTAATTATAGAGGAGGTTCTTTTTTACTTCCAGATATGCAAGAAATTAGAAAAGAATGTCAAATAAGAGGAGTCAGTTTTGAAATTATTTCAGATAATGAAACACAACAAATCTTAACAGATATTGCTTCACCATCTCAAAATATGGAAGCAGTAACACTAGAAAAAGCACCTAAAATTGCGGTATATTCACCTCCAGGAAAGCAGCCTTGGGATGATGCGGTAACTATGGTATTAACGTATGCAGAAATTCCTTTTAAAGTAGTTTATGATCAAGAAGTATTAAGTGATCAATTACTACTTTATGATTGGCTTCATCTACATCACGAAGACTTCACAGGACAATATGGAAAATTTTATGGCTCATATAAAAATATGCCTTGGTATATCGAGCAAAAAAAAGATTCTGAAAATTTAGCAACCAAACTTGGTTTTGAAAAAGTATCAAACGAAAAATTAGCCGTTGCTAAAAAAATTCGTGATTTCGTTATTGGAGGAGGCTTTATGTTTGCAATGTGTTCTGCAACTGATAGTTTTGATATAGCACTTTCTGCAGAAGGAATTGATATTTGTGAAACAATGTTTGATGGAGATCCAACTGAATCAAATTATCAAAATAAAATTGATTATTCAAAAACATTTGCATTTAAAGACTTTCTTCTCGAAAGAAGACCTGAAAAGTACGAGTTTTCAAATATTGATACAACCGAAAAACACCAAGCAACAGTCCCTTTTGACAAAGATTATTTTACCTTATCTGAATACTCAGCAAAATGGGATGTCATTCCTAGTATGCTTTGTCAAAATCATACAGCATTAGTAAAAGGATTTATGGGACAAACCACAGCATTTGATAAAGAATTAATTAAATCAAATGTACTAGTAATGGGTGAATGTCAAATAAATGGAGAAGCCCGTTATATACACGCACAAAGAGGAAAAGGATTTTTTACTTTTTATGGAGGTCATGACCCAGAAGATTATCAACATAGAGTAGGAGACGAACCAACCGATTTAAATTTACATCCTAATTCACCAGGTTTTCGATTAATTTTAAATAATATACTTTTTCCAGCTGCTAAAAAAAAGCATCAAAAAACTTAATCTAAAATCTTTAGTATCTAATGATTTTAATAATACAAAACAAGGATATTATATCTCTATTATAAAAAGCGCCATGCTAAAATTCTAGTAGTTTTGTTTCCTTGTTTCATAGGAATGATTTCAAAAGTAGCATTTAATTTTTTTAAAATATTTTCAAAAATTTTTAAATTTTCTTTTTAGATACTAAAGAACTAAACCACTTTACTTGTGACTTGAAATGAACACTTTCATATATCATATTAGTGATAAAAGATTTTTCACCACCTTCATACCAAAGCTCATTATTCTGACCACCAAAATTTAGAACAGGTTTACCTTTTACATTTTGACCTAAATTTTGTAATTTTCGAATTGTACCTTTACTAGCTTCCTCTCTTGAGTTATGAAAAGGAGGATTACAAATAGTACAATCAAATTTTTCACCAGGTAAAATGCTATTTTTTAAAATGTTTCTTTTATTTTCCTGAAAACGTAAACTAATTGCTTTATTTAATTCATTTTCTTCTATTATTTTCTCAGCATTTAATTTTGCAGGTTTATCAGTTTCAGTGCCTACAAAAGTCCAGCCATATATTTTATGTCCTAAAATAGGGTAGATACAGTTAGCTCCTGTACCAATGTCTAATATTTTAATCCCATTTCCTGTTGGTAGAGTACCATTAATCCCTTTAGCTAGTAAGTCAGCAATATAATGTATATAATCGGCCCTGCCTGGTATAGGTGGACATAAGTTAGTTTTAGGTAGTTCGTAAAAATTAATTTCATAATAATACTTTAACATAGCTTTATTTAAATTTCTAACAGCATCAGGATTAGAAAAATCAATACTTTCATTACCAAATTTATTTCTGTATAAATATTTTTTTAATTCAGGAAGACAATTGGCTAGTAATTCAAAATTATAACTTTGATTGTGTTTATTTCTCGGATGTAAACCTTTATCTGTATTAGTTGTTTTCATTATTGTAAAAAGAAGAAAATTTATAAATAAAAATCCCAATCAATTTGATTGGGATTTTTTTAAGTAAGTTAAATATTATTGTTAAACGTTATTATTTTACTTTGTTAAGAATAGCTTTGAAAGCTTCTGGGTGATTCATTGCTAAATCAGCTAAAACTTTACGATTTAACTCAATATTATTAGCTTTTAATTTACCCATGAATTGAGAATAAGACATTCCTTCTAAACGAGCACCAGCATTGATACGCATAATCCATAAAGAACGGAAATTTCTTTTCTTTTGCTTTCTATCGCGGTAAGCATATAGCATTGCTTTTTCAACCGCATTCTTAGCAACTGTCCAAACGTTTTTTCTTCTGCCAAAGAAACCTTTGGCTTGCTTCATTATCTTTTTTCTTCTTGCTCTCTTAGCAACTGAATTTACTGATCTAGGCATAATTTTACTTTTTTTGAAGTAAGGCGGCTTCTTAATTTTAGCACTTCTGATAGAACATTAGAGCTCTTTTGCCCACCCCAGGGTTATTAAATGGTTTTAACCTGAATTACAAAAACAAATAGTTAACAATAATTCGTAAATAGTTTTCAGACTAATTACTAATTATTTCATCACTAATTGTTTTAATTAGATAATTCTTAATTGTTCTTTAACACTCTTCACGTCTGATTGATGAACCAATGCAGAGTGAGTTAACGCTAATTTACGTTTTTTAGACTTTTTAGTCAAAATGTGACTTTTAAAAGCGTGTTTTCTTTTAATTTTTCCAGAGCCAGTAACTTTAAAACGTTTCTTAGCACTAGATTTAGTTTTCATTTTAGGCATAATTTCCCAAATTTATTTAATTTAACTTACTTTTTGTCATTACGAGCTTGCTAAGCACCCAAGGTGAGGCCGAACGGAGCGAAGCTAATCTCTACTTTTTGTAATTTGTTGGTGTTCCAACTAAATTATTATTTCTTTTTCTTAGGAGTAATAAACATAATCATACGTTTACCTTCTAAAACAGGCATAGCTTCAACTTTACCTACTTCTTCAAGATCTTGAGCTAATCTTAATAATAAAATTTGACCTTGCTCTTTGTAAATAATCGAACGACCTTTGAAAAATACAAAAGCTTTTAATTTTGCTCCGTCTTTTAGAAACTTTTCTGCATTTTTCTTTTTAAACTCATAGTCATGCTCGTCGGTTTGAGGACCAAAACGAATTTCTTTTAGAATGATCTGAGTCGATTTAGCTTTTAATTCTTTTTCACGTCTCTTCTGTTCGTATAAGAACTTTTTATAGTCCATTATTTTACAAACAGGAGGCTCTGCATTTGGAGAAATTTCAACCAAATCAAGTTCTAATTCATCCGCTAGACGCAAAGCTTCAGAAGTTTTTACTACTCTTGGCTCTACATTGTCTCCTACTAAACGAATCTCTGGAACACGAATATATTGATTAATTCTGTGTTCATCCTTTTTTTCTACGCGAGGTTGATTACCTCTGTTGTTCCTGATTGCGATAACTTTTAATTTTTTAGTTAAACTTCAAATGTTTTTAAAGATTTACTTACCTCTTCATTTACTAAAGAAGCAAAATCTTCTATTTTTAAGGTTATATTTCCTTTTCCTTCTTGACCATGACGACGTACAGAAACAGTTCCATTTTTTTCCTCTTCTTCTCCTACTATCAACATGAATGGGAACTTCTTAACCTCCGCTTCACGAATTTTTTTACCAATAGTCTCGTTTCGGTTGTCAATTAGGGCGCGAATTTCGTGATTTTCTAGCAAATCTGAAACTTTTTTCGCATAATTTTCATATTTTTCACTCAAAGATAGGATTATAGCCTGTTCAGGCATTAACCAAAGAGGGAAATTTCCTCCAGTATGTTCTAATAAAATTGCTATAAAACGTTCCATAGATCCAAATGGAGCTCGGTGTATCATTACAGGTCTATGTAATTCATTGTCAGAGCCTTTATAGGTCAAATCAAAACGCTCAGGTAAGTTGTAATCTACCTGAATAGTTCCTAATTGCCAGCTTCTTCCTAAAGCGTCCTTAACCATAAAGTCAAGTTTTGGTCCGTAAAAAGCTGCCTCGCCGTACTCTACAACTGTATTTAAGCCTTTTTCTTTTGCCGCATTGATAATAGCACTTTCTGCTTTTTCCCAGTTTTCGTCAGTACCAATGTATTTTTCTGGTTTTTCTGGATCTCTTAATGAAATTTGAGCAGTAAAATTTTCAAATCCTAACGAACCAAATACATATAAAACTAAATCAATAACGTTTTTGAACTCTTGATCTAATTGATCGGGTGTACAGAATAAGTGTGCATCATCCTGAGTAAATCCTCTAACACGTGTCAAACCATGTAATTCACCTGATTGTTCATAACGATATACTGTTCCGAACTCTGCATAACGCTTGGGTAAATCTTTGTAAGACCAAGGCTTTGCATTGTAAATCTCGCAGTGGTGTGGACAGTTCATCGGTTTTAATAAAAACTCTTCACCTTCCGCTGGAGTGTTTATCGGTTGAAAACTATCTGCGCCGTATTTAGCATAGTGTCCAGAAGTTACATATAATTCTTTTTGACCAATATGTGGAGAAACTACTTGTTCGTAACCTGCTTTCTTCTGTGCTTTTTTCAAAAACTGTTCTAAGCGGTCGCGTAAAGCCGCTCCTTTTGGTAGCCATAAAGGTAAGCCCTGACCCACACGTTGTGAAAAATGGAATAATTCTAATTCTTTTCCTAGTTTTCTGTGGTCACGACGTTTAGCTTCTTCTAATAAAGTTAAATAATCGGTTAAGTCTTTTTGTTTAGGGAATGAAATTCCGTACACACGAGTCAATTGCTTGTTTTTTTCGTCACCTCTCCAGTAAGCACCAGCTACCGATAATATTTTCATGGCTTTAATGATACCTGTGTTAGGAATGTGGCCACCACGACATAAATCAGTAAAAGTAGCATGATCACAAAAAGTGATAGTACCATCTTCAAGGTTTTCAATCAATTCAGTCTTGAACTCATTATCTTTGTATAGTGCTAAAGCCTCTGCTTTAGTTACACTACGCATTTTGAATTCGTGTTTCTCTTTCGATATTTCTAATACACGGTCTTCAATCTTTTTGAAATCAGCATCAGTGATTTTACGATCGCCAAAATCAACATCATAATAAAACCCTTTTTCAATAGCGGGACCAATAGTTAATTTGATTCCAGGATAAAGCTCCTCTAAAGCTTGAGCCATAACGTGTGAAGTCGAATGCCAAAAAGCTTTTTTTCCTTCTAGATTGTCCCAAGTAAATAAGGTTAAGTTACCGTCGGTAGTCAATTCGGTAACGGTTTCAACGGTCGTTCCGTTAAAGCTTGCCGAAATAACATTGCGTGCCAAACCTTCACTAATCGATTTAGCCACGTCCATAGGAGTCACGCCACTTGCGTACTCTCTAACCGAACCATCTGGTAAAGTAATCTTAATCATTATTATTTATTTAAGAACGCAAATATATAAGTTTAAAAAAAGACATACAATATATATAGGGGTAAAAATATAAGTTCTTTTGATTTTGTTTTGAGGAGATTATTTAGAGTGTCTGTTCTTTTATTGAGTTTTATTGAGTTTTGTTGATTTTTATGGCGTCCCCTGCGCAAGTTTCGGTCGGGCTGTCCGCTATATCTGCCCGGCTGGCTAAGCAAGCTTTCTTAAAAATAGAAGATTTTCTTTAGCTAGCTATCAGGATGCCGCTACCATCCCTGACGCAGCACCCGTTAGTAATATGGTTGTCGGTTTTATCATACACTATAATATATAGGAGTTTTTCTTGCTAGTAACCTTTGGGTTATATTTAGTTCCTTAATTCTTCAATCTTTCAATCTTTATAATCTTTATAATCTTTATAATCTTTATAATCTTTATAATCTTTATAATCTTTATAATCTTTATAATCTTTATAATCTTTATAATCTTTATAATCTTTATAATCTTTTTGTAAAACACTGATTTTTAGTGATTAATAAAAAACTTCAAAAAAGTAGCCTCAAAACCTTGCAAGAAACAAAAAAAAGATAGTATCTTTGCACCCGCAATAGCGAAGTTCTTTAAGTTAATGTTAAGATGTTTTTCGAAGCTTACTTCAAAAAAAGTTTTCAAAAAACACTTGCAAATTTAAAAAGAAATTTTACCTTTGCACCCGCTAAGACGATAAGTCAAAAGCGACAAAAAGTAAAGAAAAAGTTCATAGACATATTGGATTGACAGCACGTTTTAATAGAGATATTAAGACAAACAAAATTTAAGAGAGTAAGAAAACTAGCGACTTTGTCAAAAAACTAGAGCGTAAGCTCAAAAAAATACGATGAAGAGTTTGATCCTGGCTCAGGATGAACGCTAGCGGCAGGCTTAACACATGCAAGTCGAGGGGTAGAAGGAGCTTGCTCCTTTGAGACCCGGCGCACGGGTGCGTAACGCGTATGCAATCTACCTTGTACAGGGGGATAGCCCAGAGAAATTTGGATTAATACCCCATGGTATTTTTAAATGGCATCATTTAATTATTAAAGTTCCAACGGTACAAGATGAGCATGCGTCCCATTAGCTAGTTGGTGTGGTAACGGCATACCAAGGCGACGATGGGTAGGGGTCCTGAGAGGGAGATCCCCCACACTGGTACTGAGACACGGACCAGACTCCTACGGGAGGCAGCAGTGAGGAATATTGGTCAATGGGCGCAAGCCTGAACCAGCCATGCCGCGTGCAGGATGACGGTCCTATGGATTGTAAACTGCTTTTGTACAGGAAGAAACACTCCCTTGTGAGGGAGCTTGACGGTACTGTAAGAATAAGGATCGGCTAACTCCGTGCCAGCAGCCGCGGTAATACGGAGGATCCAAGCGTTATCCGGAATCATTGGGTTTAAAGGGTCCGTAGGCGGTTTTATAAGTCAGTGGTGAAATCTGGTCGCTCAACGATCAAACGGCCATTGATACTGTAGAACTTGAATTACTTGGAAGTAACTAGAATATGTAGTGTAGCGGTGAAATGCTTAGAGATTACATGGAATACCCATTGCGAAGGCAGGTTACTACGAGTTAATTGACGCTGATGGACGAAAGCGTGGGGAGCGAACAGGATTAGATACCCTGGTAGTCCACGCCGTAAACGATGGATACTAGCTGTTTGGAGCAATCTGAGTGGCTAAGCGAAAGTGATAAGTATCCCACCTGGGGAGTACGCTCGCAAGAGTGAAACTCAAAGGAATTGACGGGGGCCCGCACAAGCGGAGGAGCATGTGGTTTAATTCGATGATACGCGAGGAACCTTACCAAGGCTTAAATGGGAGACGACAGATTTAGAAATAGATCCTTCTTCGGACGTCTTTCAAGGTGCTGCATGGTTGTCGTCAGCTCGTGCCGTGAGGTGTCAGGTTAAGTCCTATAACGAGCGCAACCCCTGTTGTTAGTTGCCATCGAGTCAAGTCGGGAACTCTAACAAGACTGCCGGTGCAAACCGTGAGGAAGGTGGGGATGACGTCAAATCATCACGGCCCTTACGCCTTGGGCTACACACGTGCTACAATGGACGGTACAGAGAGCAGCCACCACGCAAGTGGGCGCGAATCTATAAAACCGTTCTCAGTTCGGATCGGAGTCTGCAACTCGACTCCGTGAAGCTGGATTCGCTAGTAATCGCAGATCAGCCATGCTGCGGTGAATACGTTCCCGGGCCTTGTACACACCGCCCGTCAAGCCATGGAAGCTGGGGGTACCTGAAGTCGGTGACCGCAAGGAGCTGCCTAGGGTAAAACTGGTAACTAGGGCTAAGTCGTAACAAGGTAGCCGTACCGGAAGGTGCGGCTGGAACACCTCCTTTCTAGAGACATAAAAAAGACCTAGGGTCTTACTCTCGCTGTTAGTTCAAAAAAAAAGACTTAAAATACAGAGTCTCGTAGCTCAGCTGGTTAGAGTACTACACTGATAATGTAGGGGTCGGCAGTTCGAGTCTGCCCGGGACTACTTTTTAACAAGTATTTTAAGAGAAAAGGAAATTTTAGAAGTTGAGTCCTTGAATTTTGAAATTTGAGATTTAAATTTTGAAATTAAAAACGGGGGATTAGCTCAGCTGGCTAGAGCGCCTGCCTTGCACGCAGGAGGTCATCGGTTCGACTCCGATATTCTCCACGAAAAAAATGATAATTATCAATTGATAATTGTTAATTGATTAAAGTTCATTGACATATTGAGATAAACATACAAACAAGTAGAAAGAACACAAAAAAATGTGAATTTTAAATTGTGAATTATGAATTGATTCATCATTTATAAATTAACATTTATAATTAAAAAAGAAACAATAAGCAAAATAAGGGCGTATGGGGGATGCCTAGGCTCTCAGAGGCGAAGAAGGACGTGATAAGCTGCGAAAAGCTGCGGGGATTGGCACATACGAATAGATCCGCAGATATCCCAATGGGGCAACCCACTATGTTGAAGACATAGTATCCGATAGGAGGCGAACCCGCTGAACTGAAACATCTAAGTAGGCGGAGGAGAAGAAAACAAAAGTGATTGCGTGAGTAGTGGCGAGCGAAAGCGCATTAGCCCAAACCAATGTTGTTACGGCAATATTGGGGTTGTAGGACCACAATATTTCTTGTAAACTGAATTAGAATAACCTGGAAAGGTTAACCAAAGAGGGTGATAGTCCCGTATAAGTAAGGGATATAAAGAATAGTGGTATCCTGAGTAGGGCGGGGCACGTGAAACCCTGTCTGAATCTGGCGGGACCATCCGCTAAGGCTAAATACTCCTGAGAGACCGATAGTGAACCAGTACTGTGAAGGAAAGGTGAAAAGAACCGTGAATAACGGAGTGAAATAGAACCTGAAACCATACGCTTACAAGCGGTCGGAGCATCATTAAGATGTGACGGCGTGCCTTTTGCATAATGAGCCTACGAGTTAACGTTGCTGGCAAGGTTAAGCACTTCAGGTGCGGATCCGTAGCGAAAGCGAGTCTGAATAGGGCGCTTTAGTCAGTAGTGTTAGACGCGAAACCGTGTGATCTACCCATGGACAGGATGAAGCTGTGGTAACACATAGTGGAGGTCCGAACCCGTTGACGTTGAAAAGTCTTGGGATGATCTGTGGGTAGGGGTGAAAGGCCAATCAAACTCGGAAATAGCTCGTACTCCCCGAAATGCATTTAGGTGCAGCGCTGTGGTCTAGTTATATAGAGGTAGAGCTACTGATTGGATGCGGGGGGCTTCACCGCCTACCAATTCCTGACAAACTCCGAATGCTATATAATATACACAGCAGTGAGGGCTTGGGTGCTAAGGTCCAAGTCCGAGAGGGAAAGAACCCAGACCATCAGCTAAGGTCCCCAAATGTATGCTAAGTTGAACAAACGCGGTTTGATTGCATCGACAGCTAGGATGTTGGCTTGGAAGCAGCCATTCATTTAAAGAGTGCGTAACAGCTCACTAGTCGAGCGATCGAGCATGGATAATAATCGGGCATAAGCATACTACCGAAGCTATGGACAGAATATACTGTGGTAGGGGAGCATTCTAACATCGTAGAAGGTTTTTCGTGAGGGATGCTGGAGAGGTTAGAAAAGAAAATGTAGGCATAAGTAACGATAATGGGTGCGAGAAACACCCACACCGAAAAACTAAGGTTTCCGCAGCTATGCTAATCAGCTGCGGGTTAGTCGGGTCCTAAGGCAAAGCCGAAAGGCGCAGTCGATGGCCAACGGGTTAATATTCCCGTACTACTTATAATTGTGATGGAGTGACGCAGTGATGAAAGTACCGCGAACTGACGGAATAGTTCGTTAAAGTACGTAACTATAAGACCTATAGGCAAATCCGTAGGTTTTGGTGAAATACGATAGTACTCGGAATCTTCGGATGATGGGATAGAGTACCTAAGGGCTGCCAAGAAAACCTTCTAAACTTAGATTATAAGTACCCGTACCGTAAACCGACACAGGTAGTTGAGGAGAGAATCCTAAGGTGCTCGAGAGATTCATGGCTAAGGAATTAGGCAAAATAGACCTGTAACTTCGGGAGAAAGGTCGCCAGCGCAAGCTGGCCGCAGTGAAGAGGTCCAGGCGACTGTTTATCAAAAACACAGGGCTCTGCAAAATCGTAAGATGACGTATAGGGCCTGACACCTGCCCGGTGCTGGAAGGTTAAGAGGAGATGTTATGAGCAATCAGAAGCATTGAATTGAAGCCCCAGTAAACGGCGGCCGTAACTATAACGGTCCTAAGGTAGCGAAATTCCTTGTCGGGTAAGTTCCGACCTGCACGAATGGTGTAACGATCTGGACACTGTCTCAGCCATGAGCTCGGTGAAATTGTAGTATCGGTGAAGATGCCGATTACCCGCAGTGGGACGAAAAGACCCTGTGCACCTTTACTATAGCTTAGTATTGACCTTGGATAAGTGATGTGTAGGATAGGTGGGAGACTGTGAAATGGCGTCGCTAGGCGTTGTGGAGTCATTGTTGAAATACCACCCTTTGCTTATCTGAGGCCTAACTCTCAAAAGAGAGGACATTGCTTGGTGGGTAGTTTGACTGGGGTGGTCGCCTCCAAAAGAGTAACGGAGGCTTCTAAAGGTTCCCTCAGCACGCTTGGTAACCGTGCGTAGAGTGCAATGGCAAAAGGGAGCTTGACTGAGAGACATACAGGTCGATCAGGTACGAAAGTAGAGCATAGTGATCCGGTGGTTCCGCATGGAAGGGCCATCGCTCAAAGGATAAAAGGTACGCCGGGGATAACAGGCTGATCTCCCCCAAGAGCTCACATCGACGGGGGGTTTGGCACCTCGATGTCGGCTCGTCACATCCTGGGGCTGGAGAAGGTCCCAAGGGTTGGGCTGTTCGCCCATTAAAGTGGCACGCGAGCTGGGTTCAGAACGTCGTGAGACAGTTCGGTCTCTATCTACTGTGGGCGTTAGAAATTTGAGTGGATCTGACTCTAGTACGAGAGGACCGAGTTGGACTAACCGCTGGTGTATCTGTTGTTCCGCCAGGAGCATCGCAGAGTAGCTACGTTGGGAAGGGATAAGCGCTGAAAGCATATAAGCGCGAAACCCACCACAAGATGAGATTTCTTTTAAGGGTCGTGGAAGATCACCACGTTGATAGGCTATAGGTGTAAAGGCAGTAATGTCATAGCCGAGTAGTACTAATAACCCGTAAGCTTATTGTAAGCCTCCCCCTTGCCCTGTAAAGGAGGGGGAAGCAGATTCTTTCTTTAAATGAATATTTATCTCAATATGTTAAAATATTGCTAGCTATAAGCTACAGTGAAAAGTAACTAGTAAAAAGTGAAAAGTCAAAGACTTATCACTATGAGCTAATCATTTATCACTTACAACCTTAAGGTGGTTATTGCGGCGGGGCTCACCTCTTCCCATTTCGAACAGAGAAGTTAAGCCCGCCAGCGTCGATGGTACTGCAATTATGTGGGAGAGTAGATCGCTGCCTTTCTTTATTCTGATTAGTAATTAGAATTTACATAAAAATCCCCTGAAAAGCAGGGGATTTTTTATCCTCGCAAAATAGAAAAGTTCCTAATTAGATTGAAAACAAGCTTTTAAAAATTTTTGAAAAAAAAGTAAAAAAAGTCTTGTAAAAGCTAAAAGAAACACTATCTTTGCACCCGCTAAGACGCTAAGTCAAACAGCGAAAAAAGTAAAGAAAAAGTTCATAGACATATTGGATTGACAGCACGTTTTAATAGAGATATTAAGACAAACAAAATTTAAGAGAGTAAGAAAACTAGCGACTTTGTCAAAAAACTAGAGCGTAAGCTCAAAAAAATACGATGAAGAGTTTGATCCTGGCTCAGGATGAACGCTAGCGGCAGGCTTAACACATGCAAGTCGAGGGGTAGAAGGAGCTTGCTCCTTTGAGACCCGGCGCACGGGTGCGTAACGCGTATGCAATCTACCTTGTACAGGGGGATAGCCCAGAGAAATTTGGATTAATACCCCATGGTATTTTTAAATGGCATCATTTAATTATTAAAGTTCCAACGGTACAAGATGAGCATGCGTCCCATTAGCTAGTTGGTGTGGTAACGGCATACCAAGGCGACGATGGGTAGGGGTCCTGAGAGGGAGATCCCCCACACTGGTACTGAGACACGGACCAGACTCCTACGGGAGGCAGCAGTGAGGAATATTGGTCAATGGGCGCAAGCCTGAACCAGCCATGCCGCGTGCAGGATGACGGTCCTATGGATTGTAAACTGCTTTTGTACAGGAAGAAACACTCTCTCGTGAGGGAGCTTGACGGTACTGTAAGAATAAGGATCGGCTAACTCCGTGCCAGCAGCCGCGGTAATACGGAGGATCCAAGCGTTATCCGGAATCATTGGGTTTAAAGGGTCCGTAGGCGGTTTTATAAGTCAGTGGTGAAATCTGGTCGCTCAACGATCAAACGGCCATTGATACTGTAGAACTTGAATTACTTGGAAGTAACTAGAATATGTAGTGTAGCGGTGAAATGCTTAGAGATTACATGGAATACCCATTGCGAAGGCAGGTTACTACGAGTTAATTGACGCTGATGGACGAAAGCGTGGGGAGCGAACAGGATTAGATACCCTGGTAGTCCACGCCGTAAACGATGGATACTAGCTGTTTGGAGCAATCTGAGTGGCTAAGCGAAAGTGATAAGTATCCCACCTGGGGAGTACGCTCGCAAGAGTGAAACTCAAAGGAATTGACGGGGGCCCGCACAAGCGGAGGAGCATGTGGTTTAATTCGATGATACGCGAGGAACCTTACCAAGGCTTAAATGGGAGACGACAGATTTAGAAATAGATCCTTCTTCGGGCGTCTTTCAAGGTGCTGCATGGTTGTCGTCAGCTCGTGCCGTGAGGTGTCAGGTTAAGTCCTATAACGAGCGCAACCCCTGTTGTTAGTTGCCATCGAGTCAAGTCGGGAACTCTAACAAGACTGCCGGTGCAAACCGTGAGGAAGGTGGGGATGACGTCAAATCATCACGGCCCTTACGCCTTGGGCTACACACGTGCTACAATGGACGGTACAGAGAGCAGCCACCACGCAAGTGGGCGCGAATCTATAAAACCGTTCTCAGTTCGGATCGGAGTCTGCAACTCGACTCCGTGAAGCTGGATTCGCTAGTAATCGCAGATCAGCCATGCTGCGGTGAATACGTTCCCGGGCCTTGTACACACCGCCCGTCAAGCCATGGAAGCTGGGGGTACCTGAAGTCGGTGACCGCAAGGAGCTGCCTAGGGTAAAACTGGTAACTAGGGCTAAGTCGTAACAAGGTAGCCGTACCGGAAGGTGCGGCTGGAACACCTCCTTTCTAGAGACATAAAAAAGACCTAGGGTCTTACTCTCGCTGTTAGTTCAAAAAAAAAGACTTAAAATACAGAGTCTCGTAGCTCAGCTGGTTAGAGTACTACACTGATAATGTAGGGGTCGGCAGTTCGAGTCTGCCGGGACTACTTTTAACAAGTATTTTAAGAGAAAAGGAAATTTTAGAAGTTGAGTCCTTGAATTTTGAAATTTGAGATTTAAATTTTGAAATTAAAAACGGGGGATTAGCTCAGCTGGCTAGAGCGCCTGCCTTGCACGCAGGAGGTCATCGGTTCGACTCCGATATTCTCCACGAAAAAAATGATAATTATCAATTGATAATTGTTAATTGATTAAAGTTCATTGACATATTGAGATAAACATACAAACAAGTAGAAAGAACACAAAAAAATGTGAATTTTAAATTGTGAATTATGAATTGATTCATCATTTATAAATTAACATTTATAATTAAAAAAGAAACAATAAGCAAAATAAGGGCGTATGGGGGATGCCTAGGCTCTCAGAGGCGAAGAAGGACGTGATAAGCTGCGAAAAGCTGCGGGGATTGGCACATACGAATAGATCCGCAGATATCCCAATGGGGCAACCCACTATGTTGAAGACATAGTATCCGATAGGAGGCGAACCCGCTGAACTGAAACATCTAAGTAGGCGGAGGAGAAGAAAACAAAAGTGATTGCGTGAGTAGTGGCGAGCGAAAGCGCATTAGCCCAAACCAATGTTGTTACGGCAATATTGGGGTTGTAGGACCACAATATTTCTTGTAAACTGAATTAGAATAACCTGGAAAGGTTAACCAAAGAGGGTGATAGTCCCGTATAAGTAAGGGATATAAAGAATAGTGGTATCCTGAGTAGGGCGGGGCACGTGAAACCCTGTCTGAATCTGGCGGGACCATCCGCTAAGGCTAAATACTCCTGAGAGACCGATAGTGAACCAGTACTGTGAAGGAAAGGTGAAAAGAACCGTGAATAACGGAGTGAAATAGAACCTGAAACCATACGCTTACAAGCGGTCGGAGCATCATTAAGATGTGACGGCGTGCCTTTGCATAATGAGCCTACGAGTTAACGTTGCTGGCAAGGTTAAGCACTTCAGGTGCGGATCCGTAGCGAAAGCGAGTCTGAATAGGGCGCTTTAGTCAGTAGTGTTAGACGCGAAACCGTGTGATCTACCCATGGACAGGATGAAGCTGTGGTAACACATAGTGGAGGTCGAACCCGTTGACGTTGAAAAGTCTTGGGATGATCTGTGGGTAGGGGTGAAAGGCCAATCAAACTCGGAAATAGCTCGTACTCCCCGAAATGCATTTAGGTGCAGCGCTGTGGTCTAGTTATATAGAGGTAGAGCTACTGATTGGATGCGGGGGCTTCACCGCCTACCAATTCCTGACAAACTCCGAATGCTATATAATATACACAGCAGTGAGGGCTTGGGTGCTAAGGTCCAAGTCCGAGAGGGAAAGAACCCAGACCATCAGCTAAGGTCCCCAAATGTATGCTAAGTTGAACAAACGCGGTTTGATTGCATCGACAGCTAGGATGTTGGCTTGGAAGCAGCCATTCATTTAAAGAGTGCGTAACAGCTCACTAGTCGAGCGATCGAGCATGGATAATAATCGGGCATAAGCATACTACCGAAGCTATGGACAGAATATACTGTGGTAGGGGAGCATTCTAACATCGTAGAAGGTTTTTCGTGAGGGATGCTGGAGAGGTTAGAAAAGAAAATGTAGGCATAAGTAACGATAATGGGTGCGAGAAACACCCACACCGAAAAACTAAGGTTTCCGCAGCTATGCTAATCAGCTGCGGGTTAGTCGGGTCCTAAGGCAAAGCCGAAAGGCGCAGTCGATGGCCAACGGGTTAATATTCCCGTACTACTTATAATTGTGATGGAGTGACGCAGTGATGAAAGTACCGCGAACTGACGGAATAGTTCGTTAAAGTACGTAACTATAAGACCTATAGGCAAATCCGTAGGTTTTGGTGAAATACGATAGTACTCGGAATCTTCGGATGATGGGATAGAGTACCTAAGGGCTGCCAAGAAAACCTTCTAAACTTAGATTATAAGTACCCGTACCGTAAACCGACACAGGTAGTTGAGGAGAGAATCCTAAGGTGCTCGAGAGATTCATGGCTAAGGAATTAGGCAAAATAGACCTGTAACTTCGGGAGAAAGGTCGCCAGCGCAAGCTGGCCGCAGTGAAGAGGTCCAGGCGACTGTTTATCAAAAACACAGGGCTCTGCAAAATCGTAAGATGACGTATAGGGCCTGACACCTGCCCGGTGCTGGAAGGTTAAGAGGAGATGTTATGAGCAATCAGAAGCATTGAATTGAAGCCCCAGTAAACGGCGGCCGTAACTATAACGGTCCTAAGGTAGCGAAATTCCTTGTCGGGTAAGTTCCGACCTGCACGAATGGTGTAACGATCTGGACACTGTCTCAGCCATGAGCTCGGTGAAATTGTAGTATCGGTGAAGATGCCGATTACCCGCAGTGGGACGAAAAGACCCTGTGCACCTTTACTATAGCTTAGTATTGACCTTGGATAAGTGATGTGTAGGATAGGTGGGAGACTGTGAAATGGCGTCGCTAGGCGTTGTGGAGTCATTGTTGAAATACCACCCTTTGCTTATCTGAGGCCTAACTCTCAAAAGAGAGGACATTGCTTGGTGGGTAGTTTGACTGGGGTGGTCGCCTCCAAAAGAGTAACGGAGGCTTCTAAAGGTTCCCTCAGCACGCTTGGTAACCGTGCGTAGAGTGCAATGGCAAAGGGAGCTTGACTGAGAGACATACAGGTCGATCAGGTACGAAAGTAGAGCATAGTGATCCGGTGGTTCCGCATGGAAGGGCCATCGCTCAAAGGATAAAAGGTACGCCCGGGGATAACAGGCTGATCTCCCCCAAGAGCTCACATCGACGGGGGGTTTGGCACCTCGATGTCGGCTCGTCACATCCTGGGGCTGGAGAAGGTCCCAAGGGTTGGGCTGTTCGCCCATTAAAGTGGCACGCGAGCTGGGTTCAGAACGTCGTGAGACAGTTCGGTCTCTATCTACTGTGGGCGTTAGAAATTTGAGTGGATCTGACTCTAGTACGAGAGGACCGAGTTGGACTAACCGCTGGTGTATCTGTTGTTCCGCCAGGAGCATCGCAGAGTAGCTACGTTGGGAAGGGATAAGCGCTGAAAGCATATAAGCGCGAAACCCACCACAAGATGAGATTTCTTTTAAGGGTCGTGGAAGATCACCACGTTGATAGGCTATAGGTGTAAAGGCAGTAATGTCATAGCCGAGTAGTACTAATAACCCGTAAGCTTATTGTAAGCCTCCCCCTTGCCCTGTAAAGGAGGGGGAAGCAGATTCTTTCTTTAAATGAATATTTATCTCAATATGTTAAAATATTGCTAGCTATAAGCTACAGTGAAAAGTAACTAGTAAAAAGTGAAAAGTCAAAGACTTATCACTATGAGCTAATCATTTATCACTTACAACCTTAAGGTGGTTATTGCGGCGGGGCTCACCTCTTCCCATTTCGAACAGAGAAGTTAAGCCCGCCAGCGTCGATGGTACTGCAATTATGTGGGAGAGTAGATCGCTGCCTTTCTTTATTCTGATTAGTAATTAGAATTTACATAAAAATCCCCTGAAAAGCAGGGGATTTTTTATCCTCGCAAAATAGAAAAGTTCCTAATTAGATTGAAAACAAGCTTTTAAAAATTTTTGAAAAAAAAGTAAAAAAAGTCTTGTAAAAGCTAAAAGAAACACTATCTTTGCACCCGCTAAGACGCTAAGTCAAACAGCGAAAAAAGTAAAGAAAAAGTTCATAGACATATTGGATTGACAGCACGTTTTAATAGAGATATTAAGACAAACAAAATTTAAGAGAGTAAGAAAACTAGCGACTTTGTCAAAAAACTAGAGCGTAAGCTCAAAAAAATACGATGAAGAGTTTGATCCTGGCTCAGGATGAACGCTAGCGGCAGGCTTAACACATGCAAGTCGAGGGGTAGAAGGAGCTTGCTCCTTTGAGACCGGCGCACGGGTGCGTAACGCGTATGCAATCTACCTTGTACAGGGGGATAGCCCAGAGAAATTTGGATTAATACCCCATGGTATTTTTAAATGGCATCATTTAATTATTAAAGTTCCAACGGTACAAGATGAGCATGCGTCCCATTAGCTAGTTGGTGTGGTAACGGCATACCAAGGCGACGATGGGTAGGGGTCCTGAGAGGGAGATCCCCCACACTGGTACTGAGACACGGACCAGACTCCTACGGGAGGCAGCAGTGAGGAATATTGGTCAATGGGCGCAAGCCTGAACCAGCCATGCCGCGTGCAGGATGACGGTCCTATGGATTGTAAACTGCTTTTGTACAGGAAGAAACACTCTCTCGTGAGGGAGCTTGACGGTACTGTAAGAATAAGGATCGGCTAACTCCGTGCCAGCAGCCGCGGTAATACGGAGGATCAAGCGTTATCCGGAATCATTGGGTTTAAAGGGTCCGTAGGCGGTTTTATAAGTCAGTGGTGAAATCTGGTCGCTCAACGATCAAACGGCCATTGATACTGTAGAACTTGAATTACTTGGAAGTAACTAGAATATGTAGTGTAGCGGTGAAATGCTTAGAGATTACATGGAATACCCATTGCGAAGGCAGGTTACTACGAGTTAATTGACGCTGATGGACGAAAGCGTGGGGAGCGAACAGGATTAGATACCCTGGTAGTCCACGCCGTAAACGATGGATACTAGCTGTTTGGAGCAATCTGAGTGGCTAAGCGAAAGTGATAAGTATCCCACCTGGGGAGTACGCTCGCAAGAGTGAAACTCAAAGGAATTGACGGGGGCCCGCACAAGCGGAGGAGCATGTGGTTTAATTCGATGATACGCGAGGAACCTTACCAAGGCTTAAATGGGAGACGACAGATTTAGAAATAGATCCTTCTTCGGGCGTCTTTCAAGGTGCTGCATGGTTGTCGTCAGCTCGTGCCGTGAGGTGTCAGGTTAAGTCCTATAACGAGCGCAACCCCTGTTGTTAGTTGCCATCGAGTCAAGTCGGGAACTCTAACAAGACTGCGGTGCAAACCGTGAGGAAGGTGGGGATGACGTCAAATCATCACGGCCCTTACGCCTTGGGCTACACACGTGCTACAATGGACGGTACAGAGAGCAGCCACCACGCAAGTGGGCGCGAATCTATAAAACCGTTCTCAGTTCGGATCGGAGTCTGCAACTCGACTCCGTGAAGCTGGATTCGCTAGTAATCGCAGATCAGCCATGCTGCGGTGAATACGTTCCCGGGCCTTGTACACACCGCCCGTCAAGCCATGGAAGCTGGGGGTACCTGAAGTCGGTGACCGCAAGGAGCTGCCTAGGGTAAAACTGGTAACTAGGGCTAAGTCGTAACAAGGTAGCCGTACCGGAAGGTGCGGCTGGAACACCTCCTTTCTAGAGACATAAAAAGACCTAGGGTCTTACTCTCGCTGTTAGTTCAAAAAAAAGACTTAAAATACAGAGTCTCGTAGCTCAGCTGGTTAGAGTACTACACTGATAATGTAGGGGTCGGCAGTTCGAGTCTGCCCGGGACTACTTTTAACAAGTATTTTAAGAGAAAAGGAAATTTTAGAAGTTGAGTCCTTGAATTTTGAAATTTGAGATTTAAATTTTGAAATTAAAAACGGGGGATTAGCTCAGCTGGCTAGAGCGCCTGCCTTGCACGCAGGAGGTCATCGGTTCGACTCCGATATTCTCCACGAAAAAAATGATAATTATCAATTGATAATTGTTAATTGATTAAAGTTCATTGACATATTGAGATAAACATACAAACAAGTAGAAAGAACACAAAAAAATGTGAATTTTAAATTGTGAATTATGAATTGATTCATCATTTATAAATTAACATTTATAATTAAAAAAGAAACAATAAGCAAAATAAGGGCGTATGGGGGATGCCTAGGCTCTCAGAGGCGAAGAAGGACGTGATAAGCTGCGAAAAGCTGCGGGGATTGGCACATACGAATAGATCCGCAGATATCCCAATGGGGCAACCCACTATGTTGAAGACATAGTATCCGATAGGAGGCGAACCCGCTGAACTGAAACATCTAAGTAGGCGGAGGAGAAGAAAACAAAAGTGATTGCGTGAGTAGTGGCGAGCGAAAGCGCATTAGCCCAAACCAATGTTGTTACGGCAATATTGGGGTTGTAGGACCACAATATTTCTTGTAAACTGAATTAGAATAACCTGGAAAGGTTAACCAAAGAGGGTGATAGTCCCGTATAAGTAAGGGATATAAAGAATAGTGGTATCCTGAGTAGGGCGGGGCACGTGAAACCCTGTCTGAATCTGGCGGGACCATCCGCTAAGGCTAAATACTCCTGAGAGACCGATAGTGAACCAGTACTGTGAAGGAAAGGTGAAAAGAACCGTGAATAACGGAGTGAAATAGAACCTGAAACCATACGCTTACAAGCGGTCGGAGCATCATTAAGATGTGACGGCGTGCCTTTTGCATAATGAGCCTACGAGTTAACGTTGCTGGCAAGGTTAAGCACTTCAGGTGCGGATCCGTAGCGAAAGCGAGTCTGAATAGGGCGCTTTAGTCAGTAGTGTTAGACGCGAAACCGTGTGATCTACCCATGGACAGGATGAAGCTGTGGTAACACATAGTGGAGGTCCGAACCCGTTGACGTTGAAAAGTCTTGGGATGATCTGTGGGTAGGGGTGAAAGGCCAATCAAACTCGGAAATAGCTCGTACTCCCCGAAATGCATTTAGGTGCAGCGCTGTGGTCTAGTTATATAGAGGTAGAGCTACTGATTGGATGCGGGGGCTTCACCGCCTACCAATTCCTGACAAACTCCGAATGCTATATAATATA
The DNA here is from genome assembly GCF_019565455.1 of Flavobacterium oreochromis. Classification (NCBI taxonomy): domain Bacteria; kingdom Pseudomonadati; phylum Bacteroidota; class Flavobacteriia; order Flavobacteriales; family Flavobacteriaceae; genus Flavobacterium; species Flavobacterium oreochromis. Next base: position 2,448,348 of record NZ_CP067377.1, read on the forward strand.
CACAGCAGTGAGGGCTTGGGTGCTAAGGTCCAAGTCCGAGAGGGAAAGAACCCAGACCATCAGCTAAGGTCCCCAAATGTATGCTAAGTTGAACAAACGCGGTTTGATTGCATCGACAGCTAGGATGTTGGCTTGGAAGCAGCCATTCATTTAAAGAGTGCGTAACAGCTCACTAGTCGAGCGATCGAGCATGGATAATAATCGGGCATAAGCATACTACCGAAGCTATGGACAGAATATACTGTGGTAGGGGAGCATTCTAACATCGTAGAAGGTTTTTCGTGAGGGATGCTGGAGAGGTTAGAAAAGAAAATGTAGGCATAAGTAACGATAATGGGTGCGAGAAACACCCACACCGAAAAACTAAGGTTTCCGCAGCTATGCTAATCAGCTGCGGGTTAGTCGGGTCCTAAGGCAAAGCCGAAAGGCGCAGTCGATGGCCAACGGGTTAATATTCCCGTACTACTTATAATTGTGATGGAGTGACGCAGTGATGAAAGTACCGCGAACTGACGGAATAGTTCGTTAAAGTACGTAACTATAAGACCTATAGGCAAATCCGTAGGTTTTGGTGAAATACGATAGTACTCGGAATCTTCGGATGATGGGATAGAGTACCTAAGGGCTGCCAAGAAAACCTTCTAAACTTAGATTATAAGTACCCGTACCGTAAACCGACACAGGTAGTTGAGGAGAGAATCCTAAGGTGCTCGAGAGATTCATGGCTAAGGAATTAGGCAAAATAGACCTGTAACTTCGGGAGAAAGGTCGCCAGCGCAAGCTGGCCGCAGTGAAGAGGTCCAGGCGACTGTTTATCAAAAACACAGGGCTCTGCAAAATCGTAAGATGACGTATAGGGCCTGACACCTGCCCGGTGCTGGAAGGTTAAGAGGAGATGTTATGAGCAATCAGAAGCATTGAATTGAAGCCCCAGTAAACGGCGGCCGTAACTATAACGGTCCTAAGGTAGCGAAATTCCTTGTCGGGTAAGTTCCGACCTGCACGAATGGTGTAACGATCTGGACACTGTCTCAGCCATGAGCTCGGTGAAATTGTAGTATCGGTGAAGATGCCGATTACCCGCAGTGGGACGAAAAGACCCTGTGCACCTTTACTATAGCTTAGTATTGACCTTGGATAAGTGATGTGTAGGATAGGTGGGAGACTGTGAAATGGCGTCGCTAGGCGTTGTGGAGTCATTGTTGAAATACCACCCTTTGCTTATCTGAGGCCTAACTCTCAAAAGAGAGGACATTGCTTGGTGGGTAGTTTGACTGGGGTGGTCGCCTCCAAAAGAGTAACGGAGGCTTCTAAAGGTTCCCTCAGCACGCTTGGTAACCGTGCGTAGAGTGCAATGGCAAAAGGGAGCTTGACTGAGAGACATACAGGTCGATCAGGTACGAAAGTAGAGCATAGTGATCCGGTGGTTCCGCATGGAAGGGCCATCGCTCAAAGGATAAAAGGTACGCCGGGGATAACAGGCTGATCTCCCCCAAGAGCTCACATCGACGGGGGGTTTGGCACCTCGATGTCGGCTCGTCACATCCTGGGGCTGGAGAAGGTCCCAAGGGTTGGGCTGTTCGCCCATTAAAGTGGCACGCGAGCTGGGTTCAGAACGTCGTGAGACAGTTCGGTCTCTATCTACTGTGGGCGTTAGAAATTTGAGTGGATCTGACTCTAGTACGAGAGGACCGAGTTGGACTAACCGCTGGTGTATCTGTTGTTCCGCCAGGAGCATCGCAGAGTAGCTACGTTGGGAAGGGATAAGCGCTGAAAGCATATAAGCGCGAAACCCACCACAAGATGAGATTTCTTTTAAGGGTCGTGGAAGATCACCACGTTGATAGGCTATAGGTGTAAAGGCAGTAATGTCATAGCCGAGTAGTACTAATAACCCGTAAGCTTATTGTAAGCCTCCCCCTTGCCCTGTAAAGGAGGGGGGAAGCAGATTCTTTCTTTAAATGAATATTTATCTCAATATGTTAAAATATTGCTAGCTATAAGCTACAGTGAAAAGTAACTAGTAAAAAGTGAAAAGTCAAAGACTTATCACTATGAGCTAATCATTTATCACTTACAACCTTAAGGTGGTTATTGCGGCGGGGCTCACCTCTTCCCATTTCGAACAGAGAAGTTAAGCCCGCCAGCGTCGATGGTACTGCAATTATGTGGGAGAGTAGATCGCTGCCTTTCTTTATTCTGATTAGTAATTAGAATTTACATAAAAATCCCCTGAAAAGCAGGGGATTTTTTATCCTCGCAAAATAGAAAAGTTCCTAATTAGATTGAAAACAAGCTTTTAAAAATTTTTGAAAAAAAAGTAAAAAAAGTCTTGTAAAAGCTAAAAGAAACACTATCTTTGCACCCGCTAAGACGATAAGTCAAAAGCGAAAAAAAAGTAAAGAAAAAGTTCATAGACATATTGGATTGACAGCACGTTTTAATAGAGATATTAAGACAAACAAAATTTAAGAGAGTAAGAAAACTAGCGACTTTGTCAAAAAACTAGAGCGTAAGCTCAAAAAAATACGATGAAGAGTTTGATCCTGGCTCAGGATGAACGCTAGCGGCAGGCTTAACACATGCAAGTCGAGGGGTAGAAGGAGCTTGCTCCTTTGAGACCGGCGCACGGGTGCGTAACGCGTATGCAATCTACCTTGTACAGGGGGATAGCCCAGAGAAATTTGGATTAATACCCCATGGTATTTTTAAATGGCATCATTTAATTATTAAAGTTCCAACGGTACAAGATGAGCATGCGTCCCATTAGCTAGTTGGTGTGGTAACGGCATACCAAGGCGACGATGGGTAGGGGTCCTGAGAGGGAGATCCCCCACACTGGTACTGAGACACGGACCAGACTCCTACGGGAGGCAGCAGTGAGGAATATTGGTCAATGGGCGCAAGCCTGAACCAGCCATGCCGCGTGCAGGATGACGGTCCTATGGATTGTAAACTGCTTTTGTACAGGAAGAAACACTCCCTTGTGAGGGAGCTTGACGGTACTGTAAGAATAAGGATCGGCTAACTCCGTGCCAGCAGCCGCGGTAATACGGAGGATCCAAGCGTTATCCGGAATCATTGGGTTTAAAGGGTCCGTAGGCGGTTTTATAAGTCAGTGGTGAAATCTGGTCGCTCAACGATCAAACGGCCATTGATACTGTAGAACTTGAATTACTTGGAAGTAACTAGAATATGTAGTGTAGCGGTGAAATGCTTAGAGATTACATGGAATACCCATTGCGAAGGCAGGTTACTACGAGTTAATTGACGCTGATGGACGAAAGCGTGGGGAGCGAACAGGATTAGATACCCTGGTAGTCCACGCCGTAAACGATGGATACTAGCTGTTTGGAGCAATCTGAGTGGCTAAGCGAAAGTGATAAGTATCCCACCTGGGGAGTACGCTCGCAAGAGTGAAACTCAAAGGAATTGACGGGGGCCCGCACAAGCGGAGGAGCATGTGGTTTAATTCGATGATACGCGAGGAACCTTACCAAGGCTTAAATGGGAGACGACAGATTTAGAAATAGATCCTTCTTCGGACGTCTTTCAAGGTGCTGCATGGTTGTCGTCAGCTCGTGCCGTGAGGTGTCAGGTTAAGTCCTATAACGAGCGCAACCCCTGTTGTTAGTTGCCATCGAGTCAAGTCGGGAACTCTAACAAGACTGCCGGTGCAAACCGTGAGGAAGGTGGGGATGACGTCAAATCATCACGGCCCTTACGCCTTGGGCTACACACGTGCTACAATGGACGGTACAGAGAGCAGCCACCACGCAAGTGGGCGCGAATCTATAAAACCGTTCTCAGTTCGGATCGGAGTCTGCAACTCGACTCCGTGAAGCTGGATTCGCTAGTAATCGCAGATCAGCCATGCTGCGGTGAATACGTTCCCGGGCCTTGTACACACCGCCCGTCAAGCCATGGAAGCTGGGGGTACCTGAAGTCGGTGACCGCAAGGAGCTGCCTAGGGTAAAACTGGTAACTAGGGCTAAGTCGTAACAAGGTAGCCGTACCGGAAGGTGCGGCTGGAACACCTCCTTTCTAGAGACATAAAAAAGACCTAGGGTCTTACTCTCGCTGTTAGTTCAAAAAAAAAGACTTAAAATACAGAGTCTCGTAGCTCAGCTGGTTAGAGTACTACACTGATAATGTAGGGGTCGGCAGTTCGAGTCTGCCCGGGACTACTTTTAACAAGTATTTTAAGAGAAAAGGAAATTTTAGAAGTTGAGTCCTTGAATTTTGAAATTTGAGATTTAAATTTTGAAATTAAAAACGGGGGATTAGCTCAGCTGGCTAGAGCGCCTGCCTTGCACGCAGGAGGTCATCGGTTCGACTCCGATATTCTCCACGAAAAAAATGATAATTATCAATTGATAATTGTTAATTGATTAAAGTTCATTGACATATTGAGATAAACATACAAACAAGTAGAAAGAACACAAAAAAATGTGAATTTTAAATTGTGAATTATGAATTGATTCATCATTTATAAATTAACATTTATAATTAAAAAAGAAACAATAAGCAAAATAAGGGCGTATGGGGGATGCCTAGGCTCTCAGAGGCGAAGAAGGACGTGATAAGCTGCGAAAAGCTGCGGGGATTGGCACATACGAATAGATCCGCAGATATCCCAATGGGGCAACCCACTATGTTGAAGACATAGTATCCGATAGGAGGCGAACCCGCTGAACTGAAACATCTAAGTAGGCGGAGGAGAAGAAAACAAAAGTGATTGCGTGAGTAGTGGCGAGCGAAAGCGCATTAGCCCAAACCAATGTTGTTACGGCAATATTGGGGTTGTAGGACCACAATATTTCTTGTAAACTGAATTAGAATAACCTGGAAAGGTTAACCAAAGAGGGTGATAGTCCCGTATAAGTAAGGGATATAAAGAATAGTGGTATCCTGAGTAGGGCGGGGCACGTGAAACCCTGTCTGAATCTGGCGGGACCATCCGCTAAGGCTAAATACTCCTGAGAGACCGATAGTGAACCAGTACTGTGAAGGAAAGGTGAAAAGAACCGTGAATAACGGAGTGAAATAGAACCTGAAACCATACGCTTACAAGCGGTCGGAGCATCATTAAGATGTGACGGCGTGCCTTTTGCATAATGAGCCTACGAGTTAACGTTGCTGGCAAGGTTAAGCACTTCAGGTGCGGATCCGTAGCGAAAGCGAGTCTGAATAGGGCGCTTTAGTCAGTAGTGTTAGACGCGAAACCGTGTGATCTACCCATGGACAGGATGAAGCTGTGGTAACACATAGTGGAGGTCCGAACCCGTTGACGTTGAAAAGTCTTGGGATGATCTGTGGGTAGGGGTGAAAGGCCAATCAAACTCGGAAATAGCTCGTACTCCCCGAAATGCATTTAGGTGCAGCGCTGTGGTCTAGTTATATAGAGGTAGAGCTACTGATTGGATGCGGGGGCTTCACCGCCTACCAATTCCTGACAAACTCCGAATGCTATATAATATACACAGCAGTGAGGGCTTGGGTGCTAAGGTCCAAGTCCGAGAGGGAAAGAACCCAGACCATCAGCTAAGGTCCCCAAATGTATGCTAAGTTGAACAAACGCGGTTTGATTGCATCGACAGCTAGGATGTTGGCTTGGAAGCAGCCATTCATTTAAAGAGTGCGTAACAGCTCACTAGTCGAGCGATCGAGCATGGATAATAATCGGGCATAAGCATACTACCGAAGCTATGGACAGAATATACTGTGGTAGGGGAGCATTCTAACATCGTAGAAGGTTTTTCGTGAGGGATGCTGGAGAGGTTAGAAAAGAAAATGTAGGCATAAGTAACGATAATGGGTGCGAGAAACACCCACACCGAAAAACTAAGGTTTCCGCAGCTATGCTAATCAGCTGCGGGTTAGTCGGGTCCTAAGGCAAAGCCGAAAGGCGCAGTCGATGGCCAACGGGTTAATATTCCCGTACTACTTATAATTGTGATGGAGTGACGCAGTGATGAAAGTACCGCGAACTGACGGAATAGTTCGTTAAAGTACGTAACTATAAGACCTATAGGCAAATCCGTAGGTTTTGGTGAAATACGATAGTACTCGGAATCTTCGGATGATGGGATAGAGTACCTAAGGGCTGCCAAGAAAACCTTCTAAACTTAGATTATAAGTACCCGTACCGTAAACCGACACAGGTAGTTGAGGAGAGAATCCTAAGGTGCTCGAGAGATTCATGGCTAAGGAATTAGGCAAAATAGACCTGTAACTTCGGGAGAAAGGTCGCCAGCGCAAGCTGGCCGCAGTGAAGAGGTCCAGGCGACTGTTTATCAAAAACACAGGGCTCTGCAAAATCGTAAGATGACGTATAGGGCCTGACACCTGCCCGGTGCTGGAAGGTTAAGAGGAGATGTTATGAGCAATCAGAAGCATTGAATTGAAGCCCCAGTAAACGGCGGCCGTAACTATAACGGTCCTAAGGTAGCGAAATTCCTTGTCGGGTAAGTTCCGACCTGCACGAATGGTGTAACGATCTGGACACTGTCTCAGCCATGAGCTCGGTGAAATTGTAGTATCGGTGAAGATGCCGATTACCCGCAGTGGGACGAAAAGACCCTGTGCACCTTTACTATAGCTTAGTATTGACCTTGGATAAGTGATGTGTAGGATAGGTGGGAGACTGTGAAATGGCGTCGCTAGGCGTTGTGGAGTCATTGTTGAAATACCACCCTTTGCTTATCTGAGGCCTAACTCTCAAAAGAGAGGACATTGCTTGGTGGGTAGTTTGACTGGGGTGGTCGCCTCCAAAAGAGTAACGGAGGCTTCTAAAGGTTCCCTCAGCACGCTTGGTAACCGTGCGTAGAGTGCAATGGCAAAAGGGAGCTTGACTGAGAGACATACAGGTCGATCAGGTACGAAAGTAGAGCATAGTGATCCGGTGGTTCCGCATGGAAGGGCCATCGCTCAAAGGATAAAAGGTACGCCGGGGATAACAGGCTGATCTCCCCCAAGAGCTCACATCGACGGGGGGTTTGGCACCTCGATGTCGGCTCGTCACATCCTGGGGCTGGAGAAGGTCCCAAGGGTTGGGCTGTTCGCCCATTAAAGTGGCACGCGAGCTGGGTTCAGAACGTCGTGAGACAGTTCGGTCTCTATCTACTGTGGGCGTTAGAAATTTGAGTGGATCTGACTCTAGTACGAGAGGACCGAGTTGGACTAACCGCTGGTGTATCTGTTGTTCCGCCAGGAGCATCGCAGAGTAGCTACGTTGGGAAGGGATAAGCGCTGAAAGCATATAAGCGCGAAACCCACCACAAGATGAGATTTCTTTTAAGGGTCGTGGAAGATCACCACGTTGATAGGCTATAGGTGTAAAGGCAGTAATGTCATAGCCGAGTAGTACTAATAACCCGTAAGCTTATTGTAAGCCTCCCCCTTGCCCTGTAAAGGAGGGGGGAAGCAGATTCTTTCTTTAAATGAATATTTATCTCAATATGTTAAAATATTGCTAGCTATAAGCTACAGTGAAAAGTAACTAGTAAAAAGTGAAAAGTCAAAGACTTATCACTATGAGCTAATCATTTATCACTTACAACCTTAAGGTGGTTATTGCGGCGGGGCTCACCTCTTCCCATTTCGAACAGAGAAGTTAAGCCCGCCAGCGTCGATGGTACTGCAATTATGTGGGAGAGTAGATCGCTGCCTTTCTTTAAAAACCCTATTCTGTAAAGAATAGGGTTTTTTGTTTTAGCAAGAATTTGATTGATGTTATTGCTTGCGTGATCGGGCGTAGCAAGCTACCATGTAGCGAGTAGCAAGCGACCCGACACATATTAAAGTGTTTCTGTCAAAGGCTCTTGATTATTGGTTGTGGTGGGGCACGTTATAAAAATTAGTATTTAAAATATAAAAAGATTATATTTGCTCACTTTAAATAAAAAATCATGAAAGCAGGTATTGTAGGCTTACCCAATGTGGGAAAATCCACTTTATTTAATTGTTTGTCTAATGCAAAAGCACAAAGTGCTAATTTTCCTTTCTGTACAATTGAACCTAATATTGGAGTGGTGAATGTACCCGATCCACGTTTAGAAAAGCTGGAAGAGTTGGTTAATCCGGAACGTGTATTACCTGCTACTGTGGAAATTGTTGATATTGCGGGTTTAGTTAAAGGTGCTAGTAAAGGTGAAGGTTTAGGAAATCAATTTTTAGGAAATATTCGTGAGTGTAACGCTATTATTCACGTATTACGTTGTTTTGATAATGATAATATTGTTCACGTAGATGGAAATGTTAATCCTATTCGTGATAAAGAGACTATTGATATAGAATTACAATTAAAAGATCTTGAAACTGTTGAAAAACGTTTAGATAAAGCTAAAAAAACTGCTAAATCAGGAAATAAAGAAGCTATTGTAGAGGCAGATTTGTTAGAACGTGTTAAGAATGTTTTGTTAGAAGGAAAATCTGCTCGTGTAGTGGAGCCTAAAAATCAGGATGAAGCAGACTGTTTAGAAAGTATTCAGTTAATTACAGCTAAGCCTGTATTGTATGTTTGTAATGTAGATGAATCGTCTGCGGCTACAGGAAATTCTTATGTAGATCAGGTTAAAGAATTGGTAAAGGATGAAAATGCAGAAGTTTTAGTTCTTGCAGTAGCTACGGAAGCAGATATTACTGAACTAGAAACTTATGAGGAGCGTCAAATGTTTTTAGGGGATATGGGGTTAGATGAGCCAGGTGTGTCTAAATTAATTCGTTCAGCCTATAAATTACTAAATCTTCAAACTTATTTTACTGCAGGTGTAAAAGAAGTTCGTGCTTGGACTATTCAAATAGGAGATACAGCTCCAAAGGCGGCAGGAGTAATTCACTCTGATTTTGAAAAAGGTTTTATCAGAGCAGAAGTAATTGCTTATGATGATTATGTTGCTTTTGGTTCAGAATCTAAAGTGAAAGAAGCGGGTAAGTTACGTGTAGAAGGGAAAGAATATATAGTGAAAGATGGTGATGTAATGCACTTCAGATTTAATGTGTAGTATTTGATATTATAACAAGAAATGAAAGGGTTCGATTTTTCGAACCTTTTTTATGTTATTTTTTGAGCAATTACTACAAAAGTGTCGTAAGCATACGTTTTACGGTCTATGAATTCTATTATTTTGAAGTTGTTAAGTTGAAGGTGTAAACTGATTTCTTCTTTAGTGAAAATACGTACAATAGAAGTGTCATATTGGATTAGTTTTCTTGGAGTAGTGGTTTCATCATAGTAGTTGGCTTCCCATTTTAATAAGAAATTATCAAGATCTGTTGGGTGCCAGTTGCCAATACGTGTGTATTTTTATTGTTGTGGTTCGCTTTATGTTCTATATTTTTGTTTTTAAGTATATATGGTAGATATCGATTAGCGTCTATGAAATCAAATATTAAGTATTGTTTGGGTTTTAGGTTGGAATGTATGGAGGTTAATGTTTGTTTAAAATCTTTGTTAGTAATAATGTAGCTAGAAGTTCTTCCTGTCATGATGATGGAATCTAGTCTTTTTCAAGGTTGAAAGATCTCATATCTGCATTAATGAATTTTGCTTTTGGACATCTTTTTTTTTGCTTTATTCAACATATCAGAACTGTAGTCTAATCCTATGTAGTTAAAGTTGTCTAGTATGAATTGATTGGCAAGATGGCCAGTTCCAGCACCAATTTCTAAAGTATTATGACAATTGTATTGATCGAGTATTTTTTTGTAAAAAATATATTCTTCATTATAATTGATAAAACTTTGATACATGATGTCATAAATTTCAGCCATTTCTCCTTGGTATAGTGAAATCATATAAAAATTGTTTAAATGAAAATGAAAAAGAGGCTGTCCTAAAAGTAAAAAATCAACACACAGCTTGTTACTTCGACGTAAGGAGGAGTTTCATAATTAGTGCTATGTGATTTCTTTCTTTGATCGAAATGACAAGATTGACTTTTTGGACAGCCTCTTGTATATTAGAATTTGTAGTTTAAAGATAGATTAAACATAGTTCCTAACTGACTGAAATGATATCCGTCGTATGTCATTTGTGAATAACGCTGATTAAAAGTAATTAGGTTTGATTGATTTTTTACAAAGTTAGGGTCTGTTAGCTTAGCTTCACCTGCTGAATTCTCAGCTTTGAAATCCCATCTAGGTAAAATATTTAATATGTTGTTAATGTTTAATGCAATAGTAAGTTTATTTGTTGCGTTGAAATTTATACCTAAGTCTGTTACTACTTTTGGTTTGAATTCAGTTCTTAAGTCAGAATCTAATCCAGTTTGTTTGAATACTGTTTTTCCGAATAAAGTATTGTTTAGGGAAATTCCAAATTTTCCTATGTCATAAGTGGTTCCTAGGATCCATTTAGTTTTAGGACGAGAAGTGAATAATAAATGTTGTTGCGTAGCGTCTATTAGTTCTTTTCCAAATTTTACAGGAATTTGATTGGTGTTCCAGTTTTCAAATGTATAATTACCAGATAGATTAAATCCTAAGTCTCCATTTCCTACTTTTATATTTCGTATACCCGCAACTACATCAATACCTCTTGTCTTAGTATTTAAAGCATTAGTAAAGAATGATAGTGTTCCAAGATTTTTTCCGTCAACTATTACATCTTTAATTTCGTCACTTAAGACAATTCTGTCATAAACATTGATGTGATAGTAATCTAATGTTAGTGTAATATTTTTTGTTGGTTTGAAACCTAATCCGATTGTGTAGTTTTCAGATTTTTCAGCTTTTAACTTATCAATTCCCATTTGACGAGCTTGAGGAGATACATTGTTAACTAATCCACTTACTAAAACTCCTTGTCCTGGGAAAAAGCTATATTGTGATTTTTGAGTATAAATTTGATGTAATGAAGGGGCTCTAAAGCCAGATGATATTGAAGTTCTTAGGGTAATCTTATCATTTAAAAATTTGTATCTTCCACTTAGTTTACCTACATAGGTAGTTCCAAAGTCACTATAATTTTCTCCTCTTAGTGTAGCATCTATTAAGAAGTCTTTGGTGAAATCAATGGTAGTAGCTATATATCCCCCAATATTGTATCTGTTAAATTTGCCTGAGTTTTCTGGTCTATTACCTGCAAATGAATCAGCTCCCATTCCATCCCATGAGGCTTTATCTCCTTCTACTATTGTGAAGTTTTCGGTTCTGAATTCTGTACCTACAGCAAAGCTAATTTTATTAGTTAGGTTTTTGTTTATATCGATATTACCTACTATATGGTCAAATTTAGTTCCTCCAGGTTTGAAAGAGATTGGGCTGTTTTCTAAGTATAAATTGTTTTTAATTGGGTTGCCATTGATGTCTTTTTTAGGTAATCCTGTAGCTGGATCAATTTCAAATGTTACAGAACTAGAGCGATTAAATGAATTGTTTACTGTGTATTCTTGAGCATTACCTCCAAAAGTAATACTTAAATCTGTATTCCATCCGTTTTTGTAGATTTTAATCCTAAAGTTGCATTGTAATCATTTAGGTCTCCTTCAAAAGTAGGAATGTAGCCATCATATCCGTTTTTACCATTCCCAGGAAATAGTTTATTAAGGAAAGGGTAGTCTGATAATGATCTCCAATAAGGTGTTCTATAGTTAGCAAATGAATTTACTTTTTTGTATACATAAGCACCGTTAAAATATAATTTTGAAGTTTCAGATACTTCTACACCTCCATTAATTTCAAATTTAGCTGTGGCTGTAGCTGGTGATCCATTTATATTTCCTGCATCTGGATGTCTATTTAAGAAATCTTGAACGTCATTTATGTTTGCTGAAAAATCTTTTGCTTCTCCTTGCGCATCAACTGTGCCAGGTCTATTAGCTAAAGTTACTTTAGAAAAATCTAGTGTATAATTTATGAATCCTTTTTCATTAAATGCAGTTGTACCATTGTTAAGGCTTACTCCAATCATTTTTCCATCTCCTTTGCCTGTAATTCCTGTTCTAAAAGTGCTAGACCCTGAGTTTGGATTGTTTTTTAATATAATATTCATAACCCCAGCAATGGCATCAGAACCATATTGAGCAGAAGCGCCATCCCTTAGAATTTCAACTCTTTCAATAGCGTCTTGAGGTATTGCTGATATATCAGCTCCTGTTTCACCACGTCCTGGAGAGGTTTGTGTGTATAATAAGGAACTCATGTTTTTACGTTTCCCATTTATTAAAATTAAAGTACGACTTGGTCCCATGTTTCGTATTTCGTAGGGGTCTAGTAAAGATGTAGCATCATTTACAGGTGTTTGAACGGTATTGAAAGAAGGAATTCTGTATTGTAATGCTTTGTCAAAGGTTGCTTGTCCTGTTGAAGCTAGTTCTTTAGATGATAATAAATCTACTGGGAGTGGAGTAGTGGTGTTGCTTCTTGGAGCAGTTCTTGTTCCTACTACGACTACTTCATCTAAGCTTTTGTTTTCTTCTTGAAGGACTATATTTAATTCAATATTTTGATCTTTTATTTCAACTTCTCGGACTTCTGTTTTGTAGCCCATGTAATTGAATTTTAAAGTATGTTTTCCAGGATTTAATTTTATAGTAAAACTACCATCAAAATCAGATGTTGTAGAATTTGCACTGTTGGCAATAATATTTACTCCTGGGATTCCTAAGCCTCCTGTGTCTTTAATAGATCCTTTTACGAGGTTTTGAGCTAAACCTGTCCAGGTTGTTATTAGTAATAATAAGCAATGAATTTTTTTCATATTTATTTTTTTTAGGTTATTGTTTTATCAAATATCTAAAAAAATGTTAAATATAAAATTATATTTATTTTTTTTTATCTTGTTTGTCTCTTTTTGTTAATTGGTTATTTTGTTTTCTTTTTCCATACTTTTCAAGTATCTTAGCACCCAATCGATTTTTTACATATGTTTGAACAAAATCAATACACCGAAGATAATATACGTTCTCTCGATTGGAGAGAACATATCCGTATGCGACCTGGGATGTATATTGGAAAGTTAGGGGATGGATCATCACCTGATGATGGTATTTATATTTTGGTAAAAGAAGTCCTTGATAACTGTATCGATGAGTTTGTTATGGGGGCTGGTAAAACTATAGAGGTAACTTTAAAAGATAAGATGGTTACCGTTAGAGATTATGGTCGTGGTATTCCGCTGGGAAAGGTGGTAGATGTAGTGTCTAAAATGAATACTGGTGGGAAATATGACTCTAAAGCCTTCAAGAAATCCGTTGGGTTAAATGGGGTGGGTACTAAAGCAGTAAATGCACTATCTACCTTTTTTAGAGTTGAATCGGTTCGTGATAATCAACAGAAAGCAGCCGAATTTTCTGCGGGTACATTGACTTTAGAAGAAGACGTAATAGAAACCACTAAGCGTAAGGGGACTAAGGTAAGCTTTATTGCCGATGATAGTATCTTTAAGCATTATAAATATCGTAACGAGTATATAGTTCGAATGTTAAAGAATTATTGTTATCTGAATAAAGGATTAACAATAGTATATAATGGTGAAAAGTTTTTTTCTGAAAATGGTTTAAAGGATTTATTAGAAGAAACCATCACCGAAGAAGATATGCAATATCCTATTATTCATCTTACAGGTGATGATATAGAAATTGCGATGACCCATAGTAAAACCCAATATTCCGAAGAATATTATTCATTTGTTAACGGTCAAAATACTACTCAAGGAGGAACACACTTAGGAGCTTTCCGCGAAGCGATTGTAAGAACGATTAAAGAATTTTATAACAAAAATTTTGAAGCTTCGGATATCCGTAAGTCAATAGTTTCGGCTATTTCTATTAAGGTAGAAGAACCCGTTTTTGAATCGCAAACGAAAACCAAATTAGGATCAACGGAAATGGGGCCTAATTCACCTACGGTTCGAACGTATGTGAATGATTTCATCAAAACCAATTTAGATAATTTTTTACATAAAAATCCTGAAGTAGCTGATTTGCTACTTCGTAAAATTTTGCAAGCAGAACGCGAACGTAAAGAACTTTCAGGAATTCGTAAGTTGGCTAAAGAGCGTGCTAAAAAAGCGAGTTTGCACAATAGAAAATTACGTGATTGTCGTGTACATTTAACTGATGCAAAAAATTCAAGAAGTTTAGAGAGCACCTTGTTTATTACTGAGGGAGACTCGGCTTCGGGGTCTATTACTAAATCTCGAGATGTGAATACACAAGCAGTATTTAGTTTGCGTGGTAAGCCATTGAATACTTACGGAATGACTAAGAAGATTGTGTATGAAAACGAGGAGTTCAACTTACTTCAAGCGGCTTTGAATATTGAAGAAAGTATGGAAGACTTGCGTTACAACAATATTGTCATTGCTACCGATGCCGATGTGGATGGGATGCATATTCGATTGTTGTTGATTACTTTCTTTTTACAATTCTTTCCTGAAATTATTAAAGAAGGACATTTATATATCTTACAAACACCGTTATTCCGTGTCCGTAACAAGAAAGAAACTATTTATTGTTACAGTGATGACGAAAGACGAAACGCCATTGAAAAATTAAAACCAAAACCTGAAATCACGCGATTCAAAGGATTGGGAGAAATCTCACCAGATGAGTTCAAACATTTCATTGGAGAAGACATACGTTTAGATCCAGTAATGTTAGACAAAGCAACTTCTATCGAAAAATTATTGGAGTTCTATATGGGTAAAAACACACCTGACAGACAAGAGTTTATCATCAATAATTTGAAAGTGGAGTTGGATACAGTGGAGGAGTTGACGAGTTAGTGTTCTGTAAGCAAACGACAGTAAGCAGATTAAATTAAAATGGGAAAAATAAGTAATAATAATCTAAATAATCTTGAAGGGACTTTCTTTCAAGAGGTTATTACTATTGTTAAGAATTCCCAGCAGCACATTCTTCGTTCAGTTAATCAAACATTAGTACTTACGTATTTTGAAATAGGCAGAAGAATTGTAGAGCAAGAACAAAAAGGAGAAAATAGAGCGGAATATGGTAAATATTTAATTCAATCTTTATCAGAAAAACTTACCAACGAATTTGGAAAAGGATTTAGCGTTCGTAATCTAGAACAAATGCGTAAGTTTTATCAAACATATACAATTCCGCAGTCACTCACTGCGGAATTCGAAAATCAAAATTACGAGACACTGTCTCGGATTTTTGGAGTTGATACAAAAACGCAGACACTGTCTGCGGAATTCAAACTTTCTTGGTCACACTATATTCTTCTAAGTTCAATTGATGATAAGTTAGAACGCAATTTCTACGAAATCGAGTCTGTAAAATATAACTGGAGTGTTCGAGAATTGAAAAGACAATACAATTCGGCATTATTCACAAGATTGTCATTAAGCAGAAATAAAGAAGAGGTTTTAAAATTAGCTCAAGTAGGACAAATTATAGAAAAACCAAAAGATTTAATCAAAGATCCATACATATTGGAGTTTTTAGGTTTGCCTGAAAAAGCACAGTATTCTGAAGAAGATTTAGAAACTGAAATCATAGATAAATTAGAATCTTTTTGATGGAATTGGGGCACGGATTTACCTTTGTAGCTCGTCAAAAAGAATCACTTTTGATGACAAGCATTTTTATATCGATTTGGTTTTTTATAACCGAATTTTAAAATGTTTTGTACTCATTGATTTGAAAATAGGTGAGTTAAAACATCAAGATTTAGGGCAAATGCAAATGTATGTCAACTATTATGATAGAGAAATGCGTTTGGAAGATGAAAATCTAACCATAGGAATCATCCTTTGTCAAAATAAAAGTGATTTGTTAGTAGAATATTCATTGCCAAAAGAAAATGAACAAATTTTTGCTAGCAAATACAAAACAGTGTTACCAACAGTTGAAGAATTTAAAAAGATAATATTGTAAAAAAGGTTCACAAAGTCACTCAAAGTTTGTTCACAAAGTCAAAGAAGTTTTTACATTGTGAAACTTTGTGGAAAACTTAGTGAAACAAAATACGAATATGCAAGAAGAAAACGAAATAAGTAAAATAATTTTAGACTGTGCATATAAAGTTCACACAAAACTGGGTTCAGGATTGTTAGAAAAAGTGTATAGAGAATGTTTAGCTTATGAATTGCAAAAATACGGTTTAAATGTTAAACAAGAAAAAGGTTTTCCTGTTGTTTATGAAGATATAAAATTTGATTGTGGTTATAGAGTTGATATAATTGTGAACGATAAAGTAATTATAGAATTAAAAGTAGTGGAAGATTTTACAATTGAACATACAGCTCAATGTTTAACCTATATGCGATTGGCAGATTGTAAGTTGGGTTTACTTTTAAACTTTTATAAAAAATCATTAAAAGACGGAATTAAAAGATTAATAATTTAAACATAATGTGACAATGTTACAAACTCAAAGAAGTTTTTACATTGTGAAACTTTGTGAAATACTTAGTGAAACATTGTGATATAAAAAATAAATTAATAATATAAACATAGTGTGACTTTGTGTTAAACTTGGTGAAACTTTGTGAACCTAAATTATGAGCGAAGAAAACGAAAATATAGAAGAAGAATTAACCCCTCAAGAAGAAAACCATTCAGAAGAAAACACTTCAGAAGGAAAATATTTTGAGGGTGAACATTTTTACCAACACGACGAAGATCCAGAAGCAACCATAACCAAGGTTACAGGAATGTATAAAGATTGGTTTTTGGATTATGCTTCATACGTAATTCTTGAGCGTGCGGTTCCTGCTATAGAGGATGGCTTTAAACCCGTGCAACGACGCATTATGCACTCCATGAAAGAATTGGATGACGGGCGTTATAATAAAGTGGCTAATGTGGTAGGTCACACCATGCAGTATCACCCTCATGGTGATGCCAGTATAGGTGATGCTATGGTGCAAATTGGTCAAAAAGACTTATTAATTGATACGCAAGGAAACTGGGGAAATATTCTAACGGGTGACGGAGCAGCGGCATCTCGTTATATCGAAGCGCGTTTAAGTAAATTTGCCCTTGAAGTATTATATTCTCCTAAAATTACCGAATGGGGATTGTCCTACGATGGTCGTCGTCCAGAACCTATCAATCTGCCTGTAAAATTCCCATTGTTATTGGCACAAGGTGGAGAAGGGATTGCTGTAGGTTTATCCACCAAGATATTACCGCACAACTTTAACGAACTGATTGATGCTTCTATCAAAATTTTAAAGGGGAAAGCTTTTACCTTATATCCTGATTTTCCAACAGCGGGTATTGCCGATGTTTCTAATTACAATGATGGTTTGCGTGGCGGGCGTGTGCGTGTGCGTGCCAAAATTTCGCAATTGGATAAACAAAGTTTGGTTATAACGCAGATTCCTTTTTCAACTAATACGACTTCTTTGATCGATAGTATTTTGAAAGCCAATGATAAAGGGAAAATCAAAATCAAAAAAATTGAAGATAATACCGCGGCTGAAGTAGAAATTTTAATTCATCTGCCACCCGGTGTTTCTCCTGATAAAACCATTGATGCACTTTATGCGTTTACAGCTTGTGAAACTTCTATTTCACCTTTAGGTTGTGTGATTGAAGATAATAAGCCATTATTTATTGGGGTTTCTGAAATGTTGCGTATTTCTACACATCGTACTGTGGATTTGTTGCGTCAGGAATTGGAAGTGCAACTGGGAGAATTAGAAACCAAATGGCATTTTTCAACGTTGGAAAAAATCTTCATTCGCGAAGAAATGTATATCGATTTCAAACTATATGCTGATAAGGAATCGTTGTATCAATATATGTATACACGTTTCGAACCTTTCAAAAAGCTATTGGTACGTGAGATAGTCGATGAGGATTTGCAAAAGTTAACGCAAATTCCAATGATTCGTATCACGCGTTTTGACTCGGATAAGGCGGATGAATTAATTGCAAAATTAGAAGATGAAATTGCTCAAGTAAAACATCATTTGGAGCATTTGACACAATTTGCGATTGATTTCTTTACGCGATTGAAAGAGAAATATGGAAAAGGACGTGAACGCCAAACAGAAATTAGAAATTTCGAGAATATCGAAGCTACGAAAGTAGTTTTACGTAACACAAAATTATATGTGAATCGTGAAGAAGGTTTTCTAGGGACTTCGTTGAAAAAAGATGAGTATGTAGCCGATTGTTCAGATATTGATGATGTGATTTGTTTCTTGCGTAATGGTAAGATGATTGTCACTAAAGTAGATGAGAAAAAATTCGTAGGAAAGGATATTATTCATATAGCAGTATTTGATAAAAATGATAAACGCACGATTTATAATATGATTTACCGTGATGGTAAATCAGGACCTTCTTTTATCAAACGTTTTAATGTTTCAGGTGTAACCCGTGATAAGGAGTATGATTTGACGCAAGAAAAAACAGGTTCACAAGTATTATATTTTTCAGCAAACCCTAATGGAGAAGCCGAAACGGTAACCATTTTATTACGCCAAGTAGGAAGCGTTAAAAAATTGAAGTGGGATATAGACTTTGCTGATATTATGATAAAAGGAAGGGCTTCTAAAGGGAATACTGTTGCAAAATATCCTATTAAAAAAATAGAGTTAAAAGAAAGGGGTATTTCTACTTTGCGACCAAGAAGAATTTGGTTTGATGATACCGTTCAACGTTTGAATGTAGATGGAAGAGGTGAATTATTAGGAGAATTTAAGCCAAATGACCGTTTGCTTATTATTGGACAAAATGGAAAGTTGAAAACGGTTATTCCTGAATTAACTACTCACTTTGAGGATGATATGATAGTCTTAGAAAAATGGCATCCTCAAAAGCCTATTTCTGCTATTTATTACGATGGGGAAAAAGAACGTTATTTTGTAAAACGCTTCTTAGTTGAACATGAAAATAAAGAAGAACTTTTTATTTCCGAGCATGAAAAATCACAATTAGAAATAGTCTCTACTGATTGGCGACCTATGGCAGAAGTTATTTTTGCTAAAAAAGGTGGAGTTCAAAAAGAAAATCAGACTGTTAATCTAGAAGAGTTTATTGCTGTAAAAGGAATTAAAGCGTTAGGTAACCAATTAACAACTGATAAAATCAAACAGATTAATATGCTGGAGCCACTTCCTTATGAAGAGCCAATTGAAGTAAATCCAGAAGAAATTCTAAAAGAAGAAATAGAATCGGGGGAAGGAGAGGATATTAAAAATTATAACATTAAATTAGAAGATGATGGACAAATAACGTTAAGTTTAGATTCATAAAAAAAGGGAAACCAAACTTCCCTTTTTTATGCAGTTAAGTGTAATTCTAGAGCATAACAAGTTTTATTATTTTTTGTTATTGAAAACTTGATGCTTTCTTTATCTTCTTGATGATTAATTTGAATTTTATCTTGAAGATTTACTTCTTGTAAAAATTAATTGAAAAAGATTTAATCTTTTGTTCTAAAATAATTTCAGGTTCTATCTCATCTAAAGACCATTCTAGATATTTTACATTGTTAGCATGGTTAACTATGTCAATGTCAGAAAGTTTTATGGTTTTTTCACTTAGTTTTACTGGATTTTCGGGAATATTAATTCTGTGAGTGCTAATACTTGTTGCATGATTATTAGGAAAGAAAGTAAAATGATCATAAGGTATAGCCAAATTTTCAGGTCTACGAGTATTTGTATTAATCACTACCCAAAAAGTTTCACAACCAATAATTTTTTTTTCATTAAGATACATTTCTAAGCATCGAACAGATTGATAACCTTCTAAAGATTTAATCCAAGTTTTGACTGTTACTTCATCTTGCCATTTAGGTAAATCTATAATTTCAACTTTCATCCTACTTAATACCCAAGCTTGATTAAAAATTTGCATATCAGCATGACTAAATCCTCCTAATTCAGCATGAGAACTAGCCGTTAATTGGAAAAGATTACACAAATCAGTATATTTAAGGATACCATTAGGGGTACAATGTAAAAAGTTGATTTTATGATTTTCTTCAAAGATGGGAGAGAAATCAGGAGAAATAGGCATTTTATATAAATTTTGAATTAATAAGAGTGATAATTTTATTGGAATCAGTTAGATGATTAAACCAATTAGTATTTTCAGTTCTTTTGAACCAGGTCATCTGACGTTTAGCAAATCGACGCGTATTCATTTTAATTTGTTCGATGGCAAATTCCAAAGAAGTTACTCCGCTAAGATAATCAAATAATTCACGATAGCCTACCGTTTGTAAGGCATTTAACTCTTTATTAGGATATAAAATTTGTGCTTCTTTAACGAGTCCTTCTGCTATCATAATATCCACTCGTTTGTTAATACGTTCGTACATCAGTTCTCTATCGGCTTCTAAACCTATTATGATAGGAGTAAAATTACGCTCGTTTTTACGTTTACCTAAGAAGCTTGAATACGGTTTTTCTGACCCCAAACAAACTTCCACAAAACGTTTCATGCGTTGCGGATTGACTAAAGTCTGTGGGTTTTCAGCTTCTATTTTTGAATAATAAATTGGATCTAATTCTTTTAATTTTTTTTGTAAAAACTCAATCCCCAATTCATCGTATTTTTTATTGATTTCATCCCTTACGGAATTAGCTATTTCAGGAAAATCATCAAAACCTTTTAAAACGGCATCTACATACAATCCGCTTCCGCCGACCATAATTTGTATGGGATTTTTTTGAAATAATGCATCCAAATGGGCTAAAGCTTCAATTTCAAAATCACCTACCGAATAGTTTTCAAAAATAGATTTGTTTTGAATAAAATGATGACGAGCAGCAGCCAATTCCTCCTGATTAGGAACAGCTGTCCCTATAGTCATTTCTTTAAAAAATTGTCGACTATCACACGAAATAATATCGCAACCAAAATGTTGTGCCAGTTTAATACTTAAGGCTGTTTTTCCTATGGCAGTTGGACCGATAATCGTTATAAGATAATTGTGACTCATTTAATAGTTTTTAATTTTTCAATAGCATTGCTTGTTAGCAATTGGACATTTTGAGTGATTTTTTCAATATCCCAATGCCACCATTCAATACGGAGTAATTCAGCAATGATTTCTTCTGAAAAACGTTTACGAATAAGTTGTGCAGGATTTCCACCAACAATGCTATACGGCGCAACATCCTTAGTTACCGTACTATTGGTTGCTATAATGGCGCCGTCACCTATAGTTACACCCGCCATAATGGTCACGTTATGACCAATCCACACATCATTCCCAATAATAATATCACCTTTTATTGGATAAGATTTACCTTCCATTGCGTTTTGCCAATCGTGTCCGAAAATTGCAAAAGGATAGGCCGAAATTGCTTCAGTTAAATGATTAGCACCATTCATGATAAATTTTACTCCAGAGGCAATCATGCAAAATTTACCAATGATCAATTTGTCATTATTAAAATCGAAATGGTATTTTACATTTTTTTCAAAATTAGCTACATCTTCAAAATCATCATAATATGTATAATCACCCACGATGATATTTGGGTTTTTAATGATGTTTTTTAGAAAACACAATCTATTGTAGTTTTCCAAAGGGAATATAGTTTCTTTGTTTGGGATGTTCAAAATTAAAATCGTTTAATCTTTAAATACTTTTTTTTATTAATAAAACTCTGAATGATATTTCGAGTATCTCTATTGCTTTGCATAGGGATAATGATGTTTTTCAGGATTTCAATGGTATTGATTTGATAGTTCAAATCATAAAAACAATAGCCTTTGTAGATACCATTTTCAATTAAAATAGCACTTCTTTCTTCAAGGCTCCGACCTTTGTCTATAATAACCATGTTTTGGTTATAGAATTGATGTTGATTGATAAAATCTACCACGCGAGCATTATAATCTTTTGGATTTTCTTGGTTTATACAGGCTCCATTGCATTGTTTGATTTCATATTGAAAACAAGCTTTTTTGGTGTCGTATAAACCATTTATTTTTGGCAAAGTTGGTACTTTTCTGTAATCTTAAAAAGTGCATTTTTACCTTCTTGTGCATTTGCAAAAGAAGTGATTTCTTTTTACGACCATCCGCTTTTAAAACTTTCAAAGCCAAATAACCATTTTGATCCTTTTCACTATATAGAGCAAAAGGGAAAAGAGTCTTGCGTTGTGCTCGATTATAAATTGGTTTGTTGATTTTTATCTCCTCGCTTTCTTTTAAAAGCGCAATCAATTCGCTTCCCGTTTCTTCAAAAGTAACAGTAAATACGTCACGCTGAATCTTTTTACTTTTTCGAGAAGTCCCTGTAAAATGTTGGTTAACTCTTTTTTTGATGTTTTTACTCTTACCAATGTAAATGATTTCCCCTTTTTCGTTATGGATGTAATAAATGCCTGTTTGACTAGGGACTTTATCTAATAAATCTAATAATTTAGGCGCTACACCAGATTTGATTTCGGTTTTTATAAAGCTTTTTACAATTTCTTTTTCGGAGTCTTTAGAGAGTAGTAATTTAAAAAGTTTAACAGTAGCCATGGCATCACCACTGGCTCTATGGCGGTCGGCAACAGGAATTCCTAAACTGCGAACTAGTTTTCCTAAACTATAAGACGGTTGATCTGGGATTAATTTTTTTGCTAATTCAACCGTGCACAGGGTTTGTTTTTTAAAATCATACCCCAAGCGTCTGAATTCGGTTTTAATTACTCTATAATCAAATGCAGCATTGTGAGCTACAATTATACATCCTTCTGTAATTTCGATGATGCGTTTTGCAATTTCATAAAATTTAGGAGCACTATGCAACATGCCATTATTAATCCCGGTTAGCTTTACCACGAAGGGTTGGATAGGAATCTCGGGATTTACAAGGCTGATAAATTGGTCTACGAGTTCGTGACCATCAAATTTATAGATGGCTATCTCGGTAATACCTTCTTCGTTGTATTGACCGCCTGTGGTTTCTATGTCGAGTATGCAGTACATTTTAATGGCAATATTCAATTTCAAAAAACAACTTCAAAAAACAATTTCAAAAAACAATTTCAAAAAACAATTTCAAATTTAGCTTGGAAACTATTTTTTGTTGATAATCATTTTTGAAGTAATTGCTATTAATTCTTCTACTTCTTTTAAAAGAGAAATTCTAAAATTTTGATCTCCTTCATTGATGTAATTCAATATTTTTAGTGAATTTCTGGATTCTTTTAATTCTTTTGCAACTAATGTGAGCTTAAATAGTAAATCTTTGTCAGAATTTGTGCCAAGAGATTCACCAAAATTTAAAGAAGAGCTGCCAGATGAACGGATTAATTGATTTTTGTAATATTCATTCTCAAAAGATTTTTCTAAACTTCTTGTAAAGAAAATACATTCTCCTGCAAAACGTATCAATCGATCATCAAAATTGAAAATTTTTTCTTCAAATGGATTCTTTTCACTCATGTTTTTATTGTTTTTTGAGATTGAAATTGATTTTTGAAATTGAAGTTGTTTTTTGAGATTGAAATTGATTTTTGAGATTGAAATTGATTTTTGAGATTGAAATTGATTTTTGAAATTTATCTCGTTCCAAATATACTACTTCCTATCCGAATCATTGTGCTTCCGCATTCAATTGCTAGTTGATAGTCGCCAGACATTCCCATTGATAAAGTGTTCAGTTGGCAGTTGGCAGTTTTTAGTTCTTTATACTTATCAAAAATCGATTTCAATTTCAGGAATTCTTTTTGATTTGGTTAAGGTCATCGGTAAAGGTTGCCATTCCCATAAAACCTACGATTTTTATATTATTTAAAGAATTGTCATTAGCTTCGCTCTGTTCGGCTTTGCCTCGAGTCTGAACGAAGTGAAGAATCTCTTCCAACTCCTTTTCATCTAAACCAAATTTACTTTCTTCCTCAGCAATAAATACTTGGAGTAAGCAATTTATGACACGATTGTTTTTCTCTGCTTGTTTGTTGATTTCTTGAAGTAGTTTCAAGCTGTCTACTCCATGAATTAAACTCACAAATGGTGCAATTAGTTTTACTTTTCTAGATTGTAAATGCCCAATAAAATGCCATTCAGTATCAGCTGGTAGTTGTGGTTGTTTTTCAACTAATTCTTGTACATAATTTTCACCAAAAATACGTTGACCCGCATTGTAAGCTTCTAGTAAATCACTTACAGGTTTAGTTTTAGAAACCGCTACCAGAGTTACGTGTGGTGGTAGGGTTGATTTTATGTTGTTGAGGTTATTTGCGATTGACATTATAAGAGATTTAGATTCTTATTTTATTTTTTTAAATTCATTCCTATAGAATGATTCTTCTTCTTTTGTCATATTTATAAACATTCTTAATATTTCTACTTCATCTAAATTAGTGAAATTATTGCCTAAATCTTTTCTCATAGCCAATAATAGTTCTGCGAAAAGTTTTAGTGTTCTATAAATATTTGTGTCATTATTTTGACTACTATTTCTGAAATTTCCATATTTTAAAATTACTTCATCGGAAGCATATAGGATATTATCAAATGCAGAGTCCATAGCATTTGAAATTTGTTTATCATTTAATTTATTGTCAGTTGATGTTTTTAATTTTGTATTTTTAAGAATATCTCTAAAAGGTTTAATAAGTTCATTATAATAAACTCTTTTTTGTTCATATATTCTTTGTTTACTTTCTTTTAAATTTTCAATAAACTTTGATATAATAAATCCAATTCCTCCAGAAAAAAGAGTTAATAAAGTAGGATCAATACTTTTTAAAATTTCATATTTATATACAATAATTGAAATTATTATTGTAAAGAATATTATTAAAAAAATATATTGTTTTTTCATATATAATGAGATTTCTCCTTCATCGAAATGACAAGTTTGTGTATAAACTTCTGCAATCAAAAAATGTTAATTATCAATCATTAATCATTAAAAAATTGCTTTGTTCCTCTCAATGACTTATAGTTCATACACTAAAAGTCCACTCCTAAACTTCGGTTCGATGTAAGTACTTTTTGGAGGCATAATCAAGTTATTGTCGGCTAATAGTTTTATTTCGTTGATGTCAGAAGGGTAGAGTAAGAAGCCAACTTCAAATTCACCTTCGTCTATCATTTCTTTCATGTGTAAAATGGCTTGTTTGCCTGGGATGTAATCAATGCGTTCATCATTACGTAAGTCTTCTAATCCTAAAATAGGGTGAAGAACTGTGTCGTATAAAATTTGAGCATCTAGATTTTCTAAAATACCTTTTATTTTATCTTTGTGTTTGTATTCTAAGGCATAAAAACATTCATCTAGATACATCCCAAATTCGTATTTATATTTGGGTTGCCATAACTCACGTTTCTTATCTTTAATAACAAAGTTTTCGGATAAAAGTTTTATGAATTCTTCTTTGTTATGACCATTTAAATCACGAACTACACGGTTAAATTCATAAATTTTGACATTACTTTCGGCAATTAAAAAACTCATAAAATAATTTAAATTTGGATTCCCCAAATGCTTGTCTTGCTTGTATAATAATTCTGCTGAAGCTGAACGATGATGGCCATCTGCAATATATAAATTTGGAATAGTTTCGAAATGTTCAATCAAAAGGTTAATTTCGGTTTCTGTATCTATTTTCCAAAGTGTATGTTTTTCTTTGTTAGGTGTTGCAAATTCATAAATAGGACGGTTCTTTTTATGAATATGAATAAAGGTGTTGATTTCAGTATTATCAGGATAGGTTATCAAAACAGGTTCTGTATTAAATCCTGTTTGATGTAAATAATCTTTAAAAAGTTCTACGCGGTATTGTAAGGTGTCTTCGTGTTTTTTGATAATATTTTTTTGATAATCTTCAATAGAAGCTCCCGCCACTATACCTGTAAAAGTGTTTGATTTTGTTTGAATTTCATAAAGATAAAATAAGGGATTGTCTTCTTGAAAGAGAATGTTTTCTTTTTGAAATCATTGTATTTGTGTGTAACTCCTTTAAAACGTTTGTCTGTAGTGATTTTTTGAGAATGAGTGTAGGCGGGATTAATAACATGTAAGAAGGAGTATGGATTAAAGTCCAATGATGCAGCTAATTCAGCAGGAGAATATTCATCATATGTTTTACACGTTACTAATGCTACTTTATCTGGAGTAGGACGAACTGCTTTAAAGGGGATAATTTTTGCCATTGTTTATTTAGTGCACAGTCCCTAGTCTTGAGTACATAGATTTTTTCTGATAGTTGAAGACAAGGGACTAAGTACTTTTTAATTATTTAATAAATTGAGATGAAACTTTCTCTGCTTTTTTGCTTTCAGAATAGTCATAAAAGCCTTCACCTGATTTTACACCTAATTTACCAGCCATTACCATATTTACTAATAATGGACATGGAGCATATTTAGGGTTTTTGAATCCGTCGTACATAACGTTTAGGATGGATAAGCATACATCTAAACCAATGAAGTCTGCTAATTGTAAAGGCCCCATAGGGTGTGCCATTCCTAATTTCATAACAGTATCAATTTCGTATACACCACCTACACCATTGTATAAAGTTTCGATTGCTTCATTAATCATTGGCATTAGAATACGATTTGCTACAAATCCTGGATAATCGTTAACCTCTGTTGGTACTTTTCCTAAAGTAACTGATAAATCCATGATGATTTTAGTTACTTCATTGGAAGTACTGTAACCACGTATGATTTCAACTAATTTCATAATTGGTACAGGATTCATAAAGTGCATTCCAATTACACGTTCAGGATGTACGACTTGAGCAGCAATTTGAGTGATTGAAATAGAAGAAGTATTAGTT
Source organism: Flavobacterium oreochromis (assembly GCF_019565455.1). NCBI lineage: Bacteria > Pseudomonadati > Bacteroidota > Flavobacteriia > Flavobacteriales > Flavobacteriaceae > Flavobacterium > Flavobacterium oreochromis. The sequence continues at coordinate 2,475,028 of NZ_CP067377.1, forward strand.
GCTAAAATTACATTGTGTCCACAAACTTCGCTTAATTGTTTGAAGATATTTAATTTTAATTGTACGTTTTCAGTAGCAGCTTCAACTACTAAATCACAACCCACTACACCATCTTTAATATCAGTATAAGTAATGATATTACTAATTGTGTTATGTTTGTCTTCTTCTGTGATAGTTCCTTTCGCTACCATACGATCAAGGTTGGTTGCAATAGTTGCCATACCTTTTTCTAAAGACTTTTCTGAAATGTCTATTAATTTTACGGTAAACCCGCTTTGTGCAAACGTGTGGGCAATTCCGTTACCCATAGTTCCAGCACCTATAACTGCAATTGTTTTCATTTAGTAGCCCCTAAATCCCGAATGGGACTATCCTACTAGGGGGTAGGGATTAAATTAATGTTTTTATTTTATTTGTAATTTTTCCATTTTCAAAATGGAGATCTAATTTTTTGTTCTATCAAGATTATATTGATTTTAAACTCCAGAAGAGTTTCTATTTGTGATTGTGTAATTGTCTTTTTAAATTTTCGTTTTCATAATAGGTATAGTCTTCTTTACTAAACTTTTCAATACGTTTTTATAATAGATGTTATTGCCTTTTTGAATATATCTAGCTTAAATAAAATTATTGATATTTTTTGTCTATTTTTAACAAAATATAAGAAAAAGATGTTGATAGTATTATTGGGCTTATCCTTTTCATTATTCTTTAATTTAAAAGTTTTAATATTCTTCCTAAATATTTATTTAATGATAGAAAGGGGTAATATGTCCAAACTGAATTATGTATGTGGTGAATCCATAATTTTTGGAAGGACGATAAAATTATCCATATCGAAAAAGTTCTTTATTAGGAAACCTATTGCCATATGCTAGGTGTTTTATTAAATAATTACTATAATAAGCTTGGTCTTTGTTTTGTTTCTCTTGGTTAAACTGTTTTTCTCAAGATGTTAATTTAATAAAGTTTGTTGATAATTAATTGTATGAAATGTGCTGTCTTTTGCGGATGTAGTTAGATTTTTGATTTTTTGTATAAATAAAATGATTTTAGCGTTTTGTTTTACTTTTCAATACATTCAATTATCTGATATGCAACGCGTAATGCTTCTGTTCCATCTTCTAAAGTTACTATAGGCGTGGTATTGTAAAGGATAGCATCAGCAAATGATTCTAACTCATCTAAAATAGCATTGTTAGGATGTACACTAGGATTATCAAAATAGATTTGTTTTTTTACACCTTCGGCATTTTGAAGAATCATATCAAAATCACCAGGAGTTTCCGGAGCATCTTTCATACGAACTACTTCACAAACTTTATCAAGATAATCTACCGATATGTAAGCATCTTTCTGGAAGAAACGTGATTTTCGCATATTCTTCATCGAAATTCGGCTTGAAGTAATGTTGGCAACACAACCATTTTCAAATTCGATACGGGCATTGGTGATATCAGGCGAATCAGAGATTACAGCGACACTACTTGCATTGATTGATTTTACTTTTGATTTTACTACACTTAGAATCGCATCAATATCGTGAATCATTAAGTCTAAAACTACAGGTACATCTGTTCCGCGAGGGTTGAATTCAGCTAAACGATGTGTTTCGATAAACATTGGGTTGCTAATTTTATCTTTTATAGCTTTAAAAGCAGGGTTAAAACGTTCTACATGTCCTACTTGCCCTTGTACATTATATTTTTTTGCCAAAGTCATAATAGCTTCTGCTTCTTCAACTGTGGTTGCAATCGGCTTTTCTATAAAAATATGCTTCCCAGCTTCAATAGCCTGTTTAGCGCATTCAAAATGTTGTAGCGTGGGAGTTACAATATCTATAACGTCTACAGCTTGTATTAAATCAGCAATAGTATTGAATTTTTTATAACCAAATTCAGCTGCTACTTTGTTAGCATTATCTTCAAAAGGGTCATAAAATCCTACTAATTGGTATTTTTTAGATTGATTAAGTAATCGTAAATGTATTTTTCCAAGGTGACCAGCACCTAAAACGCCTACTTTTAGCATAATTAAGAATTTGAACAAATGTAAATCATTTATTCGAAAAATTATTTAAAAATCAATTCAAATCTAAGTTATAAAATGCACCTTTATTTTTTGAAGTTTCTATTGAATGTTTTACAATTAGATATGCAGTAGCATTGATATTTCTTAATTCACAAATTTGTGGGGATATGGTTACTTTTTTAAATAATTTTTCAGTATCTTCATAAAGATAATTTAAATGGTCTAAAGCGCGTTCTAGTCGTTGGTTTGATCGAACAATTCCAACAAGATCATTCATGATATTTTGAACAGATTTTTTGTTGTGTGAAATAAGAATTAATTCTTTTGGATCAACCGTCCCTTCTGTATTCCATTCTGGTATTTCAGGGAAATGTTTTTCTAAATCAGTTATGTTTAGAAGAATATCTTTTGCGATGATATGTCCAAAAACTAAAGCTTCTAAAAGAGAGTTTGAGGCTAGTCGATTAGCGCCATGAAGTCCTGTTTTTGCAACTTCCCCATTAGCATATAAATTATGAATAGAAGTATGACCAAGTTTGTTTACTTTGATGCCTCCGCACATATAATGCATAGCTGGCAAAACGGGAATAAAATCTTTAGCTACGTTTATTCCTATGCTTTTGCATTTTTCAACAATGTTGGGAAAATGTTTGTAGAAATCTTCTTGATTTAAATGTGTGCAATCTAAGTATACACATTCGCTTCCCGAGGTATTAATTTCCATGTTAATGGCACGAGAAACAATATCACGTGAAGCTAGTTCAGCTCTTTTATCATAGCGAAGCATAAAGCGTTCTCCTGATTTATTGCGTAAATGAGCACCAAATCCGCGAACGGCTTCAGAAATTAAGAAAGCTGGACTTTTGCCAGGTTCATACAACGCTGTTGGATGAAATTGTATGTATTGCATGTCTTCAATGACTGCTTTGGCTCTAAATGCCATGCCTACTCCATCGCCAGTAGCAATGACTGGGTTAGTGGTAGTGGCATAAGTTTGCCCCGAACCTCCTGTAGCTAAAATTGTTTTATGAGCTAAAAAAGTATTGATTACACTAGTTTTTTCATTTAAAATATAAGCTCCATAACAATGTATATCATCTTGCCCTATTTCTATTTTTTTATTGGTGAAATGATGTTCTGTAATTAACTCGATAGCAAAATGATAGGGGAGAAATTCAATATTGGGTAGATTTTCAATTTGTTTTATTAAAGTCATTTGAATTTCATAGCCAGTAATATCTTTGTGGTGTAAAATTCGGTTAGCAGAGTGTCCTCCTTCTTTTCCTAAGTCATATTGGTTGTCTTTATTTAGGTCAAAATCAGCTCCCCACTGTATTAATTCGTGTAATCGAATAGGAGCGTTTTCAACTACTAAGGTTACTGTGTTTAAGTCATTTTCGTAATCGCCAGCTTTTAAGGTGTCTTCTATATGACTTTCAAAAGAATCTTCTTCGTCCCATACAGCGGCAATTCCACCTTGGGCGTATTTAGTGTTGGATTCGTCTTTATTATCTTTCGTTGCAACAATAATTTTTTTTTTTGGGGGAGTTCTTTTGCTAATTTGATAGCTGTAGACAAGCCTGCTACTCCAGAACCTAAAATTAAAATATCGGTTTTTGTGATGCTCATTTATTTAGAAATTTCTAACATTGCATTAATGGATTTTACTGCTTTTTTTCTTAAACTTTCATTTATTTCTATGTTAGGTAATTCGTATTTCATACATAGATATAATTTTTCTAAGGTATTTAATTTCATAAACGCACATTCGCTGCAATTACAGTTATCATCATTAGCTGGAGCTGCAATAAAAATTTTATGAGGGACTTCTTGTTGCATTTTGTGTAGAATTCCCACTTCAGTTGCTACAATGAATTTTTTAGCATCTGTTGTTTTTACATAATTTAATAAGCCAGCAGTTGAACCAATATATTTAGCTATCTTTAAAATGTGTGCTTGTGATTCAGGATGTGCTATAATTTCTGCATCAGGATTTTTTTGATATAAGTCTATAATTTTATCAATAGAAAATGCTTCATGTACTAAACAAGCCCCATCCCAAAGTAACATATCACGTCCTGTTTTTTGTATTAAATAAGATCCAAGATTTTTGTCAGGAGCAAAAATTATAGGTTTTTCAAGAGGGATTGAGTTAATGATCTTTTCAGCATTTGATGAGGTGCAAACAATATCTGTTAGAGCTTTGATTTCGGCAGAGGTGTTTACATAAGAAACTACTGTATGATTAGGGTGTTTGTTTATAAAAGTTTGAAAGTCTGAGGCAGGGCATGAGTCGGCTAATGAACAGCCTGCTTTTAGATCAGGTAGTACCACTTTTTTAGTTGGGTTTAATATTTTAGCTGTTTCTGCCATAAAATGAACCCCTGCAAAGACGATTAAATCAGCAGTTGTTTCAGCTGCTTTTTGTGCTAGAGCTAAACTGTCTCCTACAAAATCAGCTATATCTTGTATTTCTGGACGTTGATAATAATGAGCTAGAATAACTGCATTTTTTTCTTTACGCAATCTGTTGATTTCGTCAATATAATTGACATTTTTATTTTCAATTTTTAAAAATCCATTTTTAATTATATCTTTTTTGCAATTTCTAAATTGTTCATACCTAAAAAGTTTGCACAAAACTAGATAGTAGATCAAAATTAAAATATGATAATTGTTAGTTTTATAAGAAAATCAGGTTTTGTTAAGTGTGAATTTTATCTTAATTTTACCGAACTATTATGAGAGATTTACCCAAACATCAAGGACTTAGAAATCAGTTAGTAAGCCTTTTAGAGCAAAAAGGGATTACTGATCGAAATGTGTTAGAAGCTATTAGAAAAATTCCAAGGCATCTTTTTTTGAATTCTAGTTTTGAAGATTTCGCTTATCAAGATAAGGCTTTCCCTATTGGAGCTGGTCAAACTATTTCACAGCCTTATACTGTTGCTTTTCAATCGGAACTTCTTCAGGTTAAAAAGCATGATAAAATACTAGAAATAGGAACGGGGAGTGGATATCAAACAGCTGTTTTGTGTGCAATGGGGGCAAAGGTGTATTCCGTAGAAAGACAAAATGAGCTATATAGAACAACTTCGTTGTTATTACCTAAGCTAGGGATATTACCAAAGCATTTAACGTTTGGAGATGGTTATAAAGGGTTGCCTAATTTTGCTCCTTTTGATGGGATTATTGTTACAGCAGGAGCTCCTTATATACCTCAACCACTAATGGCACAATTAAAAATTGGAGGTCGTTTAATTATTCCGGTTGGTGAAAATGTTCAAATAATGACGATGTTAATTCGTAAAAATGAAACTCAATTTGAAAAACATGAATTTGGTGATTTTAGATTTGTGCCACTTTTAGAAGATAAAAATTAGCCTATAATTATTTATAGGCTTTTTTAATTCTATCTAAATCACGTTTATTGTCACGATCTTTAATAGTTTCTCGTTTATCGTAATTTTTCTTTCCTCTACACAAGGCAATATCTAGTTTAGCAAGGCCTTTTTCATTTGTAAACAATCGCAAAGGAATAACCGTTAGTCCTTTATTTTGAACATCTTTTAAAAGTCCTTTTAATTCTTTCTTGTTTAAAAGAAGTTTTCGTTCGCTTTTAGCTCTATGGTTATAATGTGTTCCAAAGGCGTATTCTTCAATATTAGAATTAATAACAAATAACTCACTTCCGTTAAATTCACAAAAGCTCTCAGCAATTGAAGCCTTGCCTAATCGAATTGATTTGATTTCAGTACCGGTTAATACTATTCCAGCTGTGTATTTGTCAATTATTTCATAATCGAACTTAGCTCTTTTATTAAGTATGTTGACTGTTTTTTGCATAGGATTGCAAATTTATAAAAATTATCAAGGATTAAAATTAATTTATAAGAAACAGTAATTAGTTTTTTTTATTTTTAAATTATTATATTCGTAATACAAACCAAAAAAATATATTAAAAATGAAAAAAAAGTTAATTAAAATTTGTTTTTTATCTGTTATGGCTTTTACTTCTTGTATTAATGATGATTCTTTGTCTGAGCAAGAGAAAATTGTAATAGCTGAAAACCAAAAAGAACCTTTATCAAATAGAGAAGTCAATAGTAAAGTTCTTTTTCATGTAAAAGCAGGAGAACAATTTAATTGGAATATGGCAACAGCACACGAAATTTGGAGTGCTATTCAAAATGGAAATAAAATTTGCACCATAGGTTTTGGTAATAATAAAAATGATTTTGATAGAAAGAAGACATCAAATCAAGCACAACTTCAAGATCAGTTATTAAAGCTTATAGCTAAATATGAAGAAAAAGAAATAGCAAAAATATTATTAAATGAAGATCCCTATTTAAATTTAATAGATGTATACATAGAAAAACAAGAGACTGTTATAGCTTTAAAAAGATTAGGTTATGTACGTTATGTAGAACCTGGAGATTATAAATTAGAAGAAATATCAAGTCAGGCTACTAAAGACTCTTCATCTTCTTCAGGATGTGGATTAGAAAGTGAAGCAGTTAGTTCTACTGATTATACAACAATTACTCCTAATGCAAAAGTTCCTTGGGCATTTTACACTCATAATATACCTTCTGCATGGGAATATAGTACAGGAAAAGGAGTTACTCTAGCAATTGTAGATACAGGAGCCTCTACAGTAAATACATTACTTAATTCTAATTTTAATAATGGATATTCTTCAGGAAGAACAGTTCAAAAATATGGGGTTTATGTAGATTCAATTTGGCCATGGTCAACAGGATACGATGGTGCAAATGACAAATGTGGTCATGGTACTAGTATGTCTTCAGTTGCAGCTTCTCCTCGTAATGATAAAGGACAGCCAGTAGGTGTAGCATATAATTGTAATTTAATCACTTATAGAGCTGCTTCTAATGTCGTTCTAGATGGTTATCAAGAACTAGAAGGAGTTAAAAAAGCTTTTACAGATTTAGGAAATAATCCATCTGTTCGTGTCATATCTATGTCAATGGGAAATATTATATCTTCTAGTAAAATTGAAGATGGTATTAAATATGCCTATAGTAAAGGGAAGCTAATTTTTGTGCAGCTGGAACTTCTACTAATTTTACATCCTCTGTTGGAGTTATTTTTCCAGCGTGGATGGCTGAAACAGTTGCTGTTACAGGTTTGAAAGAAGCAACAAATTATCAGGCTTGTGATATTTGTCATACTGGAAATAAAGTTGAATTTGCCATTATGATGCAAAGAAGTACTACAGGAAATAAAATACCTGTAAATAGTTATTATGATGGACAAGGTGATTATGTAGGAGGTTCTTCTGTTGCTACAGCTGCTACAGCTGGTATTGCAACATTAATATGGGCTAAGAATCCAAGCTGGACTAGAGATCAAGTTTTAAACAAATTACGACAATCTTCAGAATTCTATGGGAATAAACATCCAGAATTTGGTTATGGCATGCCAGATGCTTTAAAAGCTGTTCAATAATAATAACCCTATTTAAAAATAATAAGTTGTCCAAAAAGATTGAAGAACATTTTGAGTTATCAAAAAAATAATGTACAGATTATTATACCTGCTGATTTAGAAGTACTAAATCAGATAAATTCTTTACTTTTTGGACAATCTTAATTTATAATAACCAATAAAGAGTAAGATTTTTTATTTGAAAGTAAAAAAACTTAACTTAGCCATCTTTATTTTGATGAAAAATGTCAAAAATTATTATACTTACTCCAATGGATATTGAACGTGAAAAGGTAGTAGCGGCATTATCTAAAAATAAAAACTCAAATCATATTTTTGAAGTCATAGTATCAGGTATAGGAAGAGAAAGTACAGCCAAGACAATGATGAATTTACCACAACATGATCTTTGTGTATTAATGGGATTTGCCGCAGTCGTAGGAAAAGAAAGAGAACTACCACCTTATCTTAGTATGGGTAAACCTATCGAAATTACAACAGCCTCATTATATGGTTATGAGGGAGGATTGTTTGAAAATGGAAAACCTATTGCGACCAACTCAAAAACGAATTTGCCCAATTTAAGTTCGCTAACATCAGATAAATTTGTTAGAACGACCAATTTAGCTCCTCAAACAGTTGTAAATATGGAGGATTATACATTCATGTATTTAAAAAAAGAGCATGATATTATTATTCGGATTATCTCTGATTTTTTACCTCATGAAACCGAAATTGATTTCTTTGAAGAAGTTAAAAATATTGACTTTTTTGAAGCAGTAAAGGTTTTAGAAAATGTATGAGTATTGAAATGAATACATATTAAATGCCTTTATGTTAGATTCAAAGCCATTTTTAGCTGTAATAAACTTCTAATGCGTAATCTGGGGTAAACCCAATAAGGTTCGTTTTTTATGAATTATTATTGCTCATAAAAAACGAACCCTATTTTTAGAAGTTTATAAAGACAATCAGTTAATTGCTTTGTGAGTTGTTTTTTTGCAACTTACTGTTTTTCTTACCATAAAAGAAATAGATTAAAATCCCTATCCCAAGCCAAACAAAAAGGCGTATCCACGTACCAAGAGGCAAAGAGAACATCATCAACAAACAGGTTGCTATGCCAAGAATAGGAACGAGAGGAACCAATGGCGTTTTGAAAGGTCTAGGCAAATTGGGCTCTTTTTTTCGTAAAATAAGAATTCCTATACACACCATTACAAAGGCTAACAATGTTCCTATACTCGTCATTTCACCCACCACATGAATAGGAACTAATCCAGCAAACAAACTAATAAATAGGCACAACAAAAGGTTTGATTTGTAGGGAGTGTTAAACGTAGGATGCAATTGCGAAAATACTTTAGGTAACAAACCATCATTACTCATTGCATAAAACACCCTAGATTGTCCCAGTAAATCCACTAATATTACCGAAGTATAACCAATAAGAATAGCCATAATAACCGCTGTACCTAACCATATATAAGGAGTTTTTGCAATAGCAATAGCCACAGGAGCAGCACTGTTTTTAAACTCTGTATAATGAGCTAATCCAGTCATAACATAACCAAAAGCGATGAATAAAATAGTACACACAATCAATGATCCTAAGATACCAATAGGCATGTTTTTTTGTGGATTTTTCGTTTCTTGTGCCATAGTTGCTACAATATCAAAACCAATAAAGACAAAGAAAACAACCCCTGCACCACGTAATATACCTGATACACCAAATTCTCCAAATGTCCCTGTATTTGCTGGAATAAAAGGACTATAGTTTTCAGGGTTAATGTACTGCCATCCTAAGGCAATGAATAGTAATACAACCCCAACTTTTAAAGTTACTACAATGGCATTAAACAACGCCGACCCTTTAGTTCCTCTAATAATAATAGCGGTTATCAATGCAATGATCAAAACAGCAGGAAGATTAATAATACCGTGTATGATTTCACCATTTTGTCCTTTAGCAGTTTCAAATGGAGACATTACTAATTGAGGTGGTAAATAGACACCAAATTTCTCTAAAAATTTCACTAAATATTGGGACCAACTAATACCTACTGTGGCTGCTCCAACCGAATATTCTAAGATCAAATCCCATCCAATTATCCAGGCAAACAACTCACCTAGAGTAGCATAAGCATACGTATAAGCGCTACCTGATACAGGAACCATTGATGCAAATTCGGCATAACATAATGCACTAAATGCACATCCTACCGCAGCAACAATAAATGATACTATTACAGCAGGACCCGTATTGTTGGCCGCTGCAATACCTGTTAATGAAAAAGACCAGCGCCTATAATAACGCCAATTCCTATCATAATTAAATTGAAACCTCCTAGGCTTCTTTTTAAACTATTTGTTCCTGTATTGGAAGCCTCTTGTTGTAAGGCTTCAATCGATTTTTTTAACATAAAAAGCAAAAATATAATAGTTTCGAGACTTGAATTTTTTTAAACCTAAATCTTGTTTTTGAAATAGTTTTAGATTGGAATAGATTTCTAATGCATAATTTGGTTAAGACGCCGCAAAGATAAGGGAACTAATTTAGAGTGATTGAAAGGCTAACTGATTAATATTTTGAGGAAAACAAGTATATTATAGCTTTTTTCATCGGTGTCGACTTTTCAATGATAATAAGTTTGTATATAGGGAGTAACATAATTTTTTTTTACTAAAATGACCTGACATCATTTTACACAAAAATGCACTTTTGAAATCGTTGAGCAACTAAATTTTTGAATAAACGTAAATCCCAATTATGCATTAGATTTCATAACGAAGTCTACTATATAATTTGGGATTAAAAGAAAAAAGCAAGCTATTTTTGAGGTATGTAGTGCAATACAAATTTAAAATTTAAGAAAAATAAAATAGATTACGTTGTGAAAAAGCAATTAGAGGTGTTGGAATTCAGTTAGATAGCGATAGGTTATTTCTTTAGACTGAATAAAAATATCAAGTATCATTTGGATATTTAAAAAATAAATTACAAAATTTGCGTCAGAAAATTAATAACAATTAAAAACGAAGAAAAATGTTTGTATTCAATTTAGACAATTTCGGTTACGGATCAGCAGGAGCTGGTGTAACGCTTCTTCGTGGTTTTGCTTTAAGTTAGAAAAATAACTTCACTATATGATAAAACCCGAAGACAATTAGTTTCGGGTTTTTTTGTACATTCTAGATACCTCACAAAATTTTCCCGATGGTCGTGTAAAGTCTGTAAAGACTTATTATTTAGTATTTTAAGGAAATTTAAAATTTAACGATTTAACACATTTATAAAATGTAATGGATTATTGCGCCAACGATTATGCGTTGGGCGCTCGTTTAAAATCGAAACGAAGAAGGAAACGTTTGGCAAGGAAGTCAAAAGAAAAAAAGGTAATGGCATTACACAAACTCGAAATGGATTTGTGGAATCAAAAAGAAACTTGCCTTTAGTACCTCTTGAAAAACCGTATCAAAAGGGTTGGCTACGTTTTTTTGTAGTCCGTGATGATGTACAACGAGTAGATACATTGGGATTTTTTACCGAATTGCTTCAAAAAATGAATAACCATTTATGGTCAGATAATAAGCGATTTACTAAAAGAAAACGAAAATTCCAACGCAGAATAGAGGTTCCTATCGAACAAAAATTAAAACGATTTAGTGAAATAGAATGGACTGATCCAAATTGTAAACTTACCCCAAAAGAGAAAGAATATTTTCAAGCTGTAGAAGAGTGGGATATACATAGAAAACGCTATTGCACTTACTATGAATTTAAGGAAAAATGGCGCTTTGTACTCAGAGTACGCCCCTATATGATTACCCACACAAAAGCAGTAGATGTAGCATTAGAAAGAGACTTAAAAAGAATTGAAAATTACATCGAAAAAAATAATCTTCGAAACCTTCAAAATAGATTGGTTTATGGGAGAAGTTTTAAGTGGAAGGTAGAGGAAAAAGAGATAAAAAATCCTCTACAGTCAAAGTCCATCGTCAAGATATATCAAGAATATCTTGACGAAAGAAAAGAAAAACAATTATGGGAAATAAATTATCAGGAAAAGACCTAATCAAGTTAGGCTTTCCAAAAAATAATGCCATCAATATTGCTTTAGGGCAAATTAATAGATATCGAAAAAGAGAAAAAAAAGAGCGTATTTTAACAGAGGCAAAAGAAGTTTTGTTATCGCCAGAAAAATTTAAAAACCACGGTACGTGGGGAAAAGTAGCCGAGGGATTAGTGAGTCCAGTTCAAGTCAAGTTTAATGAATTACGAAACACAAGAGCGCCTTTTTCCATATTTGGTGAAAACGAAATTGAACAGCAAGCTAAGTTCCAATTGTATGACGCTTTAAAATTGCCCGTAGCTGTTCAAGGGGCTTTAATGCCTGATGCACATTCTGGTTACGGATTGCCCATTGGCGGTGTATTAGCTACAGATAATGCAGTGATTCCTTATGGAGTAGGAGTAGACATAGGATGCCGAATGAGTTTGTCAATCTTGGATTTACCTGCTTCGCAACTTAAAGGGAAAGAGCATCAGTGGCGAAAAATTCTGTTGGATAATACTAAGTTTGGAATGACTGAGACACACAAAATTAAATCAGATCATCAAATTTTTTCAGATCCAGCTTTTTCAGATATTCCTTTGCTTAAGCAATTGCTTGGGAAAGCCTACAAGCAATTAGGAACTTCGGGTGGAGGAAATCATTTTGTAGAAATAGGAATTGCAAAACTAGATAATCCTTTGAAGGAATGGAATTTGCCATCAGGCGAATATGTAGCGATTCTATCACATAGTGGTTCAAGAGGTTTAGGCGCAAATATTGCCAAACATTATACGTATCTCGCCACAAAACAATGTCCGTTACCTAAAAATGTGCAACATCTCGCGTGGTTAGATATGAATACACACGACGGACAAGAATACTGGATGGCGATGAATCTAGCAGGAGAATATGCAAAAGCCTGTCACGAAGATATTCACAGACGAATGGCAAAAGCAATAGGTAAACGAGTGTTATTGACTATAGAAAACCACCACAATTTTGCGTGGAAAGAACTAGTAAATGGTCAAGAGTGTATTGTGCATCGCAAGGGAGCAACACCTGCTGCCAAAGGGGAATTAGGAATTATTCCTGGTTCGATGACGGCTCCTGGATTTATAGTAATGGGAAAAGGAAATCCAGAAAGTCTTAATTCGGCTTCGCACGGTGCAGGGAGATTACATTCTAGAGCCAAGTGTAAAGCCAAGTTCACCCAAAGTGATATCAAGAAAGTCTTAAAAGACAAGGAAGTCGATTTGATTGGCGGTAGTATCGATGAAGCACCAATGGCGTATAAAAACATTAACACCGTAATGGCGCTTCAGGAAGAATTAGTTGACGTATTGGGAACATTCACCCCAAAATTTGTGAGAATGGATAAATAAGATGTACTATGGGAGCACCACATAATATAAATAGATACGGCGAATTGTGGAATCAATCGCGTATCGATGAAGGTTTGAAAATTCTTTCGATTTTGAAAGAATACATAATTATTTCTGGAGGTTGGGCTTGGCACTTTATGAGTGTCCCTAATCATACAGAATACAAACACGCTCACGATCATAAGGATATAGATGTTTTTGTTCATCCTAAAAATGTTTCAGAAGTAATGATGCTTTTACAAGCGAACAACTTTGAAAAAGTATGGACACGTTACGATCACTTGCCTAGTCAAGAGAATTTTAGACGTTATGAAAAAGTAGTAGCGTTGGAAACTGAGAAACCTTTTAGAATCACTATCGATTTTTTTGAAAGAGAAGATATTGAAGCAGTGGAAAGCAATGGTTTTTATGTTGTAAATCCCAGCCAGTTGCTAACTTTTTATAGAAATATTCATTCTAGTGACAAATGTTGGGCGGTAATGAGAGCGAAGGAATTTTTAGAGAAAGGGATTAATCCCATAGGGAGAAAAGAACTTTCTGAAATTCCTGATACTAGACCTGACAGGTTTTTAAAACCTGTTAAGTCTCATAAATAAAAGAAAGACAAATGGAAAAAATAATTCAAATCACCTCAGGAAGAGGACCTGCCGAATGTGATTGGGTAGTCGCTCAAGTACTAAAACGACTACTAATTGAAGCTGATGAAATGCGCTTAGTAACGGAAGTACTCAGTAGGGAAGCAGGACAAGAAAATGGAACCGTAGTTTCGGCTATGGTTTCCATTCAAGGCAAAAAGACAGAAGAATTTGTAAACTCTTGGTTAGGAACCATTCAGTGGATTGGTCAAAGTACGTTTAGAAAATTTCATAAACGCAAAAATTGGTTTATTGGAATTTTTGAAGTCAAATCAGAAAATCGAGTGGCTGTTAATGAAAAAGATATTCAGTATCAAGCGATGCGAAGTTCAGGAGCTGGGGGACAACACGTAAACAAAGTGAGTTCTGCGATTCGTGCTACTCACATTCCTACAGGAATTTCGGTGGTAAGTATGGATTCGCGTTCGCAGCATCAAAATAAAAAATTGGCTACCGAACGACTATTTCAAAAATTAGCCGAGTTTGATAAAAGTAGTTTGCAACAACAAGTGCAAGATACGTGGATGAACCAAATGCAAATTCAAAGAGGAAATCCAATTAGAGTGTTTGAAGGAACCGATTTTAAACGAGAGAAAAAAGTAAAGAACTTTAAAAAAGAAAGACAGCAACTTAAGTGCGATTTGAAGAAGGAATTCTTGAGTAATTAGTGAAAAGTGAATAGTGAAAAGTGAACGGTAGCCCCAGAGGGGCGAAATATCCTAATAAAGGAAATAGGAGATGTAATAGCCCCAGCGGGGCGACATATAAAAACGTACACTAATACTGTGCAACTAAAAAGAAAAAAATTATGCAATCAATAGATAAATATGTAGTACAAGCCTTGGATAATTATCCGTATTGGCTTGAAGGAACCTTAGAGTCATTGGGATATGCCTTGGCGTATGACAACAAAAATGTGATGGCACTTGGTTTGTACGGACGCTTGTATGCCGAACAAATGCAAGATTATGAAGCGGCAAAACAATATTATGCAGAAGCATTAGCTGCCGATATTCATGCTTTGGCGATATATCCGCATTATGCTGAGGTTTTATTGTTGAATGAAGATTATGAAGAAGCTTCAAAGCTAATTGAATTCTCATTGACAATTAAAGGAATTAACAAATCTCAAATGTTGTTAAAGAAAATCCAATTGTTAGAAAGACAGCAGGATATTAAAGCAGCATTGAAAATGATTAAGGGAGTAAAATTAATTTCCTTTACTAACGATTCTTATGAAATTGACCAAATAGAAAAGCGATTGAAAGATAAAAAAGAATTGCTAAAACCTAAAAAGTCTAAGAAAAAGAAATCGGAGAAGAAGAAAGATAGAAAATAAGTTAGCAGTGTTCAGTATTCAGTGTTCAGAACTTAGTTTTCAGATATTTTAAACGAAAAACTTAGTGTGACTTTGTGCTAAACTTCGTGATACATTATGAAACACAAAAAACAAAAAAATAAAGAATTATGGCAAAATTATTAGATAAAATACTCGTAGTCGATATAGAAGCTACGTGTTGGGAAGGCAAACTTCCCGAAGGTATGATTAGTGATATTATAGAAATTGGTGTTTGTTTACTCGATGTACAAACAGGTGAAATAAGTGATAATCGAGGGATTTTAGTACACCCCGAACGTTCCACGATTAGTCCGTTTTGTACAGAATTAACCACCATTACGCCCGAGTTAATCGAAAAGGAAGGGATTCCGTTTTCAGAAGCGTTACGCATTTTAAAGAATGAGTATAAAAGTCAAAGTCGCGCTTGGGCAAGTTTTGGTGCCTACGATTTGAAGCAGTTTCAAAGGCAATGTCAGGATTTAGGTAAAGGTTATCCATTTAGTCCATCGCATATCAATGTGAAAACCTTGTTTGCACTCAAAAACAAACTAGGTCATGAATTAGGGATGGATGGTGCGCTAAAATTTTTGAACATTCCTCTAGAGGGGACGCATCATAGAGGTGTGGACGATGCCAGAAATATCGCGAAGATTTTAAGGGAAATTTTGAAATGAATCCTTTAAGAGTAACTTAGTAGTTATTATGCAAAACCTAACAGGTTCGAAAACCTGTTAGGTTTATAAAAAATTAAAAAAATGTTTACAGCAGAAATAAAAAGTAGAATAGGAGAAGACATCTCCATCTTGATAAAACCCGAAAATTATTCCTATAACTTTATTTGTGAATGTGGGGACGCTAGTGATTTAACGGTAAAAGAATGTCAAAACACCGAAGCCATTTTTATAAGCCACACTCATATTGACCACTTTGTCAATTTTGATACCATTCTTAGGCATCAAATAGGGATTCAACGAAGAGTTATTATCTGTGGCCCAGAAGGAATCACCAACCAAGTGCAATCTAAAATTAGAGCCTATCAATGGAATCTTATTGAAGAAAATGCAATTGTTTACGAAGTAAGAGAAATCAAAAACGACAAGAGCATTATTTGTTCAGAAATTAGACCCGCTACCTGGGATATTCTTCCACTCGAACAAGAAATAGAACACCTATATAGTAATGATAAATTTTATGTGGAATTTGAAATTTTAGATCATAAAACAGCTTCTATAGCATACTTATTTAAAGAACGAGATACGGTGAAAATTGATATTGCAAAGAGTAACTTTAAAGGCGGGGCTTGGGTTAACACCTTAAAAGAGGCTTTTAGTAATAAAAATCAAGAAGCCTTGATTACTATAGAAGAGCAAACTTTTACAGCCAAAGAATTGTATCATTTATTAGAAATTAAAAAAGGAGATACTTTAGGTATAATTATGGATCACGGTGCTAATGAATCCAACCATTCCAAAATAATGGAACGATTTGAAAATTGTAATACGGTTTATATAGAATGTTTTTACAAAAAGAAGATCAGGAGCAAGCTCAACAAAATTATCATAGTTACTCAGCACAATCGGCTTTGATAATGAAGAAATGCAAGGTTAAAAATGCCATTCCAGTACATTTTTCCCGAAAATATAAAGAGGATGATATCCAAATGATATTGAAGGAGTTTAATGCGGTGTATGCTGAAAATTAGTGAGAAATAAAAAGTGATAAACCAGCTGGAAGGCTGGTTTTATTGGAATTAAGACACTATCCTACAAAGTGTGTAAGTTAAAAAGTTTAGGCTTGGATTTTATAATCTGAGCCTTTTTTCAAATATAAGATTAAATTGGTTTAAAACAATACCCCAATTTTGTATTGGCATCGACCATTTTTTAGTTGCTTCTTTTAAGGCAAGGTAAACCGATTTTATTACCGCCTCATCTGTTGGAAACGACATTTTGTTTTTGGTGTACTTGCGAATTTTCCCATTAAGATTTTCAATTAAATTTGTGGTATAAATGATTTTGCGGATTTCTAACGGGAAGTCAAAAAGATGGTTAATTCGTCCCAATTTTCCCTCCAAGATTTGATAGCATATCCATATTTAGATTCCCATTTTTGAGCAAAATCTTCTAGAGCTAACTCGGCGGCTTGTTTTGTTGGTGCTGTATAGACTAGTTTCATGTCGGTTGTAAATTGCTTTTTATCTTTCCATACGACATATCTACAAGCATTTCTTATTTGGTGAACCACACAAATCTGTGTTTGTGATTCAGGAAAAACAGAACGTATGGTTTGAGTAAATCCGTTTAAATTATCGGTAGCCGTTATTAAAATATCTTCCACTCCGCGGGCTTTTAAATCGGTTAAAACACTCATCCAGAAGCTTGAACTTTCATTCTTACCTAACCACATACCAAGAACTTCTTTTCGTCCTTCATGATTAAGTCCTACTGCTAAATAGATAGTTTTATTGATTACTTTTGAGTTTTCACGAACTTTGAAAACAATTCCATCCATCCAAACAATTAAGTAAACTTCATCTAATGGTCTGTTTTGCCAGGTTACTATCTCACTTGCTACTGCATTAGTAATTCTTGAAATGGTAGAAGTTGAAATGTCAAAATTATACATTTCTTTGATTTGCTCTTCAATATCACTAACACTCATTCCTTTAGCATAAAATGAAATGATAACATTCTCTAAACCATCAATAATATTATGTCTTTTAGGGACTAAAACAGGTTCAAAACTACCTTCTCTATCTCTTGGGACTTTAATTTGATCTTCTCCAAAGGAAGTCTTAATCTTCTTGGTTCCATGACCATTACGATAATTGCCGTCAGAGGTTTTTTGATGTTTTTCGGTATCTAAGTGAGCATCTAGTTCGGCATTGAGCATGTGTTCTACTGCTCGTTTATGCATTTGCTTAAAAAAGGAAGATAAATCTTCTCCATTTTTAAAGGATTTAAAAAAATCCTTGTTGTTTAATAAGTCTTCTTTGTCTATCATAACTATGTAAATATATAAAACGTTAAAAAGTTATTTCCGAAAAATTTTAGCTCTTTTAAGCGAGCTAATTTTTCAGAATAACTTTTTAACTTACACAGTTTGTGTTATACTGCCGGAATTAACTTAAATATCTTCTATGCCATTCAGATTCATCTAGTCCCACTCTTGATAATTGTGATGTGTATTCTATAATTATTCTCTGAGAATGTAAATCTTTTAATTCAAGAACCCATTTAAAATGTTCATCTTCGTATTTTTGTTTAAACACAAATGAGCCATCAGCTTCTTGTTCAGCTTTAATAATTCCTTTGTCATCTTTGCAAACAAATTTTATAGTTCTTATAGCAAATGAATTTTTAATTCTTTTTAGTTTTATACCATCAGGAGTTAAAATATCAAATTTTGATTCAGAAACTGTAAGAGGGATGAATAAAAACTTTCTCTCTTTATCTTTAGGTATTCTGACACTATCACATTTCTGTTGAATACATATATAGTAACTATCTGGAAATTGACTGCTCTTTATTACAGTTCCAAGAGTTAATTTTGGAATGGTAGAATTGGGTAAAAAAAGACTTTTATGATGAGTTAGTTTTGAAAATTCCTTGTCTATATTTTCTTTATTTATATGATTTTCTTTATTTAAAAATAATATTGTATTATTTAATGAAAGCATTTCAAAGCTATCTTTCATTTTAGATTTTGACGTATTTGAATTGCTATTGAATATATCTGAATATCTTTTAACAACATCTTTATTTGAAGAATTTAGGAGGTCAAATAATAATTTTTGGGATCTAGTGTAATTTTCAACTGGATCATAACTTTTTCCATTTTTAGCAAGTAATTCTTGGTTTTCTTCAATTATATTCAATTGAATCCAATCTTGAATAAGATCTCTTATAATTTCATTAGTTTTATTGTAAAAAGTAAATCTGAAATACTATCACCAAATAATTCAATTAATAAATCTTCTGCGTCTTCTTGATTGGGTAATAGTGATTTATGGCTTAAAAAGCGCCATCCTTTTCTTTGGAAAAGAGACCTAATATTTTACTTGAATTTTCTCTTAAAATAGTTAATGAAAGTAAAGCAAAATTTGAAAGCAATCCGTTAGTCATTAAAGTGAATTCATCTACTACTAACTTCGGTAAATCTTTGTATTTAATAATTTTATCATTTAGGCCAACCAAGTGGTTAAATTTGTTATCAATTTCATCATCACCAACCGATGATTTTGCCCGAATTAATATTTTGGTGTTACTTGAATATATTTTACATGATTCTTTAACCAAATCATTTTTTAATACGTGTAGTTTATCAAATATTTGATCTGTAATGCCATTCAAATCTCTTTCTCCAGTATAAACTATAATTAATTTTAAACTTTCCTTATTTTGATTGATATCTTGAACAATATTTTTTAAAATATCTAAAGTATAAATACCTCTTGGATCATCGTCATCATCAGCATCTAGATCTTCAGCTTCATCTTTAGAAAGTATTATTTTCCAATCTAAAATTACAACGTCAGCCTTTTTAATAATGAATTTGTAATTTTCTATATCATCTTTAGTTTTTGGACAGTAAACACCGCAAACTTTTTTTTTCTTTAGCAAAAGCCATAGATACTTTTTGAGCATCAAAATCATGATTTGGATCTTCTGGTGTGATTTCGGAATATGCTAGGTCATCTATAAATACAATACTCTGTAAAAAATCATTTGCAATTTCTCTAGATTTTTCAAAAAAGGATTACTCATTATTATGGGATTTATTTTGTATAATTCTAAAGGTAACACTGCTTCCTTCTCTAGGTGAGATTGTAGATATTTCAAAATTTTCTGCATTTAATACTTCTTTACTTATGCTTAATCCCATTCCTCTTCCATTTTGTTTTCTTGAAAAGCCTAAATCAAAAATTCTTTCTCTATCTTGAATTGGAATTTCTATTCCATTGTTTGAAATGTATATGCCAGATTCATCGGCATGCATTCTTATAGTTTTATTTTCTACATTACTGTGATTTAACCAATATATTGCATTATCAATTAAATTAACAAATACTGGATAGAACGTCGAACGAAAACCATTTATTTTTGTGTTGCAAAGCCTTTAGTGTGTTTAAATTCAATATTATGTCTTTCCATTCTTGACTTAAATAAATCTATAAGAAATAGTTTTATTTCCATTAAAGAAATATCTTCTCTTTTTCTATTTAGTCTTCTGTTTAAAGGTGTAAATAAGTTTAGATAACCATCTAAATGTTCAAAGTTTACTTTAATGTTTTTATATACACTATCAAGTTGTTGATTAACATCAGACCAAGCTTTTAAATCTTTTATACTTCGTCTAATAGAGCGAACTGTACTACTAAATTCATGATGAAGAATACCAACGGCAAGCCCAAGTTGACTTAATTCGATGTCAGCTTGAACTCTATCCCTCAATTCTTCTAATTCCTCAGACATTGCATCAGAAATTTGGTCGTTAGTTATTATTTGTCCTTCTTCATCTTTTTCAATGTAAAAACTTTCAAATTGTCTTATAATTCTATCCATAACAAAAGTGTTACGATTACTTATAAGCTCAATTTCATTTTCCATAGATTTTCTCTCTTCAACAAGATTAAAGTCTTCAATATTATCGGTGCTTAAATGTTTAAATCTATCTTTTACAGATCTAATTTGATTATCTAAATCTAACATTAAGTCAGAAGTCAATTGCTTTATTTTATTTGAAACATCGGTAACAATTTCATTTGTTTCATTTCTTTTTTAGAATTTGATTTTTTTGCTTCTGTAGAGATAAATTCAACAGCTTGTTCTAATCTTTTACGTTTACTTATTTCTATTTTTAATTTGTCAATATATTCTTGAATTAAATTATCAATTTCTTTATTAGCATTATTAAATAAATTTTGCTCTAATAATTGAAACTCTTTTAAATATGTTTCAAAATCTAATCTATTTGCTTTTGAAATAGTAAAACCTTTTGGTCCAGAAATCGAAATTTTTTTCCTATAATCACTTAATTTTTGTCTTGCTTGAAATTCATAATCAATAATTCTTTGACTAGCTTCATCCGTATCTTTAATATAAATTACTGAACTTAGATTTTTTTTGCTTTCATCTAGAATAGAATTAACTTCCTGTCCAAATTTATTTGAAGTCAAATCTTTGAAAAAAGTATCTAAATTTTGAATAAATTTTTCTTTTTTCCCTTTAGAAAGTTTGTCTCTTCTTTCCAATGCCTTGTACACAGAATTTCTCTCATCTTTTTTTTGGTTAAAGAATTCAGACTGTGGTGTTTTTCCTTTTTCGTCAAAAAAATCTGCGGCTAATTGTACAAAGAAATTTTTTAAAATATCTTGAAGTTGGTGGAATGCTTTATTTTCAATAAAACCTTCTCTTCCAGCTTTTTCAACTAATTTATTGTTAGATGCCGAATTTATATCAATAACGCCAAACATTCTTCGATATGAAAAAAAGTATGTTCCAGCTCTTTTTGATCTGTTTTTTTCAATATCTAAGAAATCGTAATCGGAATCACCATAAGGAAGGACTCTAATGTTGTCCTTATATATGTAAAGCCCACCAAATTTATCTCCTTTAGCTTTAATAATTGAATAGTTTTCAGGATCAAGTAGTGAACTTTTAAGTTCACCTTGTAAATATGCTAGATTAATTCTAAAAGAACCACAATCAGTTAATTTAAAATTGTTTCCATTCCAATTAACAATATGGTTGTAAGATTTTTCTCTATATATTTTTACTAATCCATTAAATTGACCATATTCATCAAATAATCCTTGAAAATGATGATCTGCTAATTCAAACTCATCTTTATTAAAAAATTGTTCTTTGTCAATTATATTGTAGTAAGTTCCATCGTCTCCTCTATAATCTCTAAAAGAAATATCGATTACAG
Organism: Flavobacterium oreochromis; assembly: GCF_019565455.1. Lineage (NCBI taxonomy): Bacteria > Pseudomonadati > Bacteroidota > Flavobacteriia > Flavobacteriales > Flavobacteriaceae > Flavobacterium > Flavobacterium oreochromis. The sequence goes on from NZ_CP067377.1 coordinate 2,496,861, forward strand.
GAGTTGGATGGTTTGGAGTCATTGTATTTTGGAAGCCAATTAACATCTTTTCAATTTTAGTTGCTTCTTTGGTTTCTTTGTCACCTTCAATATCAAAAATTAAAGTTTCATTTACAGGATTTATGTAAAAAAATGTCCCTCCATTGTTCTCAGAAAATTTAAAATCTCCGACTAAATTGCTATTTAGTATTTTTGGGTCGATGTCAAAATTAATTATAGAAAGACCTATTTTTTCATAATCTTCATCTGAAATTATATTTTTCTCTTTAAGAAGAATTAGAGAATCTAAAACCTCTTGTTTTAAATCGTGAAATTGAATTAAATCTGGAATTTCATCAAATTCTTTAATTGGAATTATAATATCTTCTAAATTTATTCCTGGCAATTCAAACAATTCCCAATTAATAAACGCAGCAACTATTTTATATTCTTTTTCTCTTTGTTTGGCTTTGGAAATAATTAAAACTTGTTTACCAATAGAAGCAATAGCAAGTCTTCCTATTCCTTTCTCACCCATTACAGGTCTTAAAGGTTTTGAATTATCTTTTGGAGGTAAAGAAGTTTTTTTATTAACAAATTTACTTTCTGTACCAATTGTTAACCATCTAGTTTCAAATTCTTCTTTAGTCATTCCTAGACCATCATCTCTTAAGACAAGTAAATTTTCTTTCCTTAGAAAATCAATGTCAAACTTATCTGCATAAGCATCATGAGCATTTTTAATAAGTTCATTTATTGCCGTAGGGATTCCTGCAATTTGTTGACGTCCTAATAAATCTAGTGCTCTAGCTCGGGTTTTAAATTGCGCCATTAAGATGATTTTTAATTATTGCTTTGCCTATCGAGGCAGCATATTTAGGAGGTACAGCATTACCAATCATTCTGGCAGCATTTGCTATACTTGTCGTTTTAAATTTGTAGTTTTTAGGAAAAGATTGTAACACTGCACCTTCTCTTATAGAAATGGCTCTATTTTCGTCAGGATGAGCAAATCTTCCGTTTGAGATACTAAAAAATTTGGTTGTGATTGTAGGAGAGGGCTTGTGCCACCACATTCTACCATAGGTGTCTTTGAAGTTATTAGTATCGTTTTTATGACAATCAGGAGCTAGATTTTCATCGTGAGCATAAGACATTCTTGAGCCTCCATCTTTTTCGGTTAGGTTTAGTCTGTCAATATTTATTTGTTTTAGGCCTGCAACAGTATGCATAAAATCGGTTTCATCTTTATGTCCTGCCTCCACTTTAGGAAAACCATTATGTTCTCCTATCGTATCGTAAACAGTTTTTATTTTTCCTGTGTACTTGATAGGTTCTAAAACTTTATTGTTAACTCGATTAGCAATTAAAGTTAATCTTCTTCGGCTTTGGGGCACACCATATTCCATAACATTGTGAACACCTTGATGTACTTTATAGTTATTGTTTTCTAACCACAAAATGAAATCCTCTAATCCGCTTTCTTCTTTTCTTCTAATTACACCAGGTACGTTTTCAACGACCACATAACCAGGATTAAAATATTCTACAAATCGTCTAAATTCAATTAACAAACTTTTTGATTCAAAAGATTTTTTTTTATCGGTATTAATGATACTCCAGTACTGGCAAGGGCTACATCCAATAAGTATTAGATTGTCATCATTTTTTTTAAGATTCAGTTTTTTTCAAGTTCTTCGACTTGATAGTGAAATACATTAGCGTGAATAAACTCAGCACCTTTGATATTAGCTTCGTAAGTTTCTTTGCAAGTTATATCATAATCTATTCCAGCTAGAATTTTAATTCCAGCATTTGCCATACCTGAGCTCATACCGCCACCAGAACAGAAAAAATCAACAGCTTTAAGATTACTTTTTGGCATCTTGTTTAAGATAAAATTAATTAATTCAAAAATATAAAAATATACTGCTATTATACAAAAAACACCAACATTTCTGCTGGTGTTGTTCCCCATCACATTTTGTGAATGGTTAATGTCATTATTTTGAGTCATACGTTTTATTCCACGAGTATAAATGTGGTAGTTATACCCAAGTTCTAAGGCTCGTATCCTAACTATTTTGGCTTATATAATAAAATAGTCGTATCGCTAATTTTACACCCGACAGGTTTCGAAAACCTGTCAGGTGTAAAAGGCTAAAGTAAAATTCCTAATGCTTGTTCGATCTGTATAGTATTACCTTTTCTTGATGTGTATATTTGGAATTATCTAAATCATTAAAGATTTTAATTACATCTCTTCGTTTGAGTTTGGTTGGTTTTTCAGAAACGCAACTCAAATGGGAACTCCACGGATATTGTAACGGATGTTCACAAATGTTATGATGCACAGGATTGTTATGGATATACGCAATTACAATTTTGGTATCGCTAATTTTACACCTGACAGGTTTCCAAAACCTGTCAGGTGTAATAGTTAAATTCCTAATGCTTGTTCGATCAGTATAGTGTTGCCTTTTTCTTGATGTATGTATTTGAAATTGTCTAAATCATTAAAGATTTCAATTACTTCTCTTCGTTTGAGTTTGGTTGGTTTTTCAGAAACGCAACTCAGGTAGGAACTCCACGGATATTGTAACGGATGTTCACAAATGTTATGATGCACAGGATTGTTATGGATATATGCAATTACATTTTGTAAATAGTTAATGTGATTAATGTGTTTTCGGCGAAAGGGTCTTTCAAACAAAGCACCGTGACGTTTGTAGTATTTATTATATGCTTTGGTGTAGGCATTAAACAAATTTGAAAAAGATTGAGAAGGTAATATAATTTTCTCGGTGTTAATTTCGGGAATTTCTTTTATCCGTACTAAAAAATGAAAATGGTTTTTCATTAAGCACCAAGCAAAAGTCTCCGCTATGGGGTCAATATGGGTAGTATAAAGGCGTAAGAAATATTCGTAATTTTCTTTTGTATCAAAAAGAGTCATACTGTTTATTCCACGATTATAAATATGGTAGTAATACCCACGTTCTAAGGCTTGTATCATAACTGTTTTGGCTTATATATAATTACAAATATAAGGAAATTAGTGATATAGCTGGAACCTGACAGGTTTTAAAACCTGTCAGGTTTAAAACTTACTCCTCAATTAATACCTCCAAAATCGTAATAGCAGCATCGCTAATTTTTGTTCCTGGACCAAAAACAGCAACAGCTCCTGCATCAAATAAATATTGGTAGTCTTGTGCCGGTATAACACCTCCTACAATGACCATAATATCTTGGCGACCATATTTTTTAAGTTCTTCAATAACTTGCGGGACTAAGGTTTTGTGTCCTGCTGCTAAAGAGGAAACCCCTAAAATATGTACGTCGTTTTCTACGGCTTGTTTGGCAGCTTCTTGTGGGGTTTGAAAAAGTGGTCCAATGTCCACGTCAAAACCTACATCGGCATAACCAGTGGCGACAACTTTGGCACCACGATCGTGTCCGTCTTGCCCCATTTTAGCAATCATAATACGTGGTCGGCGACCTTCTTTTTTGCAAAAGTATCGGCTAGCTGACGTGCTTTTTCAAAGCTTTCGTCATTTTTTATTTCTTTACTATACACACCACTAAAACTTCTAATTTGTGCTTTGTATCTTCCAAAAACGCTTTCTAATGCGTCACTTATTTCTCCTAGAGTTGCTCGGTTTCGTGCCGCATCTACTGCTAAATCTAATAAGTTACCATTACCTGTTTTTGCGCACTCGGTTAGACGAGCTAAACAAGCATTTACTTTTTCGGTATCACGAGTCGCTTTGATTTGATCTAAACGTTCAATTTGTTGTTTACGAACGGTTTGGTTGTCTACTTCAAGGATATGTAATGGATCTTCTTTTTCTAAACGGTATTTATTTACCCCTACGATAATGTCTTGTCCGCTATCAATACGAGCTTGTTTGCGAGCCGCTGCTTCTTCAATACGTAATTTAGGAATACCCGCTTCAATCGCTTTGGTCATACCGCCTAGTTCTTCCACTTCTTGAATTAATGCCCAAGCTTTTTCAGCAATTTCGGCAGTTAAACTTTCCACGTAGTAGCTACCTGCCCACGGATCGACTGTTTTGCAAATTTTGGTTTCCTCTTGTAAATAAATTTGTGTATTACGAGCAATACGTGCTGAGAAATCGGTTGGTAATGCAATGGCTTCGTCAAGCGCATTTGTATGTAAGGACTGTGTTCCTCCAAAAGCGGCTGCGGCTGCTTCGATAGCCGTTCGCGCTACATTGTTAAACGGATCTTGTTCTGTTAAACTCCAACCTGAGGTTTGACAATGCGTACGTAAGGCTAATGATTTTTCGTCTTTAGGTTCAAATTGCTTTAGGAGTTTTGCCCAAAGCATACGGCCCGCACGCATTTTGGCAATTTCCATAAAATGGTTCATCCCAATTGCCCAGAAAAAGATAGGCGAGGAGCAAACTCATCGATATTCATTCCTGCTGCTAAACCTGTACGAATGTATTCCAATCCGTCGGCTAGGGTATAGGCTAACTCAATATCTGCGGTGGCACCTGCTTCTTGCATGTGATACCCTGAAATAGAAATGGAGTTGAACTTTGGCATATTTTTGCTGGTATAGTCAAAAATATCAGCAATGATTTTCATAGAAGGTGTAGGTGGGTAAATATAGGTATTACGCACCATAAATTCTTTTAGAATATCATTTTGAATCGTTCCCGAAAGTAGGTTAGGAGTAACGCCTTGTTCTTCGGCAGCCACAATATAAAAGGCCATAATAGGAAGAACTGCACCGTTCATGGTCATAGAAACTGACATTTCACCCAATGGAATTTGGTCGAAAAGCACTTTCATATCTTCTACAGAATCGATGGCTACACCTGCTTTACCTACGTCACCTACCACGCGTTCGTGATCGGAATCATAACCACGATGGGTAGCTAAGTCGAACGCAACCGATAATCCTTTTTGTCCAGCGGCTAAGTTACGACGGTAAAAAGCATTACTTTCTTCGGCAGTGGAAAATCCTGCATATTGACGAATTGTCCAAGGGCGACGCACATACATCGTTGCATAGGGCCCACGCAAGTTAGGCGCAAAACCTGCTCCAAATGCTAAGTGTTCTAAATTTTCTATATCCTCTTTAGTATAGCTTGGTTTTACCTCAATACCTTCGGCGGTTTTGAAAGAGTTGGAAGTTGGAAGTTGGAAGCTGGAAGTGTCTTCTAACTTCTGACTTCTAACTTCTAACTTAATATTTTGAATGTTTTTTCTCATTCTTTTATTCTTATTTTAAAAGATACCTAATTCACTATTTCTAGAAGAATGGTATATGGCTTTTATAATGATTTTGTGATTGTTTATGCTATAATGAATTAAGTAAGGAAATGCTGTTACATAATTACTCGTATATCGTCATAACGAATTTGAAAGTGCAATGGGGTTTTACTTAAAACTGAAACACTTTTCTTAAATGAATTTTGAAATCGTTTGGCTAATTTTGGACTAATTTCTTTATACCATTTGTAAGATTCTCTGAAATCAGTTTTAGCTTCGTTTAGAATTATAATTTTATAATTCATCTTCAATTTCTTTTAAAAAATCATCAATGTTACTAGCATCTTTTGGATTTTTTAAATAGTTTTCAGTTCGTTCTCTAACTTGGTCTATTTGCCATTGCGGAATTGTGTATTCTTTTCTTTCAGCTGGAAGTATAATTACTTCCACTTCATCTGCATTAAAATCATCAGGTAATGTAATATTTATTTGATGATTAATGACTTTAACGGTTTGTTTAATGGCTTCCATAATAATTTGTTTACTCAACAATTTTATAGGTATAATCACGATAAATTAACGTTTTATCTTGGTTGTTTAGTAAAGCTCCTGTAATTGCTATAGCTATGCCACCTAAGAATAAAGAAAAAGCAGTTCCGTCTTTAGCTAATCCTGCTATTCCTGAACCCACGATTAGACCAGAGCCTATTTCGAGTAAAATATTTTTTGCTTTTCGTTTACCTAGGGGATGGTTTTTTATACTACTAATATTGCTTAAGGGAATGTCGTTATTATCAATAGTTAAAGTTTGAAAATCTTTAAACTTGATTTCTCCTACCCATTTTTTACGATCTAGTGTGGTAAGCTTTATTCTGGCTCCTTCTACTATTGTAATAGTCTTTCCTGTTTGATTGTTTGTTGCTTCCAATTTTTTTTGGGAAAGTAAATTTAAGGAAAAGAGGAATAATAGTGTGATGATTAGTAGTTTTTTCATAAAATAACGTTTCATTTATTCCTCATTAGTTAAACGTTCTTGCTCTGATTTTTCAGCTAAACGTTTTTCTATAATAGGTATGATTAATGTTTTACGAGGATTTTGCTTTACAAAAGGGTACAATTCTAAATCGTTTTTCATACGATCGTTTTTGTTAGGGTATTTGTTTGTTCCTAATAAAACTTCTTTGCCATTATCAAATAATTCTTGTTCTTTTTCAGCATTTTCTTTGATTTTTCGTTGAATAGTGCCTTCAATTAGCTGTGTGATAAACCCACCTCCATTTTCAATGTCTTTGAATAAAGTTAATGCTTTTTCGGCTAATTGTAGTGTAAGTTCTTCTATATAATAGGAACCATCAGCAGGGTTATTTACTTTGTCGAAATAGCTTTCGTGTTTTAGAACTAATAGTTGGTTTCTTGCAATTCTATCACCAAATTCATTGTCTTTGTGATAGATGGCATCATAGGCCAAATTAGCTACGGCATCTGTCCCACCTAAAATAGCACTCATACATTCAGTAGTGGTGCGTAACATATTTACATTATAATCATATAATGTTTTGTTACGTTTTGTAGGTGTGGTAATAATATGGCAATCTAAATTATAATTGTATTCTTTAGCAAGGGTGTTAAATAATAAGCGTAAAGCGCGAATTTTTGCAATTTCAAAGAAGTAGTTACTGCCAACAGCTACATTGATTGTAATTGTAGTGGTTAAATTATTTAGTCTATTAAAATATTCATTACAGTGTGCTAATGTATATGCTAATTGTTGAGTGATATTAGCTCCTGCATTTTGGTAAATTTCTGCGTTGATACTTATAGAAGTTTTGGTTTGATTTAAAACTAAAAAATCATTATCTAAATTAATAAACCAATTACCATCTTTGACTAATTGACCAATTGGGTCAATTTCTAGGATGCTTGAAGGTCTGAGTGTTTGTATTTTTTTTATGAAATTACTAGAAAGGAAATGAGGTTTAATGTATACTTGAACTTCTTGAGGAATTGTAATTAAGAGTTTTTCTATATCTAGTGATTCGTTTTCTAATGTAAAACGAATGCTTTCAGCTCCTCTTGATAAAGTTTCGTGAGTTCTATTAATTGATTTTTCTAAATCGTGTACAAAGATATTTTGGACAATTTTAAAAGAATTTTTTTTGAAGAAACTTCTAATGGAATACTTGTTTCGTCTGTATGGTAAAATGGTTTTACTTTTATTCCTTCAGGACTTTCCCAAACGAGTACTTCATTGTAATCAGCACCTTTAAGTTCATATTGAATCTGTTGCTTCCATTGTTTGGAAGTAACAGGGTTGAAATCATTGAATAGTTTTTCTTTCATGTTATGTGTAAACAAACTATTTTAAAAATGAAATAGTTGATTGATTTTTCACAAATTTAAAAAAATAAGATTTAAGAATAGAATGTTATTTTAAAATGATTATAATTTCTTGTAAAAAGAAGAAGGAGGTAAGTTTTACGTTATCTCCTTCTCTTGTTTGTGAATAAAAAAGTTAATTACCAAATAACTTTTTTAGTTTCATAATCACCATTTGTGTAAGTTACTTTAGTAATGATTACGCCATTTGTTTTTGTAAGTTATTAGTAAAGTTCTTAGTATTAAGAGCTGTTTGTTGTAAAAGAATTTTTCCTTGTACATCAGTTATTAAAATATCACTAAATTCTTTGTTTGATTTTAAAGTGATTTGATCGTTTTCTGTCAATACAGTTAATTGATCTTTTAATTCCATAGACTTACGTACTATTTCTGTATTTAAAGAAATAGTAGGAGCTACTAATTCTAGAGTGTACTGATCTGTGTTAAGTTTAGAATAATCAATTGTAATATCTTCGTTTTTATTGAAATTGTCAGTATGAACTAAATTGTTTTTTTTGATCAAAAATGTAGATTGTAATATCTTCATTTTCAAGTCCTTTTCTGTTAATAGTCCAGCTGCCTTCTTTGTTTTCAGTTACTAATTCTTTAGTGGCTACTTTTATAGAATTTTCTTTTGCGTAAGCAATTTTGTAGATTTGATTATCATGTTTCATTTCTACAATGTATGCGCCTTCTTTTAAGTCTTCTAATTTTTTACTACTCATTCTGCTGCTAGCTGAATTTTCATTAAAACCATAAATATTAGTAATTTCAAAGTTGGAGTTTTTATTTTTGGCAGCAATAACAGGGTGTAATTGTGATTTGTTGAATTCTAATGTAGTTTCTTGACTAGTTCTTTCTGAAAGCATAGCGCCCCAGTTGAGTAATCCTCCTGATCTGTTCGAGTTAAATTTAGCTATAGAAGCAATTAACCAAGGGAAAACACCTCCTGCGTGTCCAAAAGGACCTAGATTGGTAGCTGTAATTTTGTATTTAGATAAATCTAGGAAAGAATAGTATCCTCTTTGTACTTTTTCAGTTTTTAAAGCATTTAGGAAAGGAATTTCAGCATCTGCTGTAGTATAGGACATGGTTGTAGGTGTTGTATTATGGAAATCATATACATCACTTTTCTTTAAGAAATCTCTTAGTGGATTACTAGGGCTAGAAGCAATATTAATATATTGTTTAGTGAATAAAGTTTTCCATTTTAAAGGTCCCCAATCAAGTCCTCCTTCTTCTTCAAGAACGTGTTTTTTGTAAGTTTCTTGAAATTCTGGAGAAATCATTTCGGTAAAGTTTGTTTGATATTGTTTGTATCCTAAGCTGTGTGCTCCATTTACAATATAGGCAATAAAAGCAGATGATGGATAATCTTCGTTGGCTAATACGCGATCTTCATACGTTGTTTTAGATAGATCGTATGGACCTGCTCCGGCATATACTTGTTTAAACTTAAAACGTTTGTATTTTTCAGTATTGTATTTTAATACTGCCATTGTTGAGTGTCCTCCTTGGGAGTAGCCAGAAAGAAAATATTCGTTGTATCTTTTTACTCCTTTTTCGTTTAAGAATTTATCCGCAGCTGTAAGCATATCAATACTTGCAGAAGCTTCTGTTTTTGCATCAGCATAAGGATGTACTCCTTCAGAATCGCCTAGTCCTAAGTAGTCAGGTGATACTACGTAATATCCGTTAAGAGCATAAAGCATATCAAGGATAAAGCCTCCTTCGCGTGTACTTTTTAAATTGGAAGGGACGTTTACTCTTTTGTCTGCTGTAGGGTGCTCTAGTAAAACAGTTGAAAGAGGATAGTCAACTTTAGGGAACATTACTAAACCATGAGCTTTTACAAGTTTGTCATGGTGGTCTGTAGTCCAGTAGGTTACTTTGTATCCTTCTAATCCTTTAACAAGGAATTGAAAAAGTTTTGCTACAGCTGTTGGTAGCTTAATGTTTCCGAAACCAGCCATTCTTTGAAGTACTTGGGGGGCTGAATCGTCCATTTTTTTTTCTACACTAATCAAATCACCTGGTTGTTGTGAAAAGGTTGATAGTGAGAAAATTAAAGATAATACTAGTAAAGTTTTTCTCATAAAAAAAGGTTAAATTATTATTATTGGAAATGCAAATTTAACCTTTTTTTAAAATACAATGGTAATATTTTTATTCTAATGTGTCATTTTCGAATTCTATAATGTATATATCTTCGTTTTCACGTTTCATATAGTATTTTTCGCGTGCATATTTTTCAATTTCATTAGAGCTTTTTAATTTTTTAATTTGTTCAAGATCTTTAGCTATTTCTTCTTTGTAATATGTCTTATTGTCTTCTAACTCTTCGATTTCTTTATTTAGGACCTGATGATCTAGGTAAGAATAGTTGTCAAGAAAGAGCATCCATGTTAAAAAGAAAGCACTAACTAAAAAGTATTTATTACTGATTATTTTGAACCAATATTTTCTTTTTAAGAAGTTTTTGAAGGATTGAAACATATTCTACTAGAAAATCTTTTGATAGTGAATTAAAAAAGTAATCGAATTAAGAAATGCGTTGATTGATAACAGCTCTTACGACATCTATAGCGACAGTGTTGTATTTGTCATTTGGTATAATGATGTCTGCAAATGCTTTGGTAGGTTCAATGAATTGTTCGTGCATTGGTTTTAATGTTGTTTGATAGCGATTTAATACCTCTTCCATATCACGTCCTCTTTCTGCAATATCACGTTTTAATCGTCTGATTAATCGTTCATCAGAGTCAGCGTGAACAAATATTTTGATATCAAACATATCACGAAGTTCAGGATTAGTGAGGATTAAAATTCCTTCAACGATCATGACTTTACGGGGTAGTGTGTGTATGGTATCTCCGGTACGGTTGTGTTTTACAAAAGAGTAGACAGGTTGGTCAATTGCTTTTCCTTCTTTAAGATCTTTTAAGTGTTCAACTAATAGTGCAAAATCTATTGAGCGAGGGTGGTCAAAATTAATTTTTGTTCTTTCTTCTAAGCTTAAATCGCTTGTTTCTCTATAATAATGATCTTGTGAAATGATACCTACTTCTGTTTCAGGTAATTCATTCATGATTTGATGAACTACGGTTGTCTTTCCTGAGCCTGTGCCTCCTGCAATACCTATAATTAACATACTTTTGTGGAATTTAAAAATGCAAAAGTAGGATTTTTTGAAGTTCTATCAAATTTAGTTGGTAGAGATAATAAAAAAACCTTTCTGTTTTAGAAAGGTTTTTAATTTCGTCGGGGTGGCAGGATTCGAACCTGCGACCTCCTGGTCCCAAACCAGGCGCGATGACCGGGCTACGCTACACCCCGAGGGTTTTAAATTTTAATAAGCTTTCGTCGGGGTGGCAGGATTCGAACCTGCGACCTCCTGGTCCCAAACCAGGCGCGATGACCGGGCTACGCTACACCCCGAAAGCGGCTGCAAATATAGAATTATTTATGGATAATTTGCAAGTTTTTTTAGGATATTTATTGAATATTGTTTTTTTTGTTTTTAAGTTTCTGATAGTTAGTTGTTTATTTTTTACTGTGTTTCATTTTTATGACCAAATAATAAATTTAATTAATGATATGGAGTTTTAATGTTAATTTTTGTAATAAGTAAAGGGGGCTAATGATAGAGATACTAAGACTATCCGAAAATATTTTATATGATATAACCTTTTTTTAATACGTTAAAAAGAAAAATGTTGTTACCAAGGTTTTTTGATCGTAAAATAACCCTAGTTTTTATATTTTTTTGATAGTCTTAGTTTTTTATTATATTCCTTTTATAATAGCTATAAAATCAGTTGCAGATAAAGAAGCGCCTCCTATAAGACCTCCATCTACGTCAGGTTGAGAAAAGATTTCTTTTGCATTATCAGGTTTAACACTTCCTCCGTATAAGATAGATACATTTTCAGCAACTTCATTTCCATAACGTTCTAAAATTGTTTCACGGATGAATTGGTGCATTTCTTGTGCTTGTTCAGGTGTAGCGGTTTCTCCTGTGCCTATAGCCCAAACAGGTTCGTAAGCTAAGATTATGTTTTTCCAATCAGAAGCATTTAAATGAAATAAAGCATCTTTTAATTGGTATTCAACTACATTGAAATATTGTTTATCCTGACGATCTTTTAATTCTTCACCAAAACAAAAAATAATTTTCATTTCATGTTTTAGTGCTGTATCTACTTTGCTAGCTAGTAAAGCATCTGTTTCATGAAAATAAGCGCGACGTTCAGAGTGTCCTAAAATAACCGTTTGAATTCCGATACTTGTTAGCATATCCGCTGATATCTCTCCTGTAAAAGCACCACCTTCTGCTTGGTGCATATTTTGTGCAACTACTTCTATAGAAGTTTGATTGGTTTGTTGTACAGCTTGGGCTAGATTAATAAAAGTAGGGGCTATAATTATTTTAGCGTCTGTTTCTGGAAGATTGTTGATTAAGTCTGCTATTAATTCTTCAGTTTGCTTAGCATTTTTATTCATCTTCCAGTTACCAGCTACTATTTTTTGTCTCATGTTATATTTTTTAGTATTTTAAAAAACAAAGATATGCCTTTTAAATAGGTTAAAAAGGGTTAAAAAACTTTTTGATCTTAATTTGTTTATAATGTTTTTAAAAGATTATTTATTTTTTCATTATCAGTTTCTATAGCTCTAAATAAAACTACTTTTCCTCTTTTGTCTAAAACGATGTATCTAGGAATCCAGTCTAGGTTTACTGATTTGCCAAAATTACCTTTCATATTTTCTCCTACAAATAATTGATATCCCGTTAATTCGTGTTTTTTTATTCCTGTTTTCCAAGCTTCAGGAGTTTTGTCAAAAGAAATAAAAACGAATTTTGTATTGGGGTTTTCTGCTTCTAATTTTTTAAGATTAGGCATGTTTTTTATACAGTCACCGCACCATGAAGCCCAAAATTCTAAAACAATATTTTTTCCAATATTTTCAGAAATTATTTCTTTTAAAGAAATTTTATTGCCATCAATGTTGGTTAAAGAATAGTTGAGAGTTTCATTAGAAAGTTGGGTGTCTTGTGCTTTCGAGCATGAAACGTTGAGTATTATAACGAGTATTAAAGTTATTATTTTTTTCATAGTTATTTATTTAGTTGAGTAAAACTTTTATTGATTAATTCTTGATAATCTTTGGGGTTAAATTGGTTTTCGTTAATTCCAAAATAGTATTTGTATTCGTTTCCATTCCATAAATATTTTACTCCAGGGGTGTCTTTTCCGGTGCCTAATAATTTCCAAAAAGGTATGATTTCTATGATTTTATAAGGATATTCAGCACCTGTTTCTTTGAAGAAATCAGGGATTTTTTCAGGCTCTTCATTCATGAAAAGAACTAGGATTTCAGGAAATTTTTTATTTATTCGTTTTAATTCTGTTAATTCTTTAGCTGCTTGACGGCAGTGATCGCAACCTGGAACGAAAAAGCATAACGTTTTACGTCCATTATCTATTTTTGAGAAAAATTGGGCATAGCCTGATTTCTTTTTAATAGGTTCATTTATGATTTTTTCTTCTTCTGTTTTTTGTGTAGTTTTTATTACAGAATCTTTATTTGTCTTTTGGTAAATAATACTGTCTTTTTTGATGAATGAAGAATCGATAGTAATTGTGTGAGTTGAATCTGTTTGAATATCAGTTGGTAAAGATAATTCGCTTCCTGATTTAATAGGGGCTAATATAAAGATTCCAATAATAGAAGCTAAACTTATTATACTTATTGGCCAAAACTTGTGAGTTTCTTCGTTGTTTTTTGGAAATATTGAAAGCAATATTATTAGAATAATAATAGCAACTATGTTTTTAATTATCGCTTCTATAGGTGTCATAGGGATTAGTTCGCCGAAACACCCACAATTACCTGAATTACCTCCATTTATAAAGGTTTCATAAGATAAATGTATTATAAAAATAGCTAATAGAATAATGGTTGAAGGAATAATTATCTTTTTAAAATAATTGTTTTGTAGAATTAGTATTCCTAGTGCCATTTCTATTCCTATTAGGGTTCTTGAAAACCACGGTGCTATGGTTTCAGAAAACCCTAAGGGATATAACTGTTTTACTTCAAAAGTTGAAATAGCAAAATAAGGTGACGGGTACATTTTTGCTATAGCTGATACAATGAACAGTAGAGCAATTATGATTCTTAATAGGATAATTAGATTCTTTTTCATTTTTTATTTAATTTGACGTATATATGATATATGAAATGAATTTTCATGATCTTTATATAGTTGAAATTATTTGCTTTCTAGAAGAATTAAAGCAAAAACAGAATAATTAATCATATCCTGATAATTTGCATCAATTCCTTCACTTACTAAGGTTTTTCCTTTATTGTCTTCAATTTGTTTTACTCTTAAAATTTTTTGTAAGATAAGATCTGTTAATGAACTTACTCGCATATCACGCCAAGCTTCACCATAATCATGGTTTTTAGCTTCCATAAGGTTTTTGGTTATATGAACTTTTTGATCATATAAAGTTACTGCTTCTTCTATATTTAAATCAGGTTGTGTTGCAATACCCTTCTCTAACTGAATTAAGGCCATGATAGAATAGTTTATGATGCCTATAAATTCAGATACTTCTCCTTCGTCTATTTTTCTTACTTCATTTTCTTGAAGAGAACGGATACGTTGTGCTTTTATAAAAATTTGATCAGTTAGGGAGGGTAAACGTAAAATGCGCCAAGCACTACCATAATCTTTCATTTTTTTAGTGTATAGATCACGGCAGTTGGTTATTATTGTATCGTATTGTTGAGAGGTATTACTCATTTGTATATTATATTTGTGTCAAATTTTTTTCAAAAATAGGGATTTTTAAATAAAATGCTGTTAATAAAATCTAAATGGCTACGATAAACTGTAAAGGAAAACTTATTGATTTGACGGTTCCAAAAGTTATGGGAATCTTAAATATTACTCCAGATTCTTTTTATGATGGTGGTAAATTAAAGACAGATATTGCTGTTTTAGAGCAAGCAGAGAAAATGTTACTTGAAGGAGCTACTTTTTTAGATATAGGAGGGCAATCAACTAGACCTAATGCAGAATTCTTATCTGCTGATAAAGAATTGAGTAGGCTAGAAGGTATCGTATCTCTTTTAGTTACTCAATTTCCAGATGTGTTATTATCTATTGATACTTTTCACAGTAAAGTAGCAAATGAATGTTTAGAATTAGGAGCTTCATTGATTAATGATGTTTCAGCTGGTAGTTTAGATGGCAAAATGTTTGATGTTATAGCTAAGCATAAGGTACCTTATATTATGATGCACATGAGAGGAACTCCTAAAGAGATGCAACAAATGGTAAGTTATAATGATTTAGTAAAAGAAATGTTGTTTTATTTTTCGAAAAAAATAGCAAAAGCTAGAAGTTATGGTATTAATGATTTGATATTAGATCCTGGTTTTGGGTTTTCTAAAACGCTGGAACAAAATTTCGAGTTGTTATCAAAGATGGAGCTTTTGTCTATAACGGACTTGCCTATTCTTGTAGGGATTTCTAGAAAGTCAATGATTTATAGAGTGTTAGGTGCTAGTGCAAGCGAAGCGCTAAATGGAACCACTGTATTGAATACTATTGCATTAACTAAAGGAGCTGCTATTTTACGTGTGCATGATGTAAAAGAAGCGGTAGAAACTATTTGTTTGCAAGGGATGATGTAGTAAGTAAAGGCTGTTTAAAAAAATAATAAGATAGTATTTTGAACAGCCTTGTTTTTTAGTGACAATATTTTAATAATTCTTCTTCTTTAGCTTCTGATTTTTTTACATCTTCACATATTGAATTAATTTCTCCTAATTTAATATTAGCTTTAGCTCTGTAATAGTTTAATAAATTTTCATTTGGTCCAATAGCTAAACCTTTTGTGCAAGCTTCAACACAATCTGTGTATTGTTTATTTTCAAAATATGCTTGTGCTAAATAATAATAGCTGCTTATTTGTTTTTTATTTGATGAAATTAACTTGTTTAAAGATTCTATAGCTTCAGTGTATTTTTTAGCATTTAATTTTTCTATTCCCTTGTCAAAAAGTTTTTCTTGTTCAGGGGTAAGAGCATTTTCCAATATTTCTTTATCCTGAGCGAAAGTTATAACGCTTGATAGAAAAGTAATAGCAAAGATTATTTTTTTCATATTAGTAGGTTTTATGAATCAAATTTAATCAAATGATTTGTTTTAGAAAAATATTGTTTTATTATTCAGTCATTGTGGTTGTAAATAATTGAGCTATTTGTGGGATGCTGTCTGGGGCTACAGGACGGCCATTTTTTACTGCTACACCTGTTACTTTAGCTGATACAATTAGTTTGTTGTCAGATAGTCGAATAATGTTTTGATGAAAGATAACTTTTAGATTTCCTTCTTTTTCAGCACTTACTTCTACTTTGAAAGCATCTCTACTAACAAGTGAGTTTTTGAAATTAATTTCAATGTTTTTTACAACTAATAAGATATTGTTTTGAGCAAATTCAACAAAATCTACTCCATGATGATGTAAAAATTGATGGCGTGCATGTTCTAAGTAATTTTGATAAACAGAGTTGTTTACAATTCCTTGTACGTCTAATTCGTAATTACGAACAGATAGTTCAATAAAGAATTTTTCCATTTTTTATATAATTTATTTGATATGATTAATAAATTGAGCGTCGTATAATTTTCGATAAGCTCCTTTTTCATTTTTTAATAAGGATAGATGGGTTCCTTCTTCTATTACCATTCCTTTTTCTAATACTATAATTCTATCAGCGTTTGTAATGGTTGCTAAACGGTGTGCAATGATAATTGAAGTTCTGTTTTGTGTTAAGGTTTGTGTTGCCTTTTGGATTTTTTCTTCTAAATAAGTGTCTATAGAAGAAGTGGCTTCATCTAAAACTAAAATGCTAGGATTACTTAAGTAAGCTCTTAAAAAAGCAATTAATTGTCTTTGTCCTGATGATAGCGATGCTCCTCGTTCTTTTACATCATAATCATAGTTGTTAGGTAGAGCCATGATGAAATCATGTGCACCAATAGCTTTAGCCGCCCTTATTACTTCATCTTTAGTTATTTTTGGATTTTGTAAGGTAATGTTGTTGTAAACAGTATCTGCAAATAAAAAAACGTCTTGAAGTACAATAGCTATTTGTGTTCTTAGGCTTTCTAAAGTAAAGTTTTTTATGTTTTGATTATCTATTGAAATAGATCCTGATTGAATATCATAAAATCGATTAAGTAAATTGATGATTGTTGTTTTTCCAGCTCCAGTTGCTCCAACTATAGCGATAGTTTCTCCAGGTTTTATACTCAAATTAAGATCTTTAAGTATATATTCATTAGATTTATAGCTAAAATAAACGTTTTTGAAATCTATTTTCCCTGTTAATTTAGAGGCTATTTTTTTTCCATTATCTTCAATATCTTCTTTAAAATCGAGTACTTCAAATACTCGTTGAGCAGCAACCATTCCCATTTGCATTTCGTTAAATTTATCTGCTATTTGTCTTAGAGGAGTAAAGAAAATAGTGATGTACATGGTATAAGCAAATAAATGACCTATATTAGTGAAAGGATCGTGTTCTAATAATAAATTACCCCCAAACCATATGATAAGACTTAAGGTTAAATAGGTGACAATATCAGCAATCGGAAAAAAAATGGAGTTATACCAAACATTTTTTACCCAAGCTTTACGGTGTAGATGATTTATTTTTTTGAAATTTTCATATTCAACTTCTTCTCTAGTGAAAAGTTGGACAATTTTCATTCCCGTTAGTCGTTCTTGAATAAAGGTATTCATATTGGCTACTTGGGTTCTAACGTCTTCAAAAGCACTTTTCATTTTTATTTGAAATACCCGAATTGCGTATAGAAGTATTGGCATAGTCGCTATTACAATCAGAGTTAGTTTCCAATTCATATATAGCATAAAAAAAAAGATAGTGCTCATTTTCATCAAATCACTCATAATCATGAATAAACCTTGGCTAAAAATACGCGCTATGGCTTCAATATCTGAAACAGAACGTGTGATTAGTTTTCCTACAGGTTCTTTGTCAAAATATTGTATTTTAAAATGACTTAAGTGAATAAATAATTTTAGACGAATATCTTTGATAATATCTTGGCCTAATATGTTTGCCCAATAGACAAAATAAAACTGGGCTAATACTTCAAGTAGTAATGTAATACTCATTATTACTAACATGATTAAAAAGCCAGTAAGTTTTTTGGGTATTACATAATCGTCTATAATATTTTGTAATAAATACGGGCGTAGTGCCGCGAAAATAGACAATAGAATAGCCCATAAAATGACGCTATAATACCGCCATTTATAAGGTGTTGTGAAAGAGAGTATCCGTTTGAATAATGTACTATCAAATGCTTTCATTTATGTAAGGGTAGGTTACTTTGCTCAAAAATAATCCTTGAGCAGGAACAGAAAAACCTGCTTTTTTTCGGTCTTTACTTTTAATAATTTGAGTTAGATCTTCTTTTGTTATTTTATGAGTACCAATGTCTACCATAGTACCTACAATGGCTCTTACCATATTTCGTAAAAAACGATCTGCTGTGATAGTAAATATTAAATTTTGGTTTTCTTGATACCAATATGCTTCTGTTATTTTACAATTAAAAGTGTGTACATCTGTATGAGTTTTTGAAAAACATTCAAAATCAATATGATCAAAAAGAATTTGACAAGCTTCATTCATTGCATTGATATCTAAATTATGATGATTATACCAAGCAAGGTCTGTATTAAAAACATTTTTTTGAGTACTGATATAATAATGATATGTTCTAGAAGTAGCATCAAAACGAGCATGAGCCTCGTCATGTACTGGAATAATACGAAATAGTGCAATATCTTTTGGTAAAAAGGAATTAATTCTTTTTTTTAATTTATCTAAATCCAGTTTTTTTGGGGTATCAAAATGCCCGTACATTTGTGAAGCATGCACTCCTGCATCAGTTCTACCTGCTCCTACGATTTCTATATTTTCTTGTAAAAGTGTTGAGAAAACTCTATTTAAAGTTTCTTGTACCGAAATAGCATTTGGTTGATATTGCCAACCATGATAATCTGTGCCTTTATATGCAAATTCTATGAAATATCTCAAGGTGTAAAAATTTGACAACAAAGATAAAATAAATGAAATAGATTTTGAATAGTGTAATAATACTATCAGATGTAAAAAAGCAGTGTTCTTAATAAACACTGCTATATAAAAAATAAGGATTAAAATCTTCTGTCATATCCTCGTCTTTCTCCACGAGTAGGTTCTATAGGGATATCTCTGTATTCTTTTTGATTTCTGTAGTATTCACGGTTTTCATAACGATCTTCACTTCTTCTGTAATAATGATCATAGTCGTGATCTCTATTTGCATAAGCTACATAGTTTCCTCTTCTAGAATGAGTAGGACCATAATATTCGCTATGGTAACTACGATAGTTATTTCTCCAATAGTGTTTTTTGTGATAATCAAAATAAGTCCAAGGACAGTTTCCTCTATAATCTATTACTACTCTAGGAGCTCTTTGAATGTCATATCCTCTACAATAATCTGGTAGATAATTTGAACGGCACCATCCTCTAGGACCAAGATAGACATACACTTGGTCAAAATTATCATAATAACATTCTAATTCGGGTAAGTATATATATTGAACTCGATCTTCTGAGTAATTTGTACACCAATTAGGACGGTTGTCTATATTTAGGTTTACAGAAACTTGAGCTGAAGTTCTTAAATTTAATAGCACTAAAAAAATCCAATTATAAATGATAGTTTTTTCATATCTCAATGGTTTTAATGATGTTGTTAATTGTTTTAAATAACATCCAATTACTGTGCCAAAAAAATATGAAGAGTTAATCATTTAAAAATTAAGTAGATACTGGTATACTTTCTCTGTTGGTAGTCCAACTACATTAGTGTAGGAACCTTCAATTTTGGAAATACCGACTAAGCCTATCCAGTCTTGAATGCCATAACTTCCTGCTTTGTCAAAAGGCTCGAGGTTTTTTAAATAGTAATGTATGGCTTCATCAGTAAGAGAACCAAAAGTTACTTTTGTAATATCATTTATGACTTCTTCTTTTTCTATAGTTTTAAAACAAACAGAAGTAATTACTTCGTGAGTGTTATTAGCTAAATTTTTAAGCATTGTAAAAGCATCCTCATAGTTTAATGGTTTTCCTAGTGCTTTATTTTCATACCATACTAAAGTGTCACTTGTTATGAGTAAATCATTTGGTTGTAATTCACCTTCAAAAGCTGCTGCTTTTATTTTTGCTAGATAATCAGTAATCTCTAAAAAGATAATGTGTCAGGGTATTTTTCTTCAATTTCTTTTAATCTAATAGTGAAATCTATATCAAAATCCTTGAAAAATTGTTGCCTACGTGGTGATCCTGATGCTAAAATGATGTGATGATTTTTAAATTTAGTGCGAAGCATAATAAGTCATGTTTAAACCAATAACACCTATAGAAAGGCTTCCTAGTAAAATAATTAATTTTAGAACATTGCTAAGATGTTTATAATCTTTTTGAGATTGTGCACTCCATACTTTTATGGCAAAATATAGAAGAGGACCTATAATAAAAAATAAAATATAAAGTGTTGCGTATGTTAATTCAAAAAGGTTATTATAAATATAGGATAAAATTAATGTAATAGGTATAAAAGTAAGACCAAAAATAAGTTTTAAAGTCCTGTTTGTTCCTAAAACGATAGGTATTGTACGAATATCTTCGTTATAATCTCCCCTGATGTCTTCAATATCCTTTATAATTTCTCGTAAAAAGTTAATCATAAAAGCCATTATTGAAAAATCAATTAAAACAGAAAATAAAAAGAATAATTGTCCTTTGTCTCCAAAAGGTAATACCGGAAAAAGAGTAAATAATCCTATGATGATAACGCTAAAAGCTAATAGTAATGATACCGTTATATTTTTGATTAATATAATTTGTTTTAAGTTAGTAGCATATAAATACAATAAAGAGGCACATAAAATAAAAACAATTACGAAATTAGGGTGATTGATGATGTGAGATAGGTAATAACCTGTAATAACACCTAGAAAAGTGAAAGTAGTATATAGGTTATATGCTAGAGATTCACTAATTGAATTTCCTATTAGATTTTTATTCGGTTTATTAATAGCATCAGTACCTTGGTCAAAAATGTCGTTTATAATATATCCACCAGCTGTAATAAAAAGGGTAGCAAAAACTAAAAGAAAATATTGCCAAGTTTGAATTCCTAATGGAATAGATTGAAGTTTTAAAAATCCAAAATATAAAACTAATTGCATTAAAGCAATTAGTAATAGATTTTTGTAACGAACAAGATTTAAGAATTTCATAAATTATAATTTTCTTATAAATGTTTTAAAAAAACTTACCGTTAAAATAGATGTTCCATTTTTTTTGAACTTTCATTACTTGTTCAATTACATCACGAACTGCTCCTTTACCTCCGTTTATATGTGAAATGTAATTAGAAACTTCTTTTATTTCAGGGCTAGCATCTTGAGGGCAAGTAGGAAGCCCTACTAATTGCATAACATGATAATCAGGTATATCATCTCCCATATATAGTACGTTTTCAGGTTGGATATTATAAATATCGCAGTACTCTTTAAATGTTTCTACTTTATTAGGTGATCCAAGATAAATGTCTGTGATGCCTAAATTCCGTAATCGAATACGTACACCTTCATTACTTCCTCCTGAGATAATACATACATTATAACCACTTTCTATAGCCGCTTTCATAGCAAATCCATCGCGTATATTCATTTCACGTAACATTTCACCAGTAGGTGTTATATGTACGGTTCCATCTGTTAAAACACCATCTACATCAAATACAAAAGTATTGATGTGATTCATTATTTCTTTATAACTTTTAGACATTGTCAATAATAGATTTTGTTAATAATTTATAGATTTCTTTATGTGTGTCGTTTTGTAAAAAATGAAGATGTTCGTTAATCGTAACCGTGTCTTTTCTTTTTGCAGGTCCAGTTTGTGCATCTTTAGGTCTTAGTTCTTTAATTTTATTAGCAGTTTCTTGTATAAGAGGTTGAAGAATTTCAAAAGGAACTTTGTTTTCTATGCAAATTTCGTTTCCAATTTGGTATAAATAATTGACAAAATTACAAACAAAAACAGCAGATACATGTAATGATTTTCTTTGTTCGGAATTAATATTAAAAACTTGATTGCTGATTGATCTAGCAATTTTTTCAAGAACTAAATAGTCTTCATAATGTTCGGCTTCAATGCAGATAGGAATTTCTTTAAAACTAATAGTTTTGTTTTTAGAAAAAGTTTGTAATGGATAAAATACGCCTTTTCTTGTGGTTTCAGGTAATGATTGTATATTGACTGTACCTGAAGTATGAATAATTAATTTGTTTTGAAAGGGAATTTTTTTTGCTAATGAGCTTATTGCAGCATCTGTAACGGATAAGATGTAAACATCAGCATCTTGTAATTCTTCCAACGTATGCACTATTTTATTTGTCGGAAAATTAGGTATTTCAGCTGTATTGTTTCTGGTATATACTTGTGTTACTTCAACTTCTTTTGTTAACTGAAAAGCTTTTATAAGATGGGAGGCTACATTTCCTGAGCCTAAGATTACCACTGTTGTCATAAGGCGAAATTACTAAAAAAGAATTTTTACCCAAAATTTTCAGATGGAATGCTTTGTTGAGAGGTTTTCAACAAAAAAAGTTAATATATTTTTATTAGAATCGATAAACGGAAGAAAAAAAGTTTTATTTTGCTAAAATATTTAATTTGTAAATTAATATTTTATGAGAAAATTATTAAGCTTATCCCTACTGTTTATTTGTTCTTATTCTGGTTTTAGCCAGATAAAAGTAATCCCTACGACTCCTTTAGAGCGTCTAGGAAGAGTGGGGAATAATAGTATATATGTACATAAAGAAGGGAATATCTATACCTTTTTTTATAAGGATATAGAAAATCCAGAAGAATCACCAATACGTAATTTTTCTTTTAAAAATTTAGAGAATGACTATGAAAATTTTTACAAAATTATAATAGATGGTTTTAGTGCTTCTCCTATGTATGATATTAAATTAGAACTACCAAATGATTTTATTTGGTTACATTATACAAAGTCAACAGCTAAAACTACAGTTCAATTTATGACTACTAATAAAGCTACTGCTACTACAGGTATTTCAGAAGCTATGACATTAGATGAGGTTAAAAAATTATTTGAAAAATAGTAAATTTTGCTATATATTATTCTAATCACGAGATCTTTGTATTAAAGGTCTCGTTTTTTTATAAAAAATCTTAAAAAAAACAAAGATAAAAGCATTAAAGGAACAAAATAAGTATTTTTGTCCTGCTTAAAAAAAATGAATCTCCTAATCATGGATAAAAAGATCTTTTCCTTTCTATTTTCAACTCGATTGATGGCTATCTTATTTTTAGTTTTGCAGCCGCTATGGCAGCAGGAACTTTTATTGAAGATGCTTATAATACAGATACAGCACGTATTATAATTTATAATGCTTGGTGGTTTGAAGTAATAATAGTGTTCTTTGTTATTAATTTCTTAGGAAATATAAAACGATATCAATTATATAAAAAAGAAAAATGGGCAACTCTAATGCTTCATCTTTCATTTTTATTTATAATACTAGGAGCTTTTATAACACGTTATATTAGTTATGAAGGAATAATGCCTATTCGTGAAGGTGCTACTGAAAATCAATTTTATTCAGATCGAACTTATTTAACCTATTTTGTTGATGGTATGCATCAAAATGAGTTTAAAAGAAGAGTATTTGAAAAACCACTGTTATTATCAGCAGCAGTAGACAACCATTTTGAAGATGAAGAACACTTTGATAAAACGCCTTTTAAAGTAGAATTAGTAAATTTTATTATGGGAGCAAAGGAAACAATAAAAGTAAATCCTAATGGTAAGTTTTATCTTAAAATGGTAGAAGCTGGAGGAGGTCAACGTCATGAACATTATCTAAAAGAAGGAGAAGTAGCGAGCATACACAATATACTATTTTCATTAAATCAATATACTAAAGGGGCTGTTAATATTACAATTAATGATAAGGAGACAACTATTGAATCTCCTTTTGATGGTAATTTTATGCGAATGGCTGATCAGTTAAAAGGTTCTGTTATAAAAAATAAAAAATCAGCTCTAATGTATCGTTCTCTATATAATGTAGGAGGAACACAGTTTGTATTTCCTGAAGTAGCTATAAAAGGGGAGAAAGATTATGAGTCTAATGGGAATTATAAGGATAAAGAGAGTAATGACGCATTAATTCTTAAAGTAACAAATGAAGGGAAAGAGAAAATAATTACATTATTAGGGCAAAAAGGAAGTCCTGGAGAACCCGTGGCATTTAAGCAAGGAGGTTTAGAATACACTTTTCAGTTTGGAAGTAAAATATATGAACTGCCATTTAAAGTTCGTTTAAATAAGTTTATAGCCTCTAAATATCCAGGTACAGAAAAAAGTTATTCAGCTTTTGAAAGTCAAGTATCAATATTAGATGAAAAGCCATTTGATACACGTATTTATATGAATCATATTTTAGATCATAAAGGTTATCGTTTTTTTCAATCAGGATTTGATCCTGATGAAAAAGGAACTAAATTATCTGTTAACCATGATTTTTGGGGAACTTGGATGACTTATCTAGGATATACTTTGTTATATATAGGATTAATAGCAATACTGTTTTTTGGAGATACACGTTTTAATGATCTTAAAAAGAGATTAGACAAAGTACGAACTAAAAAGGCGAATATAATTGCCATTATTGCTGTGTTTTTTTCTATTTCTCTACAAGCTCAAAAACAGCATGCGCATGCTGTTCCTACTGAGCAACAAGTAGATTCAATTTTAAAACGTTATAAAGTTTCAGAACAACAAGCTGCAAAATTTGGTCGATTAATAATTCAAGATGAAGGAGGACGTATGAAACCTATTAATACGTTTTCTTCTGAATTATTACGAAAAGTAAGTAAAAAGATACTTACAAAGACCTTAATTCAGATCAAGTATTTTTATCTATTACACAGTTTCCACAAGTTTGGTATGAAATTCCTTTAATTTATCTACAAAAAGATAATGATAGTATTCATAAACTATTAGGAATTGAAAAGAAAGCTAAGTATGCTAAATTAATTGATTTCTTTGATGAAAGAGGAAATTATAAATTAGCAGCTCAGTTAGATAAAGCTTATAAGGCAACTGTTCCTAATCAGTTTGAAAAAGATTTTATTGAGGCAGATAGAAAAGTAAATTTATTATATTCCGCTATCTCAGGTCAAATCCTAAAGATATTTCCTGTTCCTAGTGATAAAAATAATAAATGGGTTAGCTTTTTAGAAATTAATCATCCTACAGGTACATCGTTAGATACTATAAAAAATGTTTTACCTTTTTATCTGAATTCTTTAGATAAAGCTAGTATTTCTAAGGACTATACATTGGCAAATAGTTTAGTTATAGGGTTAGAAAAATATCAAAAAAAATACGGTGCAGCTGTACGACCTTCTGATGAAAAAAATAAATGCTGAAATATTATATAACAAATACGATGTTTTTAAAAAATTGTATTCTTGGTATATGTTGGCAGGATTATTAATGTTTGCTTTTGTAATTGTCCAAATATTTAATAAAGCAAAATGGGTTCGTTTTTCAGTTAAAACATTTCATATTCTTTTAGGAATCTTTTTGTAATTCATACTTTAGGACTTATAGCTAGATGGTATATTTCAGGTCATGCTCCATGGAGTAATGCGTATGAATCTATGATTTATGTTGGATGGTCTATTATGTTATTTGGTTTATTTTTTGGCAGAAAATCTGATTTAACAGTAGCTTCAACTGCTTTTGTGGCTTCAATGATTCTTTGGGTTGCACACCAGAGTTGGTTAGATCCTCAAATAGCAAATTTACAACCTGTGTTAAATTCCTATTGGTTAATGATACACGTGGCGGTAATTGTAGGGAGTTACGGACCATTTGCTTTAGGTGCTATTTTAGGATTAGTTGCAATGTTTTTAATGTTGTTTACAAACAAAAAAAATCAAAAATTAATGGATTTAAATATCCAAGAAATCACCTATATCAATGAAATGGCTCTAACGGTAGGTCTAGTTATGCTTACTATAGGTAACTTTTTAGGAGGTCAGTGGGCCAATGAAAGTTGGGGGCGTTATTGGGGATGGGATCCAAAAGAAACATGGGCATTGATTAGTATTATGGTCTATGCTTTTGTTATTCATATGCGTTTTGTTCCTGCTTTGAGAGGAAAATTTATTTATAATTTCTTTAGCGTATTAGCATTTGCATCAGTATTGATGACTTATTTTGGAGTTAATTTTCACTTAAGTGGACTTCATTCATATGCTACAGGAGAACGTCAGAATGTTGAAATTTATATTAAAGTTCTTGCGGGCTTCTTATTATTTTCAGTATTAGTTTATTATAAAATTTTAAAATCAAAAAAAAATGAGTAGAGTTATTGCAATTTTATGTATGTTTTTTTGTGCTATGACATGGGCACAGAAGAGTAAATTAAATGATGAATATATGAATACAATTTATCAATTTAAAGTGAAGGATATAAGTGGTAATGAGTTTGATCTTGCTAAATTGAAAGGTAAAAAAGTAATGATCGTAAATACAGCGTCTGAATGTGGATTAACACCACAATATGTTCAGTTAGAAGAGTTGTACAAAAAGTATAAGGATAATAATTTTGTTATTATAGGATTTCCTGCTAATAATTTTGGATCACAAGAACCAGGTAGTAATGAGCAAATTGCTACTTTTTGTAAAAAAAACTATGGCGTTTCTTTTCCTATGATGGAAAAAATATCTGTGAAAGGAGCTGATATACATCCCCTTTATTCATTTTTAACTCAAAAAAAACAAAATGGAACATTAGATAATGATGTAAAATGGAATTTTCAGAAGTATCTAATAGATGAAAACGGAAAATTAGTTAAAATGATAGCACCTCAAACTTTGCCTAATACAGATGAAATCCTGAATTGGATAAAGTCATAATAAAAATAAATGACCTCTTAAATAGATTTAAATCAAGTAAATAAAGAGGTTGTCTAAAAAGTAAAAATCAGCACACTGTTTGTTACTCTGACTGAAGCAAGAGTATCATAATTATTATTATGCCATTTGGCTTTACCTATTCGGGTAGAGTTTTAGGGATTCCCTTTGATTAAAAAGATTAATTACGAATTTTAGGACAGCCCCTTTATCATTATAAAGTTGTGAATAAAGTTTTTCAAATGAGTGTTATTTAAAGAAAATATAAGAAGTTAAATAACAAATATTGAGGCTTTTCGTACAGTTCTTCTTCTTTGTAAATTGTTGTTTTTTATTTGGAAAAGGCTAGGTATAGTTTTAACTTTTTTTTAAATTCGCTACATCCAAAAACAGCAAATTAAAATAAGACTAAAAAATGAAAAAAGGAGTTTTATTATTAATGTCTATGCTTGTGTTTTCATGTAAAAATCAAGAAGAGACTTTAAAAAATGATGATTCAAGTAGAGAAGCTAAAGGCTTGCAAGAAATCGTTATTGAAAAGAATTTAGAAGGGCAAACCATTTATCAATATCAAGTAATAGATGTAAATGGAAAGATTTTTGATTTTTCAAAACTAAGAGGGAAAAAGATAATGATTGTTAATACTGCTACTGATTGTGGATTTACAGATCAATTAGAGTTGTTACAGCAAATGTATGTTAAATATAAAAGGAAGGGACTAGAAATAGTTGCGTTCCCCTCTAATGATTTTGGAGATTCAGAGCCTTTAGAAAATTCAGAGATTAATGCCTTTTGTAAAAAGAAATATGGCGTTACTTTTCCCATAATGGCAAAGGTTAGTTTGAAAGGAAGTAATAAGAATCCTGTGTATCAGTTTTTAATGAACAAAAATAAAAATGGATTAAAGGATAATGTTCTTCACTGGAATTTTCAAAAATATTTGATTAATGAAAGTGGACATGTAGACCAAGTTTTAGGACCTCATATAACACCTGATAGTCCAGCCGTTTTAGAATGGATTAAATCATAAAATAAATGCGCTAATTAATTAGCGCATTTATTTTTATCCATAATTCATTATCAAAATCGGATAGCGCAGTATTAGAATTACTGGATTCTCCCATTCTTATAACTACCATTTTCTTACTAGGAATTATATATATTCTTTGATCAGCAGCACCCATAGCAACATACATATCTAAAGGACCATTTGGTATTAAGTAACCGTTAAATACTGTTTGTGAATTGTGAATCATAAATGATTTTTTTCCATTTAGCCACCAAAAATAACCATAGGCTTGATTTATATTTTGTGAAGAAGAAATACTTTCATTAAAAAATAAATCATTTATAATTTGTTCATTTTTCCATTTTCCCTTATTAAGAGCTAATAAACCAAAGCGCGCCATACTCCTAGTTGAACTATAATATATTCTATATATAGTACCATGATACCAGGAACCATCCATGCCAATTTTATTTTTTAATTTTAAATTAAAATAGTTATCAAAAGTTAAATTGCTAGCATTTGCTATTACGTCCATTTGTTTTTGAAAAATATTATGATAAGCCCATCGTGTACCTGCATCTGCTTTGTAAATAAGATTTGCAGGATCAGTCATTTCTCCTTGCTGATCATCTATGCCAGAAGTCATACTTAAAAGATGTTTACAACTTATTAGATTTTCTTTTTCAGCAGGAGTATTAGTCCATCCTGTTCCTAAGTATTTAGAAACTTTATCATTTATGTTTAATAAGCCTTCTTGTTGTGCTATTCCTGTTAGGACTGAAGTTAGTGTTTTTCCAGCGCTATTCCATTGCCATATCTGATTAGCAGAATGGCCATTAAAATATTCTTCTACTACAATACGACCATTTACTAAGATGATAAATGATTTAGTATTTTTATCTTTTAAATATGTTTTTAAAGATTCTAAAGCTCCTATATTCCAGTTAAGACTATTGATACTTTTCGTTTCCCAAATAGTTGATGAAGTAGGAGGAAAGTACATCTCTTCTTGGAGAATGGGGGAGTAGTGTTTTTTTCAGATGTACAGCTAATGATTCCTGAACTCGTTAATAAAAAGAACATAAAAATTTTAGAGACCTTTTTCATCGGGATCTTTAATTTAGATTAAAAATGGTATAAATTCATAATATAAAAATAAGATTTTTATATTAATTTATTAATTTCATCTATAGTAGAATCTTTATGATTGTAATACACGTTAAAATGGAATTCATTTAATTTTTTGAGTAAGGCAAGTAAATCTAATTTTTCATTATCCTTCAGTCGTGCTGAAAGTACTCTTGAAATTCGGGTCACTCCTTCTACAGATTCATCAAAATAATTTTTCCCCTTTTTGAGTAATTCGCAATCTAGTAATACGTTTATCATGATCATCTGGAAATTCTTCTAGCAAATCATTCTTTACTAAACGCTTAATTATTTCAATTCCAGTTTGCTTTTCGTGAGCATTTCTTTCAATTAACTGCATTTTTGTCAACGAGCTCTCATCAATAATTCGATATAAATAAGTAAATTCTTCATTTGCTAATTGAGGGAAATCTTTAAGACCTCTTCGAATCATTTGTTTTGAAAAACGACCTAATAAGATTACTTGTTTTGCTATTTCATTTTCAATATCAAAAACCGTTTTATTTTCTTTTTAAATAAAGCGGTAGGGTTAGTGTTTTGATATGCTTTTTCGTTCATCCATAACCGAAAATCATCGATAGTTACAGTAGATTTTACTGGTACTTCCTCTTCAAACTCTTTAACTTTGAGTAATAATTGTATAAAAAAATCAGTATTCATTTTAGGTTACAATTTTAAATTGCTCATTCCTCCATCTATCCCTATAATTTGTCCTGTTATCCAAGCAGCAGAATCAGAGAGCAAAAATACAATCATTTTTGCAATATCATTAGGATCGCCTATATTCTGTAACGGATGTCGTTTAGCCGCAGCTTCAATTTTTTCGGGAGTTGCTAAAAAAGATGCCGAAAGTTTAGTCGATGTCAAAGAAGGGGCTATAGCGTTGATGCGTATTTTATGCTGAGCAAATTCGGCAGCTAAACTTCTAACTAAACCTTCGACTGCACTCTTACTGGTCGCAATCGATGTATGAAAAGGCATGCCCACTTTTGCCGCCACACTGCTAAAAAGGAGTATACTTGATGAACTTGATTTCTTTAAATTAGGTAATAATTTTTGGATAACTTTTATTGCTCCTAGTACATTAATTTCGAAATCATTCCGAAAATCTTCTTCAGAAAATCTGTGAAAAGGTTTCAAATTAATACTTCCAGGTGCGTATACAAGTCCGTCTATACAATCTGGGAATTCTATTTCCTCTAAATCATCTGTTAAAATATTTTTTTCATAAAATTGGATATCCAAATTATCTAATTCTGTAGTATATGTTTTTGAAATTCCTAATACATTGTGAGATTGATGTATTGCTTTCGTAGTTGCAAGTCCTATCCCGTTGCCACAACCTATAATGACAATATTTTTCATCTTTTTGCTATTTTATTTAGGCTTATGTTTTTTTGCCTCGAACATTTAAAACGTTTTATTTCGGGGTTTCTTTTACATAAATGTTTATTACTAATTCCTGAATTCACTCTTTTTCTCCAGCGTTTAAAAGAGCTTCTTTTGAGTTCTTTTCTCATAAGTGATATTACTTCTGATTCTGTAATACTAAACTGGTATTTTATAGCTTCAAATGGAGTACGATCTTCCCACGCCATTTCTATTATTCGATCTAATGAATAAACTTCAAGGTCTTTCATAATTTAGCATTTCATTAATTTTTTTTAACCAAATTGTTGATCATTCCATTAAAAACAAAAACATGAAACGGAGAAACTAAATACCAATAAATTCTTCCCAAAACACCTTTAGGTCTAAAAACCGCTCGTTGATAAAGTTTGTTTTTTTTTAATAGAAAATTCTAGCCAAGCCTCTCCAGGTAACTTCATTTCGGCAAAAAGCAATAATCTTTTTTCTTTTTATCAGCCAAGATAACCCTCCAAAAATCTAAAGAATCACCTGCTTCAATATAAGTCTGGTGTGTTCTTCCTCTTCGTAATCCTACTCCACCGAAAATTTTATCTATATGCCCACGTAATTCCCACATCCAGTTACATGCATACCAACCATTTTTTCCTCCTATGGACCAAATTTTTTGTAATGTTAATTTTTCATCTGTTATATTTCTAACTCGTAAATCTTTAAAACATCCGTAGGATGGAACTTGTATATAATCTTGCAACTGATTTTTAAAAAAACCACTACTCATTGCATCTTTCCAACTAGAAACTACAGCATTTTGCTCAATTTGCTGGAAAGCTAACGTAACTGCTTTTTTATATGGAATGGGATTTACCCCTAGAAGTTCGTTTATAATACTTGGTTTTCCTATAACTTCTACTTTTAAACTATCGACTAAAGCCTTTGCTAAATGAAAAGATATAGAAGTTACAAAATACAACCAATAAGAAGATAATTTTGGTGTTAACACTGGTAGCGTAAGTATGTAACGTTTTAATCCTCTAACTTCTCCAAATTTTAATAGCATTTCTTTATAGGTTAATACCTCTGGACCAAAAATATCAAAGGATTTATTATATGTTTCTTTAACGAAAATAGCTTTTGAAAGATACGCTAGAACATCTCTAATGGCAATAGATTGTGTTTTCGTATTTAACCACTTAGGTGTAATCATAAAAGGAAGTTTTTCTACAATATCCCTTATAATTTCAAAAGATGCACTTCCGCTACCCACAATTATTCCTGCTCTAAAAGTAGTAAGAGCATACTTAGCTGATTCCAAAGTTTTTTCTACACAAAAGCGGGATTGCAAATGTTTTGAGAGTGTATTATTATTCACTATGCCACTTAAGTAAATAACTTGCTGGCAATTTGTTTTTTCAATTATTTTTTTAAAGTTTTCGGCACATCGTTTTTCCATAGCTTCAAAATCACCTCCTGACGCCGACATAGAGTGTATTAAATAATAAGAAACATCAATATCTTCTGGCAACACAACTGATTCTATATTCAAAAAATCGACTTTTATAAAAGATATATTAGGATGATTTTCAAAAGTAGCAGGTGTACGACTTATATCTCGTACACAACATATTAATTGATGGTTTCTTTCTAGCAATAACGGAATTAATCGTTGTGCTATATATCCTGTGGTTCCTGTGATAAGTATTTTCATAGATTGGGGATTTAAAATTTTGGATTAAATAAAGATCTCTAATTGGCTAAATCAATTCTTATTTTACAATCAAATTGCCACTTTACCCATTAGTATTATTCATCATTTTTTTATTTTATGTAACATTAATATTTACAAATTTTAATTGGCGTTTATTTATAACAAGCTGTTTTACATTGAAATAAAAATAAATCTCATATCAAAATTAGTAAAATATTTTTCTTTTTACAAAAAATTAGTATAAATTTGTACTAATCAATTTTCAAGGAATGAAAAAAGTAGTTATCATAGGTTCTGGTTTTTCTTCGTTAACTGCGGCTTGTTACATGGCAAAAGCAGGATATTCTGTAGTAGTGGTAGAAAAAAATGAGCAATTAGGAGGTAGAGCATCAATGATAGAAATTGAAGGATTCAAATTTGATATGGGACCTAGCTGGTACTGGATGCCCGATGTTTTTGAACGATTTTTTACAGATTTTGGTAAAAATGTTTCTGATTATTATGAACTAGAAAAACTTTCTCCTGCCTACCGAGTATTTTTTGGGGAAAATGATTTTATTGATATTGAGGATGATCCAGAAAAAATCATAGCCACCTTTGAACGCATAGAAAGAGGTAGTGGAAAATTATTAGAGGCTTTTATTAAAGAAGCACAAGATAATTATAAAATTGCTATACATGATCTAGTATATAATCCAGGAAAATCAGTAACTGAGTTAGTTTCTATAGAAACAGCAAAAAGATTACATCTATTTGTAACCACGATTGCTCAACAAATTAGAAATAAAATTAAAAATCCGAAACTTAGAAGTATTCTAGAATTTCCTGTGTTATTTTTAGGTGCAAAACCTAGCAAAACGCCAGCTTTTTACAACTTTATGAATTATGCTGATTTTGGATTAGGTACTTGGTATCCAAAAGGTGGTTTTAATGCCGTAGCTAGAGGTATGGTTACATTAGCCAAGGAATTAGGTGTGGAATTCTATGTTAATGAAGAAGTAATAGAAATTGAAAAGAATAGAAACCTAGTTACTAGTATAACTACATCTAATCGAATTTTTAAGGGTGATATTTTTATTTCTGGTGCTGATTATGCGCATACAGAAAAATTACTAGGTGAAAAGAGGAATTATTCTGAAAAGTATTGGCAAAATAAAACTTTTGCTCCAAGTTCATTTTTATATTATGTAGCATTTAATAGAAAAGTTAGCCATTTAATACATCATAATTTATTTTTTGATACTGATTTTGAACAGCATGCTAAAGAGATTTATGACACCTATGAATACCCAAAAAAACCCTTATTCTATGCAAATTTTTCGAGTATAACTGATGAAACACTAGCTCCTGAAGGAAAAGAAATAGGTTTTTTCTTGATTCCTGTTGCTGTGGATTTGAAAGATAATCCTATAATACACGAACAATACTTTGAAATAATATTAGAGAGAATAAAAAAATGTACAGGGGAAAATCTCAAAGATGCTGTACTGTTTAAAAAATCATTTGGTGTTAATGATTTTAAAGAACGTTATTATTCTTGCCGAGGTAACGCTTATGGACTTGCGAATACTTTACTGCAAACGTCTATTTTACGCCCGCAAATTGATAATAAAAAGTTGAAAAACTTTTTTTACACCGGACAACTTACTGTTCCAGGACCGGGTGTTCCACCTGCTTTGATTTCTGGTAAGGTAGTAGCTGATTATATTTTAGGAAAAACAAAGAAAACAATAAACCTAGAAACTTTACATTATGAATAACGAACAACTTTTTGACCATATCTCTGGACTTACTTCCAAAATGGTAACGCAAAAGTATAGTACTTCTTTTTCTTGGGCTTCGAAACTGTTTAAACCAGAGATAAGACAGCATATTTATAATATTTATGGATTTGTACGCTTTGCCGATGAAATTGTAGATACGTTTCATCAATATGACAAAACGAAATTGATGAATATGTTTGAAAATGAATATCGTTCTTCTGTAGAAAATGGAATTTCATTGAATCCTGTAATCAATTCTTTTTGTAAAACCCAAAGAGAAAAAAAAATTCCTCAACATTTAGTCGATGCATTTTTGCATTCTATGAAAATGGATTTAGGGGAAATTAAAAACCTTAACGACGAAAAATACAATGAATATATTTACGGTAGCGCTGAGGTCGTAGGTTTAATGTGTCTTAAAGTCTTCTTAAATGGTGATGTTAATGAATATGAGCGTTTAAAACCTTATGCGCAGAGTTTAGGAGCAGCTTTTCAAAAAATTAATTTCTTGAGAGATATTAGCGCTGACTTTAATGATCTGGGCAGGACATACTTTCCACAAGTAAATTTTAAACATTTTACTAAGTCGGACAAATTAGCTATAGAGGAGGATATTGCTTATGATTTTGCTAATGCCTTGATTGGTATAAAATTATTACCTATTTCTTCTAGACTTGCTGTTTTTATGGCTTATAAATATTATTACAACTTATTTCGCAAAATTAAACAATGTGATGCAGAAGTATTAATCACTCAAAGAATTAGGGTTTCAAATTTAAGAAAAGCCTATCTTTTTGGTGAGATGATGTTATTTAAAAACCTAAATCTAATACGATAAAAGGAACTTATGGAAACAGTTCAGTACCTAGTAATTACTTTGCTTGTATTTATAACAATGGAGGCAATCACTTGGCTTACACATAAATACATTATGCACGGATTAGGGTGGTATTTTCACGAAGATCATCATCAACCTGGTTACCCTAATGTTTTTGAAAAAAATGATTTCTTTTTGCAGTATTTGCTACCCCTAGTATATTGCTATTCCTTTTTGGGGCAAAAGATGGAATAAATTGGATGTTTTTTATTGGATTAGGCATATTTTTTTATGGATTAGCTTATTTTTTAATACATGATGTACTTATTCATAGGCGTTTTAACTGGTTTGAAAACACAAACAATTGGTATTTACGAGCGTTAAGAAAAGCACATAAAATGCATCATAAACATTTAGGGAAAGAAGATGGAGAGTGCTTTGGGATGTTATTTGTTCCTTTTAAGTACTTCAAAGAATCAAGAAAATCATTACATAAGAATTAATGTTTTGGAAAAATATTATTACTTACTACTAAATATTGGTAGTTTTTTATTTCCTTTTCTTTTTAGTTTTGAAAAGAAATGGATGCGTTTTATCAGGTTTTGGAAGCCTTATTTAACTAGTATACTGGTGATAGGTATAATTTTTATAATTTGGGATATCTATTTTGCTTATAAAAATGTTTGGGGATTTAATGACAGGTATTTGATAGGTTTGCGCTGGTGGAAATTACCCTTAGAAGAATGGTTTTTTTTTCTATTAATTCCGTATGCTAGCAATTTTATACATTATTCGGTTTGTTATTTTTTTCCAGATATAAAATTAAAAAGTAAAACGGCTCAATTGATTAGCTTACTATTTTTAGGATTTAGTTTTTTAGTATTTGTTTTAAACTTAGACAAAATATATACAGCTACTAGTTTTGGACTTTTTGCTTTTTTAATGGCTTTACAAAGTATATATCAATGGGAATATGCACGTCAATTTTACATAAGTTTTATTCTTATATATATACCTTTTTTTTTAGTAAATTCAACACTTACTGGCATGTTTACTACTCACCCAATTGTTTTTTATGACAATAACGAAAATTTAGGGATTAGAATAGGTACTATGCCTATAGAGGATAGTTTTTACTGCTTTACAATGCTTTATGGAAGCGTTATTTTATTTGAAGTTTTAAAAAGAAAATGGAACTACACGACTCAACTATCATATAAAAATTAAGGAAATGGACATTAATATAAAAAAACAATCTGGCATATATACCTTAACATCTAAGCAAATTTTGCCTATTAGTTTAGAAGAAGCTTGGTGTTTTTTTACTTTGCCAAAAAATCTGGATAAAATTACTCCTAAGGAAATGCAATTTTCTATCACTAATAATCCAGGAGAAACAACCTATGCTGGACAAATCATTACATATAAAATTGGTATTTTTCCGCTTTTTAAAAATAATTGGATAACGGAAATTACTCATTTACATTACCAAAAATTTTTTGTAGATGAGCAGCGTTTTGGGCCTTACGCAATGTGGCATCATGAACATCATTTTGAAAGTACTATCGAAGGTCATGTTTTAATGACAGACATTGTAAATTTCAAATTACCAATGGGTATGTTAGGCGATTTATTAACAGGCTTTTGGGTAGGCAAGAAAGTCCGTTTTATTTTTGAAAGCCGATACCTTATTTTAAAAAAATTATTTGAATAGAAAATAATAAAAAGATGACGATTTTTTGGTTCAGAAGAGATTTACGATTAGAAGATAATGCGGGTTTGTATTTTGCTTTACATGAAAATGAAAGTGTATTACCTATTTTTATTTTTGATACTACAATATTAAATCAGTTAGAAAAAAATGATGCTCGTGTTACATTTATTCATCAGCAACTTGAACATATTCAAAACCAACTCCAACATACTGGTAAATCGTTAGCGATATTTTATGGTAATCCTCTAGAAGTTTTTAGAAAATTATTATCAGAAAATAAAATTGAAAATGTTTATACCAATCAAGATTATGAACCCTCTGCAAGAAAACGAGATAAAACGATAAATGAATTATTAACATCAAATCAAATAGCTTTTAAAACATGCAAAGACCAAGTTATTTTTGAAAAAAAGAGGTAATAAAAGAGGACCAAACACCTTATGTAGTCTATACTCCGTATGCCAGAAAATGGAAAGAAAAACTGAATAACACCACTATACCTCATTATCCTTCGGAAAAACTTTTAGGTAGAATTATTGTTCATAACTATTCTTTTTAGGTTTGAAAGACATTGGTTTTAAAGCTACATCGATTTCATTACCAAAATATACTATTTCAGAAAAATTAATAGCTAATTATGAAGCCACGAGAAATTTCCCTAGCCTATCAGGTACCTCTTTAGTTGGTATTCATCTACGTTTTGGAACCATTAGTATTCGGAAATTAGTAAAATATGCTCGAAATTTCACCAACCCTACCTATTTGAACGAACTGATTTGGAGAGAATTTTTTATGCAAATTTTATGGCATTTTCCACACACTATCAATAAAAGTTTTAAAGAAAAATATGACTCTATACAATGGGAAAATAATGAGGATTTTTTTCTAAAATGGTGTGAAGGAAAAACCGGATATCCCTTTGTAGATGCTGGTATGCGTGAACTTAATGCAACAGGACACATGCACAATCGTGTACGCATGATAGTTGCCAGTTTTTTGTGTAAACACTTATTAATTGATTGGCGCTGGGGCGAAGCTTATTTTGCTACAAAGTTGTTAGATTACGAGCAGGCAAGTAATGTGGGAAATTGGCAATGGGCAGCAGGCAGTGGTGTAGATGCTGCTCCTTATTTTAGAATATTTAATCCAACGGAGCAAATCAAAAAATTTGATAACGATTTTAAATACATCAAAAAATGGATTCCTGAACTTGATAGTTTTCATTATCCCAAACCCATAGTAGATCATAAAAATGCACGTGAAAAATGTTTACTAACATATAAAAAGGCATTAGAGGGGAATGGACTTATTTAGTCGCTAGATTGCTAAAAAATGATATTTATAAAAAATAAGTTTTTTCTTATAAAAAAATATTTAAAAATAATTTTGTTATATCATTATACTTCTTATTTTAGTCCATATTTTAATACAAATATAGATGAAGTTATTATATAGTATTCTATTGAGCTTTTTGCTTATTTCATGTTCTGAAAAAATAGAATTAAAAGATTTAGATAAATTAAATGGTTATTGGCAAATTGCAAAAGTAGAAGTAGTTGAAGGAGAAGACAAAGAGTATGCAATAAATGAAAATTATGATTATTTCAAGATCAAAAAACACCAAGGATTTCACAAAAAAGTACGTTGGCAACCTACAGGTAAATTTTTGATTAACGATTTAGAAGAAGCTGTAAAAGCAATTCAGAAAGAAGGAAATATTTATTTAGAGTTTAGCTCAAATTTTGGAAAGCATACGGACAAACTTATAAAGGTCACCGATAAAGAGATGGTTTTAGAAGTAGAAAATGGAAATAAAAATTATTATACAAAAGTGATGGAAGATGGCAAAGCGATTAAATAATAATAGTCCAATAGGGGATATACTAAAACAAATTATTGAAACCAATAAATTAGAGAAAGGATTAAATCAAATTTCGGTTGTTGATGCTTGGAAAAATTTAATGGGAAATGGAGTAAATCATTATACACAAGCAGTTATTTTAAAAGGTTCTGTTTTATATGTAGAATTAACTTCTTCCGTTTTACGAGAAGAATTAAGTTATGGAAAAGATAAAATCATAAAAATGATAAATGAAGAGCTAGGAGAAGAACTAGTTAAGGATGTTGTCTTAAGATAATTTTCTAGATTTTAAGAAAAAAATGATCAAATTGAATAGTTTAAAATAGACCATATGAATTTTGTAAGACTAAATGCTAAATTGTTATTACTAATAGTAATGCAGATGTTCGTTTTGAGTTGTAATAAAGAAAATATTGCAACAAATGAATTAGATAAGGGAGAAAACACTCTTAGTAATAAGAGTATTTATGATGGTCCTAAGACCGAATTAGAGATTTCTAAGAAATATCTTTCTATTTTATCAAAAGAAATTAATAATCCTAATTGTCAAATTATTCAAGAGGATTATACAAAAACATTTGGAGATTTTTCTAGGTTAGGAACAGGTGCTCATCTGATGTGGCCAGGAAATCTGATTCAAGGAAGTACTATCTTAACAGCAGAATTAGGAACAATTCCTGTAGGAACAAATGGAAGAAATCCTATTGAAGTAAAAGTAGATGCTTTTTCTTCAAATTCTTCTTCTCCATCAAGTCTAGTTGTAGAAGATCCAACAGCGGGAAAAGTTCAAGGAGCTTTAGAAAAAATAATAGAAGGATATTATACAGCAGGAACGAAATTTCCAGCAAATTATTCTATTGATATTCAAAGAACATTTAATAGTAAGCAATTACAATTAGCATTAAATGTAGGTTATACAGGAGCAGATGGAATTGGTCTATCTGCAGGTTTTGGACTAAGTTTTAAAAAGAATAAAACATATTATGCTGTTACACTTAAACAAAAATTCTTTAATGTATCAGTTTATCCAAAACCAGGTTTACAAAGTGATTTTGGATGGATAAAAAAGAATATCCAAAGTCTGAATTAGATAATTATATTTCTGAAAATAATCCAGCAGCCTATATATCTACCGTAACATATGGTAGATTGTATGCCTTAGTTTATGAATCTGATGAAAATTCATTTGAATTAGAACAAGCTTTAAATTTTGCATATAAAAATCCTACCGCTAAAATTACTGCAGAACAAAAATTAAAATTTTCTAATATATTAGAAAACACAAGAGTGTACGTAAAACAATTAGGTGGTAACGCAACAAGTGGTTTAGAATCATCTTTAGGTGCTTTTGCTGGAAATTTTGATTTGGTAAGAGGTTTTATTATAAAAGGAGCAGAAGTTTCAAAGGAAAATCCAGGCTATCCTATAGAATATACTGCTGTTAATATAGGTTCAAATCTTCCTGTTACAATAAAAGTTAATGCTCCTGTGAGTTATTCAGAATGTAAAAATAGCTTATACACAACAAATACAATAGAGGAAGCAAGAAAAGCTGTTGAAAAATTAAAATCAGAATATGGAGTAGCTAATTGCGCTAAAATTATAATTTTTAATAATACTGATAAAGAAATTATTCTGAAAAATTATACACCTTGGTACGAAAGTTATTTTTATAATACACCTCCTAGATCTATTCCAGCAAAAAAATGTGGTTATGTTTTAGCTGTTCATAAAACAGGAGCATCTACAGGAACCTTTAATCAAATTTCATATACATTAGATGATAAGACATTAAGTTTTGGAACCTATGCCCCTTGGAACCAATTAAGAACAAATAACGTTTTAGTAGATTTTACAGAAATTACAGAATCAAAACTATACAATAATAGTGTTAGACCTTCTATTGAAAAATTACAAGATAATATAATAATTAGAGGAACTATTGATACAGGAGATGCTCCTTATGTAAACTTTGTTATTAATAATTGATTTATAGATTATAAGTAATTCCCCCTTTTTATCCTTAATAAATTAGGATAGTATGATCTGCACAAAAGCTTTTTTGTGCAGTTTTTTTATTATAATATTTGATCATTTAAGAAAAATGAATTTGTAGGTAAATTTTTATAAAAGGCGTATAAAAAAACTTATGGAAGAAAGTAGTGCCCAATTTTGGGTTTTAAATAGTTAAAATATATGAAATTCCTCTTATAGAAGCTTAATTTATTTATGATATGTTTTTAAAATTTTCTTTTTCTGTGAGTCATTTGTGATTTTAGAATGTATAAAGCTTGTTTGTTTTTATTTTTAGATTGCTATATTTTTAAACAAAAAGTTTTTAATGTTTTGTAAAAACAACATTTGTTAAAATAAATACAAATTTGTTATAAAAACATTGTTTTTTAATTCTAATTGTTATCTTTGTAAAAAAAAACGATATGAAGAAAATTAAATATTTGTTATTGAATTCAGTGAGCCCTACTGGTTGAGAGTAGCTGCGCATTAGATAAAAATACTGAGTAAAAAGTATTTTACTAAGAGAAGAAAATCAAAATACCTAGATGAGATTTTAGGGATAAAGTTAATTAGCCATTATAATGATATGATTCATGTAATGATAGGGAAATCTTAAGTAGATTTTGTAAACCCTACGGCAAATTAGAACTTTCTAGAAGATCTTTCGATATTATAGAAAGAAGGTAAACTACTAATGAAAATATTTTAGAAAATTTTACCTAACTATAGTAAGTTAATTTTACAGTAATAGACAAATAGGCTTTATATGATAATAAGTAGAAAGCCTTAAAGTAAGGAAGATAGTGTTAGATGTTATTACCATATTAAAAGTTTCTTATGTGAAATTTTAGATTGGTAACTAATTTATTTAGATCATTTTTTATAGTTAATTGTTTTTTTTCTTATTCTGAATTGTTGTTTGGAATAATTAGGAGGGGGTTCAATTCGTTGAACCCCCTCTTTTATTCATTGCATATGATAAAAGCTTAATTTTTTTGAAAAATAATCAGACTAAAATACCATAATCTTGTATTAAAATAAAAAAGGGTATCCATATCCAGTCATCTTGTTATTTTTATGAAAGCGAAAAATAATATAATATTTATTATGAAATTCTTCTTTATTCGAGAAATAAACTTTATCTAGATTTTTACGGATACCCTCTTATGAGAAATTAAGCTATTTTATTACGCTTTCTATCATTTTCATTTAAAAAGATTTTACGTAAACGAAGTGATTTTGGAGTAACTTCTACATATTCATCTTTTTGTATGTATTCTAAAGCCTCTTCTAAAGTAAACTTGATGGCAGGAACAATTCTAGTTTTGTCATCAGCTCCAGCAGAACGGAAGTTAGTTAACTGTTTAGTTTTAGTAATATTGATTACCATATCATCACCACGAGAGTTTTCACCTACTACTTGACCTTCGTATACATCTTCATTTGGATCAACAAAGAATTTACCTCTATCTTGTAATTTATTAATAGAATAAGGAATAGCTTTACCATTTTCCATACAGATCAA
This sequence comes from Flavobacterium oreochromis, assembly GCF_019565455.1. Classification (NCBI taxonomy): domain Bacteria; kingdom Pseudomonadati; phylum Bacteroidota; class Flavobacteriia; order Flavobacteriales; family Flavobacteriaceae; genus Flavobacterium; species Flavobacterium oreochromis. The sequence goes on from NZ_CP067377.1 coordinate 2,538,540, forward strand.
TGAACCACTGATACGTCCAGCAATTTCTCCTTTGTATGGTTGGTATTCTAAGAAACGGTGTGCCATAATCGCTTCACCAGCCGTAGCCGTTAATAATTGGTTACGTAAACCTATGATACCACGTGAAGGAATAATAAATTTGATAATCATACGCTCACCTCTTGGTTCCATACTTAACATTTCACCTTTACGTACCGTTACAAATTCTACTGCTTTACCAGATACGTTTTCAGGTAAGTCAATAGTTAATTCTTCTACCGGTTCGCATTTTACACCATCAATCTCTTTAATGATAACTTGTGGTTGGCCAATTTGTAGTTCATAACCTTCACGACGCATGGTTTCAATTAAAACTGATAAGTGTAATACACCACGACCAAATACCATAAATTTATCAGCAGAATCAGTTTCATTAACACGTAAAGCTAAGTTTTTCTCTAATTCTTTAGTTAAACGATCTTTAATATGGCGAGAAGTTACAAATTTACCTTCTTTGCCAAAGAAAGGAGAGTCATTAATGGTAAATAACATACTCATAGTAGGTTCATCAATAGCAATAGTTGCTAATGCTTCAGGGTTTTCGAAGTCAGCAACAGTATCGCCAATCTCAAAACCTTCTAAACCTACAATAGCACAAATATCACCCGCTACAACTTCTTGTACTTTTTTACGTCCTAACCCTTCAAAAGTATGTAATTCTTTAATTTTAGACTTACTAATAGAACCATCACGTTTTACTAATGAAATGTTCATCCCTTCTGTTAAGACACCTCTTTGTAAACGACCGATAGCAATACGACCTGTAAATGAAGAGAAGTCTAAAGAAGTGATTAGCATTTGTGGAGTTCCTTCTGAAACCTTAGGAGCTGGTACATTATTAAGTACCATATCTAATAATGGTTCAATAGAAGAAGTTTGTACTTTCCAGTCTTCACTCATCCAATTGTTTTTTGCTGAACCATATACACAAGGGAAATCTAACTGTTCCTCGGTAGCACCTAATTCAAACATTAAATCAAATACTTTTTCGTGTACTTCTTCAGGAGTACAGTTTTCTTTATCTACTTTGTTTATAACCACACATGGTTTTAAACCTAAATCAATTGCTTTTTGTAATACGAAACGTGTTTGTGGCATTGGTCCTTCAAACGCATCTACTAATAAGCAAACTCCGTCAGCCATGTTTAATACGCGTTCTACTTCTCCACCAAAATCCGCGTGACCAGGAGTGTCTATAATATTAATTTTAGTTCCTTTGTAAGTGACAGATACGTTTTTAGAAGTAATTGTGATACCACGTTCGCGCTCTAAATCATTGTTGTCAAGAATTAAATCTCCTGTGTTTTCATTTTCTCTGAATAATTGACAGTGATACATAATTTTGTCAACCAAAGTAGTTTTACCGTGGTCAACGTGCGCTATAATGGCAATATTTCTAATTGATTCCATGTGTGTGATTTTTGAAGGTGCAAAATTACAATTATTTTTTTCTAATTCAATCGATAAGTGTTGATTAGTTTAAAAAGATTTGCTTTATTTATAGAAATAATGATAATGTGCTAGCTAAAACTATTGAATAAGTTATGGAAATATTAGATTTAATTCTAAAAGATGCTAAGGAGGAAAATAATTCGTAGGGGGATTTTGAAGTTCTTCATCGTTAGCTTCTAATTAAGATTTTGAGAGTTGTATGAGTGGTTGATTTTGAGGGGTATAAAAATAAAAAAAATCTGTATTTGTTTTTTGAAACTTAATTTTTGTTTTTCTCCCCAATTATTTAGTTGCTTTCAGATAAGTGAAGAGATCCTTTTGAATTTATTAAGGTATATTCAGTTCTTGGAGGAATTTCTGGCTAGATTATCCTTGTGACAAGTTCGTTTGTTTTCAGTTTTACAATACTTAGTTTTTGGTAACGATTGTTTAATTTAGTAGCTACTTGTAAGGTAACTATGTCATTTTGTAAAGATGTTATGTTTAGTTAAATCTGTCAGATTTTAAAATTATCTTTTAAAAAATATTAAATTATTTGTTGGTGAAATGGTACGTTTTTTTTGGGCTACTGCTTGGTAAAAATGGCTTGTAATAATTTTAGGTTCAGTTATAGTGGTTGTTATTTGTTAAAAGTAAGATTTGGGTCTTACGTTTTCTGTTTTAAAAAGTTTTTTGTTTATAATAAAATGTTAGTTTGGGAAAGAATGTTGTCAAGAAATAAAATTATAGGTATAAAAAATCCCGAATTACTCGGGATTTACTTTTTGAACACTTAATTATAAATTATAAAGCAGCTACGTGTCTTGTTAATTTTGACTTTAAGTTAGAAGCTTTATTATCGTGTATGATGTTTTTCTTAGCTAATTTGTCAATCATTGAAATAACGCTTGGTAATTTAGCAGTTGCCTCTGCTTTGTCTGTAGCTAAACGGATAGCTTTGATTGCGTTACGAGTAGTTTTGTGTTGGTATCTATTTAATACTCTTTTCTTTTCGTTACTTCTGATTCTTTTTAATGCTGACTTGTGATTTGCCATTTTTTTTAATTTTAATTGTAATAATAATTTATAAACTACTAGTTAAAAAAGAAAAACCTCCCACAATTACCTTATGGTAATCACTTTGGTTTTAACTAATAAAATAAGGCTTGAGACACTAAGCGATTATTTTATAAAACTTATTTACAACTAATTTGTAGCCCGTAGGGGAATCGAACCCCTCTTGCAAGAATGAAAATCTTGAGTCCTAACCGATAGACGAACGGGCCAAGAAGCCTTATAAATTTTAAAGTTGTAGCCCGTAGGGGAATCGAACCCCTCTTGCAAGAATGAAAATCTTGAGTCCTAACCGATAGACGAACGGGCCATAAGGCTTTTGTTTTTTTCAGTATTTCAATTTTGTAGCCCGTAGGGGAATCGAACCCCTCTTGCAAGAATGAAAATCTTGAGTCCTAACCGATAGACGAACGGGCCTTTTTGTACTTTGATTGCTTTTGTTGAGCGATCATTTCCGTATTGCGAGTGCAAAGATACACATGTTTTTTGTTTCTGCAATAGCACTCGCAATTTTTTTTAATTTTTTTATCTTTTTTTAGTAAGCCTTTGCAAATAAGACTCTTCCGTTTGAAGGATTTCCTGAAAAAATACAATTTCCATTTTCATCTTTTCGATTTAATGGGATACAACGGATTGTTGCTTTGGTTAATTCTTTAATTTTTTCTTCAGTTTCTCCTGTGCCATCCCAGTGAGCTGATACAAAACCTCCTTTATTTTCTAGTACATCTTTAAATTCTTCAAAGCTATTTACTTCTGTAATATGAGTATTTCTAAAATTTAATGCTTTTGTAAACATTTCAGTTTGGATTTTTTCCATTAAATCTTGTATAAACTCTACAGTAGCATCTTTAGCTATGACTTGTTTTGATAATGTATCACGACGTGCTATTTCAAACGTCCCGTTTTCTAAATCTTTAGGGCCTATGGCTACACGAACTGGTACTCCTTTTAATTCCCATTCAGCAAATTTGAATCCAGGTTTTTGTGTTGTTCTATTGTCAAATTTAACCGAAAGGCCAAGTTTGCGTAAAGATTTAGTTAATTCATCTGCTACAATAGATATTTTTTCTAGTTCTTCATCTGATTTGAAGATAGGAACAATTACTACTTGTATAGGTGCTAGGTTAGGAGGTAGTACTAACCCATTATCATCAGAGTGAGTCATAATTAACGCTCCCATTAGACGAGTAGACACCCCCCAAGAAGTTCCCCATACATATTCTTGTTTCCCTTCTGCGCTTGTAAATTTTACATCAAAAGCGTTAGCGAAGTTTTGACCTAAGAAATGTGAAGTCCCCGCCTGTAATGCTTTGCCATCTTGCATTAAAGCTTCAATACAAAACGTTTCTTCCGCTCCTGCAAAACGTTCGTTAGCCGTTTTTACTCCTTTTACTACTGGTATTGCCATGAAGTTTTCAACGAAATCAGCATATACATTCATCATTTGTACTGTTTCGTCTAATGCTTCTTGTTTTGTAGCATGTGCAGTATGTCCTTCTTGCCATAAGAATTCAGCTGTGCGTAAAAATAAACGTGTACGCATTTCCCAACGAACTACATTAGCCCATTGATTAATTAATAAAGGAAGATCTCTATAAGATTGAATCCAGTTTTTGTAAGTGCTCCAAATAATAGCTTCAGATGTAGGACGTACAATTAATTCTTCTTCTAATTTAGCATTAGGGTCTACCATTAGTTTTCCTGGTCGTTCCTCATCATTTTTTAAGCGGTAGTGTGTAACTACAGCGCACTCTTTAGCAAAACCTTCAGCATTTTTTTCTTCTGCTTCAAACATGCTTTTAGGGACAAATAGTGGAAAATAAGCATTACTATGTCCGGTTTCTTTAAACATTTTGTCTAATTGTGCTTGCATTTTTTCCCAGATGGCATAGCCATAAGGCTTGATTACCATACATCCGCGAACTGCTGAATTTTCAGCTAAATCTGCTTTTACTACTAGCTCATTATACCATTTAGAATAATCGTCTGCGCGTTTTGTTAAGTTCTTGCTCATTATCAGTATTTTGGCACAAAAATTGTGATTTGTTAAAGTTGAAATAATTTGTGCAAAACTAGTTATTTTTGTATTGTCCAACAATAAAAAACTTGAGAAATGAAAACAATCTGCCAATATTTAGGAAGTACTCTTACTAAAATAGTATTAGTTACTATAGGGATTCTTGTCCAAGCTTGTAGTTCCTATCAAAATGTATCTTATTATGATAATGATGGAATTTATGGTTCAACCCCTCGTGAAGTAGGAACAAATCAGATAAATAAGATGCAAAATTATAACGGTGAGCGTTATAAGGAATATTTTAGTTCCAGAACTACTGATTTTCAAAATCAAAACAAGGAAACATTTACTGATATTGCAAGTTATAGCTCAACTGTAGATACCAGTAAAACAGTAACTAAACAGAGTTTTGCAGGTTGGGGAAATAATGATAAGAAGGTAACAGTAAATGTCTATAATAATTCATGGAGTAATTGGGGATGGAATTACGGAACTTGGAGGAATCATTGGGGATATAGACCTTACTATTCTGGGATTACTTATTGGAATGATTGGTACTATAGTCCTAATTGGGGCTATACTTATTATGGTCCTAGTTGGGGATCTGGTTGGTATAATCCATACTATTATGGTGGATTTTATAATAATGGTTATTATGGTTGGAATAGTTCTTATTATTATGGAATGAATTATACTTATAGTGTGGGAAGAAGATCTGAAATGTATAATTATATGAATTCATACTCTAATTTTAGAACAACAGACTATAACGGAATGTCTCATAGGAATTATAGTACAAACTCAATTTATTCTAATTTGAGAAGAGGGGATGATAGTCAGAATTTTATAAATAATACTTCCCCTAGGAATTATGAAACATCTAAAACTTATACACCAAGGACTTATGAGTCACCAAGAAGTTATGAGTCACCAAGAAGTTATGAGTCGCCAAGAAGTTATGAGTCACCAAGAAGTTATGAGTCGCCAAGAAGTTATGAGTCGCCAAGAAGTTATGAGTCACCAAGAAGTTATGAGTCACCAAGAAGTTATGAGTCACCAAGAAGTTATGAGTCACCAAGAAGTTATGAGTCACCAAGAAGTTATGAGTCGCCAAGAAGTTATGAGTCGCCAAGAAGTTATGAGTCGCCAAGAAGTTATGAGTCGCCAAGAAGTTATGAGTCGCCAAGAAGTTATGAGTCACCAAGAAGTTATGAGCCTTCTCCTAGGTCATATGGTGGTGGAATAGGTTCTGGAGTTCAATTTCGTAATGGAGGAGGGCGTAGATAGCTAAAATTAAAATACTTAAGTTTTAGGATAGATACGTTTATATTAAGATCTTATTAGATAAAAAAATGAGAAAAATTTATTTAGCATTTACTGTTTTTATGTTTTTTTTAAATGGTAATGCACAAGGAGTGAAAGAGGCACTACAATATTCTGTTATGGATATGAGTGGAACAGCTCGCTTTAGAGGTTTAAGTGGTGCTTTTGGTGCTTTAGGAGGTGATTTATCCGCTATAAGTATAAATCCTGCAAGTTCAGTTGTATTTGCAAATAATCAGATTGCTTTTACTTTAGGTAGCAAATCTACAGGTATTAAATCAGAATATTTAGGAACAAATACTACAACAAATTCAAACAATTTAGATTTTAATCAGGTTGGAGGTGTTTTTGTTTTTGAAAATGATAATCAATATTCAGGATGGAATAAATTTGCTTTAGCGCTGAATTATGATAATCAAGCAAATTTCAAAAATACTGTAAGTGTACTAGGTGAAAATTCCGTTAATTCTATTGATGCCTACTTTTTGAAATATTCAAGAGGAATGGTTTTTTCGGATATTTCAGGGTTGAGTTATAGTCAAATGGGATTCAATCAAACTCAAGTGGCTCTTGGTTACAAATCTCAATTGCTAGATTATGATACGGTAAATAACGTATTTTTTGCTAATATTTCGCATGCTCCTGATGGTAAAAATTATATTCAACAAAGTTTTGTTACGAATACAGGTTATAATGGTAAGTTGGCATTTAATTTTTCTGCAGAATACGATAAAAAAATATTGTTTGGTATGAATTTAAATGCTCATTTTTCGGATTATACGCAACAAAAAACCTTTACAGAAAAGAATAATAAAGCATATTATGCAACAAGAGCAACAATAAATGAATTATCATTTTATAATGAATTAACAACAAAAGGTTCTGGTTTTTCATTTCAATTGGGGGCAATTTTTAAACCTGTTGCAGGCTTAAGATTAGGTTTAGTGTTTGAATCTCCAACCTGGATGGTATTAGAAGATCAATTAACACAAAGAATCTCTACTTCTGGAGTCGTTAAAAATATAGGAAATAGTACCTATAACCCTATTAGTAATAAAATTGATCCGAGAACAGTTATTCTTTTTGCTCCTTATACAATAGCAACTCCTGCTAAATGGACTTTTAGTCAAGCATATGTTTTTGGTAAACAAGGTCTTATTAGTTTTGATTATAGTTTAAAAGATTATTCTACAATTGTATTTAAACCGATTAATCAATTTAATGATCCGGATGGAAATAATTCTAATAACGTATTCCCGAATTTATTTAGAACATCTAATGAAATTAGAGTAGGGATTGAGAAAAAAATTAAACAATGGAGTTTACGAGGAGGATATAGATATGAAGAATCGCCATATAAAAATAAAGATTTAATGAGTGATTTAGTTGGGTTTTCAGCAGGTTTAGGTTATAATTGGGGAGGTACAAAATTAGATATTGCATTTTCTTCTGCAAAAAGAAGCTATAAAGAACAAATTTTTGAAAGTATTCCTAATTTAGTTAATACTACTAAAACAAATAATAATCTAGTTATAACACTTGCATTTGAATTATAATAATAGATTTTAAAAAAATAAAAAGCCTGTTGCCTAAAAAAAGCTAACAGGCTTTTTTATTTGACACTAGAGGGCGTTTTTGAATTAGAGTATCTTATCTTTCAAAATTTTATCGTAATTTTGCACTCCAATTTTTTATAGTCATGAGAACCAAGTCATTAAAAAAAATAAAATCAATGTGATTACCTTAGGGTGTTCTAAGAATGTATATGATAGTGAAGTCTTAATGGGACAGCTAAAAGCAAGTGGTAAAGACGTAGCGCATGAACAAGAAGGGAATATAGTGGTTATAAACACTTGTGGTTTTATTAATAATGCTAAAGAAGAATCAGTTAATACTATATTAGAATATGTTGATAAAAAGGAACAAGGATTAGTTGATAAAATCTTTGTTACAGGTTGTTTGTCTGAGCGTTATCGACCTGATTTAGAGAACGAAATTCCAGATGTAGATCAGTATTTTGGAACTACCGATTTGCCTTTGTTGTTAAAAGCGCTTGGAGCAGATTATAAACATGAATTGTTAGGTGAGCGTTTGACTACGACTCCTAAAAATTATGCTTATTTAAAAATTGCCGAAGGTTGTGACCGTCCATGTAGTTTCTGTGCTATTCCAATTATGCGTGGTAAACATGTATCACAACCCATTGAAAAATTAGTTAAAGAAGCAGAAAATTTAGCTAAAGATGGTGTAAAAGAATTGATTTTAATTGCTCAAGATTTAACATATTACGGATTAGATTTATATAAAAAAAGAAATTTAGCCGAGTTACTTGAGAAATTGGTAAAAGTAGAAGGAATTGAATGGATTCGTTTACATTATGCTTTTCCTACTGGTTTTCCAATGGATGTGTTAGAATTAATGAAACGAGAACCTAAAATTTGTAATTATTTAGATATTCCGTTGCAACATATTTCAGATAAGATTCTAAAATCAATGCGTCGTGGTACTACTTATGAAAAAACAACTCAATTAATAAAAGATTTTAGAACATTAGTTCCTGAAATGACTATCCGTACCACGCTTATCGTTGGATACCCAGGAGAAACAGAAGAAGATTTTCAGATACTTAAAGATTGGGTGACTGAAATGCGATTTGAACGATTAGGGTGTTTTGCTTATTCACATGAGGAAAATACAACCGCTTTTGAGTTAGAAGATGATGTGCCAGATGAAGTAAAACAAGCTCGTGCAAATGAAATTATGGAAATTCAAGCACAAATTTCATGGGAATTAAATCAAGAAAAAATAGGTCAAACCTTTAAATGCGTTATAGATCGAAAGGAAGGACCGTATTTTGTAGGAAGAACCGAATTTGATAGTCCAGACGTAGATAATGAAGTATTGATAGATGCTTCTAAGTTTTATTTAAAAACTGGTGAATTTGCTATGATAAAGATTATAGATGCAAGTGAGTTTGATTTATATGGGGAAGTTGTAGCCTAAAAATAAAAAATAATAAAAATAAAACAGTTATCTATGTCATTTTTTAGATAACTGTTTTTTTATTTCAGAATGTAAATATCTAGATAAATAGATCCATCATAACTTTTAGGATTATTTGTAAAATAAGATTCTTCTATGTTTAAAAAATGAATAGAGAGCATCTTTTATTTCGGTTTTCAACTTATAATTAGAGTTTAGATAAATTTTAGATTAATTGAACATGAAATAGGATGAGGTTTTGAAAAAAATTACTTATAATAAGCTTATCATCTCTAATAATTTTTAAAAAAAAACTTTTTTAAATGGGAAGTTATTAAATGGTCTATTTATTAGTTGAAGCAAAACGCTTCCCATTTTATTACTAAAAATCATTTTTCTTATCAATATAATACAAAGAAATAAAGAAAAATATAATTCATAACAGTTATAAAAAGATTATTCAAATGTAATATAAAAATAATCGTATTATATCTGTAAAAGGGCTATAGATTTAAATAAGGTTGTTTTTTAAAATAATGTTTTTATTTATAAAGATATTAAGCAGTTTTCTTTTAACATATTTAACGATTTAGAAAACCAAAACATTTCAAAGTCCTCAAATTGTTCTTCAAAGCTATTTTTTATTTGTCCTAAAGTGATCGAAAAACTATTTTTTATATTCAAATTAGCCAGTTGTTCATTTAGCCAAATTGCTTGTTCTTTTTCTAAATGAATTGAAAATTGAGTTGTTTTTGTTTGAAAAACCATTTCAGCCATTTCCCATGATCTACCTTTTTTACTTTTTGTGAAAAACTTAAGCTGTGGAAGATTAGCTGTGAAATAGACTTTTTGATTAGGTTTGAAATTAAAAGTATTTTCGCTTGTTAAACAATTTTCAATAAAATTAGGGGCAATTTTAGTTTTAGGGATTTTAAAATCAAACCAATTTTGTAATGGAAAATCAAAGCACAAACCATGCATATAATTAAAAAGAGATTTTTTTAATCCAAAGCTAAATTGATCATGATTAATACCTGTTTTATCTTTAAATTGAATATCATTATTTGCAAAACTAATATTATTTATTTGCGGAATTACACCATATTCTTCTGGATTCATACCTACAGGGCTATGTGCAGTCATTGCAAATTGATGCCAAAAGCCACTTTGTAAGATGCCTATTTCAAAAAGTTGTCGAACCATTTCTAAGCTATCAATAGTTTCTTGAACTGTTTGTGTTGGATAGCCATACATAAGATAAGCATGTACCATGATACCTGCTTCTGTGAAATTACGTGTTACTCGAGCTACTTGTTCTACCGTTACTCCTTTTTAATTAAAGCTAATAGTCTATCAGACGCAACTTCTAATCCGCCTGATACAGCTATGCAACCTGAAAGTTTTAATAATAAACATAAATCGCTTGTAAAGCTTTTTTCAAAACGAATGTTAGTCCACCAAGTTACCACAAGATTTCTTCTCAAAATTTCTAGTGCAACTTCCTTCATGAGTGCAGGAGGAGCTGCTTCATCTACAAAATGGAAACCACTTTCACCAGTTTGTTCAATAAGCTCTTGCATACGATTTACTATGATTCGAGCATGTACGGGTTCATAAATTTTGATATAATCTAATGAAATATCACAAAAGGTACATTTTCCCCAATAGCAACCGTGGGCCATTGTTAATTTATTCCATCTACCATCACTCCATAAACTGTGCATTGGATTTGCAATTTCAATTACTGATACATAACGATCAAGTAATAGGTCAGAATAATCAGGAGTTCCTACTTCATTTTGTTTATAATCTAGTTCAGTACAATTGTTTTTATAAATTACTTCATCAGCTTCAAGAAGAAAAGTTCTTTTTAAATATGCCTCTTTATCGTTTGTATTGTTAATATGTAGATATAGTAATTCCAATGGTAGTTCTCCATCATCAAGCGTTATAAAATCAAAAAATTCAAAAACTCTCTTATCTTTTAAATCACGAAGCTCTGTATTAGGGAATCCCCCTCCCATGGCTGTTTTTATATTTGGGTATTGTCTTTTAATAAATTGAGCACAACGAAAAGCACTGTATAAATTACCTGGAAAAGGAACTGAAAAGCAAACCATTTTAGGCTGTGTATTTTCAATTCTTTTATTTAAAATTTTTAGACTTATATTATCAATAAAAGTAGATTCTTTTTTAAGAAATCATATAGTTCATCAAAAGAATTAGCACTTCTTCCTAGACGTTCTGCATAACGGCTAAATCCAAAATTTTCGTCAACACATTCTACAATATAATCAGATAAGTCCTCAAGATATAAAGTTGCTAGATGTTTAGCTTTATCTTGCATTCCCATATTTCCAAAAGCCCATTCCATATCATCTAATTGATCAAAACGGGATGCTTCGGGTAAAAAATTACTAGAGCATATTTGGCGTGCTAATGAAGGATTTTTTCCTTGTAGAAAAGAAATAACACTTTCGATAGTTGTTATATATTCTTCTTTTAATGAATATATTCGTTGTGAATTATTAGTTAAATCTTTGAAATCTAAATTCTGAATTTCAAAAATTTTTTAATTCCTTTTTAGAAAATAACTCTAAAATTACTTCAATACCTAAATCTATTTGAAAGGTCGTAATAGATTTTGTGTTTAAAAAACCCTTTATATAAGCAGTAGCTGGATACGGTGTATTCAGTTGGGTAAAAGGAGGAGTTACAAGTAAAATATCTTTCAAGGAGTCAATTTTTAATTCTGCAAAAATAACTTTTAAAATAAAATCATAATAGCTTGTTAAAGCAAAATCTTCTAATTCTAATTTTTTTAAATTAGCAAAAATATTTTATACATGTCTAGTAATTGTATCACCTTTCAAAACTCGGGCTATTTTAGCTCATTAATTGTTGATTACTTAAATGAAGAAAAGGCAATACAGTCGTTTTATAATCGATTTCCTAAGATTGAAAATTTTTTAAATCAGATAGAGGAAAAGTCGGGTAATTATACTACAAAAAATCGAGAAGTTTTGGTAAATTCACTTTTAAAACAAAGTGAAGGGTTTGCTATAAGTAAAACGACTTTATTTAATATAGAGTCTTTAAAGCAACCTAACACATTTACCATTACTACAGGCCATCAGCTTAATTTATTTACAGGACCTTTGTATTTTATTTATAAAATTATTTCTGTTATTAATTTATGTGAGGAGTTGAAATTAAAATATCCAATATATAACTTTGTTCCGGTTTATTGGATGGCTACAGAAGATCATGATTTTGAGGAAATTAATTATTTTAGATTTAATAACAGTAAAATTACTTGGAAAAAAATACTAAAGGACCAGTAGGAAGGTTATCTACAGAGGGATTAAATGAAGTTTTTGAAGAAATAAGAAAACATTTAGGTGCTAACAATAATGCTAAAAGACTTATCTCACTTTTTGAAAAATCTTATTTAAAACACGAAAATTTAGCTGATGCAACACGTTACTTAGTTAATGAATTATTTAAAGAGCAAGGGTTAGTAGTTGTAGATGGAGATAATAAAGAATTAAAGCAACTTTTTGCACCTGTTATTAAAGAAGAATTATTAGAACAAACTTCTTATAAAAAAGTTACTCAAACAGTTTCTGATTTTTTATATGATATTCAAGTAAACCCTAGAGAAATTAATCTTTTTATATTGAAGATAATTTGCGTGAAAGAATTATTTTTGAAAATAATCAATACAAAATCAATAATACAAATTTAATTTTTTCCGAAACTGAAATTTTAAATTTACTAGAAACAGCCCCCGAAAAGTTTAGCCCAAATGTTATTTTAAGACCTTTGTATCAAGAGTTAATTTTGCCTAATTTATCTTATGTTGGGGGAGGAGGAGAAATTGCTTATTGGTTAGAATTAAAAGCAATGTTTGAAGCCTTTAAAGTTAGCTATCCTATTTTATTATTACGTAATTCTGTTTTAGTAGCTACTGAAAAACAGTTTAAAAAAGCAACTCATCTGCAATTAACATGGGCAGATTTGTTTTTAAAACAGACAGAATTAATTAATCAAAAAACAAGAGAGTTTTCAGCTTTTACAATTGATTTTAAAGATCAAAAAGAGCATCTTAGAAATCAATTTTATAGTCTTTTAGAAATTGCGGCTAAGACTGATAAAACATTTGTGGGAGCTGTAAAGGCTCAGGAAGCTAAACAAATAAAAGGATTAGAACATCTAGAAAAACGTCTTTTAAAGGCTGAAAAACGAAATCATGAAGATAAATTGAAAAGGATTGTTAATTTGCAAGATGCGTTATTCCCGAATAAAAATCTGCAAGAGCGTCAATTAAATTTTAGTGAATTTTATTTAGAATATGGTGAAGACTTTTTTACCAAATTGTTTCAAGAACTAGATCCACTTAGTGATGAATTTAGTATAACTGTTTTTTAAAAGGATTTAAGATAATAATAAATATTAAAAATAAACTTTTAAAGATTTAAAGATTTAAACTAAAGTTTGTACTTTTGCCCCCAAATTAAAAAAACAAAAAAATGGCAGGAAATAGAACTTTCACAATGATTAAGCCAGATGCTGTTGAAAAAGGACACATTGGTGGGATTTTAAATATGATTACTGAAGGTGGTTTCAGAATTGTTTCTATGAAATTAACTCAGTTAACAGTTGCAGATGCACAAAAATTTTATGCAGTGCATGCTGAAAGACCATTCTATGGTGAATTAGTTGAGTTTATGTCTCGTGGTCCAATCGTTGCGGCTATCTTAGAAAAAGATAATGCAGTTGAGGATTTCCGTACATTAATTGGTGCTACTAACCCAGCTGAAGCTGCTGAAGGAACTATCCGTAAAAAATATGCTACTTCTATTGGTGAAAATGCAGTTCACGGTTCAGACTCAGATGAGAATGCTGCTATTGAAGGTGCTTTCCATTTTGCAGGAAGAGAAATGTTTTAGTACAAACATTATATATCCAATAAAAAAGAGTCTGCTAAAACAGACTCTTTTTTATTGGATATAATTTATGAAAAATGTGAGTGTGAAAATATTTTTTTAAATATTTTTTGAATGTTTATCTAATTATCTGTTTTTTTGTTTAAACCTAAAATTCCTTTAGTTATCAGGAATTGAGCTATGATGTAAGTAATCATAATGAAGAATCCTGATTTTGCTATTTCCCAATGAAATTTATTAATAGCTAAAATACTATCAGAACTTACAAAGAATAAAGCTCCTAAAAGAATTGTCAAGTTATTAGGTTCTGCCCAATTAAAATAGCCTTTGATGGCCATTAATAGCATAATAGAAATAGTAATAGCATACATTGTAACAGGAATTTTTAACCCTCCTAAGCTAGGGAAAAGTAAATTTAATATTACCAATAAATAGATTGTAATAAAAATAAATCCTACCCAAAATAAGTTTGAATTAGGTTTTGTTTGATTCTGTTTAATGAATAGTATCGTAAAGATGATATGGGCGATTAAAAAAGAAGCGAGACCTAGAATAAAAAATAATTCATGTTTATGAGTAAACATTAAAATTAGATCACCTATCCAAGAAAAGGTTAGTGCAGAAATAAGCAGATTTTTTGTTTTAAAATGATTATACTTAAAAACTTCTAAAATTAGAAAAGGAATAAGTAAGGGTTTAAAATACCAACCTAAATCTTCTTGTTTAGTTATTAATAAAATTAGATAAAATATACTAATTCCTGTGAAAATTCTTAGATATTGGCTCATAAAATTAGTTTAAAATGGGTTGGTGCTTTTCGTTTTTAAATTCTACCGTTACAAAGTAAAAACTTACTAAAAGGGAAAGGATAAAATAACTTGTTATAATATAAGTTCCGTGAGGAATGATCTCATTTATTTGAAACCAACCATTAAAAGAATATAGTATAGTTATAGCAAATAAAAATCGGATGGTTTCGTAAATATGAGCAAATTTATTTTTGCTCATTAATTCTGTATAACTATAAACGGTTACAAATATGAATAGTCCATAATAAAAGATATTAGGTAACCCTATTTTTGCTATGTTGTCAAATAAATAAGAGATTAATAATAAGGTAGAAAACATCTGAAATAATGACCAACCTATTAATTTTTTTGAATTGTTAGTTCCAAATTTTTCAAAATTATATACATTTTCAATTTTATGAATTGGGAATTTTTCTTCAAAACCTTTTGGTCTCCAACCAGTAGGCATGAACCAAATTTTTAGTTTGTCAGAAAAATTTTCTGCATGCCAAGCATCTTTTATTAAAACCCATAAATGTTGAAAATTAATTTTAAAAGGATTCCAAGTTTCTGCTGGACGTGTAATGCCAAAAACAGGTGGAATTTCGATTAATTCTTCTTGGAAAGTTCCAAAAAGTTTATCCCAAATAATAAATATTTGGGCATGATTTTTATCCATATATTCAGGATTAATAGCATGATGAACCCTATGATGGGATGGGGTGACTATAATTTTTTCTAAAAAACCTAATTTATTAATATATCGTGTGTGATACCAAAATTGTAAAAAAAATTGTATTGGCAGTGTAATCGCTATTACTTTAGAAGGAACACCTAATAAAGCAGCGGGGAGTAGTAAGAATGTAAATAATTTGAAGAAATCAGATACGGACTGTCTTAATGCACAAGAAAGATTAAACTCTTCACTGCTGTGATGAATAGCGTGTTTATTCCAAAAAATATTAATCTGATGTGCCCAGCGATGTGTCCAGTATCCTTGAAAATCTATAGCTATAAATGCGATGATGTATGCTAAGAAGGATTCTTTAATGTGAAAAATGGCAATTTTAGAAACCATTAATTCGTATGTGATTATTGAAATACTTAGCCCTAAAACGTCTCTAGTGGCGTTGGTCATGCCAGAGCTTAAGCTTGAAACACTGTCCATTATAGGAGCATAATCTACTTTTTTGTAATAACCATATAATTTCTCAATTATAATTAAGAATAAAAATAGAGGCATTGCAATGATTAGTATTTTGCCGTACGTTTCCATCGTGATATTAGATTTTAAAATTCAGAAAAAAACTCTACCTGTTTTTAGTAAATCTAATTATTTTTTTTAGATAAATTTAAAAAATAAATATTTTCTTTGAGGATTATATAATTTCTGCACTTAATCCTGCATCAAGAAGGGCGGAACATTGAGGTTTTAATTCATCGAAAGAACCTGTTTTTACACCGCATTTACCTGTATAATGTACTAATATAGCACATTGTTCTGCTTGTAATTCTTCATGATCACAAACTCGTATTAACGTGTCTATAACATGATCAAATGTATTAACATCATCATTGTATAAAATGATTTCATGGTTAATAGAAATTTCTTCTAATACCGCAACGTCTTCTTGTATTTTTTCTATTGTTGACATAACTAAAAATTTAATTGATAACCATATAAGCTATTTGAGTAAAAAAGGGTGTAGTTTTAAAAACTTATATGGTTAAGAAAAACTAATTTACGTATTTTAATGATACCCAGTTGTTTCGAATTATTTTTTTTGTAAAAGTTAATCCTTTTTCTGTGCAAGAAGCATCAATATGAGGGATGTCTTGTTCGTAAAAACCACTGAATAAAATAACCCCATTAGGATTTAAACAATCTACATAGGTTTGCATATCGTTGAGCAAGATATTTCGGTTTATATTAGCAATAATTAAATCATACTTTTTTCCAGCTAATAAAGAGGCATCTCCTTCGTATATATTTATATGTTTGCAGTTATTACGTTCTGCATTTTCAATAGAGTTTAAAAAACACCAGTTATCAATATCAATGGCATCTATTGGTTGTGCCCCTTTCATTTCTGCTAGGATCGCTAAAATAGCTGTACCACAACCCATGTCTAATGTTTTTAATCCTTTAATATTCATTTCTAATAAATGTTGAATCATCATGTGGGTCGTTTCATGATGTCCTGTTCCAAAACTCATTTTAGGCTCTATTACAATATCAAATTCAGCATCTGTTTTAGGATGAAATGGAGCTCTAACATGGCATAAACCATCAACATCAATAGGGTCAAAGTTTTTTTCCCATTCTGCATTCCAATTTTCTTGTTCAATTTCTTCAAATGTGTAGCTAATCTTGAATTCAGGATTTTGTAATATATATATATCTTCTAAAATATTTTCATTCCAATTTTCTTTGGGAATATAAGCTGAAAAACCGTTTTCAGTTTCGATAAAACTATCAAATGGGAGTTCTCCTAATTCAGCTATTAAAATTTCAGAACCCAGTTCTTTTGGCTCTACTTTAAAATGATAGCCTATGTATGTATTTTGCATCGAATTATTTTTTTGCAAAGGTAGTTATTTAGTAATTTATTGTTTATGATTTGTAGTGCTTATTAAATGAAAAATAAAAAAATGTTTGTTAAATAAAGCAAGTGCAGAGAATAATATCCTGCACTTATTATCATGAAATCTTCTTTTTGATTTTTTATTAAAAAGTAAAATTATTTCTAAAAATGAGTTCCGTAAAAAAAACTTTTTAAAATTTTATACAACTAGAAAATGTGTTTATAAATAATACTGTTGTATTTTAATAGGGAATATTTTTACTTGTACTGGTAGTATGTTTTTATGGATAAAAAGAATAGCTAACAATCTTGCATAGTATCAGTAATGATAATTTCCCGTAAAGAGACAGCTTGTGGTAATTCGTAAGCATATTTAATTGTTTTAGCTACATCTTTAGCTGTAATGTTAACTGCTCCAACAGCTTCTTTCCATTCATTATACTCATCAATTATTTTTTGATTTGTGGTATGCTCTAAAAGTTCTGTTTTTACAGCACCAGGCATTATTGATAATACTCGAACATTGTAAGAAGACATCTCGTTTCGCACTGTTTTGGTTAATCCTGTTACTCCAAATTTGCTAGCGCAATAAGCAGCGTGATTTGTAAAAGGTTGAAGACCTGCTATTGATGAAATATTTATTATTGTTCCCGTTTTTCTTTCTTTCATATCATTCATTACGATTTGCATTCCATTCATAACCCCAAGGATATTAATGTCTAACATTTTTTTCCATTCTTGAGGAGCTTGTGTGGCTAAATCTCCTAAGAGCATCACACCTGCGTTGTTAATTATTAAATCGGTCTTACCATATATTGCTTCAGCTTCTTTTACTGCTATTTCAAATTCTTCTTTATTTGATATATCTACTTTTTTGCATATCGTATTAGGTAGTTTTAAAGCTTCCATTTTTTTAATTCTACGAGCAAGTAAGAGCAAGCAATAACCATCTTTTGCAAATTCTTTTGCCATCTCTAGTCCAAAACCAGAACTTGCACCTGTTATGATAATTAATTTATTATTATTTTTCATAATGATTATTTTTTTAAAATGAATTGATAAATAATACTTGTTTTTTAATTGATTACGAAAATACATTCTATATTTGTATTGATGAAATACTAATTTTATATGTTTATTATAATAAAAAATTATGGATGAAAGGTTGTTGCGATTTTTTGTTGCAGTTTATGAAGAACGAAATCTTTCAAGAGCGGCTGAAAAATGCTTTGTATCTCAGCCTAATATCTCCAATGGTTTAAAGCAATTAGAGGATTTAATAAATAAAACTCTTTTTTTAAGACATAAACGAGGTGTTGAAATAAAAGAAGAGGCACATTATTTATATCCTATTGCTAAAAGAATTTTAGCAGAATTACATGCAATTCCTGAAATTTTTAAAAAGAAGAATATAAATACAGAATCGTAATAGGAATAGCAGATAGTCTTCCTCAGGATTTTAAAAAAGGTTTTTTTAGAATAGCTTCAAACCTGTTGAAAGGAGTAGAATGGGATGTAAGACCTATAGGGAGAGATTGTGAAATTAATTTGTTAATTAGGGAGAGGAAATTTGAAGATCATTTGTTTTTACCACTTCTAAAAGAAAATTATGTGCTTTGTGTCCCAAATAATAATCCTTTAGTTGTTAAAGATTTTATTGAGATTAAGGATTTAAAAGACCAACCTTTTATTCATTGTCCACCTTGTGAAGCGCACCAACAAAGTCTAGCTATATTAAATAATTCAGGAGAAAAATGGAATACAATTGCTAATTGTGAAAATAAAAATGAAGTATTAACACTGCTTATGTCAGGGCTTGGTATTACATTTTTACCTGAAATTTTTGTAAGAAATTGGACTGGATTTAAGATAAAAAAATATAATGGTCCGAAAAATTTTAGAGAAATAGGGCTGTCATATCCTCATGGAAGTTTAAAAAATCCGCAGGTATCAATGCTAATAGAGTATCTTTCTAATACTATTGTTGATTTTGTAGTAGACTAAAAAATGATCTATATTAACTGATTAAGAGTTTACAGCAGAATTTGAACAAAAACAGAATCCAACCATTTGTTAAATTTAAAACCTGTTTCCTTAAGTTGTCCCACCTCTTGAAAGCCTAATTTTTTATGAAATGTAATACTTCCTGAATTTTCAGAGTCAATAACACCAATTAATGTGTGTAATTTTTTTTTTTTGCAATTTTAATAATTTCTCGTAAAAGAAGAGAACCAATTCCATTACCATGAAAATCTTTATGTACATATACTGAATGCTCAGCCGTAAATTGATACCCTATTTTAAAACGAAATAAGCCATAAGTCCCAAATCCTACTATTTTATTTTCCTTTATAGCAACTAAAAAAGGATGATTATTTAATTTTTTTTCTTCAAAAATCTTTTGTTGCTGTTCTAAAGAGCGAATATGATATTCCCAGATAGAAGTGCTATTTAAAATTTCATAATTCACTATTTCAAGAATTTCAGGAAGATCCTCATATTCAGCCTCTCTTATATAAATGGATGTTTTAGTCAAAATAATTAAAAATTTAGGACATGAAATTACAAAAAATTGCCGAGTTATTAGAATTTCTATTTATTTTTAATCTTGTTTTATACGGGATTATGACCTTTTTGGAAGTAGAGGTGTTAGAAGAATATCTACGCGGTATACGGATGCCCTTACTTTTTATATTATACATGATTACTTCTTCAAGAATCAATATTAACTTTTTATTGTGCTTGATATTGTTCCAGATAACCTCATCTTTATTTGCTGTAGAAGGAAAAGCAGCGTTTAAAATAGCAACGCTATTTTCTTTATTGTCAAAAATAGGGTTAATCTATTTAGTATTAGAGTTTATTGAGAAAAAATATAGAATGGCTATAGGAATCGCTTTAATACCATTATTTGTTTTGTATTTATATATGATATATTTTGTGTTTGATCAAGTACAAGATTATTATATTTATTGGGTTTTTAATTCGCTTTTAACCGCTTTTTTAGGAGCTGTTGGGGTTATAACGTATATAAATGAATCTAGGAAAGAAAATTTAATATTTCTTATAGGAACTTCTTTTTTGTAGTTCAGATGTCTTTATTTTTCTTTAACATGTTTTATTATAAATCCACTTTTTTACATAAAATGATTATCATTTCTTCTGCTTTAGCTTATTATATGATATATAAATTTTTAATTTTAAAAGAAAATGCTCAAAATATGACGATAAGTTAATACTTTTGCCGTAGAACATGAGTTTATTATAAGTTGAAATCTACCGCTATTTACCCCAGAATTCCTTTAGCACAAAGCATAATAGAAATATGTAAAAAAAAAGGATTAAATCACATAGTTATTTCTCCTGGTTCGAGAAACGCACCTTTGACTATAGGGTTTTCTAGTCAAACCGAATTTAATTGTTATAGTATAGTAGATGAACGTTGTGCAGGTTTTTTTGCATTAGGTTTAGCTCAACAGTTACGAAAGCCAGTAGTATTAGTTTGTACTTCAGGATCCGCTTTGTTAAACTATTACCCTGCTATTTCAGAAGCTTTTTATAGTCAAATACCCTTAGTGGTTATTTCAGCAGATCGTCCAGTTGATAAAATAGATATAGGAGATGGTCAAACGATTAGACAAGCTAATGTTTTTGCTAACCATATTTTATATAACGCAAATTTAGAAGAGATCTCTTCAGCTGAAAATGATAGACTAATACAAGAAGCATTGTTTTTTAGTAGTACTCAACAAGGGCCAGTTCATATTAACGCTCCTTTTGAAGAACCTTTATATGATACAGTTTCAGAATTAACAATTAAAACAACATGGTTTGATTTTGAATCAAAAATTGAAGATTTAGAACCTCTTGATCTTTTTGTAGAACAATGGAATAAAGCCCGTAAAAAAATAATTCTAATAGGAGAAACTCAACCCAATACAATTGAACCTCAGTACTTAGAAATTATAGCAAACGATCCATCCGTAATCGTTATGACCGAAGTGACATCTAATGTACATCATGAAAATTTTATTACTAATATTGATACAATTATAACTCCTTTTTCAGAAGAAGAATTTGAACGTTATCAACCTGAAATATTACTAACCATAGGAGGAATGATCGTGTCAAAAAGGATTAAAGCCTTTTTTAGGAAGTATAAACCCGATGCTCATTGGCATGTAGATCGCTTAAGAGCTTATGATACATATGGTTGTCTTAATAAGCATTTTAAAGAAACTCCCAATGTGTTTTTTAAACGTTTTTTAGAACGCACTTCTTATCATATAAGTACTTTTCAACAAGAATTACTAGCTGTTCGTTTACAAAGAGCAATATCCCATGATCTTTATTTAAAACAAATTCATTTTTCAGATCTAAAAGTTTTTCAAATTATTACAGAATTATTTCCGAAAAATATTCAATTACAAATAAGTAATAGTTCAGCAATACGATATGCGCAGTTATTTTCATTAAATCCAAGTATTCACGTTTATTGTAATAGAGGAACTAGTGGAATAGAAGGAAGTACTACAACAGCCATTGGAGCTGCCGTTTTAAATAAAAAAACAACTTATCTTATAACAGGAGATATTAGTTTCTTCTATGATAGTAATGCTTTGTGGAACCATTATATACCAGGTGATTTTAAAATTATTATAGTGAATAATGGAGGAGGAGGGATTTTTAGGATCTTACCAGGCCATCAAGAAAATGAAACATTTAATACTTTTTTTGAAACTTCACATAATTTAACAGCAGAGCATTTAGCTTCCATGTACGGTTTTTGTTATATTAAAGCAACGGATGAAAAACAGTTACGAGAGCATTGGAAAGAGTTTTCAACCCTGAATAAACCTGCTATATTGGAAGTTTTTACACCAGAAAAAATAAATAATGAAATTCTTTTACAATATTTTAAGAGTTTAAAATAATAGACTTTTTTTTTTTTTTAACTGTTTGTTTTAATATTTTTTTTATATTTGATAGATATACAATAACATAACTAGAAAAAATATGAGTAAAAGAGATGAACTGATTGAGAAATATACAGCTGATTTAAAAGAAAAATGCGGTGTAACCCCTGATGTAGAATTATTGACAAAAGTAGTTATAGGTTGCGGACCTTCTATTTATAATCAAGATTCATCTACAGTGTCAGGTTCACAACAATCAGAATTAGATACTGTAAAGAATAACTTTTTAATTAAAAAATTAGGTCTAGAAGATAGTCCAGAATTAGATGCCGCGATTGATAGTGTAATGGAGCAATACGGACGTTCTAATCGTAATAAATACCGTGCAGTTGTATATTATTTATTAACACTTCATTTTAAAAAGAAAGTGTTTATAATTAATCAGAAATTATAAAGTTTATAAATCCCGATTTTATCGGGATTTTTTATTTGTATCTTTGCAATTCTAAATTTTGACAGATGATTGAAATAGGAAAATTTAATACTCTAAAGATAACACGAAATACGAATGTTGGTTTATATCTAACAGATGGCGAAAAAGATGTTTTATTGCCTAATAAATATGTACCTAAAGAATATGAAATAGAAGAAGATATTGAAGTATTTGTGTACTTAGACCATGAAGAACGACCTGTAGCTACTACTTTAGAACCTTATATTTTTTTAAATGAATTTTCATTATTGAGAGTTAGTTATGTCAATAAATTTGGCGCTTTTATGGATTGGGGACTAGAAAAGGATTTATTTGTACCTTTTAAAGAGCAAGCTAGGCCGATGGAAGAAGGAAAAAGATATCTTGTTTATATGTATTTAGATCAACAAACGAATCGTTTAGTAGGGTCAAGTAGGTTAAATCAATTTTTAAGTAATCAAAATTTAAGTGTTGAAAATGGAGAAGAAGTTGATTTGATTGTTTCACATATTTCAGAAAAAGGTATTAATGTTATTATTAATGAAAAACATAAAGGCTTAATTTATAGAAATGAACTTTTTGAAGATTTAAGAACAGGAGATCGTATCATTGGATATGTCAAAAATATTCGTCCAGACGGAAAAATAGATGTGTCAAGACAACCGTTAGGATTTGAACGAATAGATACTTCAGCTCAAAAGATAATAGATGAATTAAAAAGAGGAAGAGGAATTTTAAAATTACATGATAATAGTAGTCCTGATGATATAAAAACAGTTCTACAAATGAGTAAAAAAACATTTAAAAAGGCTATAGGGACTCTTTATAAACAGAAAATGATTGAAATAAAACCTGATGGGATCTATTTAGTTAAAGAGTAATTAAGCTAAAAAAACGAGGTAAAAAAATTACCTCGTTTTTCATGAAATTTTTAAGCCTTATTTAAATATCTGAAAAAGATTATTATTTTTTCTTTTTATATAAAGGAATAAAATAAGTAATGCTATAATTCCAACCTGCCCCAAATTTTCCATCATATGTTTTGTTGAATCCAGGGATGTATAAGTTATTAAAATTTTCTGGTTTTTTTTCAGATAATAGGTAATTAATTCGCAAGCTAAAACCTGCATAAAAATTATTAAAAATTTTAGCTTTAATTCCAGCTACTACTTCAGCCCAATGAGCTGTTAGACCATTATAGTTTTTATTAATAATTACAGCATCTGCCTGAGGAAAATATCCAGCAGTATTGTATATTTTATAACTGTTTAATTCTTGATTAAAAGTAGAGAAACCATAGCGGAGTCCTAGATGAACTATATTTTCCATATCCAGCCAGTTTTGGTAAAAATTATGGTCAAATCCAACCTTAAAATAACTTCCATTTGTTGTGAAATTAAGGCGATTGTCTTCTGTTATTTTTTTTTCATTACCTATTTCAGCAGCTAAATACATTTTTTTGCTAACTCTATAATCTCCTACTAATTCTAATCCTCTGTAATTTTTATCAAAAATTGAACGGGTTAGTTTAGATAAATCAGCACCTATTCTAAAACCATAGCGCTCTGTTTTTTTTATCGTATCGTTTGTTTTTTCTTGTGCTTGACTACTTGCTAGTGAAAACACAATTAATAATAGACTAAAAGAAAATTTTGATATGTGTTTCATTTTCGTTTGCGATAGATGTTTTTTGTATGGTTACTTCTTGTATCCAATTTTTAGGTGTAGTTAATACAGCACCATTAGAGGTATCTAATGTGAATTCAGTTTTATATCCACAAGCTCTTGAAATATAAACATCATTACGAGTGTAATTTAGTTTTATTTGATCCTCTTTTTCTAAAGTAGTGTTTTTTGAATTAATTTTAAAGGTATAACTTACTTCGTTAGCATTTACTTTTAGAGGTAATTCAATTTTATTGCCACCTGTAAACTCTAAAGAATTCCCCATTCCTTCAGCAGTAATTTTTAAATCAGTTACGGTTTTAGGGTTTGTAGGGTTGTTATTATCAAAAAACTGAATAATCATTCTTGGCGTTGTAGGTGTTCCTTGTGGACAAATATCGTCTGGCTCACAATTATACAATCCCATGGAAAAAATGATTACAAATAAACCGAAAAGTATTTTTTTCATATAATTTTGAGTAATTAGTAATAAGTGATTAGCTAATAGTCTTGCTGATTACTTTTCATTATTTACTTTTTTTCTAATAAAACTACATTTTCAACATGATGTGTTTGAGGGAACATATCTACAGGGCGTACACGTGTTACCTTATACATACGATCCATTAAAGCTAAATCGCGCGCTTGAGTAGCAGAGTTGCAACTAACATATACTACTTTTTTAGGGGCAATTTTTAAAATTTGTTCTACTACATCTGCGTGCATACCATCACGTGGTGGATCTGTGATAATAACATCTGGATGACCATGTCTGGCTATGAATTCGTCATTAAAAACATTTTTCATATCACCTGTAAAAAACTCGCAATTAGTTATGTTATTGCGTTCTGCATTTATTTTTGCATCTGCTATGGCTTCAGGAACTGCTTCTACACCTATCACTTTTTTTGCTTTTTTAGAAACAAACTGCGCAATAGTACCTGTGCCTGTATATAAGTCATAAACTAATTCATTTCCAGTGAGTCCAGCAAAATCCCTAGTGATTGCGTATAACTCATAGGCTTGCTCAGAATTCGTTTGGTAAAATGATTTAGCATTAATGCTAAATTGTAAACCCTCCATTTCTTCTAAGATATGATCACGACCTTTAAATAAAATGATATCCTGATCATACAAAGTATCGTTTGCTTTTTGGTTGATTACATATTGTAACGAAGTGATAGCAGGAAAACGTTCTGCTAGGAAATTCATGATCAAATCAATTTCTTCTTTCTTATTGTCAAAAAACTGTATCAGTACCATGATTTCGCCTGTAGAAGCCGTTCGAATCATTAAGGTTCTTAACAGTCCTGAATGTTCTCTAGGATTAAAGAAGGCTAAATTATTTTGATTAGCAAAACGTCTAATCTCATTTCTGATTTCATTAGAGGGATCTTGTTGTAAATGGCATTTTTCTATATCTAAAATTTTGTCCCACATTTTTGGAATATGAAAACCAACAGCATTTTTATTATCAAATTCCTTTCCGCTGTTTATTTCTTCTTGTGTCATCCAGCGAGAGGAAGAAAAACCAAATTCCATTTTATTACGGTAAAAAAACTGTTTTTCAGAGCCTAAAATTGGCTCAAATTCAGGTAAGTCAATTTTACCAATACGTTTTAGGTTGTTTTCTACTTCTTGATGTTTGTATAATAATTGTTGGCTATATTTCATGTTTTGCCATTTACAGCCACCACAAACACCAAAATGTTCACATACTGGATCTACTCGATGTTCTGAATAGGAATGGAACTGGGTAGCTCTTCCTTCATAGTATGATTTACGTTTTTTAAAAGTTTGTACATCTACCACATCGCCTGGTACTACATTTGAAATAAAAATGACCTGACCTTCTGGGGCTTTTGCCACACATACGCCTTTTGCACCTGCATCAAGGACTTTTACGTTTTCGAATACGACTTGTTTATCTTTTTTTCTTCCCATAAGGCAAAGATAATAAATGAACTGAGATATTATGATTGTCTTCTAAGTCTTTAATAATAATTAGTTAATTGTGTTTTTTTACTAGGAAATGAATTAGAATTTGTTGAAAAAAATGTATATTGCGACTCTTTTTTTAGTTATATGTTAAAAAAAAGAGTAAATGTATCTTGTTTTTTAATGATAATTCAATTTTTATGAAGTTAAATTGTATGGAAATGAAAGAAATTGTTATTTCTTTGTTCTTTTTTTTGTTTTGTCTAGAATTGTCCGGGCAAACGACTATAAGAGAACATGAGGTTAGGTGTTATTCGACAGAGTATGAAAAACATTTGAGAGAAAAACATTCAAATAGAGCTACAACTGTAGAGTTTGAAAGTTGGATTAATAAAAAAATAGATTTACAAAAAAATCAACTTAATAAAGAAGAAAGAGTAGCTATTATAACAATTCCCGTTGTTGTGCATGTAATTCATAATGGTGATGCGTACGGCGAAAATGAAAATATAAGAGATGAACAAGTTTTTTCTCAAATTCAAGTTTTAAATGATGATTTTAGACGTAGAATTAACACAGCAGGATATAATACAAATCCAGTTGGAGCAGATGTAGAAATCCAATTTTGTTTAGCTAAGACTAATCCTGATGGAAATTTGACCAATGGTATTGATCGTGTAGATTTTGGAAGAGTGTTTTTTAATAAACATGCTATAGAAAATGAATTAAAACCCCGTACTATTTGGAATCCAGAAGAATATTTAAATATTTGGACTTGTGTTTTTGGAGATGATCTTATAAATGTTCAAGGTTATGCACAATTTCCTAGCTCATCAGGACTTTCTGGTTTAGGAGTTAACGAAGGGATTGCTTCAACTGATGGAGTTGTAATAGGATACAATAAATTTGGTTCTTCAGTTATATTTCCAGAAGGAGTATATAATGCTCCATATGATAGAGGAAGAACTACTACTCATGAAATAGGGCATTGGTTAGGTTTGTATCATATTTGGGGTGATAATTCAGATTGTACTTTAAATAATGATTTTTGTGCAGATACGCCTGTTTCGCTAAATCCTAACAGAGGTTGCCCTAAGAATGTAGATTCTTGTCCCTTAGATCGAGGAAAAGATATGGTTGAGAATTATATGGATTATACAGATGATATTTGTATGAATATCTTTACAAATGATCAAAAGAAACGAATTAGAACGGTATTAAAAAATGCAGAGAGAAGACGGAATTTAGAGCGTTCTACTAAATGTCAAGAACCTAATTTGATAGATGAGGATTTTGGAATGTTAAGTAAAATTTCAATTTATCCAAATCCTGTTAATGCTGAATTAACTATTGCTATGCCTAATGAGGATGAGTTACCAGAAGCATATGTATTATTAAATTCAATTGGTCAAGAAGTAGCTGCTAAGAAGGATCTTAAAATAGAAGATTTAAAATTAGTTGTTAGTCATTTGACAAATGGAATATATTTCTTAAAAGTTCAAAAAGCAGGTAAGAAGGTAACTTTAAAATTTGTTAAAAAATAATATTTATTGAAACTATATATCAAAAGCCTCCATAATAAGATGGAGGCTTTTTTGTTTGCACACTATTTTGAAAAGGAAAGAAATTAAATGATCTTTGTTGATAAATAAATTCATGTATATGAAAAAATATCTAGTATTGCTTCGCGGAATCAACGTTTCAGGACATAATATGATAAAAATGGATGAGCTCAAAACTTTATTAGAGGGGATGGGATTCGTAAATGTATTAACCTATATTCAATCAGGTAATGTTTTTATTGAGTCTGAAGAAGAAAATGAACTTTCTATTGGTTTTAAAATCAAGCAAGAAATTTTTAAACAATGGGGCTACGAAGTGCCTGCTATGGTGTTAAAAAAAGAAGATTTAGAAAAAGCTTTAATTAATAATCCTTATTTAAAAGTGCATAACGCAGATACAACTAAAATTTATTTTAGTTTTTTAAATAAAAAATTAGGAGCACAAGCAATTCATGATTTAAAAATGAGTCAGGTAAAACCAGATGAAGCAACTATTGATGAAAATCGTATTTATTTGAAATATGATAAAGGAGCAGGAAAAACTAGATTAGATAATAAATACATTGAGAAAAAATTAAATGTACTCTCTACTATACGAAATTATAATACCGTAAGTAAGTTGTTAGAAATGTTTTAAAAGTGATAATATGACGGATCGTGAAATAGAATCATGGGTGGACTCAACAGAAGTAGAGTCTCGAACTATAGGACAGCGAGTGGCAGATCAGGTAGCTAGTTTTGGTGGTAGCTGGATATTTATTATTTCTTTTTTAATTTTTTTATTAACTTGGATAGTAATCAATGTATTTTTTTGATGAATAAAGGATTTGATCCTTATCCGTTCATATTATTAAACCTTATATTATCCTGTATTGCTGCTTTACAAGCTCCTATTATTATGATGAGTCAAAACAGACAAGAAGAAAAAGATAGAGAACGAGCTAAAAAGGATTTTTATGTCAACTTAAAAGCAGAACAAGAAATTCGGTTATTGCAGGATAAATTAGATCATATTCTAGCACATCAACATGAAGAATTATTGCATATTCAAAAGAACAAATAACATTATTAAAAGAAATTAATCAAAAAATAATAAGGATAGAAAAACAAGGTAAAAAAATTTCCTAAAATATACACTCATAGAGAGGAATCACATAATATTTATTATGAGACTCCTCCTGTTATTTGAGTAATAAGAGGCTATTGATTTTTTACTTTTGGGACAGACTCTTGTTGTCTAATGTGCGAATGAAGCTTATTAAATTTTTAATTTCTACTTGAGATAAATGCAATGAGTCTTCAGCTAAAGTTTGATTTTTAATAGTGATGCCAATACCTTTTCCTCCACCTTTATTATAGAAATTAATAACTTCTTCTAATCTGTTAAAAACACCGTTGTGCATATATGGATAAGTGATAGAAGTATTACGAACTGTTGGAGTTTTAAAGGCATATTTTTTTAGAGGAGCTTTGGTTATATGATATTCACCTAAATCAGGATCTATTATTTTTGAATTGAATGCTATAGGGACACCTATTACTTCACTTTCTGTTTTTTGATAAAGAGGAGGAACACTACCATTAAACAAAGGGAAAAAATGGCAAGTAGCACATTTAGCTTTTCCCATAAAAAGATTGAACCCCTTTTTCTCTTCGGTATTTAAGAATGCTTTTCCTCTTAAATAATTGTCAAATTTTGAATCTAATGGGGAAAGACTTCTAATAAAACTAGCTATTGAATTTAGTAAATGTTCTGCTGTTATATTTTTTGAATCAGGAAATACTTTTTGAAAAAGATTCTTATAGGTTGTGTTTTTATTAAGTTTTATCAATGCTAACTGAAAACTACCATGCATTTCATCTTGGTTGTTAATAACTGCTTTAGCCTGATCTTCTAAATAATTAATCCGTCCATCTAAAAATTGCGTATTTTGTAACCCTGCATTTAATAAAGTGGGGGTATTTCGTGATTTTTGATCTTGTAATGCTTTTGTTTTGTGATCAGCATAAGCTTTATTAGGGATATGGCAACTAGCGCAAGCAATTTGGTTATCTCCACTTAATAATTTATCAAAAAAAAGTTGTCGTCCCAATTCGATCTGATTTTTCTTTGGATTTCTATTGTATGAAGGAGCGAAATGATTTGGGTTAAAGGCTTCTAGTTCGAAAGGTGTTTCTTTTTCAAAATTTAATGCCCCTACATAGGGATTATTCTTGATTTTTAATTCATGCTGTAAACGGAAGATATGTTTATAAATAGGTTTTGCATATTGAGTAATAAAACAAGCACGATCAAAAGTGTTAAATTGATTGTTTTTTTTAATGTAAGCGATTGCTTGACTAATACTAATATTTAAAGGTTTGTCAAATTTAAAACAATTCATATAGCCTTGAATTCCTCTTAAAGCACTTTGTGTTTCGGGTAGTGAATGTAAAGCAATAGGAGAATCAAATCCTGTGATGCCTAAACTTAGAAGACGTAGTAATTGTAATTTTTGAATTTCAAAAATATTACGCTCACTAAGTTGTAAATTATTTATTTGATCGTTTATAATGACTAGGTATCCTTTGAGAATTCCTATGTTTTCAATTAAAAGAGTTTTGTTAATCTTTTGGTTAAATACTATTTCTTCAATTTTTTGAAAACCTGTAGCATATTCTACCTTTCGATTAATGTCATTTATTTCGTTTTCATCTATAGGAGCACCATTGATTTTAAGAAAGCTGCTTGGGAAATAAAAGGCAATGAATTCTTCTGTTTTTTTAAAAGCTAATCGTGTTTTTTTAAATTGATATTGTAATTGATCTGCTGATACATTTTTTTTAGTAATTTTTTCAAAATTGTTTACTTCTGTATTAAACTGTTTAAAATTATATTTAAGTAGATTTTGAGTGTTTTCTATGCTTTGTATTGGTTGATATTTTTCTTTTTATAAGAGAAAAAGAATAAAAAGACAATTAAAAGGATTAAATTTCTCATGGAAAGATTAGAATAAATGTAAAATAGAGAAAACTTAGATTGTATTTTAATCTAAGTTTCTTCGTTTAGTTTGAAAAATTATTGAGAAGTATTTATCGCGGTAAACCATTAATTAAAATAACTTGACTACCTTGTTTTTCATCTGGACGTAGACCTCCTCCGTCTTTACCTTTAAAATCCTCTTTTTCCCAAGAATGAGGTTGAATAGAAAGCATAAATGTGTTTTCCTTATTAATTATGTCAGAAATATCAATTAAAGCTCCATATTCCCAAGAACCTTTAGAAGATTTAGCACCTAAGTATTTATTAGAAATGTCGTTACGTCTGTGATCTAATTCAAAAACTATTTTTAAAGTTTTTTTTGCAATGTCATATTGATAAATGTACGCGTCATGTGATTCATCTCCATATCCATTAGCGTCTTCTTGTAAGTATACATAATTTTTAGTGACACAGATATTATCAATATTTTGGAATGTTTTAGCTAATCCTGATTTGTTATCTCCATCTAGCATAACTGTTAATTTACCCTTTAAAGGATTAATCGGGTCTAATTCTAAACGATACAATCTTCCGTATTTTGTACGTGAATTATTTGCATTTACTCCTGTGTTATTTTGACCTGTAACATTAAAGTAAATTTCTCTTTCTTTTCCTACTGTTTTATTCCAGTCAATATCTTCTACACGTCCAAAAACAATAGCATTTGCAGCTTGTGCAGCTTGGTTGTTTTGTAGACCAGTATTAGTTTTAATATTAGTAATTTCTACAAATTCGATCTCGTAGGTATTGTTTTCAGTCATTTTAGTTTCAATAGATTCATTATTTGTACGTTTAATAACATATACTTTTCCGTTATTTAAATCACCTAATGTAGATTTGTACATTACTAATTGTCCCCCATAATCTTTATTATCATCATCACCAATCATAATGATTGTTTGACCTGGGTAAGCATTTTTAGATAAAGGAACAGCATTTTCGGCACTCCATCTACCAAAAGCAGGAATTGTTTTAGGAACGTGTGCATTTACTTTTGTGTCAGTTGGCGTTATTTTATGTACAAGTGATTCGCTGTCACTTTCTCCACAAGTTAAGAATAAAGGACCAAAACCATGTATTTCAGGCGTTGCTAAAGTAGCAGAGCATAATCTTGTTCCTGAACCTTTAGAGTTCAAAACATATTCTCCAGTAATAGGCTTAAATGTTTTATCAAATGTTATCTTAGATACTGAAAAATTATCCTCATTGTTTACTAAAAAAGTAAATGTTCCATCAATATTTTTTATAAGTCCTGATCCATCCGCAGTACCTCCAAAAGTAAAATCAGGTGAATTAGTAAATCTATCTTCGCTTGAAAATAAAGAATACGTTTGAATAGTTGAAAACTCAGGCATCGTTTTTATGAGTGCTGGAGTTAGTGAATGATTTTTGAATTCAATAGTTGTGTTTTCAACAGGTAGTTCATCAGTTGTGTTTTCATTCTTATTACAAGCTGCTAATGTTGCCATAACAAAAGATGTAAACATCATGTTTTTTAAGTTCATAAATTTATTTTTTGTTTTGACAAACCTACAGGCTTTATGTTAGCTGAATGTTTAACTTCTTTTTAAAGATTGTTATTTTACTATTTATTTAAGGTTAAAATATTTAAGTCTTTGTTATCGAAATGTTTCGAAGTAAATATTAGATGTTTGAAAGTGAATTGTTTGGAAAATGATAATAGAAATTTGTACTTTTGACAATTATAGGGTTGATTTCTCGCCTGTAAGAAGGAATTGCGATTTTACCAATCAATAACAAGTATTATGTCAGTTTTAGAAAAATTAAGTTCAGCTGAAGCAATTGCATTAGAAGATAAACATGGAGCACACAATTATCATCCACTACCAGTGGTATTAAGTAGAGGAGAAGGTGTTTATGTTTGGGATGTAGAAGGAAAAAAGTATTATGATTTTTTATCGGCTTATTCTGCCGTAAACCAAGGGCATTGCCATCCGCGTATTGTTGGTGCTATGGTAAAACAAGCTCAAACTTTAACTTTAACCTCTAGAGCATTTTATAATGATCGATTAGGTATTTATGAACAATACGTAACTAAGTATTTTGGTTTTGATAAAGTATTACCAATGAACACGGGGGCTGAAGCAGTTGAAACAGCTTTAAAATTATGTCGTAAATGGGCATATGAAAAAAAAGGAATCAATGAAAATGAAGCTCAAATAGTTGTTTGTGAAAATAACTTTCACGGAAGAACAACTACTATTATATCTTTTTCAAATGATGAAAATGCTCGTAAAAATTTTGGACCTTATACCTCTGGATTTATTAAAATAGCATATGATGATTTAGAAGCATTAGAAAACGCAATCACATCATCACCTAATATTGCAGGGTTTTTAGTAGAACCTATTCAAGGAGAAGCAGGAGTATATGTGCCAAGTGAAGGGTATTTAGCTAAAGCTAAAGCATTATGTGAAAAACATAATGTCTTATTTATAGCAGATGAGGTTCAAACAGGAATCGCTCGTACTGGGAAACTATTAGCAGTTCATCATGAAAATGTGCAGCCAGATATCTTGATTTTAGGTAAAGCTTTATCAGGAGGAGCTTACCCTGTGTCTGCTGTATTAGCCAATGATCCTATTATGAATGTTATCAAACCAGGTCAGCATGGTTCTACTTTTGGAGGAAATCCAGTAGCAGCAGCAGTAGCAATTGAAGCTTTAGAAGTAGTAAAAGACGAAAAATTAGCAGAAAATGCAGAGCGTTTGGGTCAAATTTTTCGTGAAGAATTAGCCAAATTTATTGAAACATCTAATGTAGCTACTTTAGTTCGTGGCAAAGGTTTGCTAAACGCTGTCGTAATCAATGATACAGAAGAAAGCGATACGGCTTGGAATATTTGTGTTAAATTAGCAGAAAGTGGATTGTTAGCTAAACCAACACATGGCAATATTATTCGTTTTGCCCCGCCATTAGTAATGAATGAAGAACAATTAAAAGATTGTGTTTCTATAATTATTTCAACTTTAAAAGAGTTTGAAAAATAAAAAGTAACTTAAGAAGCTGTCCCAAAAGTAAAAAATAGCATATTATTTGCTGTTTTCGCGTAATAAAAAGTCTTATGCTTATATATTAGTATTTGATTCTTAATTTAGTTGAAATCATAAGATTACGGGCTTTTCGGACAGTTTTTTTACATTCTATATCTTAATATAGTAAGGAAAAACTATATGTAATACATCCTAATAACTGAATAACCTTTGAAAATAAATTAAATTAGTGTTATTAGTATAGAAAAGAATTATACAAAATAATGGAAGATATATTGAAAGAGTATTATCCATCATATTCCCTTTTGGTAGCAATATAAAAATTCTTCTCTTTGTGCTCCAAAATAAATAAGAATCAACTTTAAAAACCATTTTATATCAAGGAATATAAAATTTTTTATGATTTATTTTTATTGTACTAAAATCTACTTCTTCGTAAAATTAAATATTTAGTTTTTATTTTTGTGAAAAAATAAAAGAATTATGTTTTCTAAAGGAGATAAAGTTTCAGTTTTAGATGATAATATTAATGGGGTGGTAATTAAGACTGCTGTAGATCAAGTTTGGATAGAAACAGAAGAAGGTTTTCAGTTACCCTTTAGAAGTAGTGAATTAATTTTGATAGGAGAATCTGGATTGGATTTTTCTAAAACAAATTTTTATGCTGTAAAAAAGAAAAAGAAATTGCCAAACCTAAAAATTTTATTAGAGACAAAAAATCTAAAAAAGATGAAACTGTTTTAGAAGTAGATTTGCATATAGAAAAGCTAGTACAAACTACTAAAGGGATGAACAATTATGATATTTTGAATATTCAGATTGAAACAGCTCAGAGACAACTGGATTTTGCAATCAAAAATAGAATACAAAAAGTAGTGTTAATTCACGGAGTTGGAGAAGGTGTCTTGAAAGCTGAATTAGACTTTTTATTAAGCAGGTATAGTTATATCAGCTTTCAAGAGGCTAGTTTTCAGAAATATGGTTTTGGTGCAACAGAGGTATACATTAACCAAAAAAACTTTTTATAAATTAATTTATGATCTCACCAAATTCGTAATCTCCATCAGGATTTGGACTATAGATTTTAATTCCGTTTTTAAAAGTTACTTTTCTAAGTTTAATTACATGGCGGTAAGTAGATGTGGTTTGTTGTGTCGTTTCTACTATTATGATACCATTTGTATCTGTTATACCTTCTTGTGCGATCCATTCTTCTGTAAGGCTTGGATTTGTAGGGGGTATTGATTGACAAAAGAAATTGCTATTTAATCCGCCATTGTATATTCTATAAGATACTTTATTTGTAGTATTTATTAATGCTGTTTTTGTACCAATAGTTTGATGCTTGTATAGACTAGGGTCAATGTCTAGTAATAAAGCATTATTGTTGTTGTACTTAAATATAAGATTGTTGCCAGAACAGTTTTGCATTACAGCATTTTTGTAATCAAATTTTAAATCAACAACATCTGTTGAGTAATTTCCAAAAAGATACTGATCATATACAAGTTGCTTGTTTGGTGTGTTGAAAGTTATATTTTTGAAAAGTATTTTATGATTATAACCAACTATTTTTGATGGATCGTTAGTTGAAATTATTTTGGTAGAAGTAATTTCAATAGTTCCTCCTGATACAGTCCATTGTTCCGCAATTGGAATATTTCCTGTTGAACAAATTTCGTTACTACTAATTGTAGAGTAAAATTTTTTATATATTAAATTATTTCCTGTTCCAATAGTGTAAGTTTTAACACCTTCTTCATTTGGAAAACTTGTTTCAGGAGTAATAAATATAAGTGCTTCTTTGTCGTTAATTTTGTATAAAGTATTGATATTGTTGCATTTTAGAACAGAAACATTACTGAAGTTAAACGTGTCTTCTATTATATTTCCATCATCACAAGCAGTAAGTAATATTAATGAAGTTAGTAAAAACCAAAAATTTCTCATATTATTTAAATTTTAAACAAAAATACAATTTTAAATTTTTAATCAAAGATATTGTTATATTTGGATCGCTAACCAAATAGATTTATGAATTCACAAGTAACAAAAACAAATTATCCAGCTTTATATACCTTGGTAACCGTTTTCTTTTTTTGGGGTTTTATTGCTGCTGGAAATAGTATTTTTATTCCATTCTGTAAAAATTATTTCTCCCTAGATCAATTTCAGTCTCAATTAATAGATTTTGCTTTTTATACAGCTTATTATTTGGGGGCTTTATTATTATTTGCCTTTGGAAATGCAAGAGGAAAAGATATAGTAGGTAGTTGGGGTCATAAAAAAGTATTATTTATGGATTATTATTTTCAGCTTTAGGAGCAGGAGCTATGATTTTAGCTGTAAAAGGAAGTGTATATGAAGGAATGTTAGTAGGCTTGTTTATAGTCGCATTAGGTTTTTCTTTACAGCAAACAGCAGCCAATCCATTTGCTATCCTATTAGGAGATCCTAAAACAGGGGCAAGTAGAGTAAATTTAGGAGGGGGTATTAATTCATTAGGAACGACGATTGGACCAATAATAGTAGCTTTGGCTTTGTTTGGTACCACTGCTTCTGTTTCTGATGATCAAATAAAGCATTTAGAGTTAGATAAAGTAATCTTTCTTTATGTTTGTGTTGGTTTGCTTTTTGTAGGGTCGGCTGGATTATTTTATTTTTCAAAAAAAGTACCTTCGGGAGTTTCTAATGAGTCAATGGAGAAAGCAAATAAGGCACTAACAACATTAGTTGTTATGACTATTCTTTTAGCAGCATGTTTTACATTAATTTTTAAATCCTATCAAAACGTAAATGATTTAAATACAATTCAATTATTAGATTTAAATCAATATAGAATGAATTGGTTAATAGGAGCATTAATGGTAGTATTAGGAGGTGTTTTCTATTCGTATACATCTGCTAAGAAAAATCCGGAAGGTTGGGGTGCAATGCAGTATCCTCAATTAGTGTTAGGAATGCTTGCTATTTTTGTTTATGTAGGAGTTGAGGTGGCTATAGGAAGTAATTTAGGAGAATTGTTGAAATTGCCTGAATTTGGAAGTTTACAATCTTCAGATATAGCGCCTTATATCTCTATGTATTGGGGAAGTTTGATGATAGGACGTTGGGCAGGAGCAATTAGTGTTTTTAATTTAAAAGAAAATCAAAAAAAGATAGCATTAATTATAGTTCCTTTAGTTGCATTTGGAATTATATTAGGTGCTAATATGTTGTCTGGTAAAGATATGAAGCCATTGTATTTTTATGTTTTATGTGTCTTTATGCAAATAATAGCTATGTTTCTATCTAAAGATAAGCCCGCTAAAACACTTATGATTTTTGCTTTGTTTGGTTTAGTAGCCATGTTGGTAGGATTGCTTTCTACAGGAATAATTGCCGTTTATGCCTTTTTAGCAGGTGGTTTAGCTTGTAGTATTATGTGGCCCGCAATTTTTAGTTTGTCTATTTTTGGTTTGGGAAAATATACCTCACAAGGTTCTGCTTTTTTAATTATGATGATATTAGGAGGGGGAATAATTCCTCCTATACAAGGAAAAATATCCGATTTAATAGGAATACATAACTCGTATATAGTAGCTGTTATTTGCTTTGCTTACTTAACCCTCTTTGCAATTTTGGTAAAAAAAATACTTAAAAACCAAAATATAGATGTAGATGCAATAGAGGTGAAGGAAGGTCATTAAAAACTTAAAGAAATACTAATATTAAATTAAGGATGAAAGGAATTAAGTACTTTTATCCTTTTTTATTAATCAGAATTTAATTATATCATGAACTTTAATAAATATTTTGTAGCTGCTTTCTCTTCTTTTTTTATATGGGGATTTTTTAGTTTGGCTATAAAAATGCTCAATAATTATTCTTCCTTAGACATCCTGTTTTACCGTGTATTTTATGCAGCCTTCTTGTTGTTAATTGTTAATTTATTGTTTAGAAAACAAGTTCTTTTAAATGACTTTAAAATATTTAATCAATTTGAAAAAACGACTAAAAGGAAAACAGTTTTTTTAACAATTTTTGGAGGATTATTGTTGGTTTTAAATTGGTTCTTGTTTATGTATTGTGTAAACCATATTAGTATACAGTCAGCATCATTTGCTTATCTAATTTGTCCTATAATTACAACAGTTCTAGCATATTTTGTATTAAAAGAAAACTTAAATAATTGGCAATGGATGGCGGTTGTATTGTTTGTTATAAGTTGTAGTATTTTATCATATGGTCATATTCGGGATTTATTTTATTCTTTAATTATAGCTTCAACTTTTGCTTTGTATTTGATAAGTCAGAGGAAAAATAACCAGTTTGATCGTTTTGTAATCTTAACGATTCAGTTGTTTATTTCATCTTTAATATTGTTGCCTTTTTATTTTGTTTATAAGTCTGAAACCCCAACAGTATCGTTGTTTTGGGGAGTAATGACTTTTATAGTTGTTTTGTTTACTATAATTCCTTTGTTTTTAAATTTGTATGCTCTTAAAGAGATAGATTCAAAAACAGTAGGTGTTCTAATGTATACGAATCCATTAATTAATTTCTTCTTAGCATTATTCTATTTTAAAGAAAAGATGAATTTAATGCAGTTAACTGCATATTTATTGATAATAATTGCAATTATATTATTTAATGCTAATTATTTTGTAAAAAACAAAAGATAGAAAATCTGTTTAAAACTTAATTTATTTGTTAAATTAATGGGTGTAAATTCATTTTTTATTCTTTGTTTTTAGTGTATTGATTTATTTTTTAATAAAATAGTTGATTTTTTTTATTTTTATAAATAAAAACTTTATAGATTTGCAAAAAATAATTTAAAAAACCAACCAATTATGAAAAAATCAATGAAAGTAAGCACTCTGTTGTTGGGTGTGGCTACATCAGTAGCTTTTTTTTCTTGTTCTAAGGAGAAAGAAACAGTGACTAATCAAGAAGAGGCAACAATTGTAGAGCAAGCGACAGGTCTTGAGCATGATTGTAGTTATGTTGATGCTTATTGGCCTGCTTCAGCTACTCTTTCTACAACTTTAAGTTCTGGAGCAGGAACATCAGCAGATGTTACTTTGATGAATAATCAAAACACAGCAATTAAAACTTTTTGGAGAGGAACCTCTGTAGCAGCTCCAACATTTAGATTTGTAAAAAATGGTACTAATTGGAGTTCTACTTATAATGCAATCTCTTATAGTACAGGAAAAATTTATTATGGAGAAGGTATCTTTAGAGATGCAAAATTAAAAGATGCGTCAAATTTAGTTAACGTAATGATTTTAGCTCATGAGTATGGGCACCAGTTGCAATACGCATTTAATTTGCCTTCTAAAAAAGAAACAACTGCTAGACCTAATGAATTAGAAGCTGATGGGATGGCTGGATATTATTTAAGAAGAGGTTATGGTAAGTCAACTTACTCTCAAATAGCTACAGCTTATGAATTTGCTTATGCAATTGGAGATTTTCAAACAACAAGCGCTGGTCATCATGGTACACCAGCACAAAGACGTTCAGCAGTTCGTTTAGGGTTTTTATTAGCAGATCCTACAAATGCTAAATTGACAGCAGCTCAATTCGATTCTAGTTTCTTTTACTATTATGATGGGGTATTAGCAGGTACTTATAAATTAGCTAAACCAGAAGGGATGAGTTTAGAAGGACATCAGTTAATTATGAGTAAAATGGCAGAGTTACAAAAAATTCAATCAGGAGAAATGTCTGATAATGAATATTTCAATTTATAATAAATTTAGTTAATTTTAATTTTTTAAACCAACTATTTTCGGATAGTTGGTTTTTTTCTTTATGTTAAATTTTGAGTATTGTTTAGTTTTATATTCTTTCGTTTTGAATAGCAAAAAAAAAGATTTAGTTTTAAAATAAGAAAATTCAATTAGATTTTGATTCTAGATGAAATCATTAAAGCATTTTTTTCTGTTTTTTTGTCAAAATTTAAATTAAAAAATAGTTGTTTTTTGTCATTTTGTCATAAATATTTTATTAGATACTGACAAACGATACGGTTTTCCGTATTGGCATAATCCTTGTCATTTTCGAAAATGTGTTACAAGCAGAACTGCTGATAAAGGCAGTGAATTGAAAAATGAATTAAAAATTAAGGAGAATTATATTATGAGTAAAATTATTGGAATCGACTTGGGTACTACTAACTCATGTGTAGCAGTAATGGAAGGTGGAGAACCGGTTGTAATTGCAAACGCAGAAGGTAGAAGAACTACTCCGTCAGTAATTGCTTTTGTTGAAGGAGGAGAAATTAAAGTAGGGGATGCTGCAAAACGTCAAGCAGTAACTAACCCAACTAAAACCATTGCTTCAGTTAAGCGTTTTATGGGTAACAAATACTCTGAAAGTGCTAAAGAAGCATCTACTGTGGCTTATAAAGTAGTGAAAGGAGATAACGATACACCACGTGTAGATATTGATGGTCGCTTATATACACCACAAGAATTATCAGCTATGACACTTCAGAAAATGAAGAAAACAGCTGAAGATTATTTAGGACATGCAGTAACAGAAGCGGTTATTACAGTTCCAGCTTATTTTAACGATGCACAACGTCAGGCTACTAAAGAAGCAGGAGAAATTGCAGGTTTAAAAGTAATGCGTATCATTAACGAGCCTACAGCTGCAGCTTTAGCTTACG
Source organism: Flavobacterium oreochromis (assembly GCF_019565455.1). Classification (NCBI taxonomy): domain Bacteria; kingdom Pseudomonadati; phylum Bacteroidota; class Flavobacteriia; order Flavobacteriales; family Flavobacteriaceae; genus Flavobacterium; species Flavobacterium oreochromis. Next base: position 2,578,978 of record NZ_CP067377.1, read on the forward strand.
GTTTAGATAAGGCCGCTCATGACAAAAAGATTGCTGTATACGATTTAGGTGGAGGTACTTTTGATATCTCAATCTTAGAATTAGGAGACGGTGTATTTGAAGTATTATCTACTAATGGTGATACGCACTTAGGAGGAGATGATTTTGATCAAGTAATCATTGATTGGTTGGCAAATGAATTTCAATCAACTGAAGGTCTAGATTTACGTCAAGACCCAATGGCTTTACAACGTTTGAAAGAAGCAGCTGAAAAAGCTAAAATTGAATTATCAGCTTCTGCTCAAACAGAAATAAACCTGCCTTATATTACAGCTACAGCTTCAGGGCCTAAGCACTTAGTGCAAACTTTAACTCGTGCTAAATTTGAACAATTAGCAGATACATTAGTGAAACGTTCAATGGAGCCAGTAGCTAAAGCATTAAAAGATGCTGGTTTATCTACATCAGATATTGATGAAGTAATCTTAGTAGGAGGTTCTACTCGTATCCCAGTTATTCAAGAACAAGTAGAAAAATTCTTTGGGAAAAAACCTTCTAAAGGAGTAAATCCAGATGAAGTAGTAGCAATTGGAGCAGCTATTCAAGGAGGTGTATTAACAGGAGATGTTAAAGATGTATTATTATTAGATGTTACACCACTTTCATTAGGTATTGAAACAATGGGAAGTGTAATGACAAAATTAATAGAGTCTAATACAACAATTCCAACTAGAAAATCACAAGTTTTCTCAACGGCAGTAGATAATCAACCATCAGTGGAAATTCACGTATTACAAGGTGAAAGACCAATGGCTAATGATAACAAAACAATCGGTCGTTTCCATTTAGATGGTATTCCACCAGCACCAAGAGGAGTTCCTCAAATTGAAGTAACTTTTGACATTGATGCTAATGGTATTATTAAAGTTTCAGCTACTGATAAAGGAACAGGAAAATCACATGATATTCGTATCGAAGCTTCTTCAGGTTTAACTCAAGAAGAAATTGAAAGAATGCGTAAAGAAGCTGAAATGAATGCTGAAGCAGATAAATTAGCTAAAGAAAAAGCTGATAAATTAAATGAAGCAGATAGTATGATTTTTCAAACTGAAAAACAATTAGCTGAGTTTGGAGATAAATTATCAGAAGGAAATAAATCAGTAATTGAAGGAGCTTTAACTGAATTAAAAGCAGCATATGAAACTAAAGAAATTTCTGCAATTACTCCAGCATTAGATAAAATTAATGAAGCTTGGAAAAATGCCTCTGAAGAATTATACAAAGCACAAGCTGAAGGTCAGCAAGCAGCTCAAGGGCAACCACAAGCTGATGCTAATGGAGGTGATGCTACTCAAGATGTAGAGTTTGAAGAAGTAAAATAATAAGTATTATTTATTACTGAATATAAAATAGACTGTCAAAAATGACAGTCTATTTTTTTATTAAATTAATAACTATTTTAAAATTTTATTTTTCTTCCTCGAAAGTTTATAAGTAATAAATGTTTTAGATATAAAAATGCAGAGAAATAAAAATACTTAATTTTATCTGACAGCAATCATAGAAATTTCAATATTTACATTTTTAGGAAGAGTCGCAACCTGTACTGTTTCACGAGCAGGAGCAGTAGCTTCTTCAAAATATTTTCCATAAACGGAGTTAATTTTTGCGAAATCACCCATATTCATGATGAAAATAGTAGTTTTAATTACATTTTCAAAGCTCATATTTGCAGCTTCAAGTACAGCTTTTAAATTCTGCATTACTTGTTCTGTTTCCTCTTCAATTGAAGTTAATATTAATTCACTACTTTCTGGGTTGATAGCAATTTGTCCAGATGTATATAAAGTATCTTTAATCAAAACAGCTTGACTATAAGGTCCAATTGGGGCAGGTGCTTGTTCTGTAAAAATTATTTTTTTCATATCCTTGTTTAAATTATTATAGTCTTCTGTCTGGTAAACTTCTTTTATCCCATTTAATGTCACTTAACATAGATGAGCTGATTCCTATGAAAAAATACCATGAGGCTCTATCTCCAAAAGGATTCCATTGAAAATCCATACGCCAGCTTAGTAAATCCCTTTGAAAACGTAATTGAGTATAAGTAACACCTTTTTGTACAAAATCATACCCAGTTGAGATTCCTGTTTTCCATCTAGGAGTAAGATCTATATTTCCTGATACCATTAATGAGTTTTGTGTAATAGTATTTTCTCTTTTATTATTAGAGTAAGTCAATGAATAGGCAAGATTAAGATTCCATGGAATTATAGAATGATAAAAGCCTTTGAAATTAGATGATTCATCTCCTTCTTTTTTATCGAAAGGATTTTGATTTCGGTTGCTAAAATCATTTGAACTACCAAAAAGATCATCTGCTCTACCACCATTTCTAAGTCCAGAATTGTTTAAGTTATTTTGTTCTGGTTTTCCTTTACCTCCTAATTCGTTACTATTAATAGAGTAATTTAAGGTAATGTTAGCACTAGTCATGCGAAATAAACTTCCTCCGTTATTGATATTCATTTTATCAATCATGTTACCTTTGCTATTAATAGCGTATGGGTTTAGAGTCATACCAAAGTTAACATTTAGTTTGTTTTTAAGTAAATTAGTTCCTCCACTTATTCGTAAAGGAGACCATTTTAAGGAGTCAGCATTAATGTTATAATTCGTAGATAAGTTTAAATTGTTGATTAAAATAATTTTTTTTGGAGCTGTTTTAGTAGAATCTTTATCTCGTACTTTAGCTTCAAAAACATTACTTATAGAGAAAGATAAATTATTATTTCTTATGTTAGAAGGGCTTGAAAAAATTCCTTTTTCAAAGCGAGTGTAACTTGCCATTCTTCCGCTACCATCAATAGCGTATGTATCGTAATATTTTTCAAAACTAGGGGTGTATGAATAACCAATGTTTGGACGCATTGTATGTCTTATAGATTGAATCTTTCCTGTTTTTTTAAAATTAAAAGTTCCATAAATTGTAGTTCCTACGCTACTTGAGAAATCATAAGTTCTAAAGGAGTCAAAGCCTGGTTTTTCAATATCTTCTACTTTTTTAAGAGTTGTATTGTATTGTTTTCTTATTGTTTTAAAATACCAGGTTTCATTGAAATTAGAAGAGGCCGTAATACTGAAATATTTAAGAACTTTAAAATTAGTGCTAATAGGGATGTTATGCTGGATTCCATTTTGCATATTTTTAAACATAGCAGGTTTAAAAAATAAAGAATCTGTTGTTTGTACACGATTTTCACCTCGTAAACTATAAGTGAAATTTAAATTTTTAATAATTCCTTTTTTAGTGCCTATTTTCGGAGCAAAAGGGAATATACGATCTACACCTGCTTGTAGGGTGGGAAGCGTCATGTTAATTTGTCTTGTATTAGTGTTTTGTGAGTGTGAGGCTGTTAGAGATAGGTTTACTTGTGGAGTCCAATTAAATGTTTTTCCATATGAAATAGACGAACTTAAAGTGTTGTTTAAAAAATTGGAAGTATTTAATTGATTAAATGATTGCTGGTAGTATTTGCTACTACCTAAATTTACTGATGCAGAAAAGCGTGAGTTAGGTGTTGCCTTAGCATCTGGAGAATGATTCCATTGTAAATTATAAAGAGTAGATTTGCCATAACCTGGTAGACCTCTTTCTCCACTTATTTGATTTTCATATCTAAAATTAAAATTACCTCTATATTTATATCGCTTCGCGTAATTTGTTTCAGCTCGCAAACCATAGCTGCCATTGGTAAAATAGTCTCCTAATAAGGCTAAATCTAAATTGTTACTAATTGCAAAATAATAGCCTCCATTTTGTAGGGAATATCCTTGCGCATTATTTTGGCCAAAAGTAGGCATTATAATCCCTGAAGTAGCTTGTTCTGTCATAGGGAAAAAGGCATAAGGAATACCTATTGGTGTAGGTACATCTGCAATTACCATATTTGTTAAGCCTGCTACTATCTTCTTTTTAGGTACAAATTTTATTTTGCGCGCTAAGAAATAATACTCAGGATTGTCTAAGTTTTTAGATGTTGTAAATCTTGCATTTTTTATAAAAAAAACAGAATCGTTTTCCCTTTTTGTAACTTCCCCTTTTATTTTGAATTCTCCTTGATCTGTTCTAGAATTCCAAATGAGAGCTTTTTTGGTTTTAAAATTAAAACGAATTGAATCAGGTTCTACAATATTATTACCCTGTTTGAAAATAGGGTATTGAGTGTATTTACCTGTTGAATCTTTTAATCTACCAGCATATACCTCGTCCTTGTTATAATTGATAACGATGATGCCTGATTTTAGTTCTATGTCCTTGTACTTAACTTCTGCTTCGTCTTTTAGAATAGCAAGTTTTTTTTTGTTATCTAACTTAACAGAGTGTTTTGATTTGTATAAAATTTTACCTTCTAAAAAAGATTTTTTCTTTTTATGCTATCTTTATCTTTAGGAGTCTCTTCTTTTTATTTAAAATATTAGAATTAACCTTTGTGCTATCTTTCTGTTTTACAGATAGTAGGCTAGAGTTTTTTTGGGGTAGCTCCTGTGATTGTAGGGTTTGACTACAAACTGTTATTAAAAAGGAACTAAAACGATGTAAAATAAGTTTGTACGCAAAGCTATAAATACTATTTTTGTAAAAATATGGCTTAATTTTTGAAGCCACAAACTTACAGTTATTTTTATAAATAAGTAAGTATTTAATAAAATTATAACCATTTAATTCATTAGTGAAATGAAGGGGAAAAATAGAAATAAAATGAAATATGTTTTTTTTGCGGCTTTATTTGCTTTGTCTGGTATTCTTCAAGCACAAAATAATACTAAATTCAGAGTTTGTTTAGATGCAGGACATGGTAATCAGGATTTTGGTGCTACTTATCATGGTTATGTAGAAAAACAAATTAATTTGGCTATTGTCTTAAAATTAGGAGCTATTTTAGAAAAAGATCCTACTATTGATGTTATTTATACACGTAAAACAGATACTTTTATAGAACTTGTTGAACGTGCTAATATAGCTAATAAAAATAAAGCCAATATTTTTGTTTCTATTCATTGTAATGCAAATAAAAATTTAGAAGCATATGGTTCAGAAACCTATGTGATGGGGCTTTCTAAAAGTGCGTCTAGTTTAGCTGTTGCTAGAAAAGAAAACGAAGTAATAAAATTAGAAGATAATTATAAAACTAAATACGCAGGTTATAATCCTAATGCTCCTGAATCTTTGATTAGTGCTACAATTGCACAAGAGGAGTATCTAGATCAAAGTATTGAATTAGCCAGTAGAATTCAAGATAATTTTGATCAAAAAGTAAATAGAAAAAATAGAGGAGTGCATCAAGCACCTTTTATGGTTTTACATAAAGCTTTTATGCCTAGAGTATTAGTTGAAACAGGATTTATATCTAATTCCTTAGAAGGAGCCTATCTAAATTCAGAAGAAGGACAAGAAAATATTGCAAGATCTATAGCTGATGCTATTTTTAGAATGAAAGCGGAACATTTTGGAGGTTCAGTTCCTTTTTAGATATCAAAAAGTCAGAAAGACCTACACCTAAAGATACGACACCAAAAAATAAAGAAGCTATAGTATCTGTAAAAGAACCTGTAAAACAAGAACCTGTAAAGTCAGATACTAAAATAAAAACAGTTGATATACAAAAAGTTGTTTTTAAAGTACAATTAAAAGCTAGTAATACGCAAATAGATATTAAACCCGAAAATTTTAATGGTTTATTGAATGTTTCTTCAGTTTTAGAAGGAGGGTATTATAAATATATGTATGGGGAAACAAATGATTATCAGGAGTCTAGAAAAATGTTAGCAGAAGTTAAATCTAAAGGATACCAATCTGCTTTTCTAGTTCCGTATAAAAATGGAGTTAAAATTAGCCTTAATGAAGCAGTGAAATCTGCTAAGTAATTAGTATTTTTGCAAAAAAAAAGTTTATATTTTGAAAATAACACGAGAAATTAAAACAGCAATTCTAGTAATTGCTTCTATTTTATTATTTATCTGGGGATACAGTTTTTTAAAAGGGAGTAATTTATTAAATAACCATAAAAAACTATTTGTTGAATTTGATAATGTAGAAGGGCTTCTTTCCTCTGCTTCTGTAACTATTAATGGAAAAGTAGTAGGAAAAGTAAGGTCATTAAACTTAACAGATACAGGAAAAATCTTAGCAGAGCTACAGATTAATCAAGATGATTTTCCAATTTCAAAATCAAGTGTCGCTCAAATATACGAACCAGGTTTTATAGGAGGAAAGCAAATAGCTATTATTCCTAACTTTATGGATAAGAATATAGCAGTTGATGGAGACCGATTAAAAGCAGATGTTAAATTAGGATTAACAGATAATTTAGGTAAAAAATTAGCTCCAACTCAACAAAAAATAGAATCATTAGTTCAAGATGCTGATCAATTAATGATTAATGTTAATAAGGTATTAAATGATCAAACGAAAGCAGACCTTCAACAAGCTATTGCTCAGCTTAGTCAAACAATGGCTGAGTTTAATAAATTAGGTAAAGGAGCCAATCAATTATTGGCAACTAACCAAAAAAGTTTGAATCATTCATTAAGTAACATAGAAAAAATTACCACAGATTTTTCTAAAGTATCTAATGAGCTAGAAAAAGCAGAATTAGGAAAAACTTTAAAAAATTTAGAAGGGACTTTGGTAAATGTTAACAAGTTGATGGCTGACATGCAGGCGGGGCAAGGTACTTTAGGTAAAGCTATGAAAGACGAGGCAATGTATAATAATTTTACAAAAGCAGCTAAAGAACTGGAGTTGTTATTACAAGATGTACGTTTACACCCTACACGTTATGTAAATGTTTCTCTTTTTGGTAAAAAGAGAAACCTTATAAAGCGCCAGAAACACAATTGAAATAATTTTAAACCAATCAATCTATTATAGATATATGAATTATTTAAGCAGTTTATTTTTTCTGATTATTCTAGGTGTTGGAATAGGATTTTTTACAAAAAATGTAAAAAAAATCATTCGTAACATAAAGTTAGGAAAAGATATAAATCGATCAGATCGTTCATCAGATCGTTGGAAAAATATGCTCCTAGTAGCATTTGGTCAAAAAAAGATGTTTACACGTCCAATACCTGCAGCCTTGCATTTTGTATTGTATTCAGCTTTTATAATCACCCAAATTGAGTTAGTAGAAATTTTTATTGATGGTATTTTTGGTACTCATCGTTTTTTTAGACCAGCTTTAGGTAGTTTTTATACTTTTTTAATCAGCTTTATAGAAATTTTATCAGTTACCGCCTTAGTCGCTACAGTTGCTTTTTTAATGAGAAGAAATTTATTGAAATTACCTCGTTTAAATAAAACTGAATTATTAGGTTGGCCTAAAAAAGATGCAAATTTAATCTTAATAATGGAGATTATATTAGTAACCTGCATTTTTACAATGAATGGAACTGATGAAGTGTTATATACAATAGGAAAATCACACTTTGAAGGACAAGGATCATTTGGATTTGCGGTATCTCAGCACTTAGGACCCGCTTTTTTTGGAGGTTTAAGCGAAGGAACTTTGCATATTCTAGAAAGAATAGGTTGGTGGGGACATTTTATGATGGTAATGGTTTTCTTGAATTATTTATACTACTCAAAACACTTACATATTATTTTAGCATTTCCAAATACATTTTTTGCAGATTTAAACCCATTAGGGAAATTTGATAACTTAGAAAGTGTTACCAATGAAGTAAAATTAATGATGGATCCAAATGCAGATCCTTATGCTGCAGCACCTGCTGATGCAGTACCAAGTAAATTTGGGGCTTCTGATGTTACCGATTTAAATTGGGTTCAATTGTTAAATGCTTATACTTGTACTGAATGTGGACGTTGTACATCTTCTTGCCCTGCAAATCAAACAGGTAAAAAATTATCCCCTCGCAAAATCATGATGGATACACGTGATCGTTTAACAGAAGTTGGAGATAATATAGAAAACAATAAAGGTGTATTTGTAGATGATGGAAAATCATTGTTAAATGACTATATCACACAAGAAGAACTTTGGGCTTGTACATCTTGTAATGCTTGTGTAGAAGAATGTCCAGTTAATATAAGTCCACTTTCAATTATTATGGATATGCGTCGTTATTTGGTAATGGAACAAAGTGCAGCACCTCAATCTTTAAATGCCATGATGACAAATATTGAAAATAATAGCGCTCCTTGGCAATATAGTCAGATGGATCGTTTGAATTGGAAAGACGAAAATTAATAGTTGAAATTGCAGACTAATCAATATAGAGAGTTATGTCAGAAAATTTAATAGTGCCTACAATGGCAGAAATGTTAGCTCAAGGAAAGCAACCAGAAGTTTTATTCTGGGTAGGATGTGCAGGTAGTTTTGATGATAGAGCTAAAAAGATAACAAAAGCATTTGTTAAAATTTTAAATAAAGCAAGCGTAGAATTTGCTGTTTTAGGAACTGAAGAAGGCTGTACAGGAGATCCCGCAAAACGCGCAGGGAATGAATTTCTGTTTCAAATGCAAGCTTTTATGAATATAGAAGTATTAAAAGCATATGAAACAAAAAAAAATTGTTACAGCTTGCCCACACTGTTTTAATACTTTAAAAAATGAATATCCTCAATTAGGAGGTGAGTTTGAAGTAGTACATCATACAGAATTTCTGAAAGAATTATTAGATAAAGGCCGTTTGACTATTGAAGGAGGACAATTTAAAGGAAAGAAAATAACATTCCATGATCCTTGTTACTTAGGACGAGCTAATAAAATATATGAAGCACCTCGTGATTTAATTCAGAAGTTAGATGCTGAGTTAGTTGAAATGAAACGATCAAAATCTAATGGATTATGTTGTGGAGCAGGGGGAGCACAAATGTTTAAAGAACCTGAGAATGGAGATAAAGACATTAATGTTGAACGTACAGAAGACGCATTAGCCACTAAAGCAGATATTATAGCAGCAGGATGTCCCTTCTGTAATACTATGCTAACAGATGGTACTAAGGCAAAGCATCGTGAACATGATGTGAAAGTGCTAGATGTAGCAGAATTAATAGCTAACGCTCAAGATTTATAATATTCAGATGTATATACCTTTTGAAAATATGCCCCTTGATTCACGAGTTTGGATTTATCAATCAAACCGAAAATTAAGTGAGACTGAAGTGGAAGAAATAGCCGCTTATACTGAAAAATTTCTTGCTGATTGGTCAGCTCACGGTGCTTCTTTAGAAGCATCGTTTGATATTCGTTATAATCGTTTTATTATTTTAGCTGTAAATGTAAGTGTTCAAGCTCCCACAGGTTGTTCAATTGATAGCTCTGTACAATTTATTCAACAATTAGAAAAAAAATACGAAATTGATTTGTTGGATAAAATGAATGTTACTTTTAAAAATGGTGAATTTATTGCCCATAAATCATTAATAGATTTTAAGAAAATGGCTAAAGAAAAAGCTGTTTCTGCTTCTACCATTGTTTTTAATAATTTAGTTAATACTATAGAGGAACTTAATGATTCTTGGGAAGTTCCTGCAAGTGAAAGTTGGCATAGCCGCTTTTTTTAATAATTCAGCATGAGGTTTTCTATTGTAAAATATTTATTTTTTTCTGTTTTAGCTTTCTTAATGATGCAGTGTGCGGTTATAAAAAACCGTAAACGACAAGAGGCTATTACAGCAGAAGCAAAAAATAGTCCTATAATTCAAAAATTTGTAGATCCTACTAAAGAAGGATTTAATTTATTTAATGAATTATCAGGAGAACACAAATGGGTTGATAGTATCTATAATTCCTTAACTTTTGAAGAAAAGTTAGGGCAACTTTTTATGGTTGCTGCTTATTCTAATAAGGATAGTATTCATTTTAATGCTTTAGATGAGTTGATTAAGAATTATAAAATAGGAGGGTTAATTTTTTTTCAGGGAGGACCAATGCGCCAAGCAAAATTAACAAATCGTTTTCAAGCTAATTCTAAAGTACCTCTTTTTGTAGGGAATGATGCAGAATGGGGGCTTAGTATGCGTTTAGATTCAACTTATGCTTACCCTTGGAATATGACCTTAGGTGCTGTTCAAGATATGAAATTAATAGAACAGTTAGGGGAAAGAATGGCAAAAGAAACTAAAAGAATGGGATTACAGTTTAATTTCGCTCCAGTAATTGATATAAATACAAATCCTAATAATCCCATAATAGGAAATCGTTCTTTTGGAGAAAATAAAGAAGAAGTAACGAAACGTGCTGTAGCTTTAATGAAAGGAATACAAAGTCAAGGTGTATTTGCTACAGGTAAACATTTTCCAGGTCATGGAGATACTGAGACAGATTCTCATCATACATTACCAGTTGTAAATTTTAGTAAAGAACGTATTGATTCAGTAGAATTATATCCCTATAAAAAAATGTTTAATTTGGGGCTGTCTTCCGTTATGGTAGCTCATTTAAATGTTCCTAGTTTAGAAGAACGTCAAAATTATCCTTCATCTATATCATATAATATAGTAACTAATATCTTAAAAAAAGAATTAGGATTTAAAGGGTTAATCTTTACAGATGCTCTTAATATGAAAGGAGCAAGTAGTTTTAAAAAACCAGGAGATATAGATTTAGAAGCATTTTTAGCAGGAAATGATATTATGTTGTTTGCACAAGATGTTCCTGCTGCTATTACTAAGTTTACTCAAGCTTATAATGAAAAAATAATAACAGATGAACGTATTGAACATTCTGTTAAAAAGATTTTGAGTTATAAATATAAAGCGGGATTAAATCAGTATAAACCTATAGAATTAGCAGGACTTTCGAGTGATTTAAATGCAGCTGAAGTAAATAAACTACAGTATAAATTATATGAGAATGCTATTACTGTTTTAAAGAATGAACATACTTTATTACCCATAAAGGATTTAACGAAAGCAAAGATTGCGTACGTTAAATTAGGGGATGACTCAGGTACCGTTTTCTTGAATACATTGAAAAAATATGCTCAAGTAGAGGAAATGGAAGAAAAAAATTTAGATACCCTTCTGGTAAATTTGAAAGAGTTTAATACTGTAATTATAGGATATCATAAATCAGATAAAGCATGGCGTAAACATGATTTCTCAGAAAAAGATTTACTTTGGTTAGAAAAAATAGCAGCTCAAAATCATGTTATTCTAGATGTTTTTGTAAAGCCATATACATTACTTAAAATAAAATCCTTTGATGATATAGAAACTCTAATCGTTAGTTATCAAAATGGTGATATTCCTCAAACTATTTCGGCTGAATTAATTTTTGGAGCAGTAGAAGCAAAAGGAAAACTACCTGTTTCTATTAAAGATTATTTTAAAGTAGGAGAAGGTTTATCTACTGAAAAAATTAATCGTTTAGGTTTTGCTTCTCCAGAAGGAGTAGGGATGAGTTCTTATAAATTAAATGAAATTGATGCTCTAGTTACAAAAGCAATTGAAGATAAAGTAGCACCAGGGGCACAAGTTTTAGTTGCTAGAAAAGGAAAAATAGTTTACCATAAATCATTTGGTTATCATACTTACGAACAAGATATAAAGGTAAAAAATACAGATATTTATGATATAGCTTCATTATCTAAAATTATTGGAACCTTACCTAATGTAATGCTTGATTATGATAAGGGAAAGATAAAATTAGAAACCCATTTAGGTCAAATGGTTCATAAAGCAAGAGGAAGTAATAAAGATTCAATTGTTTTTAAAGACCTATTGTCACATTATGCTCGATTAAAAGCATGGGAGCCTTTTTATAAACAAACAATTGATTCAGTTACTAAAAAGCCATCTGAAAAATTATACCGTCAAACGTTAAGTAAAGGGTTTACCACTCAAGTGTCTGAAAATTTATTCTTAGCAGATAGTTATAAGGATTCAATTATTTCTAAAATAATAAAAAGTAAATTATTACCTAAAAAGAGTATAAATACAGTGACTTTACCTTTATTCTGTTAAAAGAATATTTGGAAACTCATCATAATACCACTCTTGATAAATTAGCTTATGATAACTTTTTTTCAAAAATGGGAATGAATTCTACTTTATATAATCCTTTGAAAAAGTTTGAAATAGATCAAATACCTCCAACGGAAAAAGATACCTATTATCGTCAAGATCTAATTCAAGGTTATGTACATGATATGGCTGCGGCTATGCAAGGTGGTGTTGCAGGGCATGCAGGTTTATTTTCAAATGCGAATGATATTGCAAAGATGATGCAATTATATTTGAATAAAGGAAATTATGGAGGGATTCAATTTTTTTCCCCTAAGACAATGGATGATTTTAACACTTGTTACTTTTGCACAGAAGGAAATAGAAGAGGAATTGGATTTGATAAGCCTCAGTTAAAAGGGAGAAAGTCCAACCTGTGGTTGTGCTTCAATAACTAGTTTTGGACATACTGGTTTTACAGGAACAATGACTTGGGCAGATCCAGAAAAGGAGTTAATTTATGTTTTTTTATCTAATAGAACGTATCCTGATAGTAATGCTCCAAATAAGTTAGCAAAAGAAAATACTAGAGAAAAAATTCAACAGATTATATATGATTCAATTATAGATTAATCGTTAATATTTAGTGAAATTAGTTTTCAATCTTTCAAAATATAGTAAATTCGTAAAGTAAATTCGTTGCTTTACGAATTTTTTTAATATTACTTTTAAGAAAATAGTCTTGTTTTTGAAAGAGTTTTTATGCTATATCATTAGAAGATCTGTTTTATGAGAGTACAATAGTAAAATGATTTTATAAAAAATATTATTTTTCATTATTTATGAAAATAGCAATTGTTTGTTATCCAACATTTGGAGGTAGTGGAGTAGTCGCGACAGAATTAGGTCTAGAACTTGCCCGTCGTGGGCATGAAATTCATTTTATTACCTATCGTCAGCCTGTACGTTTAGCCCTTTTAAATCATAATGTACATTACCACGAAGTAAGTGTGCCTGAATACCCTTTATTTCATTACCAGCCTTATGAGTTAGCTCTTTCTAGTAAACTGGTAGATATGGTAAAGCTTTATAAAATTGAGATTTTACATGTACATTATGCTATCCCTCATGCTTATGCAGGTTATATGGCTAAACAAATTTTAAAAGAAGAAGGAATTCATTTGCCAATGGTTACTACATTGCATGGGACTGATATAACACTTGTTGGAAATCACCCTTATTATAAGCCAGCTGTTACTTTTAGTATTAATAAATCAGATGTAGTTACATCAGTTTCAAGAAGTTTAAAAGAAGATACTTTAAAATATTTTGATGTAACAAAAGAGATAAAAGTAGTGCCTAATTTTATTGAGATAGAAGAAGTAGAGTCTAAAAATGTAGTTTGTAAACGATCAGTTATGGCTACTCCTGAAGAAAAAATAATTACGCACATAAGTAACTTTAGAAAAGTAAAAAAATACCAGATGTAGTCAAAGTTTTTTATAAAATACAACAAAAAATACCCGCTAAATTAATGATGGTAGGAGATGGGCCTGAAAGAGAAAAGGCAGAATGGCTTTGTAGAGAATTAGGAATTGAAGAAAAAGTTATTTTCTTTGGGAATAGTCATGAAATTAGCCAGATTTTATGTTATTCAGATTTGTTTTTACTTCCTTCTGATACAGAAAGTTTTGGGCTTGCAGCATTAGAAGCTATGGCTAATAAGGTGCCTGTTATATCAAGTAATTCAGGAGGATTACCAGAAGTTAATATAAATGGTGTTTCAGGTTTCTTAAGTTCTGTGGGAGATGTAGATGATATGGCACAAAATGCACTAAAAATTCTTTCTAATAATGAGGTGTTAAATGAGTTTAAAAGAAATGCTTTTGAAACAGCTAAACTTTTTTCTGTGGAAAATATAGTACCTATTTATGAAAACATTTACAATGAAATCATTAATTCAAGGCAAAATGATTTATAAATTTATATTGAATTAGTTGAGTACTTATTTTTAAATTAAAATAATTATAAATAGGACTTAGTTTTTTTAAAGATTCTTCTATATTATAAAATAAGAAAGGCTAGTTTTTAAGTTAAACTAGCCTCATTTTTATTTTAAATGTTAAATAACAATTTTTCTTCCTGTTCCAGGAGCGATATTTTTTTGATCGTCTATGTAGAAATCAATTCGACCTAAATTTATACCGTAAGCGCCTACTTGATTGACTAGAACTTCTTTGTCATCTAAATTCTTTTCAATTACGGGCTTATCTAAAAATGTATGTGTATGACCTCCAATAATTAGGTCGATATTTCTTGTTTTTCTAGCTAAGTGTATATCTGAAATTCTTTCTGGCTCATTTTTGTATTCAAAACCTAAAGTGGGATAAACAAATAATTAAATCACATTTTTCAACCTCTTTTAGTTTTTTTGTTATATCAGTTGCAATTTCTACTGGGTCTAGGTATTTAGTTTCTTTGTAATATCTAGGGTCTACTAAGCCGTATAATTCAACGCCTAAACCAAAAATTCCAATTTTAATACCTGCTTTTTCAAAAATTTTATAAGGCTTAATATGTGTGTCTAATATCGTGTTTTTAAAATCGTAGTTAGCGCAAACGAATTCAAAAGTCGCATTTGGTAACTGTCCGTATAACCCAGTAATTCCATTGTCAAAGTCATGATTGCCTATTGTTGCAAGGTCATATTTCATCATGCTCATTACTTTGAATTCAATTTCGCCACCATAATAATTGAAGTAAGGAGTTCCTTGAAAGATATCGCCTGCATCAAGTAATAATACGTTATCTTCTTCTTTACGGATTTGATTAATAAGAGCTGCTCTTCGAGCTACTCCTCCTAAATTGGGGTTTTTAGGATGTCCTTCAGGAAAAGGATCTATTTGGCTATGTGTATCATTAGTGTGTAAAATAGTAAGTTTTCGTAACGAACCAGCAGTGTTAAAACTACTTAAAGATAATCCTCCTAATCCTAATAAAGCAGAACTAGCAACTGTATTTTTTAAAAAATCTCTTCTTTTCATAATCTTTTCTCTTTAAGTGTTATTCTTGAGTAACTTTAGTAATTTGTGGAACTTTTACGATATCTACTTCATCAAAGTAGTCAATAAGCATATCTCTTAATTTGTAGTCAATAGATATTTTACGAGTAGCTCTTAAGAAAAATTCCATGCGGTCACCACCGCTAGCTAAATAGTCATTAGCTGCTACGTAATAAGTCTTTCCTAAATCTAAATCATTTTTTCCAATTTTAATGTCTTTCGCTTTGTTGTCTGCTGTTATTGTAAAACTCATTCCAGCAAAAGGATGTGGTTTTTTTTCTTTGATAAAGAAATTAATGAAGTCTAAAATTACATCTCCTTTTACTTCTAAAATCATAGCAGCATTTTCAAAAGGCATTACTTCAAAGGCGTTTCTGGCTGTAACATTTCCTAAAGGAATGACAGTACGTATTCCACCACTGTTTAGAACAGAAATGTCGGCTGATTTATTTTCTCTTTCTTTAAAAACTTGACTGCTTTTTTCTAAAATGATTTCAGCAAATAAATCACCAATATTACTTTGAAATTTACTTCCTTTTGTCTTGTCTAATAATTGTGGATTGTAGGCAAGTACTTTGTCCAGGTCTTTATTAATTTGTTGTCTATAAGGAGCTATCAAAGTTTCATATTCTTGAATACTACCTACGCTGGCATCAACTTTAATTTGTTTGCCATGAATTTCTTTTACTACATTTTGTGCACTTGTAGTAAAGCTAAACGTTATTAACGTTAAAATTAAACCAAAATGTTTCATTTATTCCTACTCTTTTTATACTTTTACCTAGCGTTTTTTATGCCAGTTCAAGCCTGTTAACATTAATTCGTTTCAAAAGAAACAAGATGACAAAAGTAATATGTTTATAAACTATATAAAAGAATTATCTTTAAAAAAAATATTAAATTCTACTTTGCAGCAAGTAAAAGATGCTCCTATAGTTAATTCTGTTAAGAAGGTAGGACTATTGCTAGATGATTCTTACCCTTTTAAAAAGAAGAACTCATTAATGAATTAATAAATAATGGATTTAAACGTGATAATATTAAAATTTTACTTTATAAAGATAAGCTCGTAAAAGATCTAAATTTAGGTTATCCTGTTTTTTCTTTTAAAGATATTAATTGGAAAGGTGAGTTTTCAGCCCCTTTTGTTAATGAATTTATTTATACTTCTTTTGATCTATTAATTAGTTATTATGATCAAGGGAAAGCACCTTTGGTATTAGTTACACATAATTCAAAAGCTTTATTTAAAGTAGGCTTTTGTTCAGTAGATAAAAGATTAAATCATTTAATGATTAATACAAATGCCCAAAACTTTAAAGTTTTTGTGCAAGAGTTATTCAAATATTTAAAAATTTTAAAAAGATATAATAAAATGCAATTATTCTTAGGTACCGGTGTAGCTTTAGTAACACCTTTTAAAAAAGATTTTTCAGTAGATGTAGAAGCCTTAAAAAAATCGTTAATTATGTTATCGAAGGAGGAGTAGAATACCTAGTGGTATTAGGAACTACGGCAGAATCTGCTACTTTATCTGTAGAGGAAAAAGAACTTGTGATTAATACAATAGTGGAAACAAATGCGGGAAGATTACCATTAGTTCTAGGAGTAGGAGGGAATAATACATTACAAATAGTAGAAGAGTTAAAAACTCGTGATTTATCAGCTTTTAATGCTATATTGTCTGTTTCTCCTTATTATAATAAGCCAACTCAAGAAGGCATTTTTCAGCATTTTAAAATGGTAGCAGAAGCTTCGCCGCTTCCTGTTATTTTGTATAATGTCCCAGGAAGAACATCTAGTAATATGTTGCCAACTACAGTTTTACGTATAGCTAATGAGTGTGAAAATGTAATAGGAATAAAAGAAGCAGCGGGTGATATAGTGCAAGCTATGAAATTAATACAATTGTTGCCTAAAGATTTTCTAGTTATTTCAGGTGATGATATGATTACATTACCAATGATACTTGCTGGAGGAGCAGGTGTGATTTCCGTAATAGGAGAAGGGTTTCCAAAAGAATTTTCAGAAATGGTTCGTTTAGGGTTAAAACGTAATGTAGATGAAGCTTACGCATTGCATTATAAATTAATGGATAGTATAGATATGATTTTTGAGCAAGGTAATCCAGCAGGGGTTAAAGAAATTTTTAAATCATTAGGGTTATCAGAAAATACATTGCGACTGCCTTTAGTAAATGTAAATGAAGATTTAGCTAATCGTTTAGATTCATTTACAAAACAAATCACTAAATAGCAGAAAAATAAAGTTTTGAAGTAAAAATTAATAATTAACTTTGCACTCTGGCTTTTTGAGAGTGTTTTGTAATATTCTAATTTAAAGTCTTTGAAAAAAAAGTTGACAAGTTTTTATGAATAAATATATAGGTGGTGTTTTAGCTACAATGTTATTAACTTCTTGTAGTGAATATCAAAAAGCATTAAAATCAGAGGATCCAGCTGTGAAATTAACAGCCGCTACTCATAAGTATGAACAAAAAAAATATACAAAAGCTATTCGCCTTTTTGAGCAAATAGCACCAGTGTATAGAGGTAAAGCAGATGCAGAAAACTTATTTTATATGTTTGCTAAATCATACTATACTACTGAACAGTATTATTTAGCAGGTTATCAGTTTGATAGTTTTGGTGCTTTATACCCTAGAAGTAAAAATGCAGAAGAAGCAATGTTTTTAGGAGCTAAATCATATTCAGAATTATCACCTGTTTATTCATTAGATCAAGCAGATACTGAAAAAGCTATCTCAAAAATGCAAGAATTTATTAATAAATATCCAAACTCAAGCTATCTTTCAGAAGCAAATAAAATTGCTTTAGAATTACAGCAAAAGTTAGAAAAAAAGCATTTGAAATAGCAAAACAGTATAACACAATTTCAGATTTTAAAGCATCTTTAAAAGCCTTTGATAATTTTTTAGCAGATTATCCTGGTACTGCTTACAAAGAAAAAGCATTGTTTTATAAGTTAGATTCATCTTACAAGCTCGCTATAAATAGTATTCCTAGTAAAATGGAAGAACGCTTAAAAGAAGCTCGTATTGCTTATAATACATTAATGAAGTTTAAAACAGATTCAAGTTTTAAAAAAGAAGCAGATCAAATGCTGGTTCGTATAGAAAAAGATTTACAACAATTTCAAAAATAGGATATTAGAATGGATTTAAAAAAGACAACTGCTCCAGTTAACACGGTTACTTATAATAAAAATAAAATTGAAGAATCAACCGGAAATATCTATGAAGCTATTACAATTATGGCAAGAAGAGCTAATCAAATTAATTCTGAGATCAAAAAGAATTAATAGAAAAGTTAGACGAATTTGCTACATACAACGATAGTCTTGAGGAAATTTTTGAAAACAAAGAACAAATTGAAGTTTCTAAATTTTACGAAAGATTACCAAAACCTCACGCTTTAGCGGTGCAAGAGTGGTTAGAAGGGAAAATCTATCATAAAAATACTAAATAATATACGTTTTATAACATGTCGGTTTTAAGTGGTAAAAAAATAATACTAGGTGTAACTGGTGGAATTGCCGCTTATAAGTCGGCTTCATTAGTAAGACTTTTAATAAAAGCAGGTGCTCAGGTTCAGGTAATCATGACACCTGCTTCTGTTGATTTTGTTACTCCACTAACACTTTCAACATTATCTAAAAACCCAGTTTATATTCATTTTTTTAATGAAGATGATGCCGCTGCTTTATGGAATAATCACGTAGATTTAGGGATTTGGGCTGATCTTATGATTATTGCGCCTGCAACTGCTAACACAATGTCTAAAATGGTAAATGGAAATTGTGATAATCTTTTATTAGCAACCTATTTGTCAGCTAAGTGTCCTGTTTATTTTGCACCAGCAATGGACTTAGATATGTATAAACATCCTTCTACTTTAGCTAATTTTGATGCTTTAAAAAGATTCGGAAATACTATGATACCGGCTGAGAGAGGTGAATTAGCGAGTGGTTTGTCTGGGGAAGGGCGTATGGCTGAACCTGAAAATATTATTTCTTTTATAGAAAAAGATTTAGAAGCTAAACTTCCTCTAAAAGGGAAAAAAATATTAATTACAGCAGGACCTACTTATGAAGCCATAGATCCTGTTCGATTTATAGGGAATCATTCCACAGGTAAAATGGGATTTGATATAGCTGATGTAGCAGCTAGTTTAGGTGCTCAGGTAGTTTTAATTACAGGCCCTACTTATTTACAGCCTAAAAATAAAACAATTCAAATACAACGAGTACGTTCAGCAGAAGATATGTATAATGCCTGTCATGAGCATTTTCAAACAATAGATGTTGTTATTGCCGCTGCTGCTGTGGCGGATTATAAACCTAAAAATGTAGCATCTCAAAAAATAAAAAAGAATGATGCAACGTTTATAATAGAACTAGAAAAAACAAAAGACGTTTTAGCTTCTCTAGGAGCGATTAAAAAAAATCAATTTTTAATTGGATTTGCACTAGAAACTGAAAATGAAATAGAACACGCCAAACAAAAAATACAGAAAAAAAATCTAGATTTAGTTGTTTTAAATTCATTGAACGATCCAGGAGCTGGTTTTGGACAACCTACTAATAAAATTACTTTTATTGATAAGGAATTTAATATAGAACCTCACGAATTAAAATCAAAAGAAGAAGTGGCTTTGGATATAGTTAATAAAATTGTAAATCATTATGCGTAAACTTTTAATCTTATTTACCTGTTTATTCTTCAGCAAGTATTACG
This sequence comes from Flavobacterium oreochromis, assembly GCF_019565455.1. Classification (NCBI taxonomy): domain Bacteria; kingdom Pseudomonadati; phylum Bacteroidota; class Flavobacteriia; order Flavobacteriales; family Flavobacteriaceae; genus Flavobacterium; species Flavobacterium oreochromis. The sequence goes on from NZ_CP067377.1 coordinate 2,598,748, forward strand.
CGCAGGAGTTAAACTGTACAGTAGAATTTAATACAAGTCAGGTTTCGGGAACCAATCAACAAATATTTAAGACTTTAAAAAAATCGCTTACTGAGTTTATAAATAACACTAAATGGACAGATAAAACATATAAGTCTAATGAAAAAATAAATTGTTCATTCCTCTTTAATATTAGTTCCTTTGATAATTTAAATCAGTTTACAGGTAGTTTACAAGTGACAGCTACAAGACCCGTGTATGATGCAACATACACCACTTCTATTTTGAATATTAATGATAAAGAATTAAATTTTACATACAATGAGTTTCAAAATTTAGTATTCAATCCTAATTCTTATGAATCTAATTTGATTTCTGTAGTTGCTTTTTATGCTAATATGATCATTGGAATGGATGCAGATACCTTTGCGTTAGAAGGAGGGACGAAAGCCTTTGAAAATGCTTCTAATATTGTAGCTCAAGCGCAAGTAACACAAGAAAAAGGATGGGTGGCAACCTCTCCCCATAATCGTTATTTTTTAGTGAATGATATGTTATCACCAACTTTTGCATCTTATCGTAAAACCATATATGACTATCATTTAGGTGCATTAGATAAAATGGCTGAAAATTCGAAACTAGGAAAAGAAGCTATTCAAAAAGCAATTTTTAATTTAAAAGAAATTGCAGTATCCCGTCCAAACGCTTATTTGACTCGGATTTTTTTTGATACTAAATCTGATGAAATTTTGAGCGTGTTTTCTGAAGGACCTAAAATGGATGTCGTTCAATTAGTTGAAACATTAAGTAAATTATCTCCTACAAATATTAGTAAATGGAGTCAAATTAGTTTTTAATTTTGCCTCATGCTTATACAATTATCAATTAAAAATTTTGCATTAATAGAACAATTAGAAATGAATTTTTCTAATCAGTTTTCTATAATCACAGGTGAAACAGGTGCTGGTAAATCTATTTTATTAGGAGCACTTGGATTAGTATTAGGAAATCGAGCAGATTTAGGATCTCTAAAAGATAAAGAACAAAAATGTGTAATAGAAGCTCATTTTAACTTATCAGCCTATAATCTACAAGCTTTTTTTGAACAAAATGATATGGACTTTGAAGAATTAACGATTATTCGTCGTGAAATTCTCCCTTCAGGAAAATCAAGGGCTTTTGTGAATGACAGTCCTGTAAACTTAACCGAGTTGCAAGAACTCGGCACGTTTTTAATTGATATTCATTCACAACAACAAACACGTGAGCTAACAGAAGAAGCATATCAAATTCAAATATTAGATGCTATAGCGTCTAATACAGCTTTATTGCAGACCTACCAGAAAGATTTAAAAAACTATAAATCACTTAAGGGAGCCTTAAACAAAATATTATCTGAAAAAGAATCTCTAGCTAAAGAAGCAGATTATAACAGCTTTTTGTTACAAGAATTGGTAAACGCTAATTTAAAAGAAGGAGAACAACAAGAATTAGAAGATACTTTTGAAAAATTAAATAATATTGAAATTATAAAAGAAAATCTTGATAAATCCATTGTGTTAAGTAATGAAGAACAAATAGGGATTTTACAAAATTTAAAAGAAGTAAAAAATTCACTTCAGAAAATAGCTCCTTTTTCTCCAGAATATCAAGCTTTGTTTGAAAGAATGACAAGTGTTTTGATAGAAATAGATGATTTAATAAGTGATTTAGAAAATCAAAGTGAAAAACTTTTTAGTGATCCTGAAAAGTTAGAATTAGTAAATCAAAAATTACAGCTTATTTATAATCTTCAGAAAAAGCACCAAGTAGCTACTGTAGAAGAATTAATTCAAATTCAAAAAGATCTAGATGCAAAAGTTGTATTTGCTGGAGATCTAGATGAACAAATTGAAAAATTGCAATCTGAAATAAATCTTCTCCAAGATCAATTAATAGAAATAACCGCAACTATTACAAAAAACCGTAAAGAGGCGGTACCCATTTTAGTGACTCAAATAACAAATGTTTTAAGTGAGTTAGGTATGTCAAATGCTCGTTTTGAATTTGATATAAAAGAATCAAATACATTTTTAATTAACGGGAAAGATGAAATTCAATTATTGTTTTCTGCTAATAAAGGAACTGATTTTGGGTTGTTAAAAAAAGTAGCTTCAGGAGGAGAAATGTCTCGTATAATGTTAGCTGTTAAAGCAGTTTTAGCAAACTATTCAAAATTACCTACTATAATTTTTGATGAAATAGATACAGGGGTTTCCGGAGAAGTAGCTCAAAAAATGGCAAATATTATGAAGTTAATGAGTAATAAGATGCAGGTTTTTGCTATTACTCACTTACCTCAAATTGCATCTAAAGGTCAGCAACACTATAAAGTGTTTAAATCTGATAGAGCAGATGTTACTATTTCAGAATTAAAATTATTATCTCTAGAAGAAAGAATAATTGAAATAGCGGAAATGTTATCAGGTAAAAATATTTCAGACTCTGCTATTGCACATGCAAAAGCTTTGCTTAACTAATTATTTAAATTAAATTTGCTAATCAAACTAATTGAAAAGATATGATTATTGAACCAAGAATGAGAGGTTTTATCTGTTTGACAGCACACCCAGAAGGTTGTGCTCAAAGCGTGAAAAACCAAATTAATTACGTAGTATCTAAAGGAAAAATTAATGGACCCAAGAGAGTATTAGTCGTTGGAGCTTCTACAGGTTTCGGTTTGGCTTCTAGAATTACTGCTGCTTTTGGTAGTGATGCGTCTACAATTGGGGTTTTCTTTGAAAAAGAACCAACAGAAGGGAAAACAGCTACTCCAGGATGGTATAATTCTGCTGCGTTTGAACAAGAGGCTAAAAAAGCAGGTTTGTATGCTAAAAGTATTAATGGAGATGCTTTTTCAAAAGAAATAAAGCAAAAAGCGATTGATATGATAAAATCTGATTTAGGTCAGGTTGATCTTGTCGTGTATAGTTTAGCTTCTCCTGTACGTATGCACCCTGATACAGGTGTTTTATATCGTTCAGCATTAAAACCTATTGGTCAGGTTTTTACTGATAAAACAGTTGATTTTCATACAGGAATAGTATCAGAAGTTTCTATTCAACCAGCTGTACAAGAAGATATTGATAATACAGTTGTAGTTATGGGAGGTGAAGATTGGACAATGTGGATAGAAGCCATGAAAGAAGCAGGTGTATTAGCAGAAGGAGCTACTACCGTTGCTTATTCTTATATAGGACCAGAAGTAACAGAAGCAGTTTACAGAAAAGGAACAATAGGTCGTGCTAAAGACCATCTTGAAGCAACAGCTTTTGAAATTGATGAAAAGTTAAAGGATATTAACGGGCGTGCTTATGTTTCAGTAAACAAAGCATTAGTAACTCAGGCAAGTTCTGCTATTCCAGTAATTCCATTATATATATCATTGTTGTATAAAACAATGAAAGAAAAAGGATTACATGAAGGATGTATAGAGCAAATGCAACGTTTATTTGCAGATTGTTTATACAATGGAGCAGAAGTACCAGTAGACGAAAAAGGACGTATTCGTGTAGATGATTGGGAAATGCGTGAGGATGTTCAGGCAGCTGTTAAAACTTTATGGGCTCAAGCAGATACAGAAACTTTAAAAGAAATAGGAGACTTAGCAGGTTATAAAAATGATTTCTTAAATTTATTTGGTTTCGGTTTTGATGGTGTTGATTATCTGGCTGATGCAAATGAGATGATTATGGTAGAAAGTATCAGTTAAAAAGGTAAAATTTTAGATTTTATTTTTATAAGTAAACTTAAGTTTAGTTTTGATGAAAATCAACTTCTTAAGATCTAATATTGCATTAATTTTATAATAAGACTTGTCTAATTTGCTTCGCCTACTTTGATGAAGCTTTAGAATATTTTATTTCGTTGATGAGTGAATCAATAGAACAAGCTAATAAAATTTTTTTAAATCTGATAGGAGATTCATTCTTTTCTTCTATCAGATTTATTATTTATTAAAAAGCTTAATGTGTTTTTAGTTATTTTTTTAATTGCTAAAAAGTTCAAGATAATTACGCTTTTTATTTCTAAAATAATTCTCTTAATAATATCTAGTTAAATGCTGTTTTAGAATGATTCTATCTGTTTTCTGTATTTAGGGAGTTCTATAAGCCTTATTTTATGAAACTAGGATAACTTTCTTTGTTGCTAAATATCTGTAAATTGTTTTCTGCATTTTTATTTAATATAATTAGGTAAAACGAAAAGGAATCTGAAATAATTTCTTAGTTTTTTTATACTTTAAATATCCGCGTTTTTTTCTTTAAGTTATAAACTAATTTTAGACTAATTATATGGATTATTATTTGTTTAAATTCTGATTATAAAAGATTCTGGTGAAAAAAATAGTGCTGAGCAAGGTAAAAAAGCTCTGATTTTTTCATGACTTTTTTTGTTAAAAATGTAACTTTGTCAAAAAAAATAAGAAGAATGAATTTTTCTTTTGTTATCCCAGTTTACAATCGACCTGATGAAATAGATGAATTATTAGAAAGTTTGATGAAACAAACTTATAATAAGCCTTTTGAAGTTATTATTGTTGAAGATGGATCTACAGTGCCTTGTGAGCATATAGTAGATAAGTATAGGTCAAAGCTTAACTTAACTTATTATTTAAAATATAACTCAGGACCAGGGGATTCTCGTAATTTTGGGATGCAGTATGCTAAAGGAGATTATTATATTATCTTAGATTCAGATTGTATATTGCCATCTCAATATTTATCAGAGGTAGAAAAGTCTTTAACTGAAAAATATGTAGACTGTTTTGGAGGTCCTGATGATATGTTAGCAAGTTTTACTCCTATTCAAAAAGCTATTAATTTTGCTATGACTTCTGTACTTACAACAGGAGGAGTAAGAGGCGCTAGTGAAAAAATAGGTAAATTTCAGCCTAGAAGCTTTAATATGGGTATTTCTAGTAAAGCATTCGAGGCATCAAAAGGGTTCTCTAACATCCACCCGGGAGAAGATCCTGATTTATCAATTCGTTTATGGAAAATGGGATTTGAAACCAAGTTGATTCCTAATGCTTTTGTCTACCATAAAAGAAGAATTGATTGGGAAAAGTTTTACGTACAAGTTAATAAGTTTGGAAAAGTGAGACCTATCTTAAATAAATGGTATCCAGAGTATGCAAAACCTACATTCTTTTTGCCGTCTTTATTTGTTTTAGGTTTTTTTCTTGGTATATTGTTAAGTTTCTTATTTTTATTTGATTGGCTATTAAAACTATATTTTTTATACACGATAGTCATAATGTTAGTTTCTACCTATAAAAATAAAAATATTAAAGTAGGAGTGTATTCAATTATTGCTGTTTGGAGGCAATTTTTTGGATATGGAATGGGATTTATAGAATCTTATTATAAAATTAATATATTAAAAAAATCACCAGAAGAAGCTTTTCCAGAATTGTTTTTTAAAGTTTGATGGCAAAGGTTATTGGTTTAACAGGGGGTATAGGTAGTGGTAAAACTACAATAGCTCATTTATTTCGAGATAATGGAGTTCCTGTTTATATTGCTGATGAAGAAGCTCGAAACATAATGGAATTGCCAGAAACAATAGAACAAGTTGCTAATTTGTTTGGAGAGGAAGTGTTGTTAGGAGGTAAAATAGATCGAAAACAGTTAAGTCAAATTGTTTTTAATGATCCTTCTAAGCTCAAAAAGCTGAATAATTTGATACATCCATTAGTCGCTAAACATTTTGATGAATGGTTACAAAATTATAATTCCTTTCCTTTTGTTGTAAAAGAATCAGCTATACTCTTTGAAAGTGGAAGTTATAAAAATTGTGATAAAATAATTTTAGTTACTGCTTCACAAGAAACGCGTATTAAGAGAGTAATGAAACGTGATCAGTTAACAAAAGAAGCTGTTTTAGAACGAATAAAAAATCAGTTATCAGATGGAGAAAAGCTTATAAAAAGCGATTTTGTTATTAAAAATGAAAATTTAGAAGAAACTAATAAAAAATTCAGTGATATTCTTAAATTTTTATCAAATTTGTATTAAAACTATTAATTGTTAATCTTTGGTTAATTTTTTTAACAGTTGAATGTTAAAATATTATATTTGTTTCAATGAATAAAAATTGGTTTCGTTTTGTTGTAGTACTAATGTCTATCGCTCTTTTAGGGATCGTGGCTGTGCAAGGATATTTAATAAATGTTTCTTTTAAAAATAAAGAGGAACAATTTAAATATCAAGTAAAGCAAGTCATTGATAATGTAGCAAGGGAAGTAGAAGAACAAGAGGCTTATTCCTTTTTAAGTCGATTTAGTAAAATAAAAGATAGCATAGGAAAAGATCCTGAACGTAGTGAGTTGATGAAGTTTTTTTATGTAGAAAAAAATGAATTAACAAATCAAACCATAATTTATTCAAATAGTATAATTCCTGAAGATTATTCAGTGTCTTCTTCGTTCTTTGATAAAAACAATGATTCTACACGTATCAAAAATTATGTTGCAAAACGAGTAACAGAAGTATATAATGAAACTACGTTAAATGACCAAAATATGAGTTCAGTAGTTCATCCTTCTGAACGAATAGAAAAAGCAGGAGTCGTAGAGATTTTAGATAAAGCAACTTTTGAGCTAAATTTTAAGGATATAGCATCAACGAGGCAAGTGTCACAAAGGGTAAGTGTAGAACAATTACAGATTTTATTTTCAAATGAGCTAAAAGCATTGGGTATAAATACACCATTTGAATTTGGAGTTTATAATAATGGTTTGGCTACCAAAGTAAAATCTGAACATTTTAAATACGATAAGAAGAACACGTATGATACCCCTCTTTTTACAGATAACGATGGAATCAGTAGATATCAATTATTATTGAGTTTTCCTAAAAAGAAGGTGTTTTTAGCTTCTGATTTTGTAGGAATAGCATTCTTAGCCTTTTTGTTTACATCTATTATTATTGTAGCATATTACAGTGCTTTAAAACAACTAAATACTCAGCGTCATATTTCTGAAATTAAGACTGATTTTATTAATAATATGACGCATGAATTTAAGACACCTATAGCTACTATTAATTTAGCTTTAGATGCTATTAGGAATCCTAAAGTAATTGATGATAAAGAAAAAGTGCAGCGATATTTGCAAATGATTAAAGATGAAAACAAGAGGATGCACGCACAGGTAGAAAATGTGTTGAGAATATCAAAATTAGAAAAAAAAGAGTTAGATATAACAAAAGAATGTCACGACGTACACGACATGTTAGAAGAAGCAATTGAACATATTAGCTTAATTGTGGAAGATCGTCAAGGAGAAGTTAAGACAAATTTTAAAGCACTAAAATCAAAAGCATTGCTAAATGATATTCATTTTACAAATGTATTAGTGAATGTATTAGAAAATGCTATTAAATATACGCCAGAAAGACCCATTATAGAAATTAGTACAGAAAATGTTAAAAATTTTATTGTTGTAAAAATTAAAGACAATGGAATTGGTATTAGTAAAGTATCACAAAAAAAGATTTTTGATAAATTTTATAGAGAACACACAGGTGATATTCATAATGTAAAAGGACATGGATTAGGATTAGCCTATGTGAAAAGAATTATGGACGATCATCACGGAGAAGTGATGGTAGAAAGTGAAAAAGGTAAAGGAAGTACATTTATAATAAAATTACCCTTAATAGTTTGATTATGGAAACGGTAAAAAAAATATTATTAGTAGAAGATGATCCTAATTTTGGTTCAATTCTTCGAGACTATTTGAGCATGAATGATTTTGAAGTAACATTAGCTAAAAACGGAATGGAAGGCTTTGAAAAATTCAAGAAAGATGAATATGATTTATGTATTCTTGATGTTATGATGCCCTATAAAGATGGTTTTACTTTAGCTAAAGAGATTAGAGAAAAAAATAAAGAAGTACCTCTTATCTTTCTTACGGCAAAAACAATGAAAGAAGATGTTCTCAAAGGTTACAAAGTAGGAGCAGATGATTATTTAAATAAACCTTTTGATTCAGAAGTTTTATTAATGAAAATCCGCGCTATTATTCAGCGTAAAGCTTCTGAAATTAAAGGGGATGCAAGTAAATATGAATTTGAAATAGGTAAATTTCATCTAAATGCTAAACTACGCTTTTTAACTTATCCAGGTGATGAGCCGGTAAAACTTTCACCTAAAGAAAATGAACTGTTAAAAATGCTAGCTTTACATGAAAATGATTTAATGCCACGTGAGTTAGCTTTGACTAAAATATGGCGTGATGATAACTATTTTACTTCACGTAGTATGGATGTTTATATAGCTAAGTTACGTAAATATCTTAAACACGATGAAAATGTTGAAATACTTAATATTCATGGTGAAGGATTCCGATTAGTTGTTAAAACTAATTAAATAGTATTTCAAAAGAATAAAAATTAAGAAAGGTCATTTTTTGATTAATATAGTATTCTTTTGAAAAAATATTCTATTTAATTTAGAATAGATTAAAGATCTAGTTTTAGTTATATAGTTTTTAAAAGAGGTTTTTTAAAAAACCTCTTTTTTATAGTATATTTTCCCTTTTTAAAAAAGAGGTTTAATAGTCAAAAAAAGTTGCTTTAAAATATATTGAGCTCGATAACATCGAGCTCAATTATTACTAAATTATTAATTAGTGAAATCTTGATCCTCTAATTTAGCATCTGCTATTTTATTGTTGTGAAGTTTGACAGGATTCTTAGATTTTTTCATTCTTAAATTTAAAAACTCAACAAATAAAGAGAAAAAGATTGAAAAATATAAATAACCTTTAGGGATGCTATGTACCTCTGTACCGCCAAAAAATGCCATATGAGCTAGGTGACCTCCTTCAGCTAACAACATTACTCCAATTAAAATTAAGAATGATAATCCTAAGATTTGAATAGTTGGGTGGTTGTTTACGAATTTACTTACAGGACCAGCAAATATCATCATAATAACGATTGAAATGATAATAGAAAGGATCATAATAACTAAAGCTCCTTCGTACCCAAAACCTTCAGGAGAAGGTTTCATACTTACTAAGCCTACAGCTGTTAGTATACTGTCAAAAGAGAAGACTAAGTTTAAAGCAGCAATTTGAAAAATAGCAGCAGATAAGCTATTACTTGCTTTTCCAGTTTCTCCATCTTCTTCCCCTTCTAATTTGTGATGTATTTCAGATACTGATTTGTATAATAAAAACAATCCTCCTCCAAAAATAATAAGGCTTTGTCCTGTTATACCTGCTTGAAACCATCCCCAATCAAAATGAAATAATACTTCTTGTAAGCTTAAAACCCATGTAATACCAAATAATAAAACAATGCGAAAAGCCATCGCTAATAATAAACCAATTCTGCGCGCTTTAGGTTGTTCTTCTTCTTTTAATTTTCCGGATACAATTGATAAGAATACAATGTTATCAATTCCTAAAATAATTTCTAAAAATGTTAAAGTTAATAATGCTATCCAAGCATCTGGGTTAAATAATATTTCCATTTTGTCTGTTTGAATTTACAATCATTATACGTGACTATTTTGTTTTTGTTACAAAACCTTTTTGTTTTTTTGATTCTCCTACAAAACAATATTCAAAAAAATATCCTTTCTGATTAGTGCTCAGTATTTTAATTTGAATTGCTTTTTTTTCTTCTAGATTTTTAGGATTTACTTTTTGAAGTATATATTCACAATCATTTATCCATCTTACCTTAGCTGTATCTGTTTTTCCTTCAAAAGTTTCTATTTGTAAAGAATCATTACGAGTAAAAGTAGAAGAATGTTTAATGCCTTCAATTTTTTGGTTAAATCTAAAAGTTCCTGTTTTAAAATCATTACAATTGCGTTCTACATTATAGCAAGAAGCAAAAGTAAAAGTTAATAGTATCATGAAATATTTTAACATTTTAATGCTAGTTTAAGAGGTTTGTGAAATATTTTTATTCGAAAATTTGAGAGTATTATATTCTTTTGATTGGTTTTTAGCAATAGATAAATTATCCCAATCTCCATTTTTTAGCATTTTGGCATAAAATACAATTTGCCCAATATGATAAGGATAATGCGCTAACTGACGATTCATAGCATCTATGATTGTATGTTCTTCGTTACGGATATAAATTATTTGATTTAAATTTTCAGAGTTTAAAGAGTTAATAGCATTAAAATAGCATTTCCAGCCTTTTTCCCATAAAATTAAAAGTTCTTCTTTGGTAGCAATTTTGTTTTCAAATTCATCATCACGATTTCTCCATTCTTTTTCTCCATCAGAAGTAAGAAAATCAGTCCAACGTGATATCATGTTACCAGCTATATGTTTTATTATTATGGCAATTGAATTAGTGTCTTCATTAGATGTAATGAATAACTGTTGTGGTTCTAATTGTTCTATAGCTTTATCCGCAATAGTTTTGTAATAGAGCATTTGCTTTTTTATGCTTCCTAAATAAGAATTCGTTATTTCCATTAATATCTTTTACTTCTTGGTTAGTTATATAATCTTTTCTTATTTAAAATAGTAGATTTAATCTACATTTTTAAGCCGTTTATTGAAAATTTCTAAAATAAATTTATTGTAAATAAAGAAGCTAATTAATGTTCTTATCTTCATCAAATAGACTTTTCATTATAGTTTGAATTCCTTTAAATATGAGATATATCGAAAGAAAACATAGGATAATACCTAAGCCTAAAACAGGTATGTAAAAAGGGTGAGTTTGATTTTTAAATGAGCTAAAAATCACAGAAGGACCTATAAGCATAAGAGGTAAGGCCATTACTAATGTTTTTATTCCTTTTAGTAAAATATCTTTATTTGTTGACATTTTTTATGATTTATTTTTGAGTATTAGTAGTTAATTTACTTTTTGTAATTTAAAATAGCCTCTCTAACATTACCGTATTTTTTTAAAAGTTTTTCAGCCTCTTCATAATTTATTGTGATTTCGCTCATTATCATTCGTATTCCACGATCAATTAGTTTTATATTGCTAAGTTGCATATCTACCATTTTATTTCCTTTTACATGACCTAATTGTATCATCGTAGTGGTTGAAATCATGTTTAAAGCTAATTTTTGGGCTGTTCCAGCTTTCATACGGCTACTACCTGTAACAAATTCAGGACCTACTACTATTTCAATAGGGAATTTAGATGTTAAAGCTAGTGGACTTCCTGCATTACACGTAATTCCACCAGTGATAATTCCTTTTTCATTACATTTTTCTAATCCACCTAATACATAAGGGGTTGTTCCAGAAGCCGCAATTCCAATTACTACATCATGAACATTAATATTCCATTCTGTTAAATCTTTCCAAGCTTGTTCAGGATCATCTTCAGCAAATTCTACAGCTTTTCGAATAGCTGTGTCTCCACCAGCAATTAATCCTATAACTTTATCAAAAGGGACTCCAAATGTTGGAGGACATTCTGAGGCATCTACAATTCCTAATCTTCCAGAAGTGCCTGCTCCTATATAAAATAAACGCCCGCCAATTTTCATCTTTTCAACAATTTGACTAATTAATGCTTCAATTTGAGGTAATGCTTTTTCAATAGCTAAAGGAACTGTTTTATCTTCATTGTTAATATTAGTCAATAAATCATGAATTGACATTTTTTCTAAATGCTCGTATTTAGATGCTTGTTCAGTGGTTTTTGTAAAGGTCATTTTTTCTTTCAATTTGCTAAAATCTAAATTGGTTTGATAGGTATAAGCTTGAAAAAATAGGTGCAATAATACCGTATAACGTTAGTTGTTAATCGTAAAACTAAAACTTCTTTTTTGTGAATTGTTCTATTAAATATCTTAATTAATACTATTCCTGAAATTAATTGAAGTTTAGAGTCTAAAAGTAAATTGAAATTTTTAAGCTATCTTTTTTATTTTTTATACCTCTAAAATACCAAAAAGTATCTGAAATTTCTGTAAAGACTTTAATTTTAAGTTGGTGTTTTTTATTTAAAAATTTAATTAGTTCATTTGTTTTTTTACAGATGTAGTAAATAGCTCGTTGTCTCATTTCTAAAATGAAAGAATTTAGATAAATATATAGAGAGATTATAACTACTAAAATTAAAAGTAAGGTGATCGTTTTTTGCATATTTTACATGAAATAAGCTAAGATAATACCTAATATAATGGCAATGAGTTTTGCTAAATTAAATTTGTGTCCCTCACTACTTTCAAAGATAATAGTGGAAGATATATGAAAAAGAATACCAATAACAAAAGCCGTTATTTCCTTATGATAAGGAATTAAAAAAACAGTATAAGATGAAATAAAAGTTCCAATAGGAGTCATTAGAGCAAAGCTTAACATGAATATAGCAATTTGACTTTTATTAAGATGAGACTGGATTAAAAAAGTAGTCAAAATAATTGCAATAGGAAAATGATGTATTGATATTCCCCAAGCTATATGTGGGTGTTGGCTGATAGGCATACCTTCTAATAAAGCATGTAAGCATAAACTTATAAATAAAGCCCAAGGGATGTGTAGCAAATGATTATGTCCGTGAACATGTCCGTGTTCAGCTCCTTGTGAAAAATATTCTAAAATAATCTGGAATAAGATTCCAGCCATAATAAAGATTCCTATATCATTATGCAAATGCTCTCCATTTTGCATATTTATTCCAGTGAAAATTTGAGGAAGTAAATGAGAAACCGTTAATGCTAATAGAAAGGAACCACTAAAAGCCAGCAAGAGTTTTAAATTTTTTTTATTTTTTGGTTGTACAATAACAGCTGTTAAATAGCCTAATACAACTGATAAAAAAGGTACTAAATATATCATCATGTTTATTTGTTTATTTATGTCAATAAAATATATCGTGATTAGACGAATTATCAAATGACTAAATAAACGTTACTTAAAAATCATTATTAATCGTTCTGATTCGTTTTTGTAGAATTTACGTAGCTTATAATCTCCAAAAATCTCTAAAAGATAAATACCTGCTTCTTCCATCATTTTTTCAAAGTCTTCTAATCTTAGAGCACGTACTTTTTCTATAAAATGATATTTCTCACCTTTGTCTTCAAAGGAAATTTCTTTAAAGATATGTCCATTTTCTACATATCTTTTAATATGAAAAACAATTTCATTAACAGTTTTTGTTTCTTCTGGGACTAGGTTGTTAATAATATAATTTGCATTTAAGAAATCAATAACAGCAAAACCATATTCGGTCAAGCTTTCTTTTATTGCTATTAAGGTTTTTAGATTATCATTTTCATTTTCAAAATAGCCAAAGCTTGTAAAAAGGTTTAGTACAGCATCATATTTTTCTTCTGTATGTTTACGCATATCGTGTACCTTGAAGCGTAATTTGTTATTACTAGATTTTGATGCTTCTATAATGCTATTCTCTGCTAGATCAACTCCTGTAACATCATATCCTAATTGATTTAGGTAGATAGAGTGGCGACCTTTTCCGCAAGCTAAATCTAAAATTTTAGCCTCTTCTGGTAAGTTTAAATAATGGGTTAAATTATCCATAAATAATTGTGCTTCCTCATCATTTCGATCTTTATAAAGAATGTGGTAATATGGAGAATTAAACCAAGTTTCAAACCAATTTTCTGTAGTTGTATTTCTGTTTTCTGACATTTATATTTATTTACATGCAAATTTAAAGTATTTTTGTATTCCAATTTCAGATTTAAAAATTCATGTATAAAATTATTTGAAATTTGAGATTGGAAATTTATAATTTTCAATATTTGGAATTTAAAATAATTTATGGAAAATAATTTTAAAATGATTGCTAAGACACTTTTTGGATTGGAAGAAGTGTTGGCAAAAGAGCTACAAATTTTAGGTGCTCAAAAAGTAGAAATAGGAACTCGAATGGTGAGTTTTGTGGGAGATAAAGGTTTTATGTATAAAGCAAATTTAGCATTGCGTACAGCTTTAAAAATTTTAAAACCCATTCATCACTTTAGAGTGTACAATGAATCCAGTTTGTATAAGGGGATTCAGCAGATAGATTGGGCACAATATTTTGGGGCAAATCAAACTTTTGTGATTGATACGACAGTGCATTCTGAATATTTTAATCATTCACAATTCGTAGCATTAAAATGTAAAGATGCTATTGTAGATCAGTTTAAAGAAAAATTTGGACATCGTCCTAGTATTGATAAAGAACGTCCTGATGTACGTATTAATATACATATTGATAGAGAAAATTGTTCCGTTTCATTAGACTCTTCTGGTGATTCTTTACATCATAGAGGTTACAAGACAGCTACGAATATAGCTCCTATAAATGAGGTTTTAGCAGCAGGTATTTTATTATTATCAGGATGGGATGGCAGTTGTAATTTTATGGATCCTATGTGTGGTTCAGGAACAATTCTGGCTGAAGCAGCTATGATAGCTTGTAATATTCCAGCTAATATTAACCGTAAAGAATTTGCTTTTGAAAAATGGGTAGATTGGGATGATGACTTATTTGATAAAATAATGGATTCTTTATTAAATAAGACAAGAGAATTTCATCATAAAATTATAGGTTATGATAAAGCTCCAAGTGCTGTAATAAAAGCTAGAACGAATATTACACAAGCTAATTTAGATGAATATATAATTATTCGAGAACAAAACTTTTTTGAAACTAAAAAAACATTAGAAGGACCATTACATATGGTGTTTAATCCACCTTATGGAGAACGTCTTGATATTCATTTAGAACGCTTTTATAGAGAAATAGGAGATACCTTAAAACAAAATTATCCTAATACGAATGCTTGGTTTATAACAGGAAATATGGAAGCATTAAAGTACGTAGGGTTAAAACCCTCAAGAAAAATTAAATTATTTAATGGAAAGTTAGAATCTCGCTTAGCTAAGTTTGAAATGTATGAGGGGAGTAAAAAGGGAAGTTTTTAGATACAAAATAATTTATCACTAAAAAAAAATAAATATTTAGCATCTTTTAAAGTTATATCTTAATATCATTGTTAAGTGTTGTTTAAATTGCTATATTTTTCTTTTTATAGGTCTCTCAAAGATTAATTATAGAAATGATCTCTCTCTTTTTGTAACAAATGCTTTCTGTGTAATTACATATTAAGGTGTTTATTGATACCGCCGTTGCGTGTTTTAAAAAAAAGAGACTGTTTATTTTTAGATGAAATAAAAGTTTATAATCCCTTTCTGTATATATACAGTATAAAGCCTTAAAAAATGACTTATGAACAAAAAAATAAAAACCTTTTTATATAATTTTTATCCTTCGGTGTTCTCTTTTTTTAACACGTTATCTAGTAACTCAGTACACTGGTTTAAATGGATGGTTGATTCCAATGACTGCTTTTGTAGTAAGTACTATTTTAGCTCCCAAATTTCAAGCAGTTACTACGCGTGATGGGGAAAAGATTTTTATGAAATGGATTTTTATCAGAGGAGTTAAAATTATAGGATAAAACAAAATAAAATAAAACAATAAAAAAGCATTGCAATCAATTTAGCAATGCTTTTTTATTTAAAGTTTATCTACAATAGGTTTTTCATTTCTATTGGCTAAATCCCATATGATGGTAAAGGCAAGCTTAGCTCTTTTTGTTAAAGCATCATATTCTATTTTTTCAGGATCATCAGTTGGTTTGTGATAATCTTCATGGGTACCATTAAATAAAAAAACAGAAGGGATATTATGTTTTGCAAAATTATAATGATCTGAACGATAGTAAAAACGATTAGGATCGCTCTTGTCATTATATTTATAATCTAATTTTAGATTTGTAAAATTTGAATTAGCGTTTTCAACAATGTTGTATAAGTCACTTGATAAGTAATCAGAACCGATTATATACACATAATTGTTTGAATCTTTATGAATTTCATCTCTACGTCCTATCATATCAATGTTTACGTTTGCAATTGTGTTTTTTAAGGGATAGAGAGGATTCTCTGAATAGAAACGTGAACCATGTAATCCGTGCTCTTCACCTGTTACATGTAGGAATAAAATAGAACGTTTAGGACCGTGTCCTTCAATTTTTGCTTTTGAAAAGCTTCTGCTATTTCTAATAGAGATACGGTACCTGAACCATCATCATCAGCTCCGTTGTAAATTTCACCATTTTTTACTCCTATGTGATCATAGTGAGCAGATACAACTACTATTTCTTTAGGTTTTTCTTTACCTTCTATAAAAGCCCAGATGTTTTCAGAATTTCCTAAACGAGGACTAAAAGCTTTTTGGAAATAAGAAGAAGGAATAGATTGATAATAAGAAGTCGTTTCCTTTGGGAAAGGAATATTGTTTTTTTGATATTCTGAAATAATATATTTTCCTGCCTTTTTTTGCCCTTCTTCTCCTGTATTTCTGCCTTGCATTTCATCAGAAGCAATAGTGTATAAGTGGTTTTTAAGCTCTTTTTCAGTTATACTATTTAAATAAGTTATAACTATATTTTTATTGTTATTATCTAGTTTAGTTACATCTTTTTGGCTTGAACAACTTAAAGATAATGTAGAAAGAATGCTTAATAAGATCCTTTTTTTATTCATGGTTTCAGGTTTAATAAACGAATATAAGTAAATACTTATTGATAACAAAAATAGAAAACTTATTAATTATAAAATTATCAAACGGAATCATCATGTATCTCTAAATAATAAATTAGTCCCAAAAGTCTTAAAAAATACTGTTTAGTTTACTCTAGTTAGAATAATGAACTTTTTAGAGTTTTACTTAAATAGTCAAAATATAATATAATTGTAAGATGTTTATCATAAAATTCTATATTTATAGAAGTAATAAATAGATGTTGAATTTTTAATTTTGGGCTATTTTTTAGAATTTAAAGTAACTTAATCTAAAATATTAGATTTTCCATAGACTCTCCATTTTTCAATACATTCAACCATATCCTCTGGTAACTCCGTATCAAAACGCATAAATTCTTTTGTAACAGGATGTTCAAAGCCCAACGTTTTAGCATGAAGAGCTTGGCGAGGTAAAATTTTAAAGCAATTTTCTACAAATTGTTTATATTTTGAAAAAGTAGTCCCTTTTAGAATTAGATTTCCACCATAACGTTCATCATTAAATAAAGTATGCCCTATATGCTTCATGTGAACACGTATTTGATGGGTACGACCTGTTTCTAATTTACAAGATACAACAGTTATATAGCTTAATCGTTCTAATACTTTGTAATGCGTTACAGCGTGTTTACCTATTAAAGGGTCATTGTATACAGCCATCTGCATGCGGTCAGTAGCATGACGAGCTATATTTCCCTCAATAGTACCGTAATCTTTTTCTACATTACCCCACACAATTGCAATATATTCTCTTTCTGTGGTTTTTTCTTCAAATTGTTTGGCTAAATAAGCCATAGCTTGTTCTGTTTTAGCAACAACTAATAAGCCAGAAGTGTCCTTGTCTATTCTGTGTACTAACCCTGGTCGATTACTCGAATTCATAGGGAGATTTTCAAAATGAAAAGCTAATGCGTTAGCCAAAGTTCCTGTATAGTTTCCATGACCAGGATGGACTACTAGCCCTACGGGTTTATTAATAACTATGACAGAATCATCTTCGTATACAATATTCAGAGGAATATTTTCAGGAATAATTTTATTTTCAAAAGGAGGGTGTGACAAGACAACCTTTATTTGATCAAATGGTTTTATTTTGTAACTGGATTTTACAGGTACATCATTTGCTAAAATAAAACCTTTTTCAGCAGCTTGTTGTATTTTATTACGGGTAGTGTTCTCTATACTAGTCATTAAGTATTTATCTACACGTATTGCACCCTGTCCTTTAGGAATGTAAAATTTATAATGTTCATATAAATCATCTTCCCATTCCTCTTCTTTTTCTATAAATGTGATCGCCATTATTATTCCGTAACAGTAGAGTCTATGGGTTGATTTTCTGGATCTGTATCCTCTTCTTCAAAGCCTATCTTTCCATCACCTAGTACAAGATTAATGCGAGTCATTTTTAAAACTTGTTGGCCAGGTCTTATTGGTTTACCATTAATATTCATTTCTAAGACCATATCTTTTGCAAGATTAGGAACATAGGTAGTGTCTCCTACTGATAGTCCTAGTGCGTTAAGGGTAGGAACAGCCTGACGATACGTTTTTTGAATTAAATCAGGAAGTCTTACTTTAGCGTATTCTTCTGCATTGATTTTTACATAGATGACACGGTTTTGTTTTACTTTGCTACCTGGTTTAGGGTCTTGCTGAACAATAGAAAGTTTAGGAAATGAAGGATTGTAATCAGTAGTGTCTAATAGTTCATAATCGAGGTCTAATTCATCTAGCTTTTCTTCTGCTTCTTCTAACGTTAATTTACTTAGGTTAGGGACAGTGATTTCTTCTCCATGATTAGTTGTAAAGCTAATCCACTGCATAAAGATAAATAAAGAAGCAGATACTATTAAAAATGCGAAAAATAGTTGCTTAAAAAAAGTAAAACTAAGTAAAAATCGTTTCCAGCTCATATTAAAAATGCTAATTTTCAATGGGTTATTATTTTTGTGCTGTTTTTTATAATAAAAAAGCAACAAATGCAAAGATATAAAAATAGTAAAGCGAATTCATTTGAAAAAAAATGATATTTTTGTTTGAAGAGATTTTGAATAAAAAAGAGTTTTTAAAACTTTTAAAATGATTTTATAAAGATAAATATATACATATGAAAGTTGCTGTGGTAATGGGAGGCTATTCGAACGAAAGTGTAATTTCGTTGCGTAGTGGTCAGTTGATATTGAGTAATTTAGATCAGAACAAGTACGAAGCTTATGAAGTACATATTCTTGCAGAAGGCTGGTCTGTTTTAGTAAATGATCAAAAGTATTTACTGGATAAATCAGATTTTTCATTTACACTAGACGGACAAAAAATAAAGTTTGATGTAATTGTAAATACAATTCATGGGACACCGGGAGAAGATGGACATCTTCAGGCTTATTGGGAATTATTAGAAATTCCTTATACAGGATGTAATTTTTATCAATCAGCATTAACATTTAATAAGCGTGATACTCTTTCTGTCTTAGCTAAGTTTGATATCCCTAAAGCAAAATCTATTTATCTTTCAAAAGGAATGGTAATAGATAAAAATACGATTGTAGATGAATTAGGATTACCTTTTTTTGTAAAACCTAATCAATCGGGAAGTAGCTTAGGTGTTTCTAAAGTAACTGATTTAAGCCAGTTTGATAAAGCATTAGAATTTGCATTTGCAGAAGATAGTGATATATTAATTGAATCTTTTTTGCAAGGTACTGAAATTTCAGTAGGTGTATTTAATTACAAAGGAGAAACCAAAGTATTAGGTATAACTGAAATTGTTTCCCAAACAGATTTTTTTGATTACGAAGCTAAATATCTTGGTAAATCAGAAGAAATTACTCCAGCAAGATTAACTGATGAGGTGCGTATAAAAGTAGAACAAACAGCTAGAAAAGTTTATGAAGCTTTAGGAATGAGTGGTTTTTCTAGAACAGATTTTATTATTATGAATGAAATTCCTCATTTTATAGAAATGAATACAAATCCTGGTTTATCACCACAGAGTATTTTTCCGCAACAAGCTCAATACGCAAAGCTAGATTTTAGCGAAATGTTAGATAACGAAATTCAATTAGCATTTCAAAGAAAATTAATTTGGAGAAAATAATGAGAAAAGCAGTTTTTCCTGGATCTTTTGATCCAATAACTTTAGGGCATATTGATATTATAGAAAGAAGCCTTCCTTTATTTGATGAAATTGTAATAGCTATAGGAGTTAATGCAGATAAAAAATATATGTTTTCTTTAGAAGAACGTATTAGTTTTATAGAAGAAACATTTAAGTACGAAGATAAAATTACCGTTGTGTCTTATGAAGGATTAACAATTGATTTATGTAAGCGTTTAGAAGCTGATTTTATTTTGCGAGGACTCCGAAATCCTGCTGATTTTGAATTTGAAAAAGCAATTGCGCATACAAATAGATTATTATCAAAAATAGATACTGTATTTCTTTTAACAGCACCTGATACATCATTTATCTCTTCTAGTATAGTGCGTGATGTTGTACGTAATGGAGGAGATTACACTAGCTTAGTGCCTGAAGCTGTAAGAATAACTAGATGATATATAAATTAAGTTGTAGAATATTTTTTTGTTCTACAACTTATACTCTAAAATAAAATTAGATTAACATAATTATTACTAGTAATGTTGAAATAACGCAACCTGATGCTTAAATTAATAAATAGCAAGTTTATTAATGAAAGTTTAGTCTAAATGGATCTCTTTGTCAATTTTAACTATTGTTATTACAAGTTTTGACCTACCTCTATTATATAAATAAAACAAAATCAGAAGCTAAAGTGAAATTGAATCTAAAATCAAAAATTTGATTTAGAAAAAACAGTAAATGAAGATTTTATAGTTTTCACTTAAAAAGCAATGATACTGCAAACATTCATTTTAGAATCGGGAATTGTATTGGAATGGAAATAAAATAGCAGGTTTTAATAAATCATTTTGTTGTTAAGCAAAATAAAAAGAAGCAAGTAAGTTTTTTTATATTGTAAAAGCAGTGTTTTATATTGATTAAAAAGCTAAATATTTATGGATAAGGCATAAAACAAGAGTTAAATAGTCATTCCTAAAATTAAAAAAATTAAAAAACCTATGAAAAAAGTTGCTGTATACATTGGTTTATCCGTTTCATTATGAGCTTCTACTAATAATTCTTCGGTTACTAAAAACAGTAATGCAGAAAGTCCAAATGATAATACTACTTCCATCCAATTATTG
Organism: Flavobacterium oreochromis; assembly: GCF_019565455.1. NCBI lineage: Bacteria > Pseudomonadati > Bacteroidota > Flavobacteriia > Flavobacteriales > Flavobacteriaceae > Flavobacterium > Flavobacterium oreochromis. The sequence goes on from NZ_CP067377.1 coordinate 2,619,549, forward strand.
GAAAGGTTCTGTAAAAGAGTACCTCCCAAAGTAGCACTAATAAGAAATAAGCTAGATAAAGCTATAATATGAAATAAAGATCTTTTTTTCGTTATACTTTCATTCGCTAATTCAGAAGCTACAGCCATACCCATTGAAAACATCTCAAGTGCTAAAGCTATAGTTAAAAGCAAGCCAGCTTTTACTCCAGAAGTAAAACCAATTCCTAATAAAAATCCATCAATAAGAATGTCTACTCCAATGGCTACTAAAAAGAAATAGGAATCTTAGGAATTACTTTCGTAGTTTTATGCTTATTTTCGTCTTTTTCAGTAAAATCTTTTATATATAACATTAATACTGTTCCTATTAAAAAGCCAATAGTTACATACAGAGGTTGGTGTCTTTTGATAATATCAGGAAGTAATTCAATAGCTACTACAGAAAAAACAACACCCGCAGCAAAATGAAGAATGATGCTTCTAAAAGTAGCATTAGGTTTAAAATAAGTAGCAATAAAACCACCTATGACAAAAGTTGTTAAAGGAATACAGGTGTAAAGTAAGGTTTTTAATAAAATTTCATTCATAATGTTTTTAATTTAATTATCCAATTTTTACACTTGTCATACTGAGTGATCCACCTACTAAATGATTGTTAAATAGACTTAAATTTTCATTTTTGTCTTGAAGACCTAATATATATAATAGAGGTAGAAAATGATCAGGAGTAGGGATAGCTAGACGTAAAAATTTTTCTTTTTTTCGTACTCTATTAAAGCCTTATAATTACCATTCAAAAGATACTCGTTCAAAGTATTAAAAGCCTCTAATGCCCAGTCATAGCCATAATCTATTTTGTTTATGTTTTTAAAATCAAGTAAATGAAGATTGTGTATGATATTTCCACTACCAATAATTAAAATACCTCGTTCGCGTAGCTTTTGAAGCTTTTGAGCTAATTTAAAATGGTATTCAGTAGATTTATTATAATCAATACTTAATTGAATGATCGGAATGTCAGCATTTGGATATAAATGCTTAATGACACTCCAAGTGCCATGATCGAGGCCCCAATCATGATCTAAATTAATACTGAAAGGAAATAATAAGTTTTGTGTTAATTGAGCTAATTTAGGATTTCCAGGAGCATTGTATTGTATATCATAAAGTTTTTTAGGAAACCCTTTAAAATCATGAATTGTAGAAGGAAAATTCATTGCAGTAACTTTAGTTCCGTTAGTATACCAATGCGCTGAAATACATATAATAGAATTAGGTTTTGGTATACTAGTAACTATCTTTCGGAATTGTCTTACAAATTGATTTTCTTCAATAGCATTCATAGGACTTCCGTGACCTAAAAATAAAGCCGGCATTTTTTTAGTTAAAGAAAATTGAGAAATAAGTGTATCTAATTGATTTAAATCCATTAAAAAAATATTAAAATTAAGTAACTCAAATTAATAAAGGAATCGTGTGAAATTGATTTTATTTCAGTTGTTTATTTTTTAACTTAAGTTCCTAACATATAAATTATAAAGTTATGAAAATAATCAAACGGCACTTTAAAATTTTAATTTATCACCTTAGTTAACTTTCTTTTTATTTAGATTATTGTTATACAGATAAGATAAAAGTTGTGAAATGCTATGTTGTACTCTTTTTTTTAAAAAAAATAGAAGAACTGAAGAAGTTTCTATTTTTGTTTTAAGTAGACAAAATTTTAAAAAACATAGAATTAACTGATAAAAGTCACAGATGAAAACAAGTAATTCCGTAAATTTATTCTTCGGAAATTAATTATTCTAAATGAAAAAAATATTATTGATTTCATTGTTTTCTATAGTTTCTTGTTCTAAAAGAGAAACAGAAGAAATGTATCCTAAAAAAGGAACTGTTACAGAAAGTGTTTACGCATCAGGAGTGGTAAAAGCAGATAAACAATATATTGTTTTCAGTACAGTAACAGGTATCTTACAAGATATAAAAGTAAAGGTTGGACAACCTATTTCAAAAGGACAATCATTGTTTCAAATAGAAAACGAGAAAGCTAATTTAGCTACTGAGAATGCTCGTTTGTCTTATGAAATTAGCCAAGAAAGTAATAGGTATATTCAAGATAAAATAGCAGAAGCTGAATTACGTGTCCAAAGTGCCAGAGATAAATTAACTTTAGATGAATCTGTTTATAACCGAAGTAAAAATGTAAAAGAATATAACGCTATTTCTGAAGTTGATTTTGAAAAGGTAGAATTATCTTTTAAAAACGCGAAATTAGCTTATGCTACAGCTATTAAGCAGTTATCACAATTAAAGTTGCAATTAAAGAACGAACAAAATCGTAATGATGTGAATTTAAAAATTAATCAGAAAACACAAAATGATTTTACTGTTAAAAGTGCTTTTTCTGGCGAATTATTTGATGTTTTAGTAAAAGAAGGAACTGTCATAAATCCGCAAACAGCTTTAGCTATTATAGGTAAAAAGATAGTTATATACTAGAACTAGATGTAGACGAAAATGATATGGTTCGAGTAGAAGTTGGACAAAAAGTTTTAATAACAATGGATAGTTATAAAGGAGAGGTTTTTCAAGCTACTATTAATAAAATATATCCCATTATGGATGCCCGTTCACGTACATTTAAAATAGAAGCTCATTTTGTAAAACCACCACAAAAATTATATCCTAACCTAACAGCAGAAGCGAATATTATAATAAAAACACGTAAAAACGTATTAACTATACCAAGAAATTACCTAATAGAAAATGAATATGTTTTAGTCAATAAAGATGAAAAACGGAAAATAAAAATAGGCTTAAGCGATTACCAAAATGTAGAAGTAATTGGTGGATTAAAAGTAGAAGAAACCATTTATTTACCTAAGTGATGAATTTTAAATTAATCTTTTCTATTGCATTACATTTAATGCGTTCAAGGCTTAAACAAACCATTATAGCAGGAGCGGGAGTGATGTTTGGTATCGCAATGTTTATTACCCTAGTAAGCTTTATGTATGGTATGAATGATTTATTAGATGGTTTGATTATTAATAGAACACCACATGTTCGTTTATATAATGAAATAAAACCTTCTAAAAATCAACCTGTAACTATTTCTAAAGACTATAAAGATCATGTTAACTTTATTAGATCTGTAAAGCCTAAAGATAAAGGAAGATCTATTTACAACGCTAAGTCAATTATACAAAGTTTAAAGCAAGACACGCGTGTATACGATGTAGCTCCTAAAATTAATACACCTGTTTTTTTTAATTCAGGGACCATAGAAATTTCTGGAATTGTAAATGGTATTGATGTTTTAAAAGAACAAAAATTATTTGCGCTCAATGATTATATGATAGAAGGGAAGATAGAAAATTTACAACAAAATAATAGCATCATTATTGGTAAAGGATTGTCTGATAAAATGTTACTTAAAAAAGGAGATATTATTAAAATTACGACACCAAAAGGAGGATTAACTTCTATGAAAATTGTTGGTATTATTCAAATAGGCATTGCAGATATAGATGATATAACTAGTTATACTTCTTTATCTATGGCACAAAAAATACTAGGAGTTCCTAAAAATTATATTACTGATATTCAGGTGAAAATTTATGATATTTTACAGGCTCCTGTCTTGACAAAAGAATATAGAATTAAATACGCTACAGACGCTATTGATTATCAGACAACTAATTCGCAATTTGAAACAGGTACAACTATTAGAAGTATTATATCTTACGCAGTAGGCATTGTACTTTTAATTGTAGCAGGGTTTGGGATTTATAATATTCTGAATATGATGATTTTTGAAAAAATGGATAGTATTGCTATTCTAAAAGCTACAGGTTTTTCTGGAAATGATGTAAAATGGATTTTTATGTTGTTGTCTATGATTATAGGCATAACAGGAGGTGTTTTAGGTTTGCTTTTAGGTTTTATATTTTCAAATATTATAGATATCATTCCATTTAATACAGCAGCTTTACCTACAGTTAAAACATTTCCCATAAATTATAACCCTATTTTTTATATTATAGGAATTACATTTGCATTAATAACCACTTTTGTGGCAGGTTTATTTCCTGCATTAAAAGCTAGTAAAATTGATCCAGTAGAAATTATTAGAGGAAAATAATGAATAATATTGTTTTAGAAACTAAAAAACTGACCAAATATTTTGACGATCCTGTGCGTATGCAGGTCTTAAAAACAATTGATTTGCAAATAGAATATGGTCAATTTGTTTCTATTGTTGGAAAATCAGGTTGTGGAAAATCTACTTTGCTGTATTTACTTTCCACAATGGATACAGATTATGAAGGTCAAATATTTATGGATGAACAACTCATTACGGGTAAAACAGACGTAGAATTGGCACAAATACGTAATGAAAAAATAGGCTTTGTGTTTCAGTTTCATTATTTACTTAATGAATTTAGTGTACTTCGTAATGTTATGCTTCCAGGGTTAAAATTAGGTAAACTTTCTGAGGAAGAAATTGAATATAATGCTATTCAACATTTGAGAACTCTTGATATGCACGAACAAGCATTAAAAATGCCGAATCAATTAAGTGGTGGACAAAAACAGCGGGTAGCAATTGCCAGAGCACTTATTAATAAGCCTATTATTATTATGGGAGATGAACCAACAGGGAATTTAGATAAAAAGAATAGTGATATAGTTTTTAATATTTTTAATCAATTAGCAAAAGAATTTAATCAAACCTTATTGATCGTAACACATGATCCTGATTTTGCTAATCGAACCCATAGAATTATTACAATGGAAGATGGTAAAGTTAAGATTTAAGATCCGATATACAAGATTCTATTTTTATATTAAGATGCTTTTCTGCAATAAATTTACCCCAATTTGAGATTTCATTTAATAAAGGAATTAAGGTTTTTCCTAATTCAGTAAGCTCGTATTCAACTCTTAATGGAGCTTTAGTTGAAAAAACAGTTCTTGAAATTAATCCATCTTCTTCTAATTCTTTTAGCTGTAAACTTAATGTTCTTTCTGTTACCGTAGGTATTTCTTTTCGTAATTCACTATACCTTTTTTTGCTAAAAAGATGAATTAATATAACCGCTTTCCATTTTCCTCCAATAAATTTCATAGTCAAACTTGTGTTACAAGGAAATATTTTATTCTCTATTTTGTACATTTTACTATCTTTTTGACCGTTATTGCAAATATAAAAAACTATAAATATGTTTGCAACTATAAAAAATATAGTTTAATTTAAAATTTTAAGTATGGATTTTTTAGAATTAGCAAAACAGCGTTACACAACGAAAAAATACAATCCTGATGAAAAACTTTCATTAGAAACAATTGAAAAGTTAAAAGCTATATTAAAATTATCACCATCATCTATTAATAGTCAACCTTGGCATTTTACTTTTATATCAAATCCTGAAATTAAAAAACGTATTGCAGAAGCCTCTTATTTTAATGCACCAAAAGTTTTAGAATCAAGTCATACAGTAGTATTTAGTGTTATTGATGATATTCATAAATTTGAAGAACAAATAGAAAAAAAATTGCCAGAAGGAGCAGTAGGGTATTATAAACAATATGTTAAACCTCTTTCAGATGAAGAGATAAAAGCATGGTTAAAAAATCAAGTTTACTTATCTTTAGGATATTTTTTATCAGCTTGTGCTAGTTTAGGAATAGATTCTACTCCTATGGAAGGAATAGAAAAAGATAAATATAGAAAAATATTAGATTTAACAGACTATCAACCGTTATTTGCAGTTGCTATAGGGAAAAGAGATCAGGAAGATGTAAATCAGCCTCATATAAAAACAAAATTACGTTTAGAAATAGATGAAATTATAACTGAAATGTAATTTTTTTATTTGCAGTAGATCTAAATATTACCTCTTATCCATAAACTAGTTGTTCACGATAAGAGGTAAAATTATTTTTCTTTAGTATAAAAAATGTAATCAGACTGTCTTATTAGTTAAATTATTTTATAAAAACTACTACGGATTAACTTTGTTGTAGTAAAAAGTATTTGATGTAATTCAAAATAAACTTTTGTTTATAATTATGTCTTAAAAAGAATCGATTTTTTTACTAATATCAAGATTAAAATAGTCATTGGTATTATAAAAAAATCCTTTGGATCATATAAAATCATATCTACTTTATAATGATTTCATATTTATCTAATAACCCTTTAATATTTTCTTGTGAAAAAATAGCTTTTTTTAACTTGTTTTTTTCGGGATTAATCGAAAAATTGTGACTAGAATAAAAATCAGATTTTGTAAGATCTGTGTCAGAGAAAACCGCTAAACGAAGGTTACAGTTGTCAAACAAAGCTTCTGTTAAATCACTTTTCATAAAATCTACTGATACCATGCTACAATTAGTAAATTGAATTTTTTTAAGTTTAAGTTTATAAAACTGAGCGTAATCTAAGAGACAATTTGTAAAATGAAATTCATAAATGACTTGATCTGTCATAGAGAAATTTACACCTGTAAAGTTGCTATCTATAAATAACACATTACGTAAACCTACGTGACCAATTTTGGCATCTTTGAAGTTACAATTTTTGAAAGTACAATCAACGAAAGTAGTTCCAGTAAAAAGAGCTTGTGTAAAATCAGAGTTAATAAAAGAACAATTCTCAAACTCTTTGTTGGTTAATTCGTATTTATCATAAATAATTTGGTCAAAGTTTCTGTCGTAGATAAAATCGTGCATATTTTTTTACGCAAAGTAAAGCAATCTTATTTGTGTTTTCATCTTTTATTGAAAATAAAAGAGAAACTCTTTAAAAGAAAAAGCTGCTCAAAAAATGAACAGCTTTGTAAATATAGTCTTAAAAAATGATTAGTTTCTACGGCTTCTACGACCTGATCCAGAAGAGTCTGAACGACCACCTCCTGAACGTCTTTCGTTTCTAGGTGCTCTGTCTCTGTCGTTAGAACTGTTTTTTCTATCAGTTCTTCTTCCATTGTCACGTCTTTCTCCTCCATCACGTCTTTCTCCTCTTGGAGCAGAAGCATCACGTCTTTCTCTACGTTCACCACCATCACGTTTTCCGCCTCTACCGCCGTGATCACGACGTTTGTTGTTAGAAGAACCATCATTTTTAGATATTTCCACATTTATGCGGCGTCCTTCTAATGTAATGCCGTTTAATGTGTTCATAACTAATTCAACATGTTCAGCATCTGTATTAAAGAAAGAAAAACCTTCCTTTACATCTACTTTAAAGACATCATCACGACCTAATTCTAGTTTTTCTTTTAAGAAATCTTTTAGTTCCATCCATTCAAAACCATCGCGAGCACCAATATTTATAAAATAGCGAACAGCACCCTCTGTAGGAATAGTTGTAGTTTTTCCTCCAGAAGATTCTTGATGTAAATCACGTGATTTTTTATAATATGATAAGAAACGATTAAATTCTACTGATACCATTTTTTTGATTAATTCTTCTTTTGTTAAATCTTGAAGAACATCATAGATAGCAGGTAAGTAGTTATCAATTTCATGATCTATTTCTACGTCTTTTATTTTGTTAGCTAAGTGATATAATTGAATTTCACAAATTTCAATTCCGCTAGGGATTGGTCTTTCCTCAAATTTAGTTTTAATGATTCGCTCTATTTGATTGATTTTGCGTAATTCACTTTTTGTAATAATAACCATTGAAGTACCTGATTTTCCAGCGCGACCAGTACGACCAGAACGGTGCGTATAGGTTTCAATTTCATCAGGTAATTGGTAATTAATTACGTGAGTTACATCATCTACATCTATACCACGTGCTGCAACGTCAGTAGCTACTAACATTTGAATTTGGCGACCTCTGAATGCCTTCATAACAGCGTCACGTTGAGCCTGTGATAAATCACCGTGTAGTGCAGCTGCATTATAACCATCTTCAATTAATTTTTCAGCAATTGCTTGTGTATCTCTCTTTGTTCTACAAAAAATTACAGAGAAAATATCAGGATTAGCATCTGCTAAACGTTTTAGAGCAGCATAACGATCGCGTGCATTTACTAAATAAAACTCATGCGAAACATTTGTTGAACCCTGATTTTTATGACCTACCGTAATTTCTTGAGGAGAGTGCATAAATTGTTTTGCAATTCTTGCTACTTCAGCAGGCATAGTAGCTGAAAACAACCAAGTATTTTTATCTTCTGGAGTATCTGCTAAAATTGAGCAGATATCATCATAAAATCCCATGTTAAGCATCTCATCTGCTTCATCTAATACACAGATTGAAATGTTTTTTATGTTAACCATTCCGCGGTTAATCATGTCTTGCATACGTCCAGGAGTAGCAACAATAATTTGAGCTCCTCTTTTTACTTCTCTTGCTTGCTCATTAATACTTGCGCCTCCATATACAGCTACTGTATTTAAACTTTTGATGTATTTAGAATAAAGTTTAATTTCATTCGTAATTTGCAAACATAATTCACGCGTAGGAGATAGGATTAATGCTTGAGTAGTTCTGTCTTCTGCGTCAATCTTTTGAATAAGAGGGAAACCAAATGCGGCCGTTTTTCCAGTACCAGTTTGCGCCAATGCAACAATGTCGGTATCTTGCTCTAATAATAGAGGAATCGCTTTTTCTTGTACTTCAGAGGGATTTTCAAATCCTAGATCTTTAATCGCCAGCACTAGCGATTCGTTAAGACCTAATTGTTCAAATTTATTCATTACTTATTTTTAAATTGGGCGCAAAGGTAATGAAAAGTTATAAGTTAATGTTGTGAAATAGATTTTTTTTAAATATCTTCAAAAAAATAAGAGTTTGGTTATTAAAATTTTAAATAAAATTCAAAAAAAAACAACTGCTAGGCAGTTGTCTTTATATTATTTTCTCTTAATAAGAATTATAGTTTACTCATGTTTTGAGCTAATGTTTCAATAAATTTAGTGATAGGAGCTTTAATCATCATAGCCATCATAGCATTAAATTCTCCATCAAAAATTAATTGAATATCAGTAGATTCAGCAGCTGTTTCGTTTATATTAGCTGTTAATGTAAAAGGTAGTTTGCTAGAAGCAGCTCCTAAAATAATTTTTGAATTAGGTACTGATTCTTTTTTACTAATTTAATTTCAGGCATACCTTTTAAACCAAATTCGAAACAATTTTCATCAATTACTTCAAATTTAGCCGTATTTTCAGGCATTAATTTTTCGAAATTTTTAACGTCAGATAATTCGTTAAATATATATTCTGCTGATTTTGATACCGTTACTTTTGGGCTCTCTAAATTCATATCAATTTTTTTAAAATATTATACTTCAATATTCCATTCAGCTGGATTCTTTCTCCAATCTGTTAATAAATCGTGTTCTTTTTCTGTGATGTATTTTTTAGTTACGGCTAGTTCTAAAAGATTTTCATAGTTACTTAAGGTAAATAGATCAACGTTGGCTCCCTTGAAATTCTCTTCAGCAACCGGAAAACCATAAGTAAATATAGCAGCCATCCCCTTAATATTAGCTCCTTCGTTACGTAATGCTTCAACCGCTAGTAAACTGCTATTTCCTGTACTAATTAAATCTTCAACAACTACAACATTTTGTCCTTTTTGTAAAAAACCTTCTACTTGGTTTTTACGACCATGTTTTTTAGGTTCAGGGCGTACATATACAAAAGGAAGTCCTAATTCTTGTGCTACTAGTATTCCTATACCAATAGCTCCTGTAGCTACACCTGCAATTACATCAGGTTTACCAAATTGTTTTTCGATGTTTTTGCAAATTCATCTTTTACGTAATTTCGTATTGCCGGAAACGAAAGTAATACCCTGTTATCACAGTAGATTGGCGATTTCCAACCAGAGGCCCATGTAAAAGGATTTTTAGAATTCAATTTAATTGCATTTATTTGTAAAAGCAATTCGGCAGTTTTACTCGCTGTATCTTTATTAAAAATCATACTGCAAATGTATAAAGTTTTTGTAAACGACAAACCACTTTTCCTGACAAATCAATTTGTCAAGGAAACTGATTTCAAGTTTTTTTACTTGAAAGTATTGATATCGAACAGCTTATTGTAAGCTATTTTCAAAACAAAATTCAAAAGGCTTATTTGTATCATCCCGATGAAAAAGAGATTCTAAATACCCTCAAATCTAAAATTAAAGTGAATTTTGCTGGAGGAGGTTTAGTATACAATAGTAAAGGAGAAGTTCTTTTTATTTATAGAGGAGGAAAATGGGATCTGCCTAAAGGGGGAATTGATAAAGGAGAAGAGATAGAAGAAACCGCTATTCGTGAAGTAGAAGAGGAAACGGGAGTTACTAATCTCGTAATTACTAAAAAACTTGAAAAAACGTATCATGTTTTTAAAAGAAATGGTAAATACCGCTTGAAAATTACACAATGGTATGAAATGAAAACAAATTATGATGGTTTATTAGTAGGTCAATTAGATGAAGGGATTGAAAAAGTTGCTTGGCTTAATCCTACTCAAATAGAAGAAGCTTTAACTAACTCATATGAAAATATTAAACTTCTTTTTGAAAAAGAAAAAAAGATGCAAGAATAAAATTATAAAGAGAAAGAGACGATCTAAATTTTAGGTTATACCTAAAAGTTTAGAGAAATTTAAACTTAATTTTTATGGCGATGAGCTCGATATTGTATCGGGCTCATTTTGTTTAAATTATACTAGATTCTTTTGTCGTTGTAGTATATAAAATTGATTACTATTTGTAAAAATAGATTTGAATAGATATTGCTATAAAATGTTATTCAATAATTATCTATTGATAATAAGAAAAAACCTAAAAAGCATTCTTTCTAACTAAGAGATTACAGATTTAAACTTTTAGATCTTTCTTTGTGTTTTTTGATTTCATTTTATTTGTTTTGTTCTTTTTTTTGTTTTATATTTTAATTGAAATAGATTTTAAGGTTTAAAATTAAAATTAAATATCTCAATTTTGCTTCAGAAATAAACAGTTAATAAAATCTGACTTCAGATATCTAAAAATAAAAAATATGTGTGGAATTGTATGTGCCTTCGATTTAAAGCAAAAATCTGAAACTTTAAGATCTCAAGTATTAGAAATGGCTAAAATTATCCGTCATCGCGGACCTGATTGGAGCGGAATCTTTTCTAATGATAAGGCTATTTTAGCTCATGAACGTTTAGCTATTGTAGATCCAGCTTCAGGGAAACAACCTTTATTTAGTCCAAATGGAAATTTAGTTTTAGCGGCTAATGGAGAAATATACAATCATAGAGAATTACGTAAGCAATTTGAAGGTAAATATGATTTTAAAACACAAAGTGATTGTGAAGTTATCTTAGCTTTATATCAAGAGAAAGGATCTTCATTTGTAGATGAAATGAATGGAATTTTCGGTTTTGCTTTATATGATGTTGAGAATGATGCTTATTTTATTGCTCGCGATCATGTTGGGATTATTCCTTTATACATAGGTTGGGATAAACATGGTACTTTTTATGTGGCTTCTGAGCTAAAAGCATTAGAAGGCTATTGTTCAAAAATTGAATTATTTCCTCCAGGACATTATTTACATAGCAGTGATGGTCAACTCGTAAAATGGTACGATAGAGAATGGACAGAATATGATGCAGTAAAAGAAAATGAAACCAGTATTCAGGCTATACGAGAAGCTTTAGAGGCGGCTGTTCACCGTCAATTAATGAGTGATGTTCCTTATGGGGTATTACTTTCAGGCGGATTGGATTCTTCAATTACGTCGGCTATTGCTAAAAAGTTTGCTAGTCGTCGTATTGAATCAGATGATACATCAGAAGCTTGGTATCCACAATTGCATTCATTTGCTGTAGGTTTAGAAGGCTCTCCAGATTTGGCAGCAGCACAAAAGGTAGCAGATCATTTAGGAACGATTCATCATGAGATAAAATTTACGATTCAAGAAGGGTTAGATGCTATTCGAGATGTAATTTATAACTTAGAAACTTATGATGTAACAACGGTTAGAGCTAGTACCCCTATGTATCTTATGGCTCGTGTTATTAAATCAATGGGGATTAAAATGGTATTGTCAGGAGAAGGTTCTGATGAATTGTTTGGAGGTTATTTATATTTCCATAAAGCGCCTAATGCCAAAGAATTCCATGAAGAAACGGTTCGAAAGTTAAGTAAACTACACATGTACGATTGTTTAAGAGCCAATAAAAGTTTGGCAGCTTGGGGCATTGAAGGGCGTGTACCGTTCTTGGATAAAGAATTTATGGATGTAGCCATGCGAATTAACCCACAAGATAAAATGATTAATGGAGAGCGCATGGAAAAATGGGTTTTACGTAAAGCTTTTGAAGATATGTTGCCAGAAAGTGTAGCTTGGAGACAAAAAGAACAATTTAGCGATGGTGTAGGTTATAGCTGGATTGATACCTTGAAAGAAATCGTAAATAAAGAGGTTTCAGATGAGCAATTGGCTAATGCTAAGTTTAGATTTCCTATTCAAACACCAATGAACAAAGAAGAATATTACTATCGCACTATTTTCAGCGAGCATTATCCAAGCGATACAGCGGCATTATGCGTACCGCAAGAAGCAAGTGTAGCTTGTAGTACAAAAATAGCTTTAGAATGGGATGAAGCTTTCAAAAAACTGAATGATCCATCTGGTAGAGCGGTAGCTGCTGTACATGATGATGCGTATGAAAAATAAAAAAAGATTATTTTGTGTTCTGATTCACTTTCCTAATGATGTACAAAAATAGGAAAGTGTAAGCCTCAATAGTATTACTATTGAGGTTTTTTGTTTTAATTTTATAAGCAAGGCAGTTTTTAAGGTCTTTTTAAAGTGATTTTTAAAATATTTCTAATTTTAACAATTTTATAAATTAGTTAAAAATTTGGTTTAAGCTGTTTTTTAGTTGGTTTAAGCTGTTTTTGGTAAAAACTTATCTGTTGTTAGTTTTTTAAACGCTTTTAAAACCTTTTGTTTTTCATTATATTTGCATGTTAGACAAAGTAATACAATTTCGAAAAAGATATTATGAGCGAAGAAGTTAAAAAAAATAATTATTCTGCTGACAGTATTCAGGCACTTGAAGGAATGGAGCACGTTCGTATGCGCCCTTCCATGTATATTGGTGATACAGGAGTAAGAGGATTACATCATTTAGTGTATGAAGTGGTGGATAACTCAATTGATGAAGCGTTAGCAGGACACTGTGATACTATTTTTGTTACTATAAACGAAGATAATTCCATTACAGTAGAAGATAATGGGCGTGGTATTCCTGTAGATATTCATAAAAAAGAAGGCGTTTCTGCTCTTGAGGTTGTAATGACTAAAATTGGTGCTGGAGGTAAATTTGATAAGGATTCCTATAAAGTATCTGGTGGTCTTCACGGGGTTGGGGTATCGTGTGTTAACGCACTTTCTGACCATTTGAAAGCGACTGTTTACCGTGATGGTAAAATTTACGAACAGGAATATGAAAGAGGTAAAGCACAATATCCTGTTAAACAAATTGGAACTACTGATAAAAGAGGTACTACTGTTTGGTTTAAACCTGATGGGACAATATTTCAACAAACCTTAGAATATTCATACGATACACTTGCTGCTCGTATGCGTGAGTTAGCTTTTTTGAATAAAGGAATAACTATAACTCTTACAGATAAAAGAGAACAAGATAAAGAAGGTAAGTATTTAGGAGAAACTTTTCATTCAAAAGAAGGGTTGAAAGAGTTTGTTAAATTCCTTGATGGAAACCGTGTGCCTATCATAGGACATGTGATTTCTATGGAAAATGATAAAGGAGAAATACCTGTTGAAGTAGCTTTAATTTATAATGATAGTTATTCAGAAAATATTTTTTCATATGTAAATAATATTAATACCCACGAAGGAGGTACGCATTTACAAGGTTTCCGTATGGGATTAACTCGTACGTTGAAAAAATATGCCGATGCTTCTGGTTTATTGGATAAATTGAAATTTGAGATTTCGGGTGATGACTTCCGTGAAGGCTTAACAGCAATTATTTCGGTAAAAGTTGCTGAACCACAGTTCGAAGGTCAAACCAAAACGAAATTAGGAAATCGTGAAGTAGTTTCTCCAGTATCACAAGCAGTAGCTGAAATGTTAGAGAGCTATCTAGAAGAAAATCCAAATGATGCTAAAATTATTGTTCAAAAAGTAATTTTAGCCGCACAAGCTCGTCATGCAGCTAAAAAAGCACGTGAAATGGTGCAACGTAAAACCGTTATGGGAGGCGGTGGACTACCAGGCAAATTGTCAGATTGTTCAGAACAAGATCCAACAAAATGTGAAATATTTCTTGTCGAGGGGGACTCGGCAGGAGGAACGGCTAAACAAGGACGTGATCGTAATTTTCAAGCTATTTTGCCATTAAGAGGTAAGATTTTGAATGTAGAAAAGGCAATGCAGCATAAAGTATTTGAAAATGAGGAGATACGAAATATTTTTACAGCTTTAGGGGTTACGGTAGGGACTGCTGAAGATAGTAAAGCCTTGAATTTAGAAAAATTAAGATATCATAAAGTAGTAATCATGTGTGATGCTGATATTGATGGTAGTCACATTTCTACACTTATTTTAACTTTCTTCTTCCGTTTTATGAAAGAATTAATAGAAGAAGGGCACGTATACATAGCTACTCCTCCTTTATATCTTGTGAAAAAAGGAAATAAAAAGAGTATGCGTGGGATGAAAAACAACGCGATACAATTAATGAGAAATTGGGAGGTGGAGCTAATATTCAGCGTTATAAAGGTCTTGGAGAAATGAACGCTGAACAGTTGTGGGAAACTACATTAAATCCAGAACATAGAACATTACGTCAAGTAACAATTGATAGTTTAACAGAAGCTGATAGGGTATTCTCTATGTTAATGGGGGATGAAGTTCCTCCTCGTAGAGAATTCATTGAGAAAAATGCTATTTATGCTAATATTGATGCGTAAATGAAAATTTATACAAAAAAAAAAAGACTGGTTTAAATCCAGTCTTTTTTTTTGTATAAATTTTCTTATAAATGAATTGATATTGTATTTTTTCGTATATTCGAGAGAAGCTTCTTGTTCGAGAGGTTTGATAATTAAAAAAGTGAATTTTAACAGAGAAATATAATTTATTATGAAAGTATCAATAGTTGGAGCAGGTAATGTTGGCGCTACATGTGCGGATGTTATGGCTTATAGAGGTATTGCCAGTGAAATAGTTTTATTAGATATTCGCGAAGGATTTGCTGAAGGAAAAGCATTAGATATATCACAATGTGCAACAAATACTGGATTTAATACTAAATTAGTAGGTGTTACTAATGATTATGTTAAAACAGCTAATAGTGATGTCGTGGTTATTACTTCCGAATTCCAAGAAAACCAGGAATGACCCGTGAAGAACTCATTGGTATTAATGCGGGAATTGTAAAATCAGTTGCTGAAAATCTTTTAGCACATTCACCTGATGCAGTATTTATTATAGTTTCAAACCCAATGGATACAATGACTTATTTAACTTATAAGACTTTAGGTATTTCTAAAAGCAGAGTTATAGGGATGGGAGGAGCTTTAGATAGTGCCCGTTTTAAAACCTATTTAGCTCTAGCTTTAGATAAACCAACAAATGATATTGCTGCTATGGTTATTGGAGGTCATGGAGATACAACTATGATACCATTAACGCGATTAGCCTCTTATAATGGTATTCCTGTATCGCAGTTTTTATCAAAAGAACAACTTGATAAAATAAGTAAAGACACTATGGTAGGAGGTGCAACGCTTACTTCCTTATTAGGAACATCTGCTTGGTATGCACCAGGAGCTTCAGTAGCCTATCTAGTAGATTCTATTTTAAATAATCAGAAAAAAATGATTGCTTGTTCAGCTTATTTAGAAGGAGAATATGGTCAAAATGACTTATGTATAGGAGTTCCTTGTATTATAGGGCGAAATGGAATAGAAGAAATAATTGATATAAAATTAGATGATTTTGAAAATGAATTGTTTATTAAGTCTTCATTAGCAGTGCGTAATATGAATGATACTCTTTCTGAATTATTATGATACACAATTTAATTTTGTTGAAAGACTGTTCTATTACAGTCTTTTTTTTTGATATAATTTTTAGAAATTAATTGGTTTATCGTATTCAGAATTATATATTTGCAAGTTTTAGTAAATACTCCTATTGTATTTAGGAGTCTTTTATTAACCAAAAACTAACGTAGAACAAATTAATTAATTTTTTACAAAGAATGCAGAATAGAGGACTCATTAAGTTTTTTGCAATCATCTTTGCTTTAGTAAGTATTTACCAGCTTACTTTCACTTTTGTAGCGAATAAAGTTAAAAGTGATGCAAAAGCATTTGCAAATGGAAATCAAGAAAAGGAGATTAAGTATCTTGATTCAATTGGTAAACAAAAAGTTTTTAGTTTAGGGTTTACTGATTTTACTTATAATGAAGTAGCTGATAAGCAAATTAACAAAGGTTTAGACTTAGAAGGAGGGATTAATGTTACCCTGCAAATCTCTGTGAAAGATGTATTAAAAGGTTTAGCTAATAATACATCAAATGCCATATTTAATAAGGCTTTAGCAGAAGCGAAGATAAATCAACAAGGAAATCAATCTTTTCTAGATGCTTTTTTTGAAGCATTTGAAAAAGCTTCAGTAGGTTCAGGAACTAAGTTAGCATCTCCAGATGTTTTTGGAAATAGAAATTTAGCAGATGAGATTAACTTCAATATGTCAGATTCACAAGTAAAAGCTATAATTGCTAAAAAAGTAGATGAGTCGGTACAAAGTGCATTTGGAGTATTACGTGAGCGTATTGATAAATTTGGTGTAACACAACCTAATATTGTTAAATTAGGAAATACAGGACGTATTTTAGTAGAATTACCAGGAGCTAAAGATGTAGATCGCGCAAAAAGATTATTGTCTTCTACAGCTCAATTAGAGTTTTGGGAAACTTATAAAATAGATGAGGTTGCTCCATATTTAATGACAGTTAACGAAGCTTTAAAGAAAACTGAAAAAGCAGTAGTACCAGTAGTTAAAGAAACTAAAACATCTTCTAAAGTAAATGATTTATTAGTTGATAAATCAAAAGATTCAGCAAATAATGCAAAAGGAAACAATCCGTTATTTGATAAATTAATGCCATTGCAACAAGGAGGCTCTATTATAGGTATGATTGCTACTAAAGATACAGCAGCAGTTAATGCTTACTTAAGAAGAGCTGACATAAAAGCATTATTACCGGCTAATTTAGCAGATGTCAAGTTTTTGTATGGTAAAGCAAAAGATGAAGAAGCAGAAGCAATTGAGGTATATGCTATTAAAGGAAATAGAACGAATACACCTCCTATGAGTGGAAGCGTTTTAGTAGATGCTGCCGATACTTTTGATCAAATGGGAAAACCTGCTGTTTCTATGCAAATGAATGGTAAAGGAGCTAAAGTTTGGGAAGAATTAACAGGTAGAGTGTTTTCTCAAAAAAACGCAATTGCTATTGTTTTAGATGATGTAGTTTATTCTGCACCAGGCGTAACTTCAGGACCTATTGCAGGTGGTCGTTCAGAAATTTCAGGAACTTTTACAATTGATGAAACGAAAGACTTAGCTAATGTTTTACGTGCTGGTAAATTACCTGCAGCGGCTGAAATTGTTCAGTCAGAAGTTGTAGGGCCTTCATTAGGACAAAAAGCTATTGATAATGGTACTATGTCTGCTATTGTAGGATTGTTAGCTGTAATGTTATGGATGTGGGTATACTATGGTAAATCAGGAACTTATGCTAATATAGCATTAGTAGTTAACTTATTATTCTTATTTGGTATTTTAGCAAGCTTAGGAGCTGTGTTAACATTACCAGGTATTGCAGGTATCGTGTTAACATTAGGTACAGCCGTAGATGCAAATATCATTATTTATGAAAGAGCAAAAGAAGAATTACGTCATGGTCTTAATCTAGAAGAAGCAGTAAAAAAATCATTTTCTTGGACAGGAGCTATGCGTTCTATTATTGATGCAAACGTAACACACGTATTAACAGGTGCTATTTTATATACTTTTGGAACAGGACCTATTAAAGGTTTTGCAACAACCTTATTAATTGGTATCGTAACTTCATTATTCACATCTATTTTTATTACAAGAATTTTCTTAGATAGAGCAGTAGCTAAAAATGATACTTTATCATTTACTACAGAATGGTCTAAAAATTGGTTTACAGGATACCATTTTGACTTCTTAAAAATTAAGAAATTTACATATGGTTTCTCATTATCAGTAACTGTAATCAGTTTGATATCAATTTTCTTTGTAAATGGTTTAGATCAAGGGGTAGATTTTGTGGGAGGTAGAACTTTCCAAGTGAAATTTGAAAAACCAGTCGATGCTGCTGTTGTATCAGAAGAATTAGGAAAAGTTTTTGGTGTGCCTGCAGAAGCAAAAGTATTTGGTGATTCAGATCAATTAAGAATTACCACTAAATATAAGATTGAAGAAGAAGGTGTAGCTGTAGATGAAGAAGTAAATAAGTTATTATATCAAGGATTATCTAAATATTTCCCTGGTATGGATTACAAGACTTTCATTACATTAACTGATGGAAAAAAATTAGCTGTATTATCAGGTTCTAAAGTTGGAGCAGCTATATCTAATGATATTAAAACTAACTCTTTTTGGGCTGTTATTGGTGCTATGTTAGTAGTAGGTTTATATTTAGTAATTTCTTTCCGTAAGTTAGGATACTCTTTAGGAGCAGTAGCAGCTGTAGCTCACGACGTTATTTTTGTATTAGGTATTTACTCTTTATGTTATAAGTTTATGCCTTTCCATATGGAAATGGATCAACACTTTATTGCAGCTATCTTAACTGTTATCGGGTATTCAATGAATGATACAGTAATTGTGTTTGACCGTATTCGCGAGTTCTTAGCAGGTAACCTAAAAGGTAATTTTAATCATATCGTTAACGAATCTATTAATACAACTTTATCTAGAACAATTAATACATCATTAACTATGATTTTAGTATTAGCTATTATGTTCGTATTTGGTGGTGAATCTATAAGAGGATTTATATTTGCAATGTTAATAGGTATTATTGTAGGTACTTATTCTTCATTATTTATCGCAACTCCTGTATTAGTAGATACATTATCTAAAAAAGATAAAGAAGAAATAGAAAAAAGGCATGCTGAAATGAATGCGTAGTTTTTACAAATTTTTAATATATTAGAAGTCCCGAGTAATCGGGACTTTTTTATTACAGTTAAATTTTAAAACTCATAGTATGGAAATTTCTTGGGCAGATTTTGAACGTGTAGAAATGCGTGTAGGTACTATAATTGAGGTACATGATTTTCCTGAAGCTCGTAAGCCAGCTTATCGGTTAACCCTTGATTTTGGGAGTGAATTAGGAATTAGAAAATCTTCAGCACAAATAACGAAACGGTATTCTAAAGAAGAATTAATAAATAAGCAAATTATAGCGGTTGTTAATTTTCCTAAAAAACAAATTGGTAAATTTATGAGTGAATGTTTAGTTTTAGGATCAGTGGATGAATCAAATGAAGTAGTTTTGTTAACTTCTGATATGAAAGTACCTAATGGATTGCGGATTGCTTGAGTTTTCTATCGTTATAAAAATGTTTCTTGAATAGCTAAACAAGATACTATGGCATAAAGTATGTAAGGATAAAAAATAAAGTTTTTTCAAAAATTAATATTTAGACAGTCTTAAGAAAAAGAAGATTTATTATCGGGTAACTTGAGAGTTTTGCTCAAGCAGATAGAGTAATTCTTAGAACAATTTAAAACAGAAGAAGACCTAAACGGTTTTCTTTTGTAAGAAATATTATTTTAGTAAGAAATTAAGTGGTTACGAAGTTCCTACTTCTTGAAGTCTTAAAATGTTAGCTGTTATTCTAAAACTAACACTATATGTAAATAGCATAGTGGCTAATATTATGGATGTTTTTTTGAATATTTTTAAATTGAACTAATTTTTATTTATATATAAGTACTGTTTAAAATTGAGTTGAAGCTATAAAAAAAGGACACTATCCTACAAAGTGTGTAAGTTAAAAAGTTTAGGCTTGGATTTTATAATCTGAGCCTTTTTTCAAATATAAGATTAAATTGGTTTAAAACAATACCCCAATTTTGTATTGGCATCGACCATTTTTTAGTTGCTTCTTTTAAGGCAAGGTAAACCGATTTTATTACCGCCTCATCTGTTGGAAACGACATTTTGTTTTTGGTGTACTTGCGAATTTTCCCATTAAGATTTTCAATTAAATTTGTGGTATAAATGATTTTGCGGATTTCAAACGGGAAGTCAAAAAGATGGTTAATTCGTCCCAATTTTCCCTCCAAGATTTGATAGCATATCCATATTTAGATTCCCATTTTTGAGCAAAATCTTCTAGAGCTAACTCGGCGGCTTGTTTTGTTGGTGCTGTATAGACTAGTTTCATGTCGGTTGTAAATTGCTTTTTATCTTTCCATACGACATATCTACAAGCATTTCTTATTTGGTGAACCACACAAATCTGTGTTTGTGATTCAGGAAAAACAGAACGTATGGTTTGAGTAAATCCGTTTAAATTATCGGTAGCCGTTATTAAAATATCTTCCACTCCGCGGGCTTTTAAATCGGTTAAAACACTCATCCAGAAGCTTGAACTTTCATTCTTACCTAACCACATACCAAGAACTTCTTTTCGTCCTTCATGATTAAGTCCTACTGCTAAATAGATAGTTTTATTGATTACTTTTGAGTTTTCACGAACTTTGAAAACAATTCCATCCATCCAAACAATTAAGTAAACTTCATCTAATGGTCTGTTTTGCCAGGTTACTATCTCACTTGCTACTGCATTAGTAATTCTTGAAATGGTAGAAGTTGAAATGTCAAAATTATACATTTCTTTGATTTGCTCTTCAATATCACTAACACTCATTCCTTTAGCATAAAATGAAATGATAACATTCTCTAAACCATCAATAATATTATGTCTTTTAGGGACTAAAACAGGTTCAAAACTACCTTCTCTATCTCTTGGGACTTTAATTTGATCTTCTCCAAAGGAAGTCTTAATCTTCTTGGTTCCATGACCATTACGATAATTGCCGTCAGAGGTTTTTTGATGTTTTTCGGTATCTAAGTGAGCATCTAGTTCGGCATTGAGCATGTGTTCTACTGCTCGTTTATGCATTTGCTTAAAAAAGGAAGATAAATCTTCTCCATTTTTAAAGGATTTAAAAAAATCCTTGTTGTTTAATAAGTCTTCTTTGTCTATCATAACTATGTAAATATATAAAACGTTAAAAAGTTATTTCCGAAAAATTTTAGCTCTTTTAAGCGAGCTAATTTTTCAGAATAACTTTTTAACTTACACAGTTTGTGTTATACTGCCAAAAAGGGATGCCTATTTTAGACACCCCAATAGTTTGTATAATATGAATGATTTTTACAGGGAAGGATTAATTTTTAGATGAATCCTATAGCTTGTTTTTTTAGGCTTTTTTTGTTTTACTTTGTTGGTTTTTTGCTTTTAACATTTCTTCTTTTGCTTTTAACATTTCTTCACGAGCCTTAATCATTTCTTCACGTGCTTTTAGCATTTCTTCTCGTGCTTTTTTCATTTCTGCTTCACTTTCTTTTTCATTCCAATTAAAGTTAAAGTTAAAATCTTCAGGCTTGATTTTTTCCATTTCAATTTTCATTTGATCCATTTCTGGACGCATATTGTTCATTTTGTCACGTAATTTCTTAAGTTGCTTTTGAGAATTAGATAAAGCATCTTTTGTTATTTTTTCTATTTCATTTGAATCAAATTTAAAAACATCTTCATTGTTAAATTTTAAAACCATAGGGCCATCTTCATGGATGTTGAATTCAAAATTTCCATTAAAATCTTTTAACATTTTTTTGTATTCTTCAGAATCTGTTTCAATTTGTTTACCATCTATGATAACTTCAGGTTTGCCATTATTTTGTTTTTTTATAATTACACTTTTACTGTAATTTTTAATTGAGGGTTTGTTATCCCCTTTTTTATCAGACTTGGTTATTGCATCTGGAGTTTCTGGAGAAGGAATTTCTATTTCGTTAGTATCAGGTGCTAAGTTTTCCTCTTTGTCTAAAAAAGAGAAACCAAAGTTAGAATCTTCATTATTTGATTTATGTAAGTTTTTGACAATGTTTAGTTCGTTTGCTTTACCAAAACCTATTTTGTTTTTAGTCTTATGAAAATAAATAGGTTTAATAGGTTCATCTCCTTGAATATGAGTCATTCCTTTTTTTCCTTCAAGATCTTTATATTCTATTTTGATAGCGGTTATTTCTCCTTTTGTATTACGTTTAACTTTGGAAAATTTAATTGTAACACCAAATTTTTCTTTTGCAATTTTTGCATCATCTTTCATTTCCTGATCACTTGAGTTTTTGTCTGTAGTGATGTATAAACCACTAGAACTAGATTGAGTGATGTTTTTTTCTTGTGCAATAGTTTTTACTTGAAAAAATAATATAAAACTAACTAAGGCTGGAATAATTAATACGTACTTCCAAGATTTCTTTTTTTCTGATTGGGATTGATTTAACATAACGATTCGATTTTTAATTAATGATGAGTTAAAATGGTTTGAAATTGAAAAACAATTTCGTTGTGTAATTACTTTTAATAATGCTTTTTGATACTTAGTTTTATCTTTTAGAAATTTACTAGCTTTTTGATCAGCAATGTATTCTAAGTTTTGTGAGATGGCTTTTTTATAGAACCAAACGAATGGGTTGAACCAAAAAAAAGTGCAAAAAAGATGACTAATTAATAGGTCTATTGAGTGTTTGTCTTGACTATGAACTCTTTCGTGTAATAATATGCTTTGTAATTCATCTTCTGTGTAAAAATCAGAGTTGTAAACGATATAATTAAAAAATGAAAATGGTGCAATTTCTTGATCTAAATCTACTAATTTAAAAGAACCTCTTTTTAAAACTTCATTTTGCTTAAGGAGCTTATATAATGAAAAAAAACTAATAAGATATTTAATTAATAAAAACAAAAAAACAAGAAGATAAAAAATGATAAAAATGAAAATCCAGTCTATTGATGGTGTTGCTGATGTTTGACTACTATTTATATGTTTTATGGCTTGAAAAGCAGCTGCATTAGTTTTTATTTGCGTACTAATAAAGATGTATTTTCGAATAAAGAAGAGAGGTAAAATAATAGCTGTTGCTAGTCCAGTTAGTAAAAACCATCTATTACTACGAAAAAAGTTTCTTTGCTTACAAGAAAATAATAAGCAATGTAAAAAATAGCTATTAATAAGTTTACTTTAGCTACATATAGAATCAGCGCTTCCATATTATTTTTTGTTTTCTATTAATTCTAAAATTTCTCTGAGTTCTGCTGCCGAAATTTTTTCCTCTTCTGCAAAAAAAGAAACTACATTTTTATATGAGTTGTTAAAGTAGTGTTCGATGGCATTATTAAAAATTTTTTTTCTATAGTCTTTTAAGCTAATGATAGGATGGTACTGATGTGTGTTTCCAAAAATATTATGTCCTACATATCCTTTATCTTCTAAATTTCGAATAATTGTAGATAATGTATTATAATGGGGAGTCTCATCTTTTATTTCAGCCATTACGTCTTTTACAAAAGCATTTTCAAGCTTCCATAAGATTTGCATGATTTCTTCTTCTTTGTTCGTTAACTTTTGCATAGTTAAATAGTTTCTTATACTTTTTTGATTGTAACAAATCTAAAACTATGTTTTTAGTTAAACAACTGTTTTTGTAGTTGTTTAACTAAAGTTTAAGGTAATTTTAAGAAAAAAGCTAAATTAAATAGTTTCTTTTTGTAATAAATTATAAGTAAGTATACAGAGTAGGGTAGCAAGAATTCCTAAAGCCCCCATCGTTAACCAATTTGTACTATAGCCAAAATAATTAATTATTGACATTCCTATTTTTGCACTTAGAATATGAGCTGCACTAAAACTCATACTAAAAATTGCCATATATTTTCCCTCATGCCCTTTAGTTGCTCGACTCATTGCAAAAGAGTTTGAAAAGGGAAAGGCAAACATTTCTCCTAGGGACATTAGGATCATCATAAATATTAATATAGGACTCCACGAGAAAAAAAAGAGTATAAGCATAGCTGATGACATCATTAGTGCACCTGTTGTAATCACTTTTATTTTATTGATTTTTTTTCTTTCAACATAACTAACAATAGGCATTTCTAAGAAAAATATAATTAATCCGTTAAGCATCAGAAGTAATCCTGATTGAAATTCACTTAAATTAAACTCAATTTTATGGTAGAGTGGGAGAGTAGTGAAAAGTTGGAAAAACAATATTCCTGTGAGCATACAAGAAAATAAGAAAAATGGAGTCATTAAATACATGAGTGGTTAATAGCGTTTTTTCTTTTGTAACTGCTAACTTATTGTTTTTGATTTTAACAAAATATCTGAAGATACTAATAGCAAGTATGCAAGTAGCACCGTCAACCCAAAAAGACCTTTATAACCTATCCCTATAATAATTAATCCTCCAATGGCTGGACCTAATGCAAAACCTAGATTGATGGCTAACCGAATTAATGTTAATGCCCTTGTTCTATTTTCTTTAGTAGCAAATGTGTTTAAGGACACAAACATGGCGGGTCTATACATATCTGCTATGACCATGATTATAAAAATGCCTAAGCATAATCCAATAAAAGAAGTAATGAATTGTAATATTAAAAAGCATATACCGCTTGTTAGTAAGCTGAAAAGCATTACTTTGTAAAAGCCAATTTTGTCAGAAAGTTTTCCTCCTAGCCATGATCCTGTCATAGAACCAATTCCAAAGCTGACTAAGATCCAGCTTATTTGGTTGTAGTTAAAATGTAAATCTTCTTTTAGATATTTAGATAAAAATGGCAGAACCATTGTTCCTGCTCGATTAATGAAGGTAATGAAGGTTAAAATCCAAATTTCTTTTGAAAAGCCTTTGAAGCTATTAAAATAACGAATGATCCCAGATTTGAGCATGGTAAAATAATAATAACAAAAATACTAAATGAAGAATGAAAAATATTAGTAATTATGAATATTTGTTTAATTTTAAAAAATGAAAAAGATAGTATTGATTAGCACTCTTTTATTTGTTTTAAAATTTTTTGGACAAAATAATACGCTTCAAAAAAAAGCATATGAGTTTCAACAACAATTAAATAAAGAGTTTTTGGATAGTGTAAGTTCTCCTTTAGAGAGGTCTGATTTTAAGAAATTTAAAAGTTTAAATTTTTTCCCTATAAATGATAAATATATCGTGAAAGCAAATTTTTTTCCTATAAATGAGGGAAGGATATTTGAAATGACCACTACAACAGATCGTAGGGTGAAATATAAAGTTTATGGAGTATTACGCTTTGAAATTGATGGAGTTAAGGAAGAATTATTTGTATATCAAAATCTAGAGTTGATGCGTAGAAAAGGATTTGAAGATTATTTGTTTTTACCATTTAAAGATAAAACAAATGGTATAATGACTTATGGTGGTGGAAGATATTTAGAAATGCGTATTCCTAAAACTCAATTCGTATTGCTTGATTTTAACCAAGCCTACAATCCCTATTGTGCTTATAATGAAAAATATTCATGTCCTTTAGTACCTTATGAAAATACCTTGTCTGTTGCTATTCCTGCGGGAGTAAAAAAATTTCATGACTAATAATGAAGTATAATTTGCACACACATTCGTTTAAAGATCAACTAGAGGTATTAGAAGTAGTGAATCAGTATCCTTTAGAATTCAATGAAGATATTCCCTATTTTTCTATAGGTACACATCCGTGGTATATAAAAGAAGATCTTATTGATCAAGAGTTAAAAATTATAGAAGATAAACTATTGTTAAAAAAATGTTTAGCATTAGGTGAATGTGGATTAGATAAAAGAATAGATGTTAAGTTTGATCTTCAACTTGAAGTATTTGAAAAGCAGTTAGAACTTGCAAAAAAATATAAAAAACCCTTAATTTTGCACTGTGTTTCAGCTTTTCAAGAAATCATTAGTTTGAAAAAAACAATGAAAATAGAGGAACCTATTATAATACATGGCTTTTCTAAGAATATACAAGTTGCAAAAAGTTTATTAGATAATGGGTTTTATCTTTCTTTTGGTAAATATTTAATTCGGAATCCTGAATTAGCATCAGTATTTCGTTATGTGCCAGATGATCGTTTTTTTTTAGAAACAGATATGATAGAAGAAACTATTAACGAGGTATATGAAAAAGCTTCAAAAATTAAAAATAAAAATGTAGAAGCATTGATTGAAGCTAATTTTATAAAAGTGTTCCAAATTTAATTAATATATATAAAAAAAATGGCAGTTTGGCAGGAAAGAGCGGAGTTATTATTTAAAACAGAAGGCTTAGAAAAATTAAAAAATTCCAACGTTTTAATTGTAGGAATGGGAGGGGTAGGATCATTTGCAGCAGAGTTTGTGGCCCGTGCTGGTGTAGGTAAAATGACTATAGTTGATGGAGATGTAGTTGATATTACAAATATTAATAGACAATTACCCGCTTTGCATTCTACAGTGGGGTTGCCTAAGGTACAGTTAATGGCAGCACGTATTAAGGATATAAATCCGGAAATAGATCTTACGGTTATTGAAGAATTTCTTTCACCAGAGAGAGCGTATGAGCTTGTTACAAACGATTTTGATTATGTTATGGATTGTATTGATAGTGTTACTCCAAAGCTAAATCTTATCATTGCAGCTAAAAAGAAAAAAGTTAAGATAATTAGTAATATGGGTGCAGGGGGTAAATTTGAGGCAGAGAAAGTATGTGTTAAAGATATCAGCAAGACAGATTATTGTCCATTAGCAAAACAGGTTCGTAAAAGATTAAAAGCAGAAGGAATTTCAGGAGGAGTAAAAGTAGTTTATTCATCTGAAAGACCTGATTATTCTAGTGTGAAAATGACGGATGGATCCAATTTTAAAAAATCATTTTATGGAACGAATAGTTGGATGCCCGCTTTATTTGGTTTGCATGCAGCAGAAAAAGTTATTAGAGATTTGTTGAGAAAATAAAAAAATCCGCTTTATTTCAGCGGATTTTCATGGCTATCATTGACGATTTTAACTGTATCTTTTTTTACAGGGTTCGCTTTGATAGCTATTTTTATTGGTCTTACAGGAATATAAATTTCAGTTATCCAAGAAGAAGTAGATGAAGCTGTTGTAATGTTTTTTGTTAAAATTTCAATTTCTCGGTATTTATCACTTTGTTCTAATTTATTTTTTTTCATAAAAGCATAAATCTTAGGTAGAGCTTTTACTAAATGAATATAGTTTCCTTTTACAGTTGCTTTCACAGTGCTTGAAGGATTAATTTGACCACTTAAAATATCACTATCACTACTTGTGTATATTTTCTTTTTACAGGGATAGCAATTGAGTATTTAAATTTATTTTGCAAACTATCCTTGGCATGGTAAACAATAAACGGATCACCATTAGTAGTTGTATTCGTACTGGTTAGTATTTTTTGCAGTTTAGGAACAAAATGCTTAATCATTAGCGGAATCTGTTCCTTTTTGAAATTACAGGGCGTTGTATGTAATAAAGAGTGTCTCTTTTAACAAAGCCATCTAGTTTTATGTTAAAGCTATTAATTTCTCTTGTTAAAGTTGTATTTACAAAATTTAAAGCAGATTCAAAACGATCTTCAAAATCATTTTTAACCCCTTTTCCTATGATGCTAAGAAATTTATCTTTAAAAGTTAGTTCGCCCTTAGTAGACCAAATGGTCTTTGTTTTATTTTTTAAAGTATCCTGAAAATTTAAAACTAATTCATTCTTTACGCCATTCAATATGATCTCCTGAGTTATAGACTCATTAGGGATTTTTTTAGTTTGAATGATCTGATATTTTTCGTCTTTCCAAGGATTTATAGAATCCCAATTAGCACGATCGCTCATGTATTTAAAAGCAATTTCCTTAGAAACATCAATTAATTTTTCATGTTGTATCGTATATTTTCCATCTTTTGTGGCTACAAATACAGCTATAGTTCCTGTAAGTAATAGCGCTAATAAGAATAAGTATTTAGCTACCTTCATGGTCTTAAGTGTAAACTCACGTAAAGCTATAAAAAAATGTTAAAAATGCAAATTTCTTATTGATTTTTCAATATTGTCTTTATGAAAAATAAAATTCCTATAAAAATTAAAAAAGAGATCAGTATCCAAAAACTGCCTTTGTAATGTAATTTGTGTAAATTTATATCTTTTCTGTAAGAAAAGATCATTAATATGACAAAACAAATAAAAAACGAAATTGCAAATAAAATTTGACCTTGACTAAACATAGTTTTTTTACCGCAAAATTAAGTATTAGTATTGGTATATTCTTATTTTCAATCTTTTAATTAATGTATAAATACTCATAATTCTATAAAAATGAAAAAACAACTCGAATCAGTCCGTATATTTCATCAAACTTTCGGTTTAGGAGTAAAAGAATTTCCAGTAGCAGATTTAGGAAATGACTTGAACCAGCTCCGTTTTAACTTGATGAAAGAAGAAAATGAAGAATATTTAGAAGCAGTTAAAAACAATAATTTAGTAGAGGTAGCAGATGCTTTAGGTGATATGTTATATATATTGTGTGGTACTATTTTAGAGCATGGATTGCAAGAAAAAATAGAAGAAGTATTTGAAGAAATTCAAAAAAGTAATATGAGTAAGTTAGGAGCAGATGGAATACCTATTTATCGCGAAGACGGAAAAGTCTTGAAAGGGCCTAATTATTTTAAACCTAACATAGAAAAAATTGTACTCTAATTATATAAATAGAGTCTGTCTAAAGTTCAGGAAGGGGCATATACTATTCCAGTTTAGGCGGACTCTATTCACATGAGATTGTAAAAAAAGTTGTTATTCTATTATTTGGCCTTCTATAATTATTTGTTCAATCAGATTACTGCCAAAGGCATATGGTAATTGGTAATAAGTAGGTATTTCTTTAGTTATAATAAGATTTGCCACTTTACCTTTTGTTATGCTTCCGTGTGTTTCACTTATCCCCATTGCATATGCTCCGTTTAGAGTAGCTGCATTAATGGCTTCTTCAGGAGTCATCTTCATTTTAATACAGGCTGTAGCAACTACAAAATTCATATTTCCAGAAGGAGTAGTTCCTGGATTAAAATCTGTTGCTAGAGCTAAAGGTAGACCTGCTTCTATCATTTTTCTAGCAGGTGTATAAGGAATGCTGATAAAATAGGAGCAACTTGGTAAGGCCACAGGCATAGTATCTGAATTTTTTAATATTTCAATATCATGATCTGTTACAATTTCTAAATGATCAACACTAAGGGCTTGGTGTTTTACGCAAGCTTCTATACCATTAATAGCAGTAAATTGATTAACATGTATTTTTGCTCGTAAACCATATGCTTGACCCGCTTTCATAATACGTTCTGTTTCTTCAACAGAAAAGTAACCTGTTTCTAAAAAAGCATCGATATAATCTGCTAAATTTTCTTTAGCAATTTTAGGAAGCATTTCGTTTATTATTAAATCTATATACGCATTATGATTTTCTTTGTATATAGAAGGAAAAGCATGAGCTCCTAAAAATGTAGTCTTAATTTTAATTGGGTAGGCTTTTGCTAATTTTTTAATTACGCGTAGCATTTTTAGTTCTCCTTCAACTGTCAGTCCATAACCTGATTTTATTTCAATAGCCCCTGTACCTTGTTTAATAACTTCTTCTAATCTAACTTTTGATTCTTCAAAAATTTCTTCTTCTGAACTTTCATTTAGTTTTTTTGCAGAGTTTAGAATTCCTCCTCCTTTTTGAGCAATTTCTTCATATGAAAGACCATTAATACGATCTACAAATTCTTGTACTCTGTTACCAGCATATACAAGATGTGTATGACTATCACACCAAGTTGGTAAAACAACTTTTCCTTTAGCATCTATGACTTGTGCGTCCAAATTTTTTGGAAAATTATCCATAGAGCCAAAATCAGAAATCAGATTGTCTTCAATTAATAGATACGCATTTTCTATTTTAGGAAGTTCGGCCATTTCTTTTCCAGAAACTTTTAAAATAGACGGTTCTCTTATTTGTAGTAATTCTCTTATGTTTATGATTAATTTTTTCATTGTAATTAAAAAAATATTACCGCTAAAGTACTTTGTTTTATAGTATTCAACAAAAAAACTTGATTTTTAAAAAAAATAGGAATAAAATACAATTGTTTTTTTAGTAGATATTTTGTTAAATTAGTGTGTTTATTTTTGAAAATACTTCTTTTTAATGTTTTTTTGTTTGTATAAAAAAGACTTAAATTTAAATTGTTTTCATAAAAATTGAGGTTAGTTATTTAAAGCAGAAAAGCTGTTAAATTCTTTTTAATGGCTTTTTTATTTTTTATACTATACATTTGTGTTATACAAAAAGTAAATTGATCTTGCGAAAAATAAAATATAAAAAAGGAAAAAAATAATACCTACTTTTTTAGAATATACAGGTAGTCATAAAAATGTACTTACTACTATGCAGTTATTTGTCTATGATACAGATACATTAATAGAAAGTGCTGATGGTTTTTTTGAACAAATGATTGTTGATGTAGATTTTAAAAAACAAAATTGGATTAATATTCATGGATTAACTGATTTAGAAAAGATTCAAAAAATAGGAGCTTTTTTAGAAGTTGATAAATTTATCTTAGGCGATATTCTTAACACTACTAAACGAACTAAAATAGATGAATACCACAATATACTGTTTTTTAGTATCAAATCTATTTTACCTGTTGAACATTCAGATAATATAAAGGTAGAACAAATTTCCTTTTTATTAAAAGATGGAATACTCACCTCTTTTCAGGAAAAAAAAAGTGATTTTTTTGCACATATAAGAGAACGAATTAGAACCCATTCCGGTATAGTACGTGATAAAGAAGTAGACTATTTATTGTATTTGTTATTAGATGCAATTATAGAAAATTTTTTTATAACGATAGAGACAGAAGAAGATAAGGTAGAAGCATTAATAAATATCTCTAAAACTAATTCGAAACCTGAAATTTTAGAACAAATTGAAAAACATCGTGATAATTTTAACTTTTTAAAACGCTCTATCATTCCTTTGCGAGACTCATTATATTCCATAAGAAGTACAAAGGATGACAATGTATTTAATGTTATAAAAAAGAAAATTTTAGTTTCTTTGATCGATTGCATCAAAAATGCTTAGAGTTATTAGAACAAATCGAATATGATCTTACTACATTAGATAGTGCTTCAAATTTTTATTTCGCTTCACAAAGTCATAAAATGAATGAGGTGATGAAAACCTTAACTATAGTTTCAGTTTTTTTTATGCCTTTAACCTTTATAGTAGGAGTTTATGGGATGAATTTTGATAATATGCCAGAATTACATTGGAAGTATGGTTATTTTATAGTTATGGCTTCTATGATTATTTTATTAGTTGTTATGGCAATTTATTTTAAGTGGAGAAAATGGTTTTAAAATGAAATAATTTTCTAATCTTTAAATTTATATTCAAAAACCCATCAATTCATGTTTTTTCTAAAAGGAAGACTCTTGAAATTGATATGTATCAATCTTTTATTTCTGTATATTATATGAAATGATCATGCCTTTTTTAGTGCTTGGTTTATTTCAACTAACTCTTGTCAACCCCTTAGCCCTCATTTTAAAAACAAAAACACAAACAAGAAAAGCAGGAGCTCACATTATTTTCCTATCCCTTTCCATAATCCCCCTCTTGGAAAATACAAGACACAATCTTTATAATTAAATAGATTAACACTCCGTATAATCTGTGTGGATTTTTTTTAAAATATTTTTTCCGCACAACTTTGTGTAGTTTTTTTAAAAAAAATATTTTTTCCGCACAACTTTGTGTAGTTTTTTTTTGTAAAAAAAATTTCCACACAAAAAAATTCAGTAAGCATACAAAAACATTGCCCCATCAATAGACTGAACCCAAATTAGACAATAGACTTTGCAATGCAGAACAAAAGAGCCAAAAGAGGAATATGAACCGCAATTTTTCCCGTAGTTCTAGTTTTACTCCATTGAAGACAAAAAATGGAGTGTTTTTTTTCGATTCAAAGCCCTTTTAACAATAATAAATTTCCAACACCTATATACGAGGTTTAACGTTTTGAATTAATTTTATTAAACCCCCAAACAAAGCCATTAACCAATCTTGGTTTTAATACAAAATATTGTATTTTTAAGCCATCGTAAAATAAAACAATGTATTGTGTTATAATAAACACTATTTTTAAATAAAAAAACAAGAACTAAAAAAATAAACAAACTATGGAAAACTACAACAGTGATTATGGAAGGCTCAACCACCCAGATGACCTAGCCAAATACGCTAAATTACGCACCTTTAAAGACTACCTAACAGACAAATCTGATTTCTTAGTGTACTGCACCCTAAGTATAGAAGGCAAAGACTTTTTAGAAAAATCCCATTTTAACCTAGCATTCCATCAAAAGACTAACGACCACGACAGCTTTACCCTAGATACCCGTGCTGATTCTCTAGACAACGAAGAGGCGTACATCATGGAAAATTCTAAAAGCTATCTAGGCAAAACCCTACAGATCCACCTACACCGATTTGGGGAAATAAAACAAACCTTTACAGGAATTATAACCCACCTAAACCTCTTAAAAAAAGACGGTTACGGCAGACTTTACATAACAGGACACGCCCCAACGATCATGCTAGAACAAGGCCTTGAATCCCAAAGCTTTGAAAACAAAACCCTAGGAGAAATAGCCCAACAAATAGCAACAGATTACCCCAAGACACTCAACCTCATTACCCAAAATAACAACACCCAACACGTGTTGCCCTACACCGTACAATACAATCAAACAGATTACCAATTTTTAAAACAACTGGCCATACGCTATGGCGAATACCTCTATTACAACGGACAAAGCCTAGTATTAGGCAACAAAGTGGGCCCTAAAATCATCCAACTAGAAGAAGGCGCAGACCTAGTACACGCATCCTTTGAAATATCTGTAAAACCCCAGCAATTTACCTACACCTCCTACGATGTAGAATCAGGCAGCACCCTACAAAGAGATAGCGCCTCAGCCCAATTACAAAACAAATTCAACCCCTACCAAGTAACCGCAATAAACGCCTCAAAAGACGTATTCCATAAAAAACCCAATAAACACTACAACTCAACGGGTATTAATAATAAAACAGACAGAGAACTACAAGAGGCCGTACGAAAACAAAAAGAACACAGAGAAAACCTGATGATCGTAAAAGGCAAAAGCAAAGATCCCGAACTCAAACAAGGCGTTCTAACCAAGCTGATTGACATTAACGACAGACCCATGGAAACCTACCGTATCATAGAAATCAATCATTTTCATAACGGAAAGGATTATTACAACGAATTTGTAGGAATCCCTGATATGTGGACCCCACCTTATTTTGACGACAACATCCATTCTAACTGCGAAGAACAAACCGCACGCGTAGTAGATAACAACGACCCTATGGGAATGGGTAGAGTACGCGTACAATTTCCTTGGCAAGAAAAAAAGAATCAAAAAACCCCTTGGATTCGTTTGATACAACCCCACTCAGGAGCTGGCAAAGGCTTTCATTTCATCCCTGAAATAGGCGAAGAAGTCCTTGTAGGATTTGAAAACGGCAATGCCGAAAAACCGTTTGTATTAGGGACTCATTACAACGGAAGTGAAACCAGCGGGTACCATACCCCAGGAAATGATCTAAAAGTCATAAAAACCCGTAGCGGTATTGAAACCCTTACTAACGATTCCCAAGGAAGCTGGAAACAAAGCACACCTGACGGGAATTACTTGTATTTTGATGGACAAGGTAATGCAGTACTTAATATACCCGAAAATTTATTAATTAATGTAGGAGGAAATTTAAATATCCAAGTAGGAAAAAATCTAATGACATCAGTTACATTAGATAGTATTGAAACCACAAATGGCAATAAAAATGTAACAGTGGGGATTGCATATGCTTTATCTGTTACAACTAACTATTTGATTAATATCATGGGTGCTTTTAAGAAATATGTCAAAGGAGATATAGAAAGTCATACAGATAAAGAACATAAAACGGTAAGTTTAAAAGAACTTACTGTTTTTAGTGAAGAAAAAATGGAGCATCACTCTGAGAGTGAAGTACAAAATAATAGCGCAGAAAAATCTAATTCACA
Organism: Flavobacterium oreochromis; assembly: GCF_019565455.1. Taxonomy (NCBI): domain Bacteria; kingdom Pseudomonadati; phylum Bacteroidota; class Flavobacteriia; order Flavobacteriales; family Flavobacteriaceae; genus Flavobacterium; species Flavobacterium oreochromis. The sequence goes on from NZ_CP067377.1 coordinate 2,653,858, forward strand.
CTAATCATGAGTATTGAGATAATAGCAGGTGGGAATATAACCATGAGCAGTAAGGGAAAAACTGTTCTAATGTCTAAAGAAAAAATAAAGCATATTAGTAATAGTAAAATTTCACAAAAAGGGAAAGAAAAAGGAGTAAGTTACAATAAAAACAAACCTGTAAATATCACTAATTCTCCCGCTACTTTTACAGATTTAACCATTAATATCTATTTTGATGGTACACAAAACAACAAAAAAAACACCCTTTCTAGAGAAGAAAATAATGCTATTTTTAAAGAAATGTCTAATAAAACTGACGATAGTTACATGAATGATTATACTAATGTGGCTCGTGGATATGATATAACAGAAGACAACTCATTGCAAGGGAATGTTTATATTGAAGGGGTTGCCACAGAAGATGATCAAGAAGATGACAAGGTTTCATTAGGAACAGGTATAAGTAAAGAATATATGATAGGCCTAGGTATAGGAACCGGTATAGCTGAAAAGGTAGAAAAAGGTTGTGTTAAAGCCGCTAAAAAAGCAAGAGATAAATTTAAAATATTAAGAAAAGACAAACTTCGTATTTTATTTATTAATGTTTACGGTTTTAGTAGAGGAGCAACCACAGCCCGAAATTTTATTCATGTAGCCAGTACCCCATCTATTATAGAAGATCATATATGGGGAATGTCTTTATTGTCACCTACAAAAAAACGACACAAAATCACAAAAAAACATCCGTTATACCTCAAGCATGGTTTTTTTGGACATCAGTTAGTAGTTAATGAATTAGAGCCAGAGCATATTGTTTTTAACTTTGTAGGTTTGTACGATACTGTTTCTTCAGAGGGGATTTATCACGGTAATGATGTAAAAGTTTTAGGACTTGATGCAATACGCAAAGCTAAAATGGTTTTTCAAATTGCAGCCGATGATGAATACCGCGAAAACTTTGACTTAACAAATATAAATAGTGCAGGATTACACGGGCTAGAGTTAACCTTACCAGGTGTACATAGTGATATAGGGGGATCGTATTTACCACACACAATTGAAAACTCGGTACTATTTAAAGGAACAGGTAGTAGTAACAAAATTAAAGCTGAAAAATATAGAGATATTCTTATAAATGAAGGGTGGTTTAACAAAGACCAACTCTATATAACTAGTGAACTCACAAGAACCAAAGAACCCGATTTTATCTACAAATTAAGAGGAAAACGTATGCTTGAAAACACTTATGACAAAATCCCTTTTAACATGATGGTAAAAGTATCTGAACAGTTTGATGTAGTTTATGCAGATAAAAAGAAAATAAAAAAACATTAATTACTGACCCAGTAATTAAAAAAGCTTACCAGCAATTGCAAGCCTATGCTGCAAAATGTCAAAATTTTAGAAACGAATGTATTCGCACACAAGATAGTGCGCGATATACGAGTTATTTACACCAAACAAAAAAATAAGTTATCTTGATTTTATAGCCCCTTCATTGCTTAAAGAACTTCGCAATAGGTATTTTCACTGGTCAGTTCGTGCAGATGCATTTGGGCTTAACGAACGGACAAATAGTTTAGGAATAGCCCCTGGTCCACAAACTTTTGACAAACGCAAACGAGAAATACAAAATGGATAAATTAAAACAACTAGCATTTGTATTAGTACTTATGCTCACACTAAGTTGCAATACTATGAAAGAAGCACCACCACAATGGACACCCGAAATGTGTCAGCCTAATATTAATAATGACGAAGGCATTTATAATATTGAACTAGTAGAAGATGAAATTTACACTCTTGAAGGAAAATCTGCCAGTATGCCTTTTGGGGGTTCCTCTGGCGTATGGGGTTCCTCAGGTAAAAGCTATACCGATCAATACGGCACCCCCATAGGGGCTACTATTGTGTATTATGCAGGATATGAAGACAAGTTTTACAGGCTAGATGCAAAATTTGATGTCGAAAAAATGAAAAAACTCGTTAAAGAAATTCATTATCATAAAGAATCATACTTATACCAAGAAGATTTAAACCCTGACGAACCTTATAAGATAGGCATGTTTGAGGCGCTTATTTTTGGTTTTGCTCCACAAGGCATGGTCGTTGTATGGGCAGGTTATCCTGGAGCAAAAATAGAAGTAGGTCGTTTTCAGGCAAAAGAAATTACAAACAAAGAAGAGGACAAAGCCTTTGAAAAACGATTATTTGCCAGTTGGTCAATGAATAGAGCACAAGTAAGAGCGCGTGATTTTATGCCTAATGCCTCTTGTGCATTGTGGGATACTTACCGCAAACGTTACAATATAGGGCTTGATGTAAGCTCTGAGAACAAAAAGTTTAGATTATTTTATAAAGAATGGGAATCTTTTAATGGTGAGTTTATTTGCTATTTTAGACCCGAAATACTCAAACCTACTCCAGAGAGTAGAGCTTTACCTAAAGTTATTGTTTTTGATTGGGAAACAGGGTATAAGGATCATTACAGAGGGCTGGTTTTTTTAAATGAGGAAACTATTTTTGATCATTTTAAAAACATCCCTGAGGGAAGTACTCATCGTTTTGCTATAAAAATAGCTGCTGATAATTCTGACATGGAACTTTTTGTTGACAACACAAAAATAGAGGTAGATAGTATGCGTATATGGCCTATAAATGAAGCAGGTAAATACAAAGATTCCTATAAAGAGAATGAGAAATAAAACAAAACAGGTATAGCACTAGGCACGAGTACAATGTCAAAATTTTAGAAACGAATGTATTCGCACACAAGATAGTGCGCGATATACGAGTTATTTACACCAAACAAAAAAAAATAAGTTATCTTGATTTTATAGCCCCTTCATTGCTTAAAGAACTTCGCAATAGGTATTTTCACTGGTCAGTTCGTGCAGATGCATTTGGGCTTAACGAACGGACAAATAGTTTAGGAATAGCCCCTGGTCCACAAACTTTTGACAAACGCAAACGAGAAATACAAAATGGATAAATTAAAACAACTAGCATTTGTATTAGTACTTATGCTCACACTAAGTTGCAATACTATGAAAGAAGCACCACCACAATGGACACCCGAAATGTGTCAGCCTAATATTAATAATGACGAAGGCATTTATAATATTGAACTAGTAGAAGATGAAATTTACACTCTTGAAGGAAAATCTGCCAGTATGCCTTTTGGGGGTTCCTCTGGCGTATGGGGTTCCTCAGGTAAAAGCTATACCGATCAATACGGCACCCCCATAGGGGCTACTATTGTGTATTATGCAGGATATGAAGACAAGTTTTACAGGCTAGATGCAAAATTTGATGTCGAAAAAATGAAAAAACTCGTTAAAGAAATTCATTATCATAAAGAATCATACTTATACCAAGAAGATTTAAACCCTGACGAACCTTATAAGATAGGCATGTTTGAGGCGCTTATTTTTGGTTTTGCTCCACAAGGCATGGTCGTTGTATGGGCAGGTTATCCTGGAGCAAAAATAGAAGTAGGTCGTTTTCAGGCAAAAGAAATTACAAACAAAGAAGAGGACAAAGCCTTTGAAAAACGATTATTTGCCAGTTGGTCAATGAATAGAGCACAAGTAAGAGCGCGTGATTTTATGCCTAATGCCTCTTGTGCATTGTGGGATACTTACCGCAAACGTTACAATATAGGGCTTGATGTAAGCTCTGAGAACAAAAAGTTTAGATTATTTTATAAAGAATGGGAATCTTTTAATGGTGAGTTTATTTGCTATTTTAGACCCGAAATACTCAAACCTACTCCAGAGAGTAGAGCTTTACCTAAAGTTATTGTTTTTGATTGGGAAACAGGGTATAAGGATCATTACAGAGGGCTGGTTTTTTTAAATGAGGAAACTATTTTTGATCATTTTAAAAACATCCCTGAGGGAAGTACTCATCGTTTTGCTATAAAAATAGCTGCTGATAATTCTGACATGGAACTTTTTGTTGACAACACAAAAATAGAGGTAGATAGTATGCGTATATGGCCTATAAATGAAGCAGGTAAATACAAAGATTCCTATAAAGAGAATGAGAAATAAAACAAAACAGGTATAGCACTAGGCACGAGTACAATGTCAAAATTTTAGAAACGAATGTATTCGCACACAAGATAGTGCGCGATATACGAGTTATTTACACCAAACAAAAAAAATAAGTTATCTTGATTTTATAGCCCCTTCATTGCTTAAAGAACTTCGCAATAGGTATTTTCACTGGTCAGTTCGTGCAGATGCATTTGGGCTTAACGAACGGACAAATAGTTTAGGAATAGCCCCTGGTCCACAAACTTTTGACAAACGCAAACGAGAAATACAAAATGGATAAATTAAAACAACTAGCATTTGTATTAGTACTTATGCTCACACTAAGTTGCAATACTATGAAAGAAGCACCACCACAATGGACACCCGAAATGTGTCAGCCTAATATTAATAATGACGAAGGCATTTATAATATTGAACTAGTAGAAGATGAAATTTACACTCTTGAAGGAAAATCTGCCAGTATGCCTTTTGGGGGTTCCTCTGGCGTATGGGGTTCCTCAGGTAAAAGCTATACCGATCAATACGGCACCCCCATAGGGGCTACTATTGTGTATTATGCAGGATATGAAGACAAGTTTTACAGGCTAGATGCAAAATTTGATGTCGAAAAAATGAAAAAACTCGTTAAAGAAATTCATTATCATAAAGAATCATACTTATACCAAGAAGATTTAAACCCTGACGAACCTTATAAGATAGGCATGTTTGAGGCGCTTATTTTTGGTTTTGCTCCACAAGGCATGGTCGTTGTATGGGCAGGTTATCCTGGAGCAAAAATAGAAGTAGGTCGTTTTCAGGCAAAAGAAATTACAAACAAAGAAGAGGACAAAGCCTTTGAAAAACGATTATTTGCCAGTTGGTCAATGAATAGAGCACAAGTAAGAGCGCGTGATTTTATGCCTAATGCCTCTTGTGCATTGTGGGATACTTACCGCAAACGTTACAATATAGGGCTTGATGTAAGCTCTGAGAACAAAAAGTTTAGATTATTTTATAAAGAATGGGAATCTTTTAATGGTGAGTTTATTTGCTATTTTAGACCCGAAATACTCAAACCTACTCCAGAGAGTAGAGCTTTACCTAAAGTTATTGTTTTTGATTGGGAAACAGGGTATAAGGATCATTACAGAGGGCTGGTTTTTTTAAATGAGGAAACTATTTTTGATCATTTTAAAAACATCCCTGAGGGAAGTACTCATCGTTTTGCTATAAAAATAGCTGCTGATAATTCTGACATGGAACTTTTTGTTGACAACACAAAAATAGAGGTAGATAGTATGCGTATATGGCCTATAAATGAAGCAGGTGAATACAAAGATTCCTATAAAGAGAATGAGAAATAGACGTATAGTATTTTGAGTAAGACATTATAAATATTATTTTATTTCTAAAAACTGATTTATCAGTTTAAAAGTTGTTACTATAAGATGTATATAAATAAAACTCAGAACGAATTAATATTTATTTTAAAATTTTTGACTTAGAGATAAAAACAAATTAGCGTATTAAAAGTCGTTTATACTTATGAAAGAGAAGAATTAAAAACAAAAAAAAAGTAATAATTATTGGCTATAATAAATAGTATTTTTACTTTTGTAGAGTATACAAAAAAATCCGGAAAATGTTTGAATTTCAACAGTATTTAGGTTTCTTACTTTTCTTAACCATTCTAACTATGGGATTTTGGTTAATGATTTTCTTAATTAATTTCGTATTCTATTGGGTAGGAGGTTATTTATGGAATGAATACAAAGAAAAGAGAGCCAATAGAGAAAGTTTAAAATAATAAAATTTATTATTTTAAAAAAAGCCCCAATTTATTGGGGCTTTTTATGTTATCCACCTATATAATCATTGTCGTTTCCATCATTGGCTGATTTAGGTTTAGCATCTTTTTCTTTTTCAGTTTTGGATTTGTTAAATCTATAAGTAAAAGATAAAGTAGCTACACGCATACGGTTTTGCATTTCTGAATAAGAATTTACAGTAGGTAAGTTTAAATCTCGAATCATTTTGCGTGAATTGAATACATCACTTATATTAAATGCTAAAGTAGCCTTATCCTTTAGAATATCTTTACTAAATCCTAAGTTAAGCACTGCAATTCCCTTTTGAGTTCCTTGAGCAATTTTTTGTGACGCATTATAAGTTAAATTTGATTGAAAATCAATTTTATAAGGTAAATTGATTCGAGAGTTGATACGCCCAGTCCAAGTAGATGATTCAAAATTAAAATCCTGAACGATTAATTCATTTTTGGTATTAGTATATTGATAATCTCCTTTTGTAATATTGTAGAAAAAGTTAGCATTAGCATTTAGTTTCCACCATTTTTTTACAGTATAATTAGCTGTAATTTCAAAACCATATTTATCATCTGTAGAAAGATTGAATGGGGTATTAATTATGACAGGAGTTCCATCAATAAAATCACCTCTTTCTTTACGAATAATTTGAAATGAATCTGTTGTATGGTTCAGATAAACAGAAGTATTCAAGATTAGTTTATTCCATTTCTTTAAAAAACCAATATCAAAAGCATCACTATATGCTGGATTAATATCAGGATTTCCTTGAAATAAATTTATATTACTTGTATAGGAAGCAAACGGATTGATAAAACGATCTCTAGGACGAGTAATGCGTTTACTATAATTACTTGATATACTTGTGTTTTCTCCTAATTCATACGTTAAAAAAATACTAGGAAAAAAGTTATTGTAATTTTTTGATTTTAAAATTTCTGATGTTAATTGGTTAATTTCAATATGTGAATTTTCAAATCGTAAACCTAAAAGGTATGATAACTTATTAATTTTAGAGCCAAATTGGGTATAAAGAGCATTTACATTTTCTATATAATTCATTTGATTAGAAAAGCCTACAATATTTTCAAAAATACCTGTTTTTGTATTAAGATTTTGTACAGAAAAATCTGCCAATAAGTTTATAAAATTACCTCGATATCCTGCTTCAAATTGAGAATCTTTATTAAAAGGTACTATATAATCTATTTGTAGTAAGTTTCGCACTTGAGTGTCATGTTTTTTACTACGTTCATTTCTAACAAATTGATTATTATCTAAGATTGTTTGTAAGATATCAGAATCATCTTTATCTGTGTTTTTAGAAAAAGCACCGTCAAAAGTAAGTTTATGACCTTCTTTTTTAAATTTCTTGGTAAAATTAGTTGTATATTCTACATTATCTCCTGTTGATACTAATTCATTATCACGTTTAGATGTGTTTAGATAAGTTTTATTGGCATTAAAATTATAATAGAAAACATCTTCATTGTTTCCACCTTTGTTATTTCTGTAGTTAAAAGAATTAGTCCAAGATATATTTTTGTTAATTGCAATTTCAATCCCAAAATTTACATTAATGCCTTTAGAATATTTTTCACTTTCTCTTCTTTCTTCTAAATAGGAGTCTAAAAGACCGGTTCTTTTATTAAAAGTTTCCTGATCAATTTTTGTTCTTCCTGGGTTATTACGGTCATTATACCCTATAGTAGAAAAGAAATTCATCATTTCATTTTTATAATTTATGTTTGCAGAAATACTATTGTTTTTAGGTGTACCTACAGCGGCTATAATACTGCCATTAATTCCTTGGTTTTTACCTTTTTTTAAGATTATATTAATAATACCACCACCACCTTCAGCATCATAGCGAGCAGAAGGTGTTGTAACAGTTTCTACCTTGTCTATTGCATCAGAAGGAATCATTTTTAAAGCGTCAGTTACACTTACTGCATTGGTAGGTTTACCATCTATTAATATTCTGACATTTTCATTTCCTCTTAGGGCAATAGTTCCTTCACTACTAACAGAGATAGAGGGGATATTATCTAAGACATCACTTACAGTTCCTCCTCTAACAAGTATATCTTTACCTACAGTAAAGACTTTTTTATCTAATTTAAGATCAACCGTTGTTCTTTCAGATCTTACAACCACTTCATTTAATATTTTGGCATCAGGTTCTAGTGAAATAATGCCAATATTTAGATCCTGATTATAAAATTTAGGATTTATTAATAATGCTTTGAATGATAAATATTCGTATTTTAAAATAAAATTGCCAGGTGCATTTTGAATACTAAATTCTCCTTTTAAATCTGTAATAGCACCATTAACGGGCTTGTTTGTACTGGGGTTAATAACAGTTACAGTCGCATATTCAAGTGCTTGTTGCGTTGTTTTATCAATCAACTTACCTGTAATAGTGATTTTTTTAGCAGATAATTTTTCTTGCGAATAGAAAGTAATCGTAAAAAAAACAAAAAATATAGATAGTATTTTTTTCATTTGTAATGAGTTAGTGGGCAAAAGTAACTGATATGTTTGAGTAAAAAGATTAATAAAATGTTAATCTCTTATAAAATTTCATTGATTCGTTCAGTAGGTCTGGCAATAACTGCTTTATCTCCTTTTACTACGATAGGTCTTTCTATAAGTTTAGGAAACATAACCATTGCTTCAATAATTTCCTCTTCATTTAATTCTTTTGATTTGAAATTTTCAATCCAGATACTTTCTTTTTTTCGTACTAAATCAATAGCAGGAATATTTAATTTTTTTAATAAATCTTTTAATTCTTCTGTTGAAGGGGTGTTTTCTAAATAGTTAACGATTTCAAAATCTTCTTTTTGATCTTCTAAAAAACAAACACCTTCTCTTGATTTAGAGCAACGTGTATTATGGTAAATTGTAATCATAATTTTAAGTATTTTTTTGTAACAAAAATAAACTAAATTGCTCTTATAGTTTAAAAATAAAAAATATGTTTTTAGAACAAGCTTTTTTTAATAGAAATAAATTTTGGAAATATCTTTTAGGAACCTCTGTTGTTTTTGTTTCAGCATTAGTTGGACAGTTTCCTTTTCTAGTTGCTGTTTATTTAAAATTAAAAGAAAATGGAGATAGTATTTTTGGTAAAACTGAAGCAGATCTTTTACACGTTTTAGATAGTAATCTAGGTCTTTTTCTGATGTTGTTAAGTTTTACTTTTGCTTTTTTAGGATTTATTTTTGTAATTAAAAAATTGCATAAACAATCTTTTGTGAAAATCGTTACAAGTAGACAAAGTATAGACTGGAATCGAGTTGTTTATTCGTTTGCTATTTGGTCCTTTTTTCAGATTTTAACAACAGGTATTGCTTATTTTATATCGCCAACTGATTTTGAGTGGAATTTTGAATTAAAATCTTTTTTATTACTGGTTGTTATAAGTGTCTTAATGATTCCAATACAAACTTCTATAGAAGAACTCATGTTTAGAGGTTATTTAATGCAAGGTTTTGCATTACTTTTTAAAAATAAACTAATTCCTTTATTACTCACATCTTTAATATTTGGATTATTACATATGAGCAATCCTGAAGTAGAAAAACTAGGAGATATATTAATACTTTATTATGTAGGAACAGGTTTGTTTTTAGGAATTGTAACATTAATGGATGAAGGAATGGAGCTTTCATTAGGTTTTCATGCAGCTAATAATTTAATAACCGCTTTATTAGTGACTTCTAAATGGAGTGTGTTGCAAACGGCATCCATTTTAAAAGAGGTGTCAGAACCTAAATTAAGTTTTGAACTTTTTATTCCAATAGTGGTAGTCTTTCCTATGTTATTAGTGCTTTTTTCTAATAAATATAATTGGCGTAATTGGAAAGAAAAATTAATAGGTAGTACAGTTTTATACAAAAATAAATAATGATAATTCATTCAAATTTTAAATTAAATGGGGTATCCTATGATAAAGAAACTTTATCTTTTTGGGCAAAAAATAAAATTATAGAAGGATATGATTATGAAAAAAATTATAGGAGAATTTATATTACAATGGTTCAACCCTGATTCTGATTTACAAGTGCAAACATCAGGTACTACAGGTGTTGCAAAACAAATAGCATTGAAAAAACAAGCTATGGTTTATTCCGCTCAGAGCACGGGGGGCTTTTTTTAGATTAAATGAAGATACAAAGGCTTTATGTTGTTTACCTGTTAAATATATTGCGGGAAAAATGATGTTAGTAAGAGCTATGGTATTAGGATGGGATTTAACTCTTGTAGAACCTTCGTCATCTCCTTTAGAAAATGCAAGTATGGAATATGATTTTGCTGCAATGGTTCCTTTACAGGTAGAACAATCCTTAAATAAATTATCAAAAATTAAAATTCTATTAATAGGAGGAGCTAAAGTAAACGCTATTTTAACCGAAAAATTACTTCAAAGGGCTATTAATGCTTACGAGTCTTATAGTATGACCGAAACAATTACGCATATAGCATTAAAAAAAATAGGGACAAAAAGTTTTAAGATCTTACCAGGTATTGTAATTAATCAAGATGGAAGAGGGTGCTTAGTAATAGATGCACCTAATATTAATAATAATCTACTTATTACTAATGATTTGGTAGATTTAGTTTCAGAATCAGAATTTATTTGGAAAGGAAGAATAGATAATGTTATTAATAGTGGTGGGATAAAATTATTTCCTGAACAAATTGAAAGTAAGTTAATTCATAAAATTAAACAGCGTTTTTTTATATGTGGTTTGTTAGATGAAAGATTAGGAGAGAAATTAGTATTGATAGTAGAAGGTTTAAATGATCAAATTAATTCTTCTGTGTTTAATGAACTAAGTATATATGAAGTACCTAAACAAGTTATTTTTATACCTAAATTTGAAGAAACTGAAACGGGGAAAATTAAAAGAAAAGAGACTATTTTAAAATACACTGCCCCAAAATAGTGTCTAACATTTTGGGGCAGTGAAAACTTTTATAGTTTCTTTTTATTGAAAATATTTATCTTAGAGAGAAACTGGTTTTAGCAACTAATTCTGTTTTATCAAATACATTTACAAAAAAAGTTCCTTCTGTAATATCCTCTACAGGAAGATCTTTTTCTACTTTAACAGTTTTGTTTTCATAACGAACAGAAGATACAAAGCTGTAGGTAAGCATTTTATCTCCAAAGCTTTCTATTTTTTTATCTCCAAGCACATTATTTTTGCTATCTATAATTTGAACATAATATGATTTATCACCAGATTTAGCAATTTGATTTTCTGCTATAGTAAAACTAATTTTTAAGACATTTGCACGACTTGCTTTATCTGTAACAATTTGTCTTCCACTACTTTTTTGTTTAACAGCTGTTGTTTGTAAATTAACGATAGACAATTTTGCTCCTTTTTCAATAGTCTTAGCAAGCATATTGTTTTTTGAAATTAGAGTATCATTTGCTGAACGCGATTTTTTTAATACAATATTGGTACTATCAATTTTTGTATTAAGTGTTGCATTCTCCTTTTTTAAGCCATCAATCTGCTTAATTAAATTTGCAATTTTAGATTTAAGCTTTTGGACTTCGTCTTTATATTTTGCAATAGCTGTTATATCTGTACTTTTTGTTTTTTCTAACTCAGCCATTAATTGCTGAATTTTTTTCTTTTTCAGCCATTAATTCTTCAGTCATTGTTGTATTTGATGCCATAGTAGTTTCTAATGATTGCTTAGTTATTTCTAAATCTTTCATTAAAGCATCTTTCTCATTTTTTACTACAGATAAGGTATTTTTAGAGTCTTCATTTAATTTATAAATGTAAACTAAACTAGATATTAACATCATTAATAAAATACCTATAACAACTTTAAGTCCTATGTTACTAGATCTTTCTGGAGCATTTCTTCGCATATTAAATTTATTTATTTAGGGTTATTATAGTATGCTAAAATAATTTTTTAATGTGATTGTACCAAGAATTAACGTAACTTTAGATAAAAATAGTATTTTTGACCTAATATAATTTTGTTCCCCAATGGAAAATTTAATTCGTTTTAGGCAGTCTGATCTCTCTAAAATTACGGCTTACCGTAATGGAGAGATAAAATTTGGAGAAAAAATTCAAATCGTTCCCAAAGATGAAGATGTTTTTAATTTTTTAAAAAAAAGTGAAGCTAAGTATGTACTTTTAGGAATCCCAGAAGATATAGGTATACGTGCTAATCTAGGTAGAAGAGGAGCCAAGACTGCTTGGGAAAGTACTCTTCAAAATGTAGCAAACATACAACATAATAAATTTTGCAAAGGGAGTCAAATTATTATTTTGGGTCGGGTAGATGTTTCGCAAGAAATGAGTCAAGCAGAAGATCTGGATCCTAATAACCCTGATGATAGAAAGCAATTATTTAAAATAGTAGAAAATATAGATAAAGAAGTCTCTCATATTATTTACCATATTATAAAAGCGGGAAAAGTACCTATTGTTATAGGAGGAGGACATAATAATGCTTATGGAAATATAAAAGGAACAGCATTAGGATTAGGAAAATCTGTAAATTCAATAAATTTTGATGCTCATTCTGATTTTAGAATTTTAGAAGGAAGACATAGCGGTAATGGTTTTTCTTATGCTTTTGAAGAAGGTTTTTTAAAAAATTATTTTATTTTCGGACTTCACGAAAGTTATACTTCTAAAAATGTATTAGATATTATAAAAAGCAAAAATGATCGTGTTAAATATAATACTTACGATGAAATTAAGATTCGCCAAGAAAAACATTATCAATCAGAATTAAAAGCTGCTTATGAGCACATAAAAGGGGATCCATATGGAATTGAAATTGATTTAGATTCTATTCCTAATATTCCTTCTAGTGCTATGACTTTAAGTGGTTTTTCAGTAGAAGAAGTGAGACAATTTTGTTACTTTTTTGGAAAACATAAAAATGCGTCTTATTTGCACATTTGTGAAGGAGCACCTTCTTTAGGTGAAGATAAAAACCCACAATTAGTGGGAAAATTAATTGGCTATTTGATAACGGATTTTATAAAAGCACATTCTTCAGTCATAAAATAGTACCTTTGCTTAAAATTTTTATCTATGACTTTTGAACAGTTCAGTTTTCATCGCAATATTGTAGAGTCAATAAAAGAGGCGACTTATACAAAACCTACTGAAATACAGCAGAAAGCAATGCCAATTATTCTTGAAGGAGAAGATTTAGTGGGTTGCGCACAGACTGGAACAGGAAAGACAGCTGCTTTTGCTATTCCTATTTTAAATTATTTAATACCTATAGTAGGTTCTATTAAAAAGAGAAAATATATTCGTACAGTTGTTCTAGCTCCTACTCGTGAGTTAGCTTTACAAATTGAAGAGAGCTTTAATAAATATGGGAAATACACTAATTGTACTACACTTACTATTTATGGAGGTGTCTCCCAAACTTCTCAAGTAGAAAAACTAAAAGAAGGGATAGATATATTAGTGGCTACACCAGGTCGTTTTTTAGATTTAAATAAACAAGGTGTAATAGATATTAATCATTTACATCATTTAGTAATAGATGAAGCTGATCTAATGCTTGATATGGGGTTTATAAATGATGTACGAAAAATAACAAAAATAGCGCCTGAAAATAGGCAAACACTCTTGTTTTCCGCTACAATGCCTATTGAAATTAGAGAAATTGCAGAAGAATTTCTTAAAAAACCTAAGTACGTAGAAGTTAAGTCAACTATAAGTAATAGTCAAAATATAACACAATCAGTTTATTTTGTTGAAAAATCAGAAAAAAAACAACTCTTATTGCGAGTTATAAAACAACAAGAATTAGTAAACACCATTTTATTTGTAAGAACAAAACAAGGTGCTGAAAATCTTGTTGAATTTTTACAAAAAAATCAACTAAATTGTGATGCACTTCATGGTGATAAATCACAAAGTGCGCGTCAAAAAGTTTTAGAAGATTTTAAAAATAAAACCATTGACTTATTAGTAGCTACAGATGTTGCTTCAAGAGGAATTGATATAGACCAACTTCCTGTAGTTATTAATTATGATTTGCCTAATATTCCAGAAACCTATATTCATAGAATAGGAAGAACAGGTAGAGCAGGGCATTCAGGTATAGCTATTTCTTTTTGTGGGAAAGATGAAGAAGTGTATTGGAAAGATATTATCAGGTTATTGAAAAATAAAGTAACAATAATAGAAGATCATCCTTTTCCTTGGAAATCAAATAATAATAAAAAGAAAATTAATCAACAGTCACCAACTCCCAATAATCATAATACGTCAAAACAGCGAAGTGGTAAAAAATCACGCAAGTCTGACAATTCTAAAAAAAATAAAAAACGTTGGTATTAATATATAAAAGAGGAGGGTGCCTTAAAAGTTTAATAGTTCCTGTTTTATTACAAGAGTAAATTATATGGTTACTAAATCTTTAGATAGTGTCTTATTTTTCTATTTAGACAGCCTCCTCTTATTATAAATTAATTAAAAACCATTATCTCCATCTAGTAGTTTGCCAAATCCACCTAGTAAGCTACCTTCTTCTTTACTCTGTCCACCAATATTAGAGGCGGCAATAACGCGACCAGCTAAACGGCTAAATGGTAAAGATTGGATATAAACAATACCAGGGCCTCTTAAAGTAGCATAAAACATACCCTCTCCTCCAAAAAGAGTGTTTTTTATACCTCCTATAAATTCGATGTCATAATCTACATTTTTTGTAAATCCTACAAGACATCCTGTGTCAATTTTTAAGATTTCTCCTGGTTGTAATTCTTTACGTGCTAAAGTTCCTCCTGAGTGTATGAATGCCATACCATCTCCTTCTATTTTTTGCATGATAAAGCCTTCACCTCCGAATAAACCTCTACCTAATTTTCGTGAAAACTCAATACCTATTGAAACTCCTTTTGCAGCACATAAGAATGAATCTTTTTGACAAATAAACTTACCTCCGTATTTCATTAAATCGATTGCAATAATTTTTCCAGGATAAGGAGAGGCAAATGAAACTTTTCTTTTGAAAAATCTTGGTTCTGATATGCAGTCATAAACATACTTTCACCTGTTAAAACACGTTTACCAGCACTTAAGATTTTACCTAAAACTCCAGTACCTTGATTATTTGAACCATCACCGAAAATAGTTTCCATTTTAATTCCATTTTCCATCATCATAAAGCCACCAGCTTCTGCAATGACTACCTCCTGAGGGTCTAATTCTATTTCTACATATTGCATTTCTTCACCATAAATATGGTAATCTATCTCATGTGCTTGCATTTTTCTAGTTTTTAATATTTGAATATAAGTTTAATATTGAGGTAAAATGTTACAAGAAAGCATTTGAATCTTTAATAACTTTTAGCCATGTATGGTTTCTTTCTTACCATAATTTACAATAATACTTTCTTCATAAACAATCCATTCTTTCCAACGGTTATCTACATAATCTCTTTCGCCGTATTTTCTAGCAAAATTTAAAAAAACTGTATAATGATTTGCTTCTGAAATCATAAGTTCTCTATAAAATTTACTTAATTCTTCGTCTTGGATATTTTCTGAAAGAACTTTGAAACGTTCACAACTTCTAGCTTCAATCATAGCAGCAAATAATAAACGGTCAATCATAGATTGCTCACGACTTCCATCTTTTTTAAGAATTTAGTTAATTGTCCTACATAATCATCCTTACGCTCACGTGTAAATTCATAATTGCGTTCTTTGATGATATCATGCACCATTCTGAAATGATCCATTTCTTCAATGGCTATTTTAGTCATTTCGGTTACTAAATCCTCTTTTTCAGAATTATTAATGATCAGATTGATTGCGTTAGTGGCGGCTTTTTGTTCACACCACGCGTGATCTGAAAGAATTTCAGCAAGGTTTCCTTCTGCTATATTAGCCCATCTAGGGTCTGTTTTGAGTTTTAATCCTAACATATAAAAATCATTGAAATGCAAAATTACATTTTTTACTCCTAATTTATAATTGTTATTTTGTACAAAAAAAGACTTGGATACAGTTTTATTTATAGGTTTAGTTTTTCCAGAGCCCACATCTTCTGCGGCTGGAACCAGAATTTTACAGCTTATTAATTTGTATAAAGAATTAGGTTACAAAGTTGTTTTTTCTTCAACTGCTCAAAAAACGGAAAACTCGTTTGATTTATTATCTATTGATGTAGCACAATATAATATTGAATTAAATAATAGTAGTTTTGATGATTTTCTTTTAAGAATTAATCCAGTTATAGTTGTTTTTGATCGTTTTATATCTGAAGAGCAATTTGGTTGGAGAGTTGCTAATAACTGCCCTAAAGCTATCCGTATATTAGATTCAGAAGACTTACATTGCTTACGTTATGCTCGTCATACAGCTGTAAAGAAAGATTTAGTTTTTCATGCTAAAGATTTATTAGAAGAACCATTAGCTCTAAGAGAAATAGCCAGTATATATAGGTGTGATTTAACATTAATTATTTCTGAGTTTGAAATAGAAATATTACAAAGTATTTTTAAAGTAGATAAATCATTATTTTTTTATTTGCCTATTTTCTATTCAAATAAAAAACAAACAATTACTTATGAAGAAAGAAAGGATTTTGTTTTTATAGGGAATTTTTTGCATGAACCCAATTATGATGCCGTTGTACAACTAAAAATGATTTGGAAAGAAATACGAAAAGAATTACCAGGAATAAATATGAACATTTATGGAGCTTATGCTTCTCCAAAAATAAATCAGTTAAATAATCAAAGAGAAGGATTCTTTATTAGAGGTAGGGCTTCTTCTGTGTATGAAGTCCTTGAACAAAGTAGAGTTTTATTAGCTCCCTTACGATTTGGTGCAGGTATAAAAGGAAAGTTATTAGAAGCAATGGTAGTAAATACACCTTCTGTTACCACCTCTATAGGAGCTGAAGGGATTAGTTCTTCCCAATATTGGAATGGCTATGTAGCAGAAAATACAAATGATTTTATTCAAAAGTCCATAACTTTGTACAATGAAAAACAAGTTTGGGAAGAATCCTCTAAGAGAGGAGAAAAAATTATTATTCAAAAATTTAAGAAAGAGTTATACTATAATTTGTTTGAGGAATGTATTTTGGATAGAAGAAGGCATATAGACTACTATAGAAATCAAAATTTTATAGGGAGATTATTGTTGCAAAATCAGTTTGCAACAACAAAATATATGTCGAAATGGATAGAAGAAAAAAACAGAAAATAATTATATAATACTTGTGTTTTTTTGTATTTTTAATAAGGATTTAGGTTAAAAAATAAAATTTATATTTTTGATTAAGGTTTTGTACTTTCAAATAATTCAGTTGTTAGGATTAAAGATTTATCATTCATCATGGTTTATACTTTTTTTCCTATTTGTTGCTTTTTTTGTTTTTTATTACGGATTTTTCAAAAAATCTGTAGGTAAGCGTGAAATTATACGTGATTTTTCAGAAGTCGTAGGATATAGTGAACAATATCGTCTCTATTTTTTATTTGTAGGAGTAGGATTATCTCTGATTGAATTTACAGTTAATTTTTTTCATTTAAGAAAAGAAGAAATATTTCCTGTTAATTTTATCATTGCTAGTATTTTACTTCTTTTATATGCAGCTAGTTATAAAATTTTATTTATAGAAAAACATTTGAGAGAATTTTTTATGCTCATGTTTTTTATCTATTTTTTTATAACCCTATTACGTATTATAGTACATCCAGAATATGTATTTACTTATTTTGACTGGATTGTTCTATTCTTTTTTCCTATTATCTTTTTAGTGCTATACATTTTTATTGGGTCTTTGTAATCTTAAATTATTTATTAATAGTTTTCTTGTATTATTACAAAGTACTTAATGAAATAATGTTTGTGACTTTAGGTTGTAGTTGTCTTATGATTTCTTTAATCAATCATGTACGTTATATTATAAAATATAAAGCAAAAGATAATTTTTTATTTACTAATAATGCTATTAATAAAAAAGCAACCCTTGTTATAGGTATTAATAAAAATGGAACAATAATTTATTGTTCTCAAAATGTTCAAAATATTCTTGGGTATACTTCTGATGATCTAAAAGGAATGAGTTTTTTGAGCTTAATTGAAGATCCGGAATTTACAATTGAAAACTATCAAAATAATCATGAATTTTATACGCGTAAAATATTAGCAAAAGAAGGAATATACAAATACATACAATGGAAAAATGTAAAATATTCAGATGATGTTTATTTAAATATAGGTCAAGATATTACCGGACTAATTAATTTAGATCATCAATATAAAAACTTGATAGAAACGGCTACAGATATTATTTATGAAACAGATAAAGAGGGTAATTTTACCTTTGTGAATACTTTTGCTAAATCTTTATTTAATTTGAAAAATGAAGATGTAATTGGTGAAAATTTTGATCTTTTTATTAGAGAAGATTACAAAAAAAAAGTACTTCAGTTCTATCAATCCCATTTAGTAGGAAGAAAAAGCCTGCCTTCTATAGAATTTCCAGTTGTGGTTAATAGAGATACGGAATTATGGTTGTCTCAAAAAGTTAATGTAAAAAGAAACCAAGAAGGAAAAATTTTAGGTTTTTCAGCTATAGCAAGAGATATTACTTTGCTTAAAAATGTAGAAATACAACAAAAAAATAGACAAAGAAAAAAATGAAGTTTTTAATAAAACAATAAATAAACTAGCCACTTTATCCTACAAACAAGAAGAAAGTTTTAATGATAGAATTAATCTTATATTAAAATCTGCAGCAGAAGGGTCATTAATTGATAGAGTTAGTTATTGGACTTATGATAAATTAAGCCTTAAGTGTTTTTCCTTATATGATTTAGAATTAGATGATTTTAAAGTTGGATTAGTGTCCTTTAAGTCAGATAGACCTAATTATTTTGAATATTTAGAAAAAGAACAACTAATTGTAGCAACTGACGTATACGAATATTTTTATATAAATGAATTTGTAGATGATTATTTTCTGAAAGAGAAAATAAAATCGATGTTAAATCTTCCTGTTTTTATTAATGGAGAGTTACATTCTTTATTAAGTTTTGAAACAACAAAACAAAAAAGAGAATGGGATAGTGATGATGTTAATTTTGCCAGATCAATTGCGGATGTTATTTCTCTTGCGATTGAAACCTATAAAAGAAGAGAAACAGAAGAAAAATTAGAAGAAAAAACAAGAATATTAACAGCAATTGCAGTTTCAACAGAAAAATTATTAAAGAATAATAACTTAGATCAATTGTTTAAAGAAATATTTTCTATTGTAGGTCAAGCTACCAATATAGATCGTATTTACTATTTTGAAAATAATGAAGTAGAACACTATTTTAGTCATAAAAATGAATGGGTAAATAATAGTAAAAATATACAGCCTCAAATAAATAATGCCGCTTTACAAAGAATGCTTCATGAAGATAATATGATTTATTATCAAGTGTTATCACAAAAACAAGTATTTAAAGCAAAAAGTTCTCAAATAAATGATTCCTTTATTTACGAAAGATTATGTTCACAAGGAATATTGTCTATTTTGTTATTTCCTATATTTATTAATGATGTATTTAGAGGCTTTTTAGGTTTTGATGATTGTACAAAAGAGCGAGAATGGACAGAAGAAGAAGTAAGTATACTTCAAATTTTAGCTAATAATGTTTCTATTACAATTGAAAGAATTGAAAATTTAAATCTAATTGAAGAGTCTCAAAAACAGTTTAAATTATTAGCAGATAATATACCAGGAGTAGTGTTTTTATCAGAATATGATCAAAAATTTTCTAAAATATATATCAGTGATAAAATAGAAAATCTTACAGGTTATACTCCTGAAGAATTTCTAAATGGTCAAGTTTATTTAATTGATTTAACTCATAAAGAAGATAAAGGAAAAGTAATTTTTGAAAATAAAAAAGCTTTTGAAAATAATATCCCTTTTCAGTTGATATATCGAATTAAGAAAAAAACAGGAGAATATATCTGGATTGAAGAATTTAGTGATACCGTTATTAAAGACGGAAAAGTATCCTATATAGGAGGAATATTAGTAGATGTAACAGAAAAAAAATTGATAGAAAAAGAAATAAAAGCTCGCGAATATGCTGAAACCTCTAATAAAGCTAAATCAGAATTCTTAGCCAATATGAGTCATGAGATCAGAACTCCTTTAAATGCTATTATCGGATTTTCAGGTTTAATGCAGCAAACACAATTAGATCCAACTCAAAATGAATATTTATCAACAGTAAATGAATCAGCTAAGATTTTATTAGAAGTAGTAAATGATATTTTAGATTTTTCTAAAATTGAGATGGGAAAATTAGAATTAGAATTTAAAAAATCAAACCTATATGATTTAGTATTGCAAATTGTTAAAATAATACGTTTTGATTCAGAAAAAAAAGGAATTGCGCTCAATTTTGTCTTCGATGAAAAAATTCCTCAATATGTTTCTATAGATCCATTAAGAATAAAACAAGTATTATTGAATTTATTATCGAATGCTGTTAAATTTACAAACGAAGGGGAGGTAGTTTTAGAATTAAAAGTAAAAGAAATAAAAGAAAATAAAGTTAAAATTCAGTTTTTAGTTCGTGACAGTGGAATAGGTATAAGAAAAGGAAATCATCAAAGAATTTTTGAACCTTTTTCTCAAGAAGATAACTCAACGACTAGAAAATATGGAGGAACAGGTTTAGGTTTGACAATTTCTAATAATATTTTAAATCTAATGGGAACGAAACTTCAATTAGAAAGTAATTATAAATCAGGAAGTACTTTCTTTTTGAGTTAGATTTAGATTTTTGTACTCAAAATGTAATATGTATAGATCGTAGATTTCATAAAGATGAAACAGTTTGTCAAGAAGATATTAAAACTATTAGAGAGAATGAATTTAAAATATTAATCGTAGAAGATAATAAGATTAATATGATGCTTGCTAAAACTCTTTTAAAGAAAATAATACCTCATGTTATTATTCTTGAAGCGGAAAACGGAATAGTGGGGGTTGAAAAATACATTCAAAATACCCCTGATTTGATATTGTTAGATATTCAGATGCCTCTGATGAATGGGTATGAAGTTACATTAGAAATTAGAAAAATAAATCAAAATATTCCAATTATAGCTCTTACGGCAGGAACTATAAAAGGTGAAAAAGAAAAATGTTTAGAAGTAGGTATGGATGATTATATTTCTAAGCCTATAGATAAAGATTTTTTCGAGAAAACAATATTTAAATGGTTAAATCAAATAAATAAGAGATAAAATATGAAATGGCAAGGAAGACGTCAAAGTGATAATGTTGAAGATAGAAGAGGGGTTTCAGTCGGAGGGAAAATGGTGGCTGGTGGAGGGATTTTAAGTATCCTAATTTTGTTATTAAATCTTTTTGGAGGAGAAACAGGTAAAATGATTACTCCAGTTTTAGAACAAATAAATCAATCTAGTTCACAAAAAGCACCTTCTGCACAGCGTGAACTTACCTCAAAAGAAAAAGAAATGGGCCGTTTTGTGGCTACGATTTTTGCTGATACAGAAGATATTTTTGGTCGATTATCTAAAGAAAATGGTATTGCTTACAGAAATCCAAAAATGGTTTTATTTACTGATGTAGTTGAAACAGCCTGTGGTAATGCTTCTGCGGCATCAGGACCTTTTTATTGTCCTGGGGATGAAAAAGTTTATATGGATTTAGCTTTTTTTGATGAGTTAAGAACTCGTTTTGGTGCTAAAGAAGGAGATTTTGCAACAGCTTATGTTATAGCTCACGAAGTAGGACATCATTTACAAACTGTAATAGGAACTTCAGATAAAGTCAGACAATTGCAACAAAGAATGGGGCAGAAGGAAGGGAATCGTTTATCCGTAGCTTTAGAATTACAAGCAGATTTTTATGCGGGAGTTTGGGCTAAGCATAATCAAAAATATTTAGATCCAGACGATATTGAAGAAGCATTAAGTGCAGCGGAGGCGGTAGGAGATGATGCTATTCAAAAAAGAATGCAAGGTTATGTAGTGCCAGAGTCTTTTACTCATGGTACTTCTGAACAGAGGAAAAAATGGTTTTTAAAAGGATATGAAACGGGAGATCTTAGAGTAGGAGATACTTTTGCAGAAATTAAATAGTAGTTATAATTAAAATTTTAGAGAATATTTTTTTATTATTTCTAGATTAGTTTATTTCTTTCAGTCGTCTTAGCTATAAAAAACTTCTATAAATTACATAAATATAAGTTTTGGAGTAATTACTTTTTTATAATCTTGAAAGTGTTAGAGTGTTTGGATGTATATTAAATTTATTTAAGGAAAAGAATAACTATTTAGATTAATAAAAGGGAAGGCTGTCCTAAAAGAAAAAAATTAACACACAGTTTGTCACTCCGACGTAAGGAGGAGTTTTATAATCAGCACTATGTGGTTTGTCCCTTTGGTCGAAATGGCAAGATTGCGGACTTTTTGGACAGCCTCTTTTTTTGTTTTAAATTAGAAAATATTTTATTAGTTCTTTTAAATTTTATAGCTATAGAAAAGGATTATATAGTGTTGTTTGTTAAATCAAAAATAATTTTGTTGTAAAAGGATAAAATAGGGTGCCTATTTTTATTATTAAAAGCAAATAGAAAAGCCTGATCTAAAAAAGATCAGGCTTAAAGTAAAAATATTATGATGAGAAAATATAACTTTATTGTGATTATTGAGCAAATGTAGCTCTAGCTCCACCTGATACGAAGATGGCATCAATTCTTGCTTTTTGTCCAAGGGTAAACATGTTCATAGAGTCATCATCAGTATAATCCATGTAGTTCATAGTCATTTCAACTGGTGTACCTGTACAAGTTGAATAGTGAGGGAATGCAGGTTTGCCATAGTTAGCACTGTCATGTGTTGGTGTGTCAGCCACTTGGTCAGATCCACAAGTAGCATCTCCCCATATGTGGCGTAAATTCATCCAGTGACCTACTTCGTGAGTAGCTGTTCTTCCTAAATTGTAAGGAGCATTTGTTGATCCTGAAAGTCCAAAATATTTAGAATCAATTACAACACCATCAGTAGTAGAAGAACCACCAGGGAATTGAGCATAGCCTAAAATTCCACCACCAATAGTAGCACACCATAAGTTTAACTTAGTCGTAGGTGATGTAGGATCTATACCTCCTTGTTTAGATTTTTTACAAGTGTCTCTTGTTCCCCAAGATGTTTTTGTTGTTGATTTACGAATTACTTGATCTAATACGAAAGAAATTCCAACATTTGCTTTTACTCCTGAAAAAACGGCCGGTACATTGTTGTAGTCAGCATTTAAAGCTTGAAAATCCTTGTTTAATACATCAATTTGAGACTGTATTTGAGTAAGAGAAATGTTCTCTGAAGCTTTACTATATAGCACATTTACAACAACAGGAATTTCAATTTTTCCATTTACTAAACGTCCTGTTTTGATAGCCTCTGCAGTTTGTTGCTCAATAGCTGCCATTCTTGAAGCTAAAGCAGGATCCTCTTGCATTTGTCTTTCTAAAACTTCATGAGAAGCACATCCTCTGTGAGCAGTAGTATCTGTTTGAGCGGTTAAAGAACTATCTTCCTTTTGGCAAGAAAACATCATTAATGCTACAGATGCTGATAATAAAACTTTTTTCATAATTGATTGGTTTTTGGTTGATAATTTTTGTTTTATTCTGTTGCAATGATATAAAATATATTCTTTATAAAAAATATTTTTTTTATTAAAAACGCTTTTTTAAAATATTATATGTATTTTATTGTGTTTTAATTTGTTTATTATGTAAATATTTTTTGTTTTTATTGATAAAAAAATAGTATTTAGGTTGTTATTTGGGTGTTCAGTATTAGAAGTGTAAAAAAAGACCTTCCTTTTAGTTATTGGTTTTGAAATAATATTAAGCCAGTCTTTGAATTAATTCGTAGAGAGCAATAGATAATGCTTGAACTACATTCATGCTACTATTGTGTCCAAACATAGGAATATGGGTATGAATTGAAGAAACTTCTAGAATTTTAGCAGAAATACCATGTATTTCATTTCCTATTATTAACGTAATAGGTTGGTCTAAATTGATTTTTATTTCATTTAGAGGAATGCTAGATTGGGTAATTTCTAATGCTATACGAGTAGAAAATGTTGTGTTGAGGTAGTTAATCAGTGAGTTTTGTTCTTTTATAATTTCGAAAGGAACTGTTCTGTGAGTGCTTCTAGATGTTTTGTTTATTTTGCGTTCGGAGAAGATAAAGTTAGAACCTGAAAAAATAATTTTAGAAACTCCCATTGCATCACAAATACGGAAAATACTACCAATGTTTTCCTGAAAATAAACACCATCACAGACTAATGTAATAGGGAATTTTTTAGATTCAAATGTTGAATTGTAATGCGTGAGTTGTTCCAAATGATTAATTATTAAAAACGTAATTTAAGATATTAGCGCCCATTTTTAAAGCCTTTTCTCGTACTTCTTTAGGATTATTGTGTACTTCATAATCCTCCCATCCATCGCCTAAGTCGCATTCATAAGTATATAATAGTGCTAGGCGATTATTTAAAAATATTCCAAAAGCTTGAGGTCTTTTGCCATCATGTTCGTGTATTTTAGGCAATCCAGAAGGAAACGAAAAAGGTTTTTGGAAGATAATATGCGAAACAGGAATTTCAGTTAAAGATTCGTTAGGGAAAAGTTTTTTAATTTCATTTCGAATGTATTGATCCATTCCGTAATTATCATCTATATGTAAAAAACCTCCTGCATTTAAATAATTTCGGATATTTTCAGCTTCTTGAGTGTTAAAAACTACATTTCCGTGTCCTGTCATGTGTATGAAAGGATATGAGAAAATATCACTACTACCAGGAGTAACTGTTGAAGGTTTTAATTTTATTCGTGTATTAATCGTTTGATTAGTAAATTTTATTAAATTAGGTAATGAAGTAGGATTGGCATACCAGTCACCCCCTCCATTATATTTTAGTAAGGCTATTTCTTGGGAGAAAATAGGAAGGTTTAAAGAACTAAAAAGGCTAAAAAATAAAAAATATATTCTAATCATTTTAAAGAGAGATGAGTTTTATCTATTAGTTTGGAAACGATGTTGTAATTATATTTGAATTAAAGTTATGCTTTTTTTGAAAATGAAACGGATAAATTCCTTTTTTAAATACGAAAAAAAGAAAAATAATTATTCATTTATAAAAGCTACACTGTGACAGGCTACTACAGCAGCTGTTTCGGTTCTTAACCTAGTATTACCTAAGGTTACGGGGGTAAAGCCTTTATTAAGTGCTAATTTGATTTCTTTTTCTGAAAAATCGCCTTCAGGTCCAATTAAAATAGTGTATTTTGAATTTGGTATTATTTCTTTTTTTAGATTTTTTTATCACTATCCTCACAATGTGCAATGAATGTTTGACCGCTAAAATCTTGATTAATGAAATCTTTAAATATTATAGGTTCATTTAGTTTAGGTAGGTAAAATTGATTAGATTGTTTCATCGCTGATTGTAAAATTTTTTCAAAGCGATCTATCTTTATAATGGTTCTTTCTGAATGTTCACAAATAATAGGTGTTATTTCATGTATTCCTATTTCGGCTGCTTTTTCTAAAAACCATTCATAACGCTCATTCATTTTAGTAGGGGCAACAGCTAAATGCAATTTAAATTTAGTTGGTTCGGATAATTTGTAGTTATTAATTTTTACAATACATTTTTTTTCTGAAGCTAAAGTGATTTCTGTTTCAAATAAGAAGCCAGCACCATTAGTAACAAATAAAATGTCGTTTTCTTTTTACGTAATACTTTCACGATATGTTTACTTTCCTCTTTGTCAAAAGAAAAATCGATAGTATTCTTTGTTATATCTGGATTGTAAAATAATTGCATTTCTTAATTTGTAAATTAGTCCCTTAATAATTGATGATTATATTTTTTAAAACTCAATTCTTGCTTTAGAAGTAACTGAATTATTGCTAAAATGATTTTCTAAAAATTTATAGTACCCAACAATACCTATCATGCCAGCATTATCAGTGGTGTATTCAAATTTTGGAATAAAAGTTTTCCAATTATATTTTTTTCAGCTTCTTTTAAAGTTTGACGGATACCACTATTAGCAGAAACACCACCACCTATAGCTATTTGTTTAATTCCTGTTTGTATAGAAGCTTCTTTTATCTTGTCCATTAATATTTTAATGATAGTGTACTGTATAGAAGCACATATGTCATTTAGATTTTCACTAATAAAAAGAGGGTTTTCTTTTATATTTTTTTGGATAAAATATAAAATTTGAGTTTTAAGTCCACTAAAGCTAAAATTAAGCCCGTCAACTTTTGGTTTGGTGAATTCAAAACGTTTAGGGTTGCCTAATTGAGCATGCTGATCTATAAGTGGTCCGCCTGGATAAGGAAGGCCTAATATTTTAGCAGATTTATCAAAAGCTTCACCTACAGCATCATCAGTTGTTTCTCCTATGATTTCCATGTTAAAGAAGTTGTTTACTTTTACAATTTGAGTATGTCCTCCTGATATAGTAAGTGCTAAAAAAGGAAATTCAGGTTTAGTGTATTCCTCTTCCTCTATAAAGTGTGCTAGTATATGAGCGTGCATGTGATTTACTGCTATTAGAGGAATGTTTAATGCCATAGCCATACTTTTAGCAAA
Organism: Flavobacterium oreochromis; assembly: GCF_019565455.1. Taxonomy (NCBI): domain Bacteria; kingdom Pseudomonadati; phylum Bacteroidota; class Flavobacteriia; order Flavobacteriales; family Flavobacteriaceae; genus Flavobacterium; species Flavobacterium oreochromis. The sequence continues at coordinate 2,680,417 of NZ_CP067377.1, forward strand.
AGAAGTTCCAACTAATAAAGAGCCCATTAAGCCAGGTCCTTGTGTAAATGCAATGGCTGTTAATTGTTCTTTTGTAATTCCTGCTTTTTTTAGGGCTACGTCAACTACAGGAACAATGTTTTGTTGATGCGCTCTAGAGGCTAGTTCTGGAACTACGCCACCATATTCTTCATGTATACTTTGACGAGCAACAACATTTGATAACATTTTATTGTTTTGTAATACAGCGCAGGCCGTATCATCACAAGAACTTTCAATTGCTAATATGTAAATATCTTTCATTTTTATCTTAAGGCATAGAATTTGTTCGTAAAGTTGCGTAAAATTAAGGAATAGATTATTTTTACAACCGGTGCCAAAGTTACTAAATTTTAACTCAAAAATATATTCCCTTTGCAAGAGCAAGAAGCTGAAGTAAAAAAAAATAAAAAAAGTCTGTGGGTAACAATTTTAAAATTCAAGATGTATTTTTTTCTTGGAGTTGTATTATTGTTGCTAACATTGGTTATAGCTCTTTCTATGCCTTCTGTTCAAACTAAATTAGGACAGTATGCAACAGAGGTTTTGAATAAAGAATTTGGTACAGATATAACTATTCAAGAAGCTAATTTTACTGTTTTTGGAGGTGTTAAACTTAAAAAGGTCTTTATTAAGGATTATAAAAAAGATACTCTATTTCATATAAATGTTCTAAAAACTAATATTTTAGATTTTAAAAAACTTCTTGATGGTGATTTACATTTTGGTGAAGTTAGAATGGATGGACTGAAGTTCAAAATTAGAAATTATAAAGGAGAACGTGATACGAATTTAGATAAGTTTATAGAACTCTTTGATGATGGAACCCCTTCTACCTCTAACAAAAAATTTTTAATGACCATAAATAAGATTCACTTAATGAATAGTGAATTTTATTTTTGGGATGACAATATATCTGATCCTTTAGTTTTTAGTGCTAAAAAATTAAATGCAGATACTCATAAATTTAAAATTCTCGGTCCAGATGTTACAACTCAAATTGATGAAATGTCATTTGTAGATAATAGAGGGATCGAAATTGAAGAATCATCATCCAATTTTACTTACACAAAAAAAAATATTCATCTTGCTCAACTAAAATTAAAAACTTCTGAATCTAATTTAGTAGGAGATGTAGAATTACGTTATGATCGTAAAGATTTTGCAGACTTTAATAATAAAGTACTATTTGATGTAAAAATTAAAGAAGGAACATTGTCCTCTAATGATTTAAATAAATTTTATGGAGAGTTTGGTAAGGACTTGAAATATCAAGTAAAAGGTAAATTATTAGGAACTTTAAACAACTTTTTTACCAAAAGATTAGTTTTATTAGATGATTTTGGATCCCAAATTAAAGGAGATTTTCGATTTAAAAATCTTTTTTCAAAACAAAAAGACACCTATTATATAAAGGGACGCTTTTCTAAAATAACCTCTACTTATGACAATTTGATCAAAATACTACCTAATATATTAGGAAAAAAATTACCAACTAATTTTAAAAAATTAGGTACTTTCTTATTAAGTGGTCAGGCAGAAATAGATTTAAAAAAATTAAAAGCAAATGTTTTACTTTCTTCCGCATTAGGAACTGTAAAAACTAATTTAGCTATGACCAATATAGATAATATTGATGATGCAACGTACATTGGTAATGTTAAACTGACAGAATTTGATTTAGGAAAATTTCTAAACAGAAAAGATTTAGGAATTGTAAATTTAGATACAGAAGTAGATGGAAAAGGTTTTGTAGAAAAATATTTGAATACAAAAATAAAAGGAACAATTAGTAGTATCTATTATAACAAATATAATTACAGAAATATTGTTGTTGACGGTCAAATGAACCAAGCTATTTTTGAAGGTTCTATAAAGGCAAACGACCCTAATTTAATTATGGACTTTGATGGTTTTCTTGATTTAACCAGAAAAGAAAATAAATATGATTTTCATGCAAAAATTGAGTATGCTAACTTAAAAAAAATAAATCTTTATACATCAGATGCTGTTTCTGTTTTTAGAGGAGAGGTAAAAATGGATTTACAAGGAAATTCAATCGATAATATTTATGGAAATGTATACATAAATAAAACGTCATATGAAAACCCTAAAGAAACCTACTTCTTTGATGATTTTATGGTCAAATCTACTTTTGAAAAAGATGGATTTAGAACCATTACAATTAATTCACCTGATATAGTAGAAGGAAAAGTAGAAGGGAGATTTAAGTTCAAAGAACTACCCGATTTAATAGAAAATTCATTAGGAAGCCTCTATGCTAATTATTCACCCAATAAAGTGAGTAAAGGACAATTCATGAAATTTGATTTTAATGTTTATAGTAAATTAATAGAAATATTTTATCCTGAAATTTCATTAGGTGAAAATACCTTTATGAAAGGAGAAATCAATTCGAATGAAGGTTTGTTTAAGCTAAATTTTAAATCTCCTAAAATAAAGGCATATGATAACGAATTTGATAGTATTAGTGTTGATATAGATAATAAAAACCCTCTTTATAACGCTTATGTTGAAGTAGATAGTATCAAAACAAAATACTATAAAGTTTCAAAAATGAGCCTCATAAATGTAACCTCTAATGATACTCTATTTGTAAGAACAGAGTTTAAAGGAGGTGATAAAGCAGAAGATTTTTATAACTTAAACTTATATCATACTATTGATGAAGATAATAAAAGTGTAGTAGGAATTAAAAAATCAGAAATAAATTTTAAAAATTATCTATGGTTTTTAAATGAAAAAGAAGAGCGTAACAACAAAATTATATTTAATAAAAAATTAACTGATTTTTCTATTGAAAAAATCTCACTTTCTCATAATGATCAATCAATGGAGTTAATGGGGGTTTTGCGAGATTCTACTTATAAAGATATTCGATTATCATTTAAAGATGTAGAGTTAGATAAAATTACTCCTTCTATAGATGATTTACGATTTAAAGGAAAGTTAAACGGTGATATAGATTTTAAGCAAGAAAGAAATATTTATGAACCCGCTTCAGAATTAACAGTTGATGATTTTAGTATCAATGATTTGCCTTTAGGAAAATTTGATATAGCCGTAACAGGAGATGATAGCTTTCGAAATTTTAAGATTAATTCTATTTTAAATAACAAAGGAAATGATATCTTAAAAACAGAAGGAAATCTTTATTTTCAAGATAATAAAACATTAATGGATCTTGATGTTAGACTTAAAGATTTTGATCTTTCCTTTTTACCCCAATGGGAGCTGATATTATAACAAATATACGCGGACTAGCTTCTGGTTCTGCCAAATTTGAAGGAAATATTTATAATCCTGAAATAAACGGGCGATTTTATTTAAGTCAATCCGGTATTAAAATACCTTATTTAAATACAGACTATAATTTTGGAAACAATTCTATAGTAGAAGTTACAGAAAATCAATTTTCATTCAGAGATATACAGGTTACAGACTCTAAATTCAGAACAAAAGGAGTTATGGAAGGTTGGGTGAAACATACTAAATTAAGTGATTGGTATTTAAATTTTAATATTAATTCTGATCGTATTGTTGTACTTGATACAAAAGACCATGAAGGAGCCTTGTATTATGGAACAGCTTACATGGATGGAACAGCAAGTATTAAAGGACCTACAAATGCCTTAGTTATTAATGTTGATGCTACTTCAGCAGAAGGATCTTCTTTAAAAATACCAATTAATGATGATCAGGCTAGTTCTGAAAAAAATTACATAAAATTTGTAAATTCTAAAACAACGAATCATAACGTTAAAAATATAGATAAAGATTATAACGGTTTAGAATTAAATTTTGAGCTAGATATTACTCCAGTTGCAGAAATAGAAGTAATTATTAATAAAAATAATGGTCATGGACTAAAAGGTCGTGGTCGTGGTTCTCTATTAATGGAAATTAATACTCTAGGTAAATTTAATATGTGGGGCGATTTTCAGGTATATGATGGAGTATACAATTTTAAATACGGAGGTTTTATAGATAAAAAAATAAAAGTTAAAAATGGAGGTTACATTTCTTGGGATGGAGATCCCTTAAATGCAAGTTTAAATATGGAAGCAGTTTATAAAACGGAAGCTAATCCTTCTATACTATTAGATAACCCTAATTTTAATAAAAAAGTACCTACAGAAGTAGTAATTAAGTTAACAGATAAGTTAACTAATCCAACACCTGAAATTTTTATAAATTTTCCAACCGTAAGTTCAGTACTCCGTTCGGAAATAGACTATAAACTAAATGATTTTGATACACGTCAAAAACAAGCATTGTCCTTAATTTCATCAGGAACTTTCCTATCAGATAAAGGAGTCGTAGAAAATGTAATTAGCGGTAATATTTTAGAACGAGCTAATAGCTTATTTGATGACTTATTTGCTAATGACGATCGTTTTAAACTAGGACTTAATTATGTTCAAAACGATAGACTTAATCAAGAAACCACAACAGGAGGACGTGTTGGATTTACCGTTTCAACACAAATAAGCGATAAAATTACAATTAATGGTAAGTTTGGTGTGCCTGTTGGAGGAATTAATGAATCAGTTGTAGTGGGCGATGTAGAAGTACAGTTACGCTTAAATGAAGACGGTTCGTTAAAAGCTCGTGTGTTTAATCGGGAAAATGATATAACTTATTTAGGTCAAGGAGGAATAGGCTATACACAAGGATTAGGAGTAAGCTATGAAGTTGATTTTAATACTTTTAAAGAATTAATGTATAAGGTTTTTAACTCTAAAAAGGTTAGAGATAAAAGAAAAACAGATCAGCCAAAAGATCAAATCCCTGATTCTGATTTATTACCCGAAATCATCCAGTTTACAGAAAAAAGACAAAAAAATCTTCTGAAAAACCAAAAGAAGATGAGGATAGAATTCCAGAGCTAAATTAGTTGTTTATTTCTACAAAAAGTGGTAACTTAGATTCTGATTGAGTATTTTTTATAATCCTCTTTACTTTTATGATTGTAAAAAATACTTAAAAATTAATATAAAATAATATTTATCATTTTTAAGTAAAACTAGTCTTAGTAACTTTACTTATTAAGAAAACCCATTTTTAATGTCAAATAATAATATAAAAAAATAGGTGTCTTAACCTCTGGTGGAGACTCCCCAGGAATGAATGCGGCCATTCGATCTGTTGTAAGAGCATGTGCCTTTTATAATATAAAGTGTGTAGGTATTTATAGAGGGTATCAAGGTCTTATAGAAGGTGATTTTAAAGAAATGGGACCTCGTTCAGTTAATCATATTATTGATAAAGGCGGTACAATACTAAAATCTGCTCGTTCTAACGATTTTAGAACTTTGGAAGGGAGACAATTAGCTTATCAAAAAATTAAAGAAGCTCAAATAGATGCTTTAGTAGTAATAGGAGGAGATGGAACTTTTACTGGAGCAGAAGTTTTTAATAAAGAATTTCATTTTCCTGTTATGGGGATTCCAGGAACCATTGATAATGATATTTATGGAACTAGCCATACACTAGGATATGATACTGCCTTGAATACCGTAGTAGAAGCTATTGATAAAATTAGAGACACAGCCAGTTCTCATAATCGACTTTTTTTTGTAGAAGTAATGGGGCGTGACGCGGACATATTGCCCTAAATGCAGGAATAGGAGCAGGCGCAGAAGAAATTCTTATTCCAGAAGAAGATTTAGGATTAGATAGATTGCTAGAATCATTAAAAAGAAGTAAAGCTTCAGGGAAATCCTCTAGTATAGTAGTCGTTTCAGAAGGAGATAAAATAGGAAAAAATGTTTTTGAACTAAAAGAATATGTTGAAGAAAACTTACCAGAATACGATGTTAGAGTTTCTGTATTAGGACATATGCAACGAGGTGGATCACCCTCTTGCTTTGATAGAGTTTTAGCTGCTCGTTTAGGAGTAAAAGCAGTAGAATCCCTTTTAGAAGGAAAATCAAACTATATGGTTGGATTATTAGATGACAAAGTAGCTTTAACCCCTCTAGAACAAGCTATAAAAGGAAGCTCTAAAATTGATCAAGAACTCCTTAAAGTATCAGATATCATGTCTATCTAATATCTTATGAAGATTAAAAAACAACAATATACTATATGATAATGAGAAGATAAGTGGTTGTAAAAGAATTAAAAAAATAAAATATGAAAGTAAAAATAGGAATTAATGGTTTTGGTCGTATAGGACGTATAGTATTTAGAGAAATATTAAAAAGAGATAATGTAGAAGTAGTAGCAATTAATGATCTTTTAGATGTTAATCATTTAGCTTATTTATTAAAATATGATTCAGTCCATGGGCGTTTTGATGGAAAAGTAGAAGTAGTTGATGGAAATTTACTAGTAAATGATCGCCCTATTAGAGTAACCGCAGAAAGAGATCCTCGATTAATAAAATGGGACGAAGTAAATGCAGAAATAGTAGCAGAATGTACAGGTATTTTTACAAAATTAGAAACAGCTCAAGCTCATATTGATGGAGGTGCTAAAAAGTGGTAATTTCAGCCCCCTCAGCAGATGCCCCAATGTATGTGATGGGAGTGAATCATAAAGATGCCTCAGCTAACGATACTATAGTCTCTAACGCTTCTTGTACCACTAACTGTTTAGCACCTTTAGCAAAGGTTATTCATGATAATTTTGAAATTGTAGAAGGATTAATGACTACAATACATGCTACAACAGCCACTCAATTAACAGTAGATGGACCTTCAAAAAAAGATTTTAGAGGAGGACGTTCAGCCTTATTAAATATAATACCTTCCCAAACAGGAGCAGCTAAAGCAGTTGCTAAAGTTATTCCTAGTTTAAAAGGAAAACTTACAGGTATGTCTATGCGCGTACCTACAGCAGATGTATCTGTAGTAGATTTGACAGTGAAATTAGGTAAAGAAACTTCTTATGAAGAAATTATGGCAGTTCTTAAAAAAGCCTCTGAGTCTACTATGAGCGGAATTATTGGATTTACAGAAGATGATGTAGTTTCGCAAGATTTTGTTGGTGATACTAGAATATCAATTGTAGATGCTAAAGCAGGTATTGGTCTTAATTCTACTTTCTTTAAGATTGTATCATGGTATGATAATGAGTATGGTTATTCAAGTAAATTAATAGATTTAGCTGTACATATAGCTAATTTATAACTAAAATTATTATTTTTATCTCCCGTTTCTCTTGATGAAACGGGATTTTTTATTATCATTAAAACCATTTTTAGATAGTATTTTATTGTATTAAAAATTCCAGGAAAAAAAACATATCTAAAATAAATATTATAAAAAGAGTTTGTTAAATCTAATTACTTCATTATTAATGTTTAGCAAGCTATTAAAAAATTATACAAATGAAATTAATAATAGACAGTGGTTCAACAAAGGCAGATTGGATTGCAATAGATGAATTAGGAAATGTTTTGTTTTCTACGCATACATTAGGCCTAAATCCAGAAATTTTAACAGAAACAGAAGTTTTAAAACGCTTAAATGATAATTCAGAGTTAAGTATAAATAGAGAAAACGTTTCTTTTCTGTATTTTTATGGAGCAGGGTGTGGAACAAGTAGAATGAAAGATTTTCTCGCTTGTATTTTTGAAAAATATTTTTTAAATGCAAAAATTAGCGTTTATGAAGATACATATGCAGCTGTATATGCAACAACATTAAAAGGAGAAAAGGCTATTGTTAGTATTTTAGGGACAGGATCTAATTGTAGTTATTTTGATGGACAAATTTTACATCAAAAAGTAGAATCATTAGGATATATTGTAATGGATGATTGCTCAGGTAATCGTTTTGGACGCCATTTATTAAGAGGATATTATTATAATAAGATGCCTAAAAAATTAGCAGAAATTTTTGAAACTTCTTATGATTTAGACCCAGATGTTATTAAGCAAAATTTATATAAAGAAGCTAATCCAAATGCTTATTTGGCCTCATTTACAGCGTTTTTAATAAAACATAAAGAAGACTCATTTTGTCAACAAATTATAAAAGAAGAAATAGAGTCTTTTGTAGAAAATAATATCAAACAGTTTGAGGATTATAAAGAATTACCTAATCACTTTATTGGGTCTGTAGCTTATTTTTTACAAGATGAAATAAAATCTGTTCTTACAAAACATCATATAAAAATTGGTAAAATTTTACAAAAACCAATAGATGGTTTAATTGCTTATCATTTACAAACCAATTAAAAAATGGAAATAGCACTAATTGCCCATGATGGGAAAAAAAGCAGACATGGTTCAGTTTGTAAATAGAAATTTAAATTTACTTTCAAGAGAAGGTATAAAAGTTGTTGCAACTGGTACAACAGGAGGAAAAGTAGAGGCAACCGGAATTAAAGTTAAAAAACTTTTAAGTGGTCCTTTAGGAGGAGATGCACAAATAGCAGCTAGAGTTGCTATAGGAAAATGTAACATGGTTTTGTTTTTTAAAGATCCAATGAGTAGCCATCCGCATGAACCTGATATTAATATGCTTATAAGAATTTGCGATGTTCATAATGTGCCTTTAGCAACTAATGAAGCAACTGCACAGTTGTTATTAGATGCCATAGACAAATAAAGATGTGAAAATAGTTATTACTTAAGGATACATTATTTTATTCATCTCTTATGTTTTTTTAAAAAAAAGATTTATATTGGTATAGTGCTTGTTTTTAGTGAAATATATGCTGTTTATAGTAAGTTTATAAAAAATAAGCTAATAAATAAAGTAATTTAATAAGTAAACAATAACCAATAAAAAACTTACATCTATGAATAAAATAGTTCTTTTATTTAGTTTTTTTCTACTGAATTTAACAATTCAAGCACAAAAGAAGAAATCAACTGATAATACAAGTTCCAATCTTTTATTAGCTAAAAATGGAGAAGCTAGTGTTGTATTAAATAAGAAAAGAGATATGTGTTTAGTTGTTTTAAAAGATAGTATACTTTTAACCAAAAACAAGCCTGATCTTATCCCTAATACTATTAAGATTAATCAGTTAAAAGTTAAAAATAGTATATTTTACCATGTAAGTTGGAAATCTATTGAAAAAAAGAGACTTCATTACGTAAAGAATTAGCTACCTTAACTGAAAATCAGATTTGGAATCCTTTAAATAAAACACTTTTAATAGCTAATACAGAAAAATCAATAGATATAACAGAAATAGAATATTTGGATAGATTAAAGACGACTTCACAAACTATTTCTAAAAAGAGAAATGAAGGCTATTTGTTTACGTTATTGTCTAATGGTGATTTTAGTTTAAGTAATAAGACAATGACAACCAAGTATGCTTATAATGATAGGACTAGTAAATATGAACCTTTTAGAAAATAAATAGTAAAAATTAGTATTTAAAAGAAAAAATAAATTTAAAAAATAAGTCCATTCTAAAAATATTTTATTTAGAATGGACTTAGTATTTAACAATCTGTATCGATTATTTAGAACTAGTCACAAGCACAAGAAAAGCTATTACATATCAGATAAAAAAGATACTTTTTTTACTGTTACTTCATTACCTTCTGAAATCACCTTACTATTTTTAGATTTTATTTCAATCTGTTTTTCATGTTTATCATTTTTTCTGATACACCCTTTCGTTTGAAAGTTCTGTAAATTAATGCTTATCTCTTTTGTTTTTAATTCACTACCTGCTAGGGTCTGGTAGAGCATGGCACTATTATCGTATTCATTATATCTAAATTCTATAGTAGTACGACGGTTTTTAGCGTGTTGTTGTTCATTAGTGGCATTTTTTGTTGCATTTCGAGCTTCTCCAAATCCTCGTATTTTGATGAGTTCATCTTTTAAACCTTTGTATAATAAATAATCTTTTACACTTTGTGCTCTTTTTTCGGATAAATTTTGATTATAGTCCAGATTGCCTTGTTCATCAGCATGACCTTCTAATATGATATCAAGAAAAGGATTGTATAATAAAAAATCAATTAATATATCAAGGGTTTTCTTAGCTTCTGGTATTAGGTCGTACCTGTCGTATTTAAAATATGCGGTTTGTGTTACTTTTCGTGAGGTAACGCGTAGATCTTTTAATAATGTTTTACCATCTTCAAAAATATAAAAGGTATCTATACTGTCTTTTATTTCTATATTTTTGAAGTGACAGGAATGATAATTTCTTTTGTTTATGTCAGGGGTTCCTACTTTTGAGGCTGTAGTATTTTGTGGTATTTCAGGTATTTGATTTTTAAATTCTGGTTTTATTCGTAAATATCGAGCATGTATATAATCACCGTTAGGATCTTGTATATATTTACCATTAGGTAATTTTACTTTTACATAAAACTCCATTACATGATTAGGGAATGAGTGTTTACCGTACCATATACTCGTATTATTAATTTCAATGTTTATTTCTCCGTCAGTAACTTTAACGTTTGTAATGGTTCTTGTTAAAGGGTCAGAAGCTAATGTTTTGTGGGCATATATTTCTATTGTAAGATAAGGATATCCGTTTATACCTTCAGTGTCTAGATTAAGGTATACTTTTTCACCATAAGCAAAAATTTTTTCTTTTCCTGCAGGAGTACCATCGCCGCTTACGCTCCATTTACTTTTTATAATTCTAGGGAGGCAATATCCGTATATATATAATCCAGTATGATTTTTTTAGCACTATTTCTATTGCCAGATAAACTGGCTTCAAGGAAATAACAATAACCACATAGTTTTTTGGGAATCTTGATTCCGTAAAGCATAGAGCCGTTAAGAGCCGTTTTTTTAAGTATTGTTTTTTTATTACCTTCTTGCTATATCCAAAAAACATTTTGTTGTTTTTGTTTTTCGGTAGTTTCTTTTAACCATTCTATATTAAACCAGATAAATTCATCAGGAACTATAGTTAATGATTCATTAGGGGTAGATTGTTTTTCAAAAATTGGACCTTTTACATAATGTATTTTTTTTTATTCCTCCACTTATAGCTTAATTATTTTTGAGGATTTTCAAATGCTATTTCTATACCATCATGTTTAGGCTGTTTTTCGTATATTTTTCATAAGTTTATAAGTGGATTTATTTTGCCTTATTACATCTTTATTAACATTTTTGAAATTTTGTAGACTTGCTTCTGTTCGTTGTCCATGGTCTATAATTTCAATACAAGGAGTACCTGCTATAGCACATACTGTTTTACTGGTTTCTATAATCATATTTCCTCCATTGCTGAGGGTTACATTTTTATAAAAATCTTTCCATTCTGTTATCATGGGTTTGCATGGGGGAGGTGGATTTCCCATTTTTGGACAGTTACCAAAGGTGTTTTTTTCAAAAGTAGAACTGCCTATTTCTTTTGTAGTTACAATTAGTTTTTTAGTACCTTCTTTGTCGTTAGCATATTCTTTCTGGTGGGATAGAACCTTGATTTTGTCTGTAGTTTGACCAAATTGACATTTGCATATAGCACCTTGTACTACAATGTGTTTTTCTGCCATAATTGTTAATTTTAGTTTAGTTTAGTTGAATTGTAAAAATAGTTTTTATTGACTGTCTTTAAAAATTAATTTTTTCTTTTATTTGTTGTTTTTAGATGTTTGTTTAAAGGCTCAATAGTAATTAGAAGAAAGATTTCTTTTTAAGAGAACTCTTTTAAAATTGAACGTTAATAAATGAAAAATGTATTTAAATTAGTTAAAGAAACATTTTATTAATATTAAATATATTTTTATTATTTATGAAGGTAAATGGTAATTTTTAAATTAAGGGAAAAAAGAGATAAGGGTGATAGATAAAAGGTCTAATAAAAAGATTATATGTAGAGAAATTTTAATGTTAGCAGAGTTTAATTAAAGAAAAGGCTGTTTTTAAAACCCTTCAAAAACGCCTAATCCGAATAAAGCAAAATCATATTTTACAGGATCTTTTGGATCCATTAAACGTAAATTAAGGTCTAATTCATGTAATGCTTTAGCATCGTTTTGTTTACGACTTAAAAGACCTAATTTTCGAGCTACATTGCCCGAATGAACATCTAAAGGACAAGATAATGAAGAAGGGGAAATTTGTTTCCATATTCCAAAATCAACCCCAGAAGAATCTTGTCTACACATCCAGCGTAAAAACATATTAATTCGTTTAGCCGCTGAATTATTTAAAGGATCAGATAAATGTTTTTTAGTTCTTTCTAGATGAGAAATTTCGAAAAAAATATTTTTTAACTCACTAATTGCTTTTTGTGTAGAATTATTTTTAGTATGCTTTGTAAAGATATTTTCTAAGCCATTATGATGTAAATAAATGTGTTGAAGGCTTTTTATAAATTGTATAAAATCCTTTCCATTAAAAGTTCTATGTACAAAAGAATTTAGTTTTTCTAGTTGAGTTGAATTATGATTTAGAATAAAATCATAAGGTGAATTACCTAATAAGCTCATCATTTTTTGTGCATTTTTAATAATGATCTTCCGATTGCCCCAAGCGATAGTAGCACTTAAAAAAGCAGCTATTTCAATATCTTCTTTAATAGTAAAGGAATGAGGAATTTGAATAGGGTCACTTTCTATAAAGTCAGGACGATTATATAAATTTACTTTTTCGTCTAAAAAATCTTTTAATTCTCTTAATTCCATTTTAATCAAGAACGACTTCTATGTTGTTAATGTCTTTTATATTACCATCTACAATTGTAATTTTTCGATCAGCCATGTCAGCTAAATCTTCATTATGAGTAACAATAACAAAAGTTTGATTTAGTTCGTCGCGAAGTTTAAAAAATAATTTATGTAAATTTTCTGCTGTTACCGTATCTAAATTACCAGAAGGTTCATCTGCAAAAATAACTTTTGGTTTATTAATCATCGCTCTAGCTACAGCAACTCGTTGTTGTTCTCCTCCAGATAATTCCATAGGTTTATGATTCATACGATGTTCTAATCCTAAGTAGGCTAATAGTTTTTTAGCTTCACTCTCTACTTCTGTTTTGCGTCTTTTAGCAATATATCCTGGTATACAAACATTTTCTAATGCTGTAAATTCAGGTAGAAGTTGATGGAATTGAAAAATAAAACCAAGATTTAAATTTCGAAACTTAGATAATTCTTTATCATTCATTTTTAGAACATCTTGGCCATTAATTTCTAAAGAAGAAGTCAGATTAATACCTTTTCTATTTTTAAAACTAGGTTGGTCTAACGTACCTAAGATTTGTAATAAAGTAGTTTTTCCAGCACCAGATGCACCAACTATTGATACAATTTCTCCTTTTCTAATTTGAAGATTAACTCTTTTTAAAACTTTTAATTGTCCGAAGTATTTATGAATATTAGTTGCTTTAATCATTCCTGAGTATTTTCACAAATAAACAAAGAATTTTAATGAACTTCAAAAAAAGTTTTGTTATGCTTGATAATAGATTATCCTTCATTTAATCAAAAAAAGAGTTTATATATTAAAAACAATCTTGAAACATTATGATCTTCGTGTAATTGAAAGTATTGAATTGTTATTTCTAAAATTAACTGCATTTACAATTGTAAAATTTTATAGACTATTTTGTTTGTTATCCCTATTAATGATTTTATGTTTTTTTTTGTAAGTTTTTACTTTTAATTAATTCAGAATATAACATATAAAAAGAGAATTATTGGTTATTTTTTAAATGTTTGATAGTTAGTTTTTTATAATTGTCGGTTTTAATAATACGGATTAGTTTTTTTTGCTATGCAAAATATTGATTTAATAACTTTTTGTTAATATTAAGCGTCACGCATTTAGTCTTGTGAAAAAATGTTTTAATTTTGTATGCTTACATAATAAATTAAACAAATGAAGAAAATCGTAATTTTTGGTTCTGGTGTAACAGGACTTAAATTGGCTCACGAATTAATTAAAACAGGTAATTTAGTTACTGTTTATGAAACAAGAGATCAACCAGGAGGTAAATGTATAGGTACTTTTGAAAATGGTCTACCAACAGAACTTACCCATAGACAAATGTTTGCTTCTAATATGAATTTTATTTCAACATTAAAAGAAATTGAATATAAAGGAGATAATTTGTTGAAGAATATTGAACCTTTAAATAATGTTCAATTTTATTGGGCAAACGAAAAAAAGTTTATGAATTTTAAACGAAACTTTTTTAATTCTTTTCAACAATTAGTAGATAATTTAAAATCAGCTAATTCTTTATTTTTTTCAGGTGTGCCACTTAAAGATATTTACTGGTTTAGATCTAAATTATTTATAGATAATTTAGATAAAGACACTTTAAATATGCCTTTGTCTACCTATTTAGAATTTGAGAAAAGACCAAAATTAGCTCATTTTATTCTTAAAATAATATCAACATGGATAGGAGGGAATGGAAATACTAAAACAGGAGATTTTTTGTTATTATTTAACTATAAAAATTTATCGAAGAAAAAAGTATATACTAGAACAAATACAACAAGTCTTACTCTTAATGGACCTATATCTGATTCATTAATAGAACCATGGTATGGCTTTTTAAAAGAAAGAGGTGTGAAATTTCGTTTTAATGAAGGAATTAAAAAACTAAATATTAGTGATGGTGTAGCTATAAATGCAATTTCAGAAAAAAACAACGTTATTGAAGCGGATGCTTTTATTCTTGCAATTCCTCCAAAACAGGTTGTAAATATATTACCTAAAATTGCAGAACGTTTATCAGTTAATTACATTAAAAGTCATGGATTTCAATTTCATTTTAAAGAAGTTCCAAGTTTGTTTTTAGATAAAACTATTGGAATTATTGCTGATTCTGCTTGGGGACTGAGTTACAAATTATATCACAGTAAAAAATATGCACATAAAGAGTTTTCTAATGATGTAAAAGTTACTATTTCTATTACCGCTACCAAAACCGAAAAGGAAAAAGGACCGCTGCATAATAAACCATTAATCGAATGTACTTTAAAAGAAGTAGAAGAAGAAATATTATTCCAATTAGGTTTACAGGAATATATGTATAAGGATATTATGTATGGAAATATGAATATTGGGGTAGGGGCAAAATATCTTAAATATACAGATTTTAACCTTGAGCAGTATAATGATTGGCATCATGGTCCAGTAATAAAAGAACAAAATGGCGAAAAATATTTTTGGATATTTGAAAATGAATTAATCAATCCAGATTATAACAATACAGTAGGAATTAATTCATCTAATTGTAATAATGTTTTTATATCTGGAGAGTGGGTTAATGATGAAAAACAAATATGGACAGTTCCTTCAACACTTGAAAGATGTATGGAAAATGCTACAATTTGCTCTAAAGTTGTAAATAATTATTTAGTTGAAGCATAATAAAACACTCTAAAGTGTTTATCTGTAATATATTATAATTTATTAGGTGTAATAGCCAATTTTTTGTTTGCTCTAAGTGTTTCAGAAATAAAACTAGATACCTTAATTTTTAAAAATACTAAATTTAGTAGTCTGTACAGGATGTTTGTTAATTAGAGTTATTCTGATGATGAATTACACCTAATAAATTATAAAATTTAATACATTATTACTTATAAACATCTAATACTAAATATAATGAAAGAAAGATTAATTTAAAAGAGAACGAATGACCTCATTACTAAATAAAAAGTATCAAATATATACTACCTTACTATTTTTTCTTATAAGCATCCTATACTGTTTTTCTATTCAATATATGATTCAGAAAAGTGTTTATAGTGAAATTTTAATTAGTTTACTATTCCCTCTATTAGCTATTCCTTTTTTTAATAAGGAAAATTTAACATCAGATATTAAAAGATTACTCATATTAGAAACTTTTTTTAATATCATATGTATTACGTTAAAACTAAATACTTTTTTAAATATAGAAATAATTGTTTTTGATATAGTATTTGCTGTATTCTTTTTTTTTCAATCTGGAGGATTTTTACTCTCCTTATTAGTTAAAAAAACATATTCTAATTTAATACCTACCATTGCATTAACAACAGGTCTTTTTATATACTATTTTAGAAGCACAGGAACAATACTCTCTCCAGATAATAGAGTGCTTATGTATGGATACGATGCCCCTATTGAATTACAGTTTATTTATTTTTCCTGGTTAGTTGGAGTTTTGTTGATAGATAATAAAATGTTATTACCTAAAGTTACAGTGTTAATGGCTCATTTAGCCTCCTTTATTATAGCTTTTCAGTCAAATGAATTTTTTCACTCAAGAATAGCAACAGCATGTCATCTATTTGTTTTAAATTCTGTATTTGTTTATAAATCACAAAATTGGATAAATAGAGATTGTGTATCTATAAATTTTCTAAAAACAGCTTTAGATAACTCTAGAAATCATAAGACTCTATCTATAATTATCAGTGTTTTATCAGTGTTTTTTTTAATTCGCTTAATTTTAGCATAATAGTAAATTTACATTGAAACTTTAATAAAAAAAACATATTGATTTTAATAAATTAGATAGGTCCTGAATGGCTGAATTACCTTGAATTAAAAGATTTTTTAAAATCTTTTTAGCTTTGAAAGAATTCTATTCGTATAATAAAATGAATAAGTTTCATACAAAATACGATGATTCTTTCTAAGCTAATCAGAGAAATATAGAAACTTAGCGTATTTTTTCTTTTTAAAAATTTCTTATTTATTTTTTAATGATACATTTACTATTTAAAAAGATTACAAAATCTAATATCTTTATCTTTGAAAATAATATTTTAGCGTTATAGATAGAAGATATTGTGTAGAATTCCTTTTTACAAAGGAATGTTTTTATCTAAATAAAGATTGAAAGCTTAGTATCAGAAAATCTAAAAAAGAGATTTATATTAATTATTTATATTTTTATCGTGTATTTAGCCGAAGATCAATTAATACAAAAAAATAAAAGGAAAAAACAAGCAACAGTTGCAAAATTAATTATAAGTATTATAATGGATTTTGTAGGTTATTTTAGTTATTTATTTCCTGGAATAGGAGAGTTTATAGATATTTTTTGGGCTCCTTTTGCAGGGTTTATGATGAGTATGCTTTATAAAGGAACAGTAGGTAAAATTGCAGGAGTCCTTACTTTTATTGAAGAAATAACCCCAGGTTTAGATTTTATACCATCTTTTACAATTACTTGGTTTTATGAATACTATCAAGATAAAAAACAAGAAGTATAAAATTAAGGTTATAAGATAATTATAAACTAGACTCGTTTCTTATTACCTTATTTAATAGTAAAATCTAATGTATATTTATGAAAAAGATTATTTTTTTGATAATTATTTTATTTCCAATAAGTTATTTTTCTCAAAATAATAAAAAACTAGTAGTGCAGGATACAACTCTTGTCAACCTAAATGAATATTCAGATGACTTTGTCTTAGAATTAAAGTATGCTACCCAAGATAATTTTTTAAAAAAATAAGGTATACGACTGTGCAGCCTGTTATTTGAGATATAAAACAGTTGTACAATTAATAAAAGCTAATCAGGAGTTTAAAAAGAAAGGTTATCGTATAAAAATATTTGATTGTTATCGACCTTTGAGTATACAAAAAGAATGTGGCAAATAGTTCCTGATCCTAATTATGTAGCAAATCCAGAAAGAGGCTCAATTCATAATAGAGGAGGAGCAGTAGATTTAACTTTAGTGGATACATTAGGAAATGAAGTAGATATGGGAACTGTTTTTGATCATTTTGGAAAAGAATCATCTCATACTTACACAAATTTATCTAAAAAGGTACTTAAAAATAGAAAATGGTTAAAAGAAGTAATGCAAAAACATCATTTTGAGCCATTAGGATCAGAATGGTGGCATTATGGTTTAGAAGGATCCCGTCAGTTTCAGTTATCTAACCTTAGTTGGAAATGCAATTAAAATGATCTATGAAAAATTTAGCAGGAAAATATGTTTCAACTAATGTTTCACAATCTAATTCGTTTTGTATAACATAATCTATAGAATTTCCAGCATAATGAATACGCATAAAACGAATAGAATATTTTTTTAGTTCCTGTAAATCATCTTTTAGGAAAAAAAAGTTAGATTCTATAAAGCGATTGTTAATTTTTTCTTTTTCATTATATATTAAATTATCACAACGATCATCATCCCCATAAAGCAAAGTGTATATTCTGTCATTAGAAAGTTGAAAAATGATTTTAGATGATTTGTTAAAACAAATTGGAGTTTCAAATTCAGTGCTTTTTTGAATATGTTGCAATTTTAATGAAGGAATACCATCAGTAGCTACTAAAGAAATTGAAATAAGAGTTATTTTTCCTCCAAAAACTTTTTCATATACAATACAACCTTTTGTTTCTTTTAAAGTGCCTATAGAATCGGTTACATTTACAGCTAAGTCACAAGGTTTTTGTCCCCAAATATAATTGCTTAAGATGAGAAGTAATAAACTTAATTTTATTTTCATTTTTAAATTTTCTCGCAAAGTAAAATAATTTTATTATTATCTAAATCTGTTGTAAAGAAAGTGTACAAATCACCGCCTTCTTTTATTTTCCATTTTTTCCGAATAATTTCAACTGTTTCTGGAAAATTTCGAGTTGTAATGTTTGCTTTTTTCCCTTCCAGATGTTTTTTGATTTCTATTTTATTGTACGGAATATTTTGCAGTACTCTAAATTTTCTGCCTGGGAAATTAATAAGTTCACTATTAGTATATAAATGTGAAAAAGAATGAAGTTTGTAAACAGGAAATAGATGACAAATATAGTCAAATGCTCCTGATTTCATAATTGCGCTATTCGGTTCGTATAAAAAATCTTGAACTATTGAATGCTTACAGTCAAATGATTCTTTTCCCCATAAAAATTCTATGACCTCTTTTTCCTCTTTCGTAATGTTAACGGCCTTTATTAAAATATCTTGCTTGTAATTTTTTTCAATAATCCAAAGAATTTCTTTTACTTCATTTTGTAAAGCTACAATATGAATTTCTTTTACGTTTCTTAATTCATTCAGACCTGCTGATATATCTAAGATTGGAGCTGTTTTGATTAAAATATGTTCTGTGAATTGAAAATAGAAATCTAAAAAATCAGGAACATTAGGTAAGCAGTCTTTTAATAAAAAAACCTTACCCTTTGTATCATTTCTTCTAGAAGGATCAATGTATATCCAGTCAAAAACTTGATTGAAATTCTTTAAAATTTCATGGCTATCGCCAAGATAACATTCAATATTATTTGCTTTTAGATTTTTAAAATTATGCTTTGTAATCTCATGTAATTCACTTTTAATTTCACAATGAATTAATTGATTGAAATTCTTAGAAAAATAATAATCATCTACTCCAAACCCTCCTGTTAGATCAATTAGTGTTTTACCATTAATAAGTGTAGACTTGTATCGGGCTGTAATTTCAGATGAGGTTTGTTCTACAGATAATTTACTTGGGAAAATAATGTTTTTTTGGTGATACCATGTAGGTAATTTTTCTTTTGCTTTTGTTTTTGAAGCAATTTGATTTAAAATTTCATTCCAAGGTATTTCTGGAAAAGGGTTTTTCATTAATGCTACCTTTGTAAAATTTAGCGTTAATGAATTTTCTATGAATTCTTGTACTTTAGGAGCTAATAAATCAAAATTCATTATAAATTTTTTGTGAGAGAATGGATGAATTTATTGTCAGGGAAAAATTCTTTTCCAATTACTTTAAGGATCGTGTAAGATGGAACTGCAATGATCATTCCCATAATTCCAAATAAAAATCCAAAAATTAAGATTACTAAAAATATTTCCAAAGGATGTGAGTTAGTACTATTTGAAAAAATAATAGGTTGACTAAAATTGTTGTCAATAAATTGTACAATGAAGAAACCAATTAAAATGTATAAACTATGATAAAGCATTTCTGCATTAATGCTGCCATTAAAGCTGCCTAATAAAGAGAGTGTGACTGCTAAAACACTTGCTATAAGAGGACCAATGTAGGGTATAATGTTTAGAACAGCACAAATGAAAGCTATAATCAAAGAATTTTCTACATTGAAAAAGAATAAAACTATTAGATAGAGTATAAAAACAATAAGGAGTTGTAGTAATATACCGCTAAAATATTTTAAGAGTAAAAAGTCTATTTTTTTAAAGGATGCAATAATTTTTTCCTCATGTTCGTCAGGTAATATGTTTTTAAATAATCGAAGAAAAATAGCTCTGTCTTTTAAAAAGAAAAACGTAATAAAAAAAGAGGAGGCTATTCCCATTCCAAAATTACTGATAGTATTAATGAAGGTGTTTAAAAATTCACTTAGAAAATGAAAATTGAGGTATTTTGTTAAATTGTTTTTATTTAATATTTGGTCTGCTTTGAAGCCATTAGTGTTTAAAAAAGATTCTAATTGTATGATTAAATGTTCTATTTGTGTAGATAGTGTTTTGCTATCTAATAATGAAATATGTGTCGCTTGGCTGTTTATTAATGGGATAAACATTAAAAAAAAACTAGCTATAATAACTCCAAAAAGAGAAAGAGTGGTTAATACTGCTAAAGTGTTTTTTAATCTTAATTTTTTTCTAAAAAAATCAACAATAGGAGATCCTATCATGGATAATAGTAATGAGATTACTAGGTAAATAATAACTGTCTTTATTTTGTAAAGAAAATAAACTAAAAGTGTTATAGTAACTAAAGTAATGACTGCTCTTATAATTCCGTTTGCAATAGCTTTACTTTCCATTTGGATATTTTTAGAGACGAATATATAAAAAAAACCTGAGATTATTTCTCAGGTTTTTAATTGTATCAAAATTCTAAAATTTTTATGGTTGAGCGAAAGAATTTCTTGCACCTCCAGATGCAAATACTGCTAGAGCTCTTGATTTTTGACCTAATGAGAACATATACATTCCTCTGTCATCAGTATAGTCCATATAGTTCATATACATTTCAAGTGGAGTGCCTGTACAAGTTGATCTGTGACCCACTGCTGGAACACCATAGTTTGCTGAGTCATGAACAGGAGTGTCAGATACTAAGTCAGAACCACAAGTAGTATCACCCCAAATATGACGTAAGTTCATCCAGTGACCTACTTCGTGAGTAGCTGTACGACCTAAGTTGAATGGGGAAGTAGCTGTTCCCGTATTTCCTGTGTATTTTGAGTCTAAAACTACACCATCAGTAGCTGAAGATCCACCAGGGAATTGTGCATATCCTAAGATACCTCCTCCAATTGTACAAACCCAAACGTTTAATTTAGTTGTAGGAGAAGTAGGGTTTATACCGCCTTGAGTTGATTTTTTCATAGCATCAGCTGTACCCCAAGATGTTTTAGTAGTTGTTTTTCTTATTACTTGGTCTAATACAAAACGAATACCTAAGTTTCCACTTCTTACACTAGCATATGGATTGTTAGCTGTGTTGTAATCAGTATTAGTAGCTGAATAATCTTTGTTTAAAACGTCAATTTGTGATTGTAACTGAGCTAATGAAATGTTTTCAGCTGTAGTTCTGTATAAAACATTAAAAACAACTGGTATTTCAATTACACCGTTTACCAATCTTCCTGATTTAATAGCCTCTGAAGTTTGTTTTTCAATATCATTCATTCTAGATGCTAATCCTGGATCTTCTTGCATTTGTCTTTCTAAAACTTCGTGTGATGCACATCCTCTATGAGCAGTTGCATCTACTTGGTTATTTGTAACGCTTTCTTCTTTTTGGCAAGAGAACATCATTAAAGCAGCAGAAGCTGATAATAATAATTTTTTCATAATTTGTTTTTTGTTTGGTTTGATTAATAAAAGTTTTTTAATTCGATGCTAAATTAGTTTTATTTTTTTAAAAAGCAAATTAAAATTACAATAATTGTATTTTTTTTAAAAAAATATTGAGTTTAATTTATTTTTTGTTTTGTTATTTTTTTATGTATTTTATTTTGTTAATATTATAATATAGTGTTTTTATTGTAATATTGTTGAATAAGTAAAGCTTCAAATGAAGAAGAAAAAGGATTACTTATTCTAAAGAAAGTATTACTAAAGTAATAAACTTGTATCCTATACGTTTTAAATTATAGTTAGGAAAGTACTACATTTGAATTACAAAAAATATTCTATGCGTCAATTACCCTTTATTATGATTCCTATTCTTTTTTGGGAAGTTCATCCGTTTTTTGTCAGCAATCTGAAATTTATACAAATCCTCTTAGTTCATATCAAAAAGGGATTGATCTTTTTAAAAGTAAAAGCTATTTAGCTGCTCAACAGATTTTTGATAAAGCACAAAAAACAACTCAATTTGAAACAGCATCAGATTGTGCTTTTTATAGTGCATTAGCTTCTTTAAGATTAAAGCAAGATAGTGCAGATCAAAAAATGTTGCAGTTTATAAGAGAATATCCCACTAGTGCTAAAATGAATACAGCTTATTCGGAACTTGCAACTTATTTTTTTGAAAATGGGAGATATGCGTATGCTTTAGAATATTTTGAGAAAGTAGATGAATCAGCATTAACATATGAGGAACTGAATAAATATTATTTTTATCGAGGTTATACATTTTTTACAACTCATGATAAAAAATTAGCAAAACAATATTTTAATAGAGTTCTTCAGTCTAAAGAATATGGTTCAAAAGCAAAATACTATTTAGGGTTTTTAGCTTATCAAGGAGATCAATACGAAGAAGCAAGTAAATATTTTGATCAAGTCGATAAAGATAATAATTACAGTGAAAAGCTGTCTTATTTTCAGGCTGATATGGCTTTTAAGTCAGGAGCTTTTCAAAAAGCAATTGACTTAGGAATAAAAGCAATGATTAACTCTACAGTAGAAGAAAAATCAGAACTTAATAAGATTATAGGTGAAAGTTATTTTAATTTAAGAGAATACGATAAAAGTATTCCTTATTTAAAAGCATATCAAGGTAAAGATGGTAAATGGAATAATACTGATTTTTATCAGTTAGGGTATGCTTTTTATCAAAAGAAAGATTATCAGTCAGCTATAGGGTATTTTAATAGAATTATTGAAGGAAATGATTTGGTAGCCCAAAATGCTTACTATCATTTAGGAGAAAGTTATTTGAAAATAGAGAAAAAACAACCTGCTTTAAATGCTTTTAAGAATGCCTCCGAAATGATTTTTGATAAAAAAATTCAAGAAGATGCTTATCTAAATTATGCACGTTTAAGTTACGATATAGGCAACTCGTATCAGACAACGCCTGAAGTTTTAACTGCTTTTTTAGCAAAATATCCTAATACCGCTCATAAAAATGAAATTGAAAATTTATTAGTTAATTCTTTTATAACCTCTCGTAATTACAAAGAAGCATTGTTGTTACTTGAAAAAAATAAAACAATAACAAATAGATCAGTTTATCAAAAAGTAGCTTTTTATAGAGGTCTTGAGTTATATACAGAAGGAAAAAACGAAGAAGCTTTGAATTTATTTAAAAAAGCTATTAGTGAACAAAAAGACCCCACTTTTACAACTCGTGCTACTTTTTGGAAAGGGGAGGTGGAGTATACTAAAAATGATTTTTCAGATGCTTTATTAAGTTACAAACAATTTTTAGGTTTTATAGAATCAAAAGTAACACCTGAATATAAAAATATAAACTATAATATAGCATATGTCTATTTTAAACAGAAAGAATATGAACAAGCCTCAAAGTTTTTTCAAAAATATGTAGAAGGTACAAAAGAAGATAGAGCACGATTGATCGATGCGTATTTAAGATTAGCAGATTGTTATTTTGTTACTTCTCAGTATAATTTAGCTATTGAATCCTATGATAAAGTTATAGCATTAAAAGCAATTGATGTTGACTATGCTAGTTTTCAAAAAGCAATTTCTTACGGTTTTGCTGGAAAAAATGATCGAAAAATAATTGAACTTAATAGTTTCATTAAAAAATTCCCTGATTCTCAATATCGTGATGATGCACTTTATGAGCTGGGTAACACTTATACAACAATAGGACAGTCTTCAGCAGCCATAAAAATTTATGATCAGTTAATTACTGAGTATAAAAATGGAAATTATACCTCAAAAGCTATTTTACGTCAAGGCCTCATATTTTATAATGAAGATAAAGACGAATTAGCTTTGTTAAAATTTAAAAAGGTAGTACAAGAATATCCCAAAACGGAAGAAGCAAATGAATCTGTTCGTACGGCTAGACTTATTTATATAGATAAAGGGCAAGTACAAGAGTATGCAAATTGGATAAAAACCCTAGATTTTGTAGATCTAAATGATACAACATTAGATCAAGATGCTTGGGAGTCAGTAGAAAAACAATATGCACAAGAAAATAAACAGCAAGCAATTATTAATTTAAAAAGTTATATTAATACCTTCCCTAATGGATCTCATATATTAAAAGCATATTTCTATTTAGCTGAATTATATTATCAAAAAGAGGTAATAGATTTATCTATTTCTAATTATGAATATTTAGTTTCAAAATCAAGAAACGAATACACAGAACAAGCACTTACTCGTTTGTCAGAATTATTTCTAAAAAAACAAAATATAGAGTCATCTATTTCATATTTAGTTCGTTTAGAAAATGAGTCTGATATTCCGCAGAATAAAATTTATGCACAGGCTAATTTGATGAAAATTTATAATGATAAAAAGATTTTCATAATGCTGTTATTTATGCAGAAAAAGTATTAGCACATCTTAAAGCAGATACTAAACTTAAAACAGATGCCCAAGTTATTATAGCACGTGCTGCTAGAGAAATAGGAGATGAGAGTAAAACAAAGGAAGCTTATGCAAATGTTCAAAAAATAGCCCAGGGAGAATTAATGGCAGAAGCTTTGTACTATGATTCCTTTTTAAAAATAAAGAAGGGAAATATGAACTTTCGAATACAATTATTCAAAAAATAGCAAAAGAATATTCAGGTTATAAATATTATGGAGCGAAAAGTTTAGTAGTTATGGCAAAGAATTTTTATGGTTTAAAAGATAGTTATCAAGCAAGTTACATTTTAGAAAGTGTAATTAAAAATTTTAAAAATTTTGAGGATGTACTTATTGAAGCTCAAACGGAATTAAATAAAATTAAAGCAGAAGAAGCTAAGACTAATTCATCCATAAAAGGATAGTTGTTAGAAATAACTTATAGTTTTAAGATAGGTATTTTTAGTAACAAAGTTGTGCTCATGAAAAAGCTTAATATTTTTCTTTAAAAAAATAATAACATGAATAAAATCACTATATATACAATAATTGCTTTTTGGATTTTTTCTCAAAAGGGATTAGCTCAAAAAAAAGAAGATACGATAGGAACCGAAATAATAAATGTAGTAAAACCTTATACACCTACTATTTCAGACGCTTTTAAAATAAAAGAAGTTCTTCCAGTAACAGAAGTAGAAACCACACAAAAAGAAGTGGTAAAATATCAAATTTTCTCATTTCCTGTTGCATCCACTTTTGTTCCGTCTAAAGGTAAAGCCACTTCAATAGAAAAAATCAAACAAGAAAAGTTATGGTCTAATTATATAGCGGCTGCTTATGGAAATTATAATACACTTCATTCAGAACTGTTTATTACCCATGATATAGATGATACTCAGTATTTAGGAGGAACCCTTCGATATTTAGGTTCAGGAGGAGGTATTTCAGGAGTATCTCTTAATAATGGGTATGCTGATTTGTTATTTGGAGGTTTTTATAGCTATACATTTGATCAAAACCTATTAAAAGTTGATGCTTCCTACAATAGAGAAGGCTATAATTGGTATGGATTACCTATAAAAAATCCTAATTTTAATGGGGTAAATTATAGTATAATAAAACCTCAACATCTTTACAATACATTAAAAGCAGATGCTGAATTAATAGTTTCTAAAAGTTTTTTTAATAAAATGAATATTCGCTATATAGGATTTTCAGATGACTATAATTCAAGTGAAAATCGTTTTATATTAAACCCCCGATTTAATTTTGATATAAATCAAACAGATCTTAAACTTAATTGTAATTTAGATTATGTAACTACCTCTTTTGATAAGAGTTTTCAAATCAATTCAAATATGCAAGGGAAAGATTTGTCTATACAGCAATCTTCGCTCATTTTTAGTATTCATCCTAGTTTAACTTTTGTAAAAGATGATTTATCAATAGATTTTGGTGCTGAATTATCATATTTAACACGTTTAAAAAATATGTATTCAGGAATAGATCAAGGAACTCAGACAGGCTTTTATTTCTATCCTAAAATTTACGCATCCTACAAAGTGGTAGGAGATTTAATGGTAGCAAATGCAGGAGCAGAGGGAGGATTAGAGCAACAGACTTATCAAAATTTTGCTAACCAAAATAAATTTCTTTCTCCCACTTTAGATTGTAAACCAAGTGATCGTCAGTATGCTTTATTTTTAGGGTTAAATGGGAAATTAGCCAATACTATTTCCTATCATTTAAAATCAACTTATGAATCTGTAAAGAATAAATCTCTTTTTGTTAGTAATCCTTATTTGTCCAATCCAACACAAAACTATAGCTACGGTAATTCATTTAATATCGTATATGATGATCTTAAAAATCTGAGCTTTTTTGGGGAGTTAAAAGCAGATCTGAATAAAGATATAGCATTAGGGATAAATGCACTATTTAATTCTTATCAAACAGCAAATCAATTAGAAGCTTGGAATTTACCCATTGTAAAAATAGGCTTTTTAGCAGATTTTAATATAGGAGAAAAATTTTATGCAGGCACACAATTTTTTTATGTAGGAGAACGCAAAGATCAATTTAAAAGTTTTACTGGTTTTATTTATCCAGATTCAGTACAAAATGTAGATCCTTATTTTGATATGAATTTAGATTTAGGATATAAACATAACGAACGCCTAACATTTTTTATAAAAGGGAATAATTTAGCTAATCAAAATTATCAAAGATGGTTAAATTATCCTGTTCAAGGTATGCAAATAATAGGAGGTGTTAGTTATAAGTTTGATTTATAAGATAAAAAAAATGGTTTAAGTTTGTGTAGGAGTAAGATTCTATTTAAATTGTTGTATTTTGTGCTGAAATAATTACAATACTTTATCATTAAAAATGAAATTAAAACAACAAATTCATACACAATACCTTCAAATTGTCCAAGATAAAATAGATGTTTTTCAAGATATGATTGAAGGACTTACACAAGATGCTTCAAATGATGCAAAAGGATCTGCTGGTGATAAACATGAAACAGCTTTATCAATGATGCACTTAGAACAAGAAAAATTATCTGCTAAGTTACGTGAAGCAATTGATTACAAGACAATTTTAGAAAGAATAGATACATCATATCCACATAAAAACATTGCTTTAGGAAGTTTAGTGAAAACAAATAAAATAACCGTTTATCTTAGTTGTGCTTTACCTAAATTATTACTAGATAATCAGGCTGTTTTTGGAATTTCACCAAATTCTCCATTAGGTAAAAAGTTGATGGGGCAAATTCCTTCTCATCAGTTTGAGTTAAATGGAGTTTTATATGAAATCTTGGAAATCTATTAAGCTTATATTGTAATTAAGAAAATATACTAAAATGAAATCAATCTTCTCCATAATAATACTCAGTTCTTTTACCTATTTTGCAGCTTCAGCTCAAAAGCAAAAGGCAGATCTTGTAGTTACGAATGCCACAATATATACCGTTGATAAAAAATTTTCTAAAGCAGAAGCATTAGCTATTAGAGATGGAAAAATTATAGGTATAGGAAAATCTATAGATATTATTAAAAATTTCAATCAACAAAAGTATTTAACGCAGTAGGTAAATACATATTTCCTGGATTATATGATGCACATGCACATTTTTATAGTTTTGGTTTAAATTTACAAAAAGTAGATTTAAGAGGTACTAAAAGTTATCAAGAAGTATTAGATAAGATTATTCAATTTCAAAAAAAAAAAAACTTCAGTTTATTACTGGACGTGGATGGGATCAGAATGATTGGGATATTAAAGAATTTCCAACAAAAAAGAATTAGATGA
Organism: Flavobacterium oreochromis; assembly: GCF_019565455.1. Classification (NCBI taxonomy): domain Bacteria; kingdom Pseudomonadati; phylum Bacteroidota; class Flavobacteriia; order Flavobacteriales; family Flavobacteriaceae; genus Flavobacterium; species Flavobacterium oreochromis. Next base: position 2,708,382 of record NZ_CP067377.1, read on the forward strand.
ATTATTTCCAACGATACCAGTAGTGTTAACTCGAATTGATGGTCACGCACTTTTAGCAAATGCTAAGGCATTAGAATTAGCAAATATTACTACTCAGACTAAAATTTCAGGAGGTGAAATTCAAATTAAGAATAACGAATTAACTGGTATTTTGGTAGATAATCCAATGGAGTTGGTCTATCAGATTATTCCAAAACCAAGCAAACAAGTTCAAGTCCAAGCGTTAAAAGATGCTGAAAACGTAATGTTTCAATACGGATTGACTACTATTAATGAAGCAGGTCTAGAAAAAGAAACAATTAATTTGATAGATTCTTTACAACAAAAAAAAGAGTTAAAAATTAATGTTTATGCTATGGTTAATGCTTCACAAGATAATGTAGATTTATATACACAGTTAGGACCATATAAAACAGACCATCTAAATGTGAGATCTTTTAAATTTATGGGAGATGGAGCATTAGGGTCCAGAGGAGCTTGTTTGCATAATCCGTATAGTGATCGTCCTAATCATTATGGCGCATTATTATCTACAATAACTGATATCCAAAAAATGGCAAAACAAATAGCAGATTCTGAGTATCAAATGAATTCTCATGCTATAGGTGATTCAACTAATACTGTTTTGTTAAATATTTATAAAGAAGTTTTAAAAAACAAACCGGATAGAAGATGGAAAATAGAACATGCTCAAGTATTGCGTGAACAAGATTTTGAAGCTTTTTCCTCTAGTATTATCCCTTCAGTTCAACCCACACACGCTACATCTGATATGTATTGGGCTCAAGAACGATTAGGGAAAGAACGTGTTAAACATTCCTATGCGTATAAGAAAATGTTAGATAAAGCAGGAGTCATAGCTTTAGGTACAGATTTTCCAATAGAGGAAGTAAATCCGATGTTAACTTTTTATGCTGCCGTTGCTCGCAAAGATCTTAAAAACTATCCAGAAGGAGGGTTTCAACCTGAAAATGCCTTATCAAGAGAAGAAACGATAAAAGGAATGACCATTTGGTCTGCTTATTCTAATTTTGAAGAAACTGAAAAAGGAAGTCTCGAAATAGGTAAGTGGGCTGATTTTGTTATTTATGATAACGACTTAATGACCGAAGATATAGATGCTATTCCCTATGTTAAACCAGTTTATACCTTTATAAAAGGAGAACAAGTAAAAAAATAATTTTGAAAAAGTTATATTGATTCTTCTGATATTAAAAATGTTTTTTTGTCTATAACTTAATTGTCAGGTTAGAAGTAATCGAAAAATTTTGTTTTTTATTATCAAATATTTCATCTTTTGAAAGATACAACTTAGGTTCTATTCGAACCTTTATATTTTTCATAATTTCATAATCCAGATTGGCAGATAAACCTAAAGTTTGAAAACCTTTAGGAGAGCCTGTTGTAATCATAATTTGGTTAGGATCATTGTAATATTCACCTCTTATTGCAAGTTGAGTTTTATTGTTAAAATATTGTCTAATAATAATTACAGGGGAATACCAAGTACCATACTGTTTGGTATTGTATTTATCTGAGCCTATATCAAAACCTGCTATTATGCCTGTTTTATTACTAGGTTCATATAATAAGTATATATTGTGAAAATGACGAAAAGAATGTATACTATCAGGTTTGTCACTTCCTAAAAAAGTACTATAATTTATGGAAAGCTTTTTAGATGCTTGATAATTAATTTGCGTTCCAAAAGAAGGATTCAATATGTAATTTGGTTTTTTAATATGTTGCCAACCATTTAAATATAAAAAGGCTAAATATAATTTATCACCTCTTGAACGATATCCTAATTTGATACCAGTTTCGTAGTAAGGCGAATTTTCAGCTAAAATACTACGAGTTAATGTCCAACAATCACTACTTATCGCACTTTCAAACCCTATGTGAGAAGGTAAAATTCCTACATCTAACCATAAATTATTTTTATTTGATAGTTTAATACCCAGATTAGCTTCATTTATAAATTGTGCCCATGTGGGTTCAGAACTTAAATTATATTGCGGATAATTTCCTGCCATAATGCTAAAATTAGCGCGGTAATTTTCATCACTAAAATCTGTTTTTATAATCATTAAATTTACATTAACTTCATTGTGCCGTTTGTGATTATATAAAAAATTTGGCTTTGTATGATTGGAAGGATTTGAGAAATCATAACTGTAATAGAATTCTCCGTAACCTGAAATATTAAATTTTTTTAGTATATCATTTTGACAAAATACCGAAAGCGTAAGAAAGAAGAAAAATAAAAAATGTTTATAGCTCATTTCTAAAATGATTTTTAAGATTAAAGATAAGCTTTTTTTATATCTCAGAAGTTTTATCAATTCATAATGTTTAAGTTTTTAATTTTTAATCAGAAAAATCTTATTTTGCTAGTAATATACTAATTAATAAAAATTAAAATTATTCTATAAAATAAACAAGTATTAACTTTAGTTTTTTTGGCACGATTATTGTTTTCAGATTTTGTTTGAATAGTATTTTTTGTAGTAAAATACTGATATTTAATGTTATAGATTGAATATTTGTGTTAAAAAAAGTATTAAATAATCTTAAATTATTAATTTTGCAAATGATTTTAAATGTAAGAGGGATGAAAAAAAAACTATTGTTAATTTTTGTTATTTTAAATTCTTTATTGATTAAAGGGCAAGTAGGGATTGGTACCTATACACCTCAAGGGATATTAGATATTAATTCAACTACAAGCGGATTAGTGCCTCCAAAAGTAGCATTGATTGCTGCAGATACTGAATTGCCAGTTTTAAATCCTCAAGGAGGTTCTATTGTGTCTGGAACTATTGTTTATAATATAGCAACTAATGGTGTTGCTCCAAACGATGTGGTGCCAGGTTTTTACTATTGGAGTGGTACTAGATGGTTACTTTTAACTAATCAAAGTATATCTACTCCAACTAATTGGACTCTTTCTGGGAATAATAACACTAATTCTAATACGCATTTTATAGGTACAACAAATGCAAATGATTTTGTAACAAAAACAGATAATGTAGAAAGATTAAGAGTTACCAGTGCAGGAAATTTAGGGATAGGGACTTCTTCTCCAACCTCTACGTTAGATGTAAATGGAACTTTACGTGTTCGAAATATTCCCGTTACTACAAGTTCAAATCAATTACTTACAAGTGATGCTAATGGAAATATAGCTACATTTAATAGTTACCTTCCATCAGATGTAGACGGAATTATTGCTTCGGGACCAGTTAGTTATTCTTTATCAGCTCCTGCTACAGTTAATAATATAAACTTAGGGTTATCTACAACTGTTAATCTTCCAGCAAATAAAAATTGTATGATTATTGTAACTTATTCCGTACCTATTGGAATTTCTAGTTTTCCTAAACAAGAAATTATAGGTTATTATGGAATTAGATTTTTAAAAAATGGTATTGAGGCAGAAGCTGGTTCTAGAAAATCATCTTTTGTAAATAATTATGAAGCATCTGCGCCTTATAATTCAACAGCAGATATGCTAACCATAACTAATACATATATTGAAAAAATAACCACAGGAGCATCTCCTGTAAGTATAACATATGCTCTTAATGGTTATTTAGAGTATTATTCTTCTTTTAATGCTACTTTTCTTTTTAATATGTGGTCTTTATCTTCTCCAAATTATAATTGGGGGAGAGCAACCATTACAAAACAAGTTTATATATTATAAAAAATATATCAAACTGTCCAAAAAGCCACTACATTTCCCTTTACTAAAAGGTAGAATTATAATTTTTTGGACAGTTTTTTTGATTTCGTATAGAAGAAAATGAATTGATAATATGTTAGGATTTTAATTCTAATAAAAATGATAGATTATAAAGTTTTTGATTTACTTTTATTTATCTTATTTTTTTGATTAGATCTAAAAATCATTTCTATATTGAATAAAAAAATATTTTATTGATTTGTAGTGTGTCATCAATAAGATGGCTATTCAGTCTTTTTAGAAGTTTTTAGTTCTTCATTACAAGTACTTGCGAAATCGTAATAAGAACAATAGAAACTAAAGATAAAACTAAGCCAAAGTAATTTAATCGGGTTAGTTTTTCCTTGAAATATAAGATTCCAATTAAACTTCCTAAAATAATCACCCCCATATTCATCCCAATAAAAACGGTAGAAGGATTTGAAGACAGACTTTGATGGGCTTTGATATAAAAAGCAATGTTACCAAAGTTTAACAATCCTACGCCCGCACCCCAGACTATAGTAGTCGTAGAAAATACTTCTTTATGCGATTGTATTTGCCAATAAGCAAGTAGAGCAGCTAGAACAAAAGCCCCTAAGAACACTACTAATAATAATTCTGTAAAGCTTAGTTCACCTATAGTTGCCACCTTTTTAAATAAAATGTCTATTACCCCAAAGCCTATTAAAACCAATGGTAAAAAGTAATTGTGTTCTTTTTCTATGTGTTGCGTTTGTTTTTTGTAAAATGTTAAAAATATAGCCAAAAAAGCCACGACTAATCCTATTGTTTTTAGATTGTTAAAAGTTTCTTTTGCAATTATAACCGAAAACCCTATAGAGATAAATAACGATAAACGTTGGGCAATATCTGTTTTTACAATCCCTGAATGTTGAATAGCCTTGGCCTGTAAAATAAAAATAGAAGGTAATAAAATAATGAGTCCTACCATAATACTCGCCGTAGTAGAACTAAAATTTGTTTTCAATTTAGGTGAAAAGAAGAGTAGGAGTGCTAGTAATGCAAAAATATAGTTCCAAGCGATGATTTGGTAACTACTTTTACCCGAATTTCGAGCCATTTTAAGCAATATGCCTACACTTACACTACAAATAATACTTAAAAGAATAAAATACATTTTTGAGATTTTTCTTCAAAAATAGTAAAGTTACTACCCTTTTTAAAATTTTATTATGCTGCTAAACCTTTTATCATCCCTCTCAACATTCTAGGAACTATAAATTGATGAAAAGGTTTTACAGGCAAGAAATACAACTTTCCTAAAGTATTATGAATAGTAACCACGGTAGTAATACTAAGTGTTTTTTGATAGCTGTTTTCGGTAGGTTGGAGTAGGAGCGAAACCCTAAAATCTAGATGTTTATCATCTTCCCCTATGATTAATTCATTAGCCGATTTGTCATAGACTTTAAAAATCCCTATTTGGTCACCCGCTTCCCATTTTAGATTGTTTAAATAGGCTTCACGATTACTGACTTTACTCGAAGTTTTTAACCCTAAAGCACTCACAATTTTATCTCTAAAATTCATTAAAGCACCTACCCATTTAGGTCCTGTAGCAAAAAATGCTTTTCCTAAATCTTCAGCAGTAATGGTTTTAGTGGAGGTAAATGTTTCTTGATAGGAGTCTATATATTGGTAATTGACATTATTGTTTAATAATGAGTGGGTTGGGATGGTGTGTGTTGTTGTCATTTTTGGTTTTAACTTTATGAAATATTGTTAGAGATAGTGGTAGATTTTTACTCTACAATTTCTTCATCTAAACCAATAACTCTGTCTAGTCCTTTTTCAACTTTTTCAATAGTCTGATTTATTTTTTGAGAACTTTTTCTCTCTAGAAAATTAGATAAACGGCTCATTCCAGGTATTTTGTTGAGTTTTTCAACAGAGTTTTCAAGGCGATGTGAATTTTCCAATAATTCCATTACAGGATGATCACTTGAATCATAGTTTGAAATTAATTTGCCAGGATTCTCAGAATACATATAAAGGAAATTTTGGAGTAAAGAGATTCTTAATTCATTTGAAATATTTTCCTCGTCTAGATTTTCAATTTGTTTAGATAATCCTTCAAATGTTTTACTTAAAACTTCTTTATGTGAATACTCTTCAATTAATCGTTTTGATAAATTCATTTTTTTATTTGACGATATAGTAAGCCATAGTACAGGAATATATAAAGGGAGAATTGCAAGAACCAGTCTAGGAATTCTATTTATGACAGTTTCAATATCAATCCCGTCAATTATGAATTTATAGCTAGTCAAAAAGGGATTAGCGAAACTAATATCATTCCTAAAATACCATAACCAAATTGAGTTTTATGTTTTTCATAAGATTTTACTTCGTCAATCTTCTTATCGGAAAAGGCATAACTCAAACCTGCTGTTAATGCATTAGGAAGCAATTGCTCAATTTTCTTATTTAATTCTGAATATTTTTCACTCCAATCTTTAATGAAGTTTGAATTTGTTTCAGACGCTTTTTTGAGAAAGTCGTCATAATTTTTAGTAGTAGATTTTTCAAGTGATTCAAAATTTTCTTTTAAGCTTTCCAATTTATCATTTAATCCATCATATGAATTTTCTAGTTCATTTTTTAACCCTCCGACAAATATTTCTTCATTTGTTTCTTCATCAGTTTCTGTATAACCTAATATCTCATTATAAAGAGTTTCAAATTCATTTTTACGATTTGTGATAGATTTAATAAGTTGAGAAGATTTACTTTCGTTGTCTTTAATCTTAGCTATAATTGTTTCAAAATTGTTAATTTCCTCTTCTAAATCTGGATGTTCTTCATATATCTCTTCGAATGAATTTAATTTTTCTTCAATTTCATTAATTCTATTTAAAATTGAATTTTTAGTATTTTCAATCTCTTCTTTTTTTTCTTGAATTGAGACATAATCAGTTTTAAGATTTTTATGTATAGAATTTAATGAATCTTGAATAGAATATACTTGTGTAGCATTTAATTCAATACTCTTAAGAATTTTATCAACTTCATTTAAGGTTGCTTGAGCTTTGTTTCTATATTCAGATGTTTTTTTAGAAGATTCTTTTGCTTCTTTTTCATATTCAGGACTTCTTTTTTCAACTTCGAGAATATCCTTTTTTATTTGATTTATTAGACTTGATAAATTCGTGACGGCTTGATTGTTTTTCTGAAAATTGCTTTCTAATTTTTTAATTCTCTCTAATGTTTGCTTATTATTAAAAAAATCCATTTTATTAGTTATTTATTCTCGGCTTTTAATTTAAAATTTATACTCAACTCAAAAATACAAAACCTATAACTCCTTAACAATGAATAGTTATTCACATTTCAATACAGTTATAAACATTAAAAAAGCTTCCCTTTCGAGTCGCTTCCTTATTATTTATTTTGATTGTCAATCCATTTTGTAGCATTGACAAATATATTCACCTTTTTTATCATATAGTTAATTTACAGTAGAGGCTGTCCAAAAAGTCCTCAATCTTGTCATTTCGACCAAAGGGAGAAATCACATAATATAAAGCTCTTGGTTATTCGTGACAGGATTCACTTTATGTGATTCCTCCTGCGTCGGAATGACAAACTGTGTGTTGATTTTTTACTTTTAGGACAGCCTCTGATTTTTTCTATGCTAATTTTAAAGGTTTGAGGCTTTTGTTAGGTATAAATCTTAAAATTAAGATATGACTTATTCAAAATGATGATTTAAGAAATTAAAATTAGGATTAAATTCTTTAATTAAATTTAATTTTTTATCTCTACTCCATTTTTTTAATTCTTTTTCTCTTGCAATTGCTTCTTCAACCCAAGTAAATTTTTGGTAATAAACCAAGTGTTTCAGGTTGTATTTAGCAACAAATGTTTTATTTTCATTTTGAATACTAAGTTTGTGTTGTTCAATTCTAAGTTTTAAATTATTCGTCATTCCTATGTAAAAGGTAGATCGATAATCATTTGTTAGTATGTAAACATAATATGAATGAAAACCTCTTTGAGGATTAAATGGATCCATTTTGAGATGTTTATTAATTTTTTATTCGATGTAAGAATTCTAAAAGTTTAATTTGTAGAAAGTATCTTACTTATTTGAGTATCAAAAATACTAAATTTTTGGATTTAATATTTCTTCGCACAGTTTGTCATCCTATGTTTGTATAAGTTAGTGATTAGAAGATTTTGTAAATTTATTTTCAACAGAAGAAAGAGAAAGATAAAAGCTAAATTTTGTCATTGGTCATTGAGACTGTTCGCAATGCTAGTTCCTTTCTCTCTCTGCTTTTGAACTTGAACAGTTCATTGGTCATAAAGATCGTATTTAGGATTGATAAGTCTTAAGCAGTTTTCTTCCGTTTACTTTAATTTCCTTAATAGCAAATGTATGAAAAAAAGTAAAAATTATGTTGGAATAGATATTTCTAAATTGAGTTTTGATGTTGCTATTTATAACTCTAAAGACAAGTATAAGTATTATAAATTTTCTAACAACCAAGAAGGTTTTCTTTTACTATTAGATGTTTTAAATAGTTCGGAATCTATTTGTGTTATGGAAGCAAGTGGTTCATATTATTTAAAGTTAGCTACTTTTTTGTCAGCTAAAAAAATTGATGTTTGTGTTATAAATCCTTTAGTGATTAGAAGATTTTCACAAATGCGAATCTCAAGAACTAAAACGGATAAAAAAGATGCGATGTTAATTGCAGAATATGGTAAAACTGAAAAACCAGCCTTATGGGAAGCAGATGCTGATTATGTTTTAGAATTAAAACAAATGCAAGCATTTTTAGAGCAATTAAACAAAAATAGGACTGGATTTATAAGACAAATGGAAGCTTTTAATCATAGTTCTAACAAGAGTTTAATTGTCGATAAAAGTTTAAAATCTGTTCTAATAAAAATAGAGCAAGAAATTGCGGAAATTGAAATTAAAATGGAGATTATTATTAAAAAATATCATCAGGAAATGTTTGAACAATTACAAAGCATACCTGGATTAGGAAAGAAAACATCTTTATTTTTAATTGTAATTTCTGGTGGTTTTTCAAAATTCAAAAACCATAAACAATTAGCATCTTATGTTGGAATCTCTCCAAGGATATTTGAATCGGGTACTAGTGTAAAAGGGAGGTCTAAAATTTGTAAAATGGGAATGAGTAAGATACGAGCTATGCTTTATGTTTGTGCTTGGTCTGCCAAAAGATGCAACAAGGTGTGCAAAGATTTATATGACCGATTAGTGGAAAAAGGAAAGTCAAAAAAGCTCGCTTTAATAGCTGTTGTAAATAAATTATTAAAACAAGCTTTTGCTATTGCTACAAAAAAGAATATTATTCATTGAAAATAAACTAAAATAAATTTGCAAATTAACACAGTTCATTTCGACCAAAGGGAGAAATCACATAATCTATAGCTCTTGGTTATTCATAACAGGACTGACTTTATGTGATTCCTCCTGCGTCGGAATGACAAACACTAGAGTGATTTCTTCCGCTTAAAAGTTTATACATTCTTTACAATTTCGACCAAAGGGAGCCCTGAAAGCTCAATGTCATTAAGTTAAGAATAATTAAGCGGTTCTCTGTCATTTCGACGAAGGAGAAATCACATAACGAGAGCAAGATAATGTGATTCCTCCTGCTTCAGGAATGACAAATGTTGAGTGATATTTTTACAAAACGGTCATTAAAAAAGCTTCCCTTTCGAGTCGCTTCCTTATTATTTATTTTGATTGTCAATCCTTTTCTAGCATTGACAAAAGCTTCTAGCCAAGGAGAAACTTCGTCTTTCTGTCCTCTAGCTAGCCGAGAGTATGCTGGTGAAAGACACTATCCTACAAAGTGTGTAAGTTAAAAAGTTTAGGCTTGGATTTTATAATCTGAGCCTTTTTTCAAATATAAGATTAAATTGGTTTAAAACAATACCCCAATTTTGTATTGGCATCGACCATTTTTTAGTTGCTTCTTTTAAGGCAAGGTAAACCGATTTTATTACCGCCTCATCTGTTGGAAACGACATTTTGTTTTTGGTGTACTTGCGAATTTTCCCATTAAGATTTTCAATTAAATTTGTGGTATAAATGATTTTGCGGATTTCTAACGGGAAGTCAAAAAGATGGTTAATTCGTCCCAATTTTCCCTCCAAGATTTGATAGCATATCCATATTTAGATTCCCATTTTTGAGCAAAATCTTCTAGAGCTAACTCGGCGGCTTGTTTTGTTGGTGCTGTATAGACTAGTTTCATGTCGGTTGTAAATTGCTTTTTATCTTTCCATACGACATATCTACAAGCATTTCTTATTTGGTGAACCACACAAATCTGTGTTTGTGATTCAGGAAAAACAGAACGTATGGTTTGAGTAAATCCGTTTAAATTATCGGTAGCCGTTATTAAAATATCTTCCACTCCGCGGGCTTTTAAATCGGTTAAAACACTCATCCAGAAGCTTGAACTTTCATTCTTACCTAACCACATACCAAGAACTTCTTTTCGTCCTTCATGATTAAGTCCTACTGCTAAATAGATAGTTTTATTGATTACTTTTGAGTTTTCACGAACTTTGAAAACAATTCCATCCATCCAAACAATTAAGTAAACTTCATCTAATGGTCTGTTTTGCCAGGTTACTATCTCACTTGCTACTGCATTAGTAATTCTTGAAATGGTAGAAGTTGAAATGTCAAAATTATACATTTCTTTGATTTGCTCTTCAATATCACTAACACTCATTCCTTTAGCATAAAATGAAATGATAACATTCTCTAAACCATCAATAATATTATGTCTTTTAGGGACTAAAACAGGTTCAAAACTACCTTCTCTATCTCTTGGGACTTTAATTTGATCTTCTCCAAAGGAAGTCTTAATCTTCTTGGTTCCATGACCATTACGATAATTGCCGTCAGAGGTTTTTTGATGTTTTTCGGTATCTAAGTGAGCATCTAGTTCGGCATTGAGCATGTGTTCTACTGCTCGTTTATGCATTTGCTTAAAAAAGGAAGATAAATCTTCTCCATTTTTAAAGGATTTAAAAAAATCCTTGTTGTTTAATAAGTCTTCTTTGTCTATCATAACTATGTAAATATATAAAACGTTAAAAAGTTATTTCCGAAAAATTTTAGCTCTTTTAAGCGAGCTAATTTTTCAGAATAACTTTTTAACTTACACAGTTTGTGTTATACTGCCTGGTGAAAATTAATTTGATATAGATATTATGCTAATCTGTTTTCCAATTACTAGTCCTTTATAAAAATTCTTTATTGAGCTTTACAGTTCTAAAAGCACGACTGAGATTCTCATACAGTAGTATTATGATATATTTATTAATGAATCTAGTTTGTAGTGAGGTTGTTTTTTTCCTCTTCTTTCGTCAAAGTCATTTGTGTTTTCAATAAATTGTAAATAATCTATTTTACCTTGAAATTCGTTGGAATAATAGAATTTGTTTTTTCCTAATAATTTGAATCGAAGAATAGTTTTGTAATTTCCTGAATTAGGAATTTTAGTAATAAAAGAATTGGATGATTTAGCTCTAAATATTTTCTCATAATAGCTATTTCCGCAATCACTAAATCTCCAATATTCAATAGGCTTCCATAAACCTCTTTTATCTTTTGCCTCCAAAACACATATAAATAAATAGTCTTGCATAGGAATAGAAACTGAATTATTTGTATTGTTTATTATCCATACTTGTCTGTTTTCTTTGCTGTTATTAGCTTTGTGTAAAAAAGTAGCTTGATTTCTACTTAAATTTTTTTCTGAATTTATTGCTTGTTTTTTTTGCTTTGCTGTTAATTTTTCCCAATCTTCTGTCCAGTTTAAATCTGAAGTATCTAGGGTTTTTGAACGTTTTATTTCATACATTTCTTCTGCGGAAACATAATTTTTTGGAATTTTGGTTGTATCTATAATAATAACAAAGCTGTCTTTTAAATTTTTAAGATTAGGAATTGCTTCATCATTACCGTGAATATATAGGGCAGGTTTCATTTTTCCTTTATTTTCTATATTTTCCTCAGTGGATAAGGATTCTTTTAAAATTTCTTTTTCTTTGAAATTATTTTTACAGCTTGAAAATATTAATACAGTTAATATGATTTTAATGATTTTCATAAAAAAGATTTGTTATTTGATAATTGTTTAAAGATAAAAAATCCTAACAAAAAAGTGACCCTTTCGAGTCGCTTCCGTATTATTTATTTTGATTGTCAATCCATTTTCTAGCTTTTGTGAAGTCTTCGATTTTCTAAACTCACTTCCTTTTTATTTTATCTTCTAGTAATTTCAAGTCTTCAAGGTCGGCTTGTTTTGCTTCATATTCTTTTCTGTTTTTATCAAATTGTTCATATACTAGTTTTACTTGTTCTTCCATTTGTTTATGAGAGATAGAACCAGAAGATTTTAGTATTTCTTTATCGTTAAAGAGCAAAATTCTATCAACATTTTCTTTCCAAAAAGTAAGGGTGATATCTTTTTTATCTTTAACTCTTAGTTCGGCGGTTTCAAGAAAAATTACTGTTAGTCGGTTTAATGTGTCTATTTCATCGTGATTTAAATAGTTTTTTGCAATTATAATATCTTGCTTTCTTACTTTCGTTCCTTGCCAAGAGGTAAGTGCCATATTTGGGGCATCGGGATTAGCTCGTGCTACAATAAGTTCGGCAGCAGTTTGTTTAGTTACAGCGTACAAAAGTTTGTTTTGAGTTTCAGCAAAAAACATCTGTGTAGCTTTATCAGTAGCGTCATAATCACTACTCAATGCTAATAAGTCCTTCATTTTTTGGTAAAATCGTTTTTCAGATGTTCGTATGTCCCGAATTCTTTCGAGTAATTCATCAAAATGATCAGGTCTTCCATCAGGATTTTTAAGGCGTTCATCGTCCATTATAAATCCCTTAATCATATATTCTTTAAGATTTTGGTTTGCCCAAATTCTAAATTGTGTACCTCTTTTGCTTCTTACTCTAAAACCTATGGCTAAAATCATATCCAGACTATAGAAGGCTACTTCATATTGTTTCCCATCGGAAGCAGTTGTTAAGTAATTCTTAACAACTGAATTTGCTTCTAACTCTCCTTCTTTCAGTATATTAGATATGTGCATACTTATGTTAGGTATAGAGGTGTCAAAAAGTTCTGCAAGCTGTGTTTGATTCATCCATATAGATCCATCTTTGGCATATAAACTTACTTTGGTTTTACCATCAGAGGTATTGTAAATGATTATATTTTGTTCCATTCTAATTTTAGAGTAGTTTGTGTTTTATAGCTCCTATCAAATATAAAAATCCTAACAAAAAAGCGACCCTTCCGAGTCGCTTCTATTATCTTTTATAACTTAATCTTGACGATTTTGTCTTCTTTCATAATAACGAGTTCACTATTATGTATCTTTTTAAATTCTAACATTTTTTGGTAAGCTATAGCTAAACCTTTTATGATTTTATCACGGCGTTCTATTTTAGCTTCTGTGGTCATAAATATTTTTTATTTGTTTGAATTTTTTTCATCTATTACATTTAATTCTTCATTATTCGATTTTTCAGCAATCAAATGATGATTTCCTTCTGAATTATCAAATATAAGAACTTGTTCAACAATAGGTAAATAAATATCGATTAAATTCACTATACCTTTGATGTATCTTCTCTCAATAACCTCTTCAGGAATGTTGTGACCACCCTCTTTTACTCTAGTTTTGACTCTTTCTTTGGCTAATTCAGGTGTTTTTAACCAAAAGAAGAGTAAAGTTACATTATAATCTTTGTTTTTAGCTTCGATTATTTTGTTTTTATAACTTTTTGTAGCCAGTGTAGTCTCAAATGCAAAACTTTCATTTTGTATCAGCAATTCATTTATTCGATGAAGCATAATTCTACCAGCTTCAAAAGCTACTTTTTCAGGTTGAAATGGAGAAAGACCTTTAGCTATTTCGTCAGCATTTACAAATTCTTTGCAATCTAAAATTTCTGGTAATATAGTAAATGAAGCAGTTGTTTTACCTGCACCATTACAACCTGAAATAATGTAAAGATTCTTTTCCTTCATTATGCAAATATAAAAAAAGCGACCCTTCCGAGTCGCTTCCGTATTATTTATTTTGATTATCAATCCATTTTCTAGCATTGACAAAAGCTTATAGCCAAGGAGAAAATTCGTCTTTTGCCCGCGATCTGGGTAGTAAGGAATTATTGATATTGTATTAATATCAAAAATATCTGATTTTCTTACAATTCTAATTATTTCTTTCTAATTGATCTTCTTCTAAGGAGTCTAATCTAAAAAGCTTAATTTTATTTTTTAAATCAAATAAATAATGGATGCCTTTTTCCAGAATAATTGCTCTATCCTGAAATAAAAATTTTATTCCTTCGTATATAGGTTCAGCTATAAGATTTCCCTGTAAGTTTATTAAGCCATTCTTATTCCAGTTGTAACCTTGTTTCGATTGATTAGGATTAAAACTATATTCTGCAATACCATTTTCAAAAGGGTACACATTTCCAGTGAATTTGAAGTCTATCAAAAGTTCATTTTTTGAATTGATAAAGCCCCATTTTCCATTTTTTAATACTGGTGCTGATAATGTGTCAATTGAGCTATATGCTCCTTCGAATTCATAAGGTATTATAAGTTTTCCATCATTATTTATAAAACCATATTTTCCTTTTTTTTGTACTGCAATTAACCCTTTATTAATGTTTCCTCTTATATCAGAAAATTTTAGAGTTTCACCTAATTCAAACTTTGAGCTCAAATCGTTTTTAGTAATAATTTGTGATATAGAAAGGTTGTTGTAATCATGATATATACGGAAGTAATTATTCTCACTTTTGATGAATTTGCATTGAATTTCATCAAGCAAGATATTCTCGTTTATATCCATTATTCCATACCTTCCTTCGAATCGACTATATATTAGTAAATCCTGATTTTGATTAAATTCTAATGATTCGTAAATAGGTTTAATTATAAAATCAGATTTTTCATTAATTAACCCCCACTTTCCTTTCATTTTAACTATCCAACAGTTATTTGGTGAGTTGGCATATCTATTTATATCCTCAAATTCTTCTTTAATTATTATTTTTAAGTTTTTATCAATAAAGCCCACTTTAGAATTCTTAGTAAAGATAAAACCATCCTGAAATTTTTCTATTCTTTCATATTTGAAAGGAATTAAATTTTTATTTTGATCGTTAATTATGCCATATTTATTTCCTTTTGTAGCAATAAAAAGATTATTTTTTTTAGAAGGGCTAACTGTTAGATATAAATAATTATTTATTATCTCTTCGCTTTCTATATTTTGATAAATGAAAGGTATTATTTGTGTTAAAGAGGAATTTAATATTCCATATTTTTCATTTTTTTTACAATAAAATTTCCATTGCTAATTCCTATGTAGTCGTACTCTGAATCTAAAAGTACTTTTCCATTTTCATTAATTAATCCCATTTTATCGTCTTCTTTATTAAACAGGATATAATGGTTATTTGTTTGCGCATAACAAAATGAAGTCAAACTTATTATTAAAATTAAGAATTTCATTTATTAAAATTATTTCTGATTATCAATCCATTTTCTAGCATTGACAAAAGCTTCTAACCAAGGAGAAACTTCGTCTTTTTGTCCGCGGTCTGGGTAGTTTGCCCAGTTCCAAGGGAAGATAGAACGTTCTATATGCGGCATCATTACTAAATGACGACCTGTATTGTCACATAGCATAGCCGTGTTAAAGTCTGATCCATTAGGGTTAGCAGGGTAGCCTTCATAACCATATTTTGCTACAATGTTGTATTTATCTTCGTTGTAAGGCAATTTGAATTTTCCTTCTCCGTGCGAAATCCAAACGCCTAGTGTCGCTCCTTCTAAAGTAGAAAGCATCACCGAGTGGTTTTTTTGAATTTTTACAGAGGTAAAACCACTTTCGTGTTTGTTAGAAGTGTTATGATGCATTTTTCCGTGAACTTCGTGTTCTGGATTAATCAATTCTAGTTCCATAAATAACTGACAACCATTACAAATACCAACTGATAAGGTGTCTTCTCTCTTAAAGAAGTTTTGTAAAGCGGTATTTGCTTTTTCGTTGTATAAGAAAGCACCAGCCCAACCTTTTGCAGAACCTAATACGTCTGAGTTAGAGAATCCACCTACAGCACCAATGAATTGAATGTCTTCTAAGGTTTCACGACCCGAAATCAAGTCGGTCATATGCACATCTTTTACATCAAAACCAGCTAAGTACATCGCATTGGCCATTTCACGCTCTGAGTTACTTCCTTTTTCACGGATGATGGCTGCTTTAGGAGCCCCCTCTCTAACTCCCTTCTCCTTTGGAGAGGGGTTGGGGGTGAGGCTACCGTTGAAGTTTTCTGGGAATGTAAACTGTAAAGGTTGATTTTTGTAATTATTGTATCTCTCTTGTGCCATTCCGTTTTTAGATTGTTTCGAATCTAAAAGGAATGAGGTTTTATACCAAGTATCTCTTAATGTAGGAACATCTAATTTCCATTCGGCGAACTCTAATTTGCCTAAATCGGTAACTACACCTAAATTAAAGAATTCAACTTCTTTATCATTTAAATAGCTTTCAAATTCTTCATTATTGGCAGGTTGTACAACCACACCAATATTTTCTGAAAATAAGAATTCCACTAAATCTTTTTCGTTCCCCATTTCGCAATAACTTCATCAAAGTTTAATTGCATTCCTGTTTCGGCGAAGTTGCCAGTTCCCCCTTTGGGGGCTAGGGGGCTGAAACACATTTCTAATAAAGTTGTGATTAAACCACCACTTCCTACATCGTGTCCTGCTTTAATTTTACGCTCTTTGATTAATTCTTGTAAAGTATTGAATGCTTTTTTGAAATAAGCTGCATTTTTGATGCTTGGTACTTCATTTCCTATTTTATTTAAAATTTGGTTAAATGAACTACCACCTAATTTAAAATTATCTTGTGATAAGTTGATGTAGTAAATGTTTCCACCGCTGGGTTGTAAAACAGGCTCCACCACTTTAGTAATATTGGTACAATTTCCTATTGCCGAAATAATTACGGTACCTGGAGCAATTACTTCATCATTAGGATATTTTTGTTTCATCGATAAGGAATCTTTTCCTGTAGGGATATTGATACCTAATTCGATAGCAAAATCTGAACAACCTTTTACAGCATCATATAAACGAGCGTCTTCCCCTTCGTTTTTACAAGCCCACATCCAGTTAGCCGATAAAGAAACCGATTGTAATCCGTCTTTTAAAGGTGCCCAAACTAAATTAGATAAAGCTTCTCCAATAGCGTTTCTTGAACCTGCCACCGGATCTACAAGTGCAGCAATAGGAGCGTGTCCTATAGTGGTTGCAATACCTTCTTTTCCTTTATAGTCTAAAGCCATTACCCCAACATTGTTTAAAGGCAATTGTAACGGACCGGCACATTGTTGTTTGGCTACGCGTCCGCCTACACAACGGTCTACTTTGTTAGTTAACCAGTCTTTACAAGCAACCGCTTCTAACTGTAATACTTGGTTTAAGTAGTTGGGTATTTCGGTCGCTGAATAGTCAGGATTTGTATAATCACGATTTACTTTCGTATCGGTCATTATGGTTTTGGGTGAACTGCCAAAGAAATCTTCTAAAGCATAATCCATAGGTTTTACACCTGTAGTTTTCGATTCGAATGTAAAACGATGGTCATTGGTTACCTCTCCTACAGTGTACATAGGCGCGCGTTCACGTTCTGCAATGCGATTTAAAGTATCGATGTCTTTTTCACCAATCACTAATCCCATTCTTTCTTGCGATTCGTTACCAATAATTTCTTTAGCTGATAGGGTAGGGTCACCCACTGGTAATTTGTCTAAATCGATAAGTCCTCCAGTAGCTTCTACTAATTCTGACAAACAGTTTAAGTGTCCACCTGCACCGTGATCGTGAATGGAAACGATAGGATTGTTATCACTTTCTACTAAACCACGAATAGCATTAGCCGCACGTTTTTGCATTTCTGGATTCGAACGTTGAATGGCATTTAACTCAATACCTGAACCAAAAGCTCCTGTATCTGCCGATGATACCGCAGCACCACCCATACCAATTCTATAATTTTCACCACCTAAAATAACAATTTTGTCACCTGCTTGTGGTTCGTGTTTTTTAGCTTGTTCTAATTTGCCATAACCCACACCACCTGCTTGCATAATCACTTTGTCGTAACCTATTTTACGACCTTCTTCTTCGTGTTCAAATGTTAATACAGAACCTGTGATTAAAGGTTGACCAAATTTATTACCAAAATCAGAAGCTCCATTAGAAGCTTTGATTAAAATATCCATAGGTGTTTGGTATAACCATTTTCTTTCGTCCATTCCTTTTTCCCAAGGACGTTCGTCGTTCAAACGAGAGTAAGAAGTCATATATACTGCAGTTCCTGCCAAAGGTAATGAACCTTGTCCACCTGCTAAACGGTCACGAATTTCACCTCCTGAACCTGTAGCAGCACCGTTGAAAGGCTCTACAGTTGTTGGGAAATTATGTGTTTCTGCTTTTAAGGATAAAACCGATTCGAATGCTGTTTCTTGATAGAAATCAGGTTTATCAGCACTTTTTGGTGCAAACTGAACCGCTTTTGGTCCTTTTATAAAAGCAACATTATCTTTATATGCTGAAACAATTTCGTTAGGATTTGTTTCTGATGTTTTCTTAATTAATTTGAATAGGGAAGTAGGTTGTTCTTCGCCATCAATAACAAAAGTACCATTAAAAATTTTGTGACGGCAGTGTTCTGAATTCGCCTGTGAGAAAGCAAATACCTCTGAGTCGGTTAATTGTCGCCCTAATTTTGTAGAAAGATTATTTAAGTAGTCAACCTCTTCAGGACTTAATGCCAAACCTTCTTGTTTGTTGTAGGCTTCAATATCTTCAATTTCTAAAATAGCTTCAGGAGTGATATTGATAGTGTAAATATCTTGATTTAATTCCGCGTATTTTTGAGATAACATCGGATCAAAATCGGTAAAATCAGGAGTTACTTTTTGGAATTCTTCAATACGAACAATTCCAGTAATTCCCATATTTTGAGTAATTTCAACGGCGTTTGTACTCCAAGGAGTTACCATAGCGGCACGAGGTCCAACAAAAAAATCCGCAAGTACGGATTTTTCTATTTTATGTGCGTTGCCAAATAGCCAGTTTAATTTATTGATGTCTTCCGTCGATAATTCGTTTTGCGTTTGTAGTGCAAATACAGTGTTGGTTGAGTTACCAAAAAAATGAATCATTGTATGTGTTGTTGTGTTTGTCGCTGCAAATGTACTACTTACTTTTTAAAAAGAAATAAGATTTTTTCAAACAGTTGAAAGTCTTTTTTGCATTTCATCGTTTTTTTTTGAAACACACATTATGTTTTTAGGTACTTTGTAAGAAAAAATAAACAAAACATGAAAAATTATTTAATAATAGCTTTACTGTTTTTAAAAATCAGTTTTTATTCACAATCTTTTATTTTTGATCAAAAATTATATAAGTCAATTGAAAATAAGGCAATTAAATTTGATGAAATTAATAGACTTGTTGAAGAATCTTTTAAAAATAGAGATATTGATGTTAAAGGAAGTGGGTGGAAAGTGTATCAGAGATGGAAGTATATTATGAGTTTTGAGGTAGATGAAAATGGTTATTTGCCTAATTCATATGATACTAATAAAATGATAGCTGAATTTAAAGGAATGGCTAGTTTTAATGATAAGGTTTATAGAAAAACCTTAAATAATTTATGGACACCAGCAGGTCCTTTTACTTATACAAATAAAGGATCATGGAGTACAGGGCAAGGTAGGGTGAACTGTTCTGTTACAGATCCTAATGATGAAAATATAATTTATATAGGCGCAGCTGCTGGAGGAGTTTGGAAATCTATAGATGGAGGTTTAAATTGGTCTCCTAAAACTGATTTTATAGAATCAATAGCCATTTCAGGATTAGCTATAGATCCAAATAATACTAATATACTATATGCAATGACAGGTGATGCAGATGGAAGAGATATGCCTTTTGGCGGTCTTTATAAATCAAATGATGGAGGTGAAACTTGGAGAAAAATAGGGGGATTGGATGTGCGTTATGGAAGATCAATATTGGTAAATCCTAATAATAGTAATGTTGTAATAGTAGGTACTGATTTAGGTATATATCGTTCAGAAGATGGAGGACTTACTTTTAGACAAACTTCTAATTCTGAAATTGTTTATCAATTAGCATTTCATCCTACGGATCCTAATATAGTATATGCTTCTAACTCATCTGGAGCTGATAGTTTTATTTATAAAAGTATTGATAATGGGATAACTTGGGAAATAAAAAAACTTTTGTTGAAGTTAAAAAAATGCTTATGGCAACTACCCAAGCTGATCCTAATTATTTATACTTGTTAGGAGCTAATACTTCTGGTAATTTAAATGGATTTAAAGGTATTTATTTATCAGTTGATTCTGGAGAAAATTTTGTGCTTAAAAATGATACGACTGATATTTTAGAAAGTTATCAGAGTTATTATGATTTAGCATTTGCTGCATCACAAACTAATAAAGATTTGATTTATACAGGATGTCTTAATTTATGGAACTCAAATGATGGAGGTGTTACATTTGTTAAGTTGAATTCTTGGAATGGTATTTCTAGTCCAAGATATACACATGCTGATATACATAACATAAGGACGGTGGGGTCTAATGTATATGTATGTTCGGATGGAGGTATTTATATTTCTAAAGATGCAGCAAATACTTTTACTAATAGGACAGGAGGTTTGCAAATAAGTCAGTTTTATAAGATGGATACGTCACCATTGACTAACTCTAGATTAGTGGGCGGATTGCAAGATAATGGAGGCTTTACATCTGATAATGATAGCTGGGCTAATTTTTATGGAGCAGATGGTATGGATGCTGCAATAAATCCTTTAATGCCTCATTTAGCTTATGGTTTTACACAGAATGGAGGGGGCTTGTATGAGTATAATTTTAACTCAAAAAAACAAGGTTCTTTTATTGTAAGTCATTCAAAGGGAGAGTGGGTTACTCCTCTTGAAATTTCAAATACAGGAAATATTTATGGAGGATGGAAAGAGGTTGAGCAACTGGAATATAGATCATGGAAGTCAGTAACAGCTAATTCTAATGGGAATAATATAAGAAATATGAAAGTTAATCCATTACACCCTAACAGAGTATTGTATTACAGAAAAAGTGCTGCTAGACCTGCTTTTGATGAATTAATTTATACAGATGAAGAACGAGATGATTTAGGGAAATTAGTTCCAAAAGTATTGACCCTTCCTACTACTCGAAGTTTATTTAGAACTTTATCGGTTATTGAATTTAATCCAGTTAATCCTGATATTTTTTATATAGTATATGCTTCTAGGATTTATAAAACAGCAGATTCGGGAAAAACATGGGCAGACATAACTTTTAATTTTCCTAATTCGCCTATTTATTGTTTAGCAGCACAAGGGAATCAAAAAAATTCAGTTTATGTAGGAACAAGTTTAGGGGTGTATTATTTTGATGAAGAATCAAATTCTTGGAGTCTTTTTAATAATGGTTTGCCTAGAGTTAGAGTAACTGAATTAAAAATTAATGTTTCGGAAAATAATTTGACTGCTTCTACTTATGGAAGAGGGATATGGAGAGTGGCTTTACCAAGTGGTACATTAGCGGTAGAAGAATATGAGTCAGATAAGAATAAAGTAAATGTTTATCCTAATCCTTCTAATGGTATTTTTAAATTAAACGTGAATATAAATATAAATGAGCCTTTAAAAATGGCGATATATGATATTACAGGAAAGGTGGTTTTTGAAAAAACATTTAATTCATTAACCCCTTATGATGAAATTAATATTTCAGATAACCCTAAGGGAATTTATTTGTTAGATATTAAATCAGATCAATATACTATTCGAAAAAAGATTTTGATAAAATAAAAAGAAGAGACTGTTTTGTAAAAGGCAGTATATTTCATTTCAATTAGAGGGAGGAGTTGCGTGATGTTAATTATTAGACTCTTCCTTAAGTAGGGGTGACAAACGGTATGTTTGTTTTACTTTTAGGAGGTTTTTAACTAATGAATTTTATACAGTTACTAAGAATGACTTAAAGGATTAATATACTATTGGTCTTTTTATATGATTATTTTAAAGCCCTATTTTGAGTAAAATAAAAATAGGGTTTTTATTTTTTATTAAGTATTAGTTAATAGGTTTTGATTTCTAAGAGTTTGTTATCTGTCTGTAATAGGATTTATCAGGATGATGTTTTGAAATATTATCAGGAAATAATATATAAAAGAAAGGTAGGTAGTATGTTTACTAGTGTGATGAGGTTTGTAATGTAAGCCTCAAATGAATTTTGTTTAAAAACATTTAAAAAAAAGAGATTAAGTTATAAGGTGATGATGTTTTTTAAGTTCAAGGATTTTTTATGAGATCATAAGTTTAGATTTTAGAAAAATCGTAGTTTTCTAAATCTAATTTGTAAAAGCAAGAATAGAGTACACATCCAAATAATTGCTTTTATACTTATTCAGCCATTTTTCGTAATTGATTTTTGTTTTTAATTGCTATTTTTTTTCCTGATATACTGATTAATTCTTGTTTGTTTAATTCAGAAAGAAGTCTAATGCAGCTTTCAGTGGCTGTACCAATCATTCCAGCTAATTCTTCACGTGATAGTTGAATGCGTAATGATCCGTCTTCATTATTTCCAAAAGTTTCTTCTAGGTAAATAAGAGTTTCGGCTAAACGCTCTTTTACACTTTTTTGAGCCATTGATACCATATGATCATCGGCTTCTTTTAAATCACCACAAATTGTTTTCATTACATTCATAGAAAACTGATTGTTCTGATTGAAGAATTTTAAAATTTCGCTTTTGGGTACAAAACAAACCTCCATGTCTTCTAGAGCAACTGCACTTAAGTTAGCAGGCTCTTCGCTAATCATAGATCGCTGACCTAAAAGTTCACCCGCTTTTACGAGTTTTACAATTTGGTCTTTACCATTAGTACTCAGTTTGGTCATTTTGCAAACGCCATCTTTTATACAAAAGACCCCATTAGTCATTTCACCTTCTTCAAAGATAGGTTCACCTTTTTTAATGGTGTATGACGTTTTGCATTCGGCCATTCGTAATAATTCGTCCTTTGTTAGGGTCTTCAAAGAACTGAATTGCCTAACGATACATTGTTCACATTTGCTCATAACACAAAATTCAGCATTCAAAGATATTCAAAGTATGACAAATATCATAGTAAAATTGTAAATAAGGAAGGAAATTTGTTTAAGGTTAAAAAGAGCAAATTAATTTATGGATAAAATCAATTGTTTTCATTGCGGAAACGATGTTGTAGAAGTAGAAGAAATTGTTTTTGACGAGAAGTCTTTTTGCTGTGTGGGCTGTAAAACAGTATATGAGATTTTTAGTCAAAATGATTTGATCTGTTATTATGATTTCGAACAATCACCAGGTGCTACACCTTCTGATATTCAGGGCAAATATGAATTTTTAAATGATCAAAAAATAGTTTCTAAGTTATTAGATTTTGAAGAACAAGGAACTCATATCGTTTCCTTGTATATACCTCATATACATTGTAGTTCCTGTATTTGGATTTTAGAAAATCTTCAAAAATTAATTGCAGGAATTACCAGTTCCCAAGTTAATTTTCATCAAAAGAAAGTTAGAGTAGCTTATAGCCCTGAAAAGACAACTTTAAGGGATATTGTTGAAATGCTTAGTAAGATAGGTTACGAACCTTATATTAGTTTAGAAAATTATGAAAATAAAAAACAAGAGATAGATCGAACTCTGATTTATAAAATAGGAGTTGCTTTCTTTTCTTTTGGAAATATAATGTTATTATCATTTCCAGAATATTTTGAAGTAGGAGAGTTTTGGATAGAACAGTACAAGGGATTCTTTCGTTGGTTGATTTTTGCGTTATCATTACCTCCTTTTTTTTATTCAGCTTCAGGATATTATGTGTCTGCTTGGAAGAGTATTCAATCAAAAATGCTTAATATAGATATACCTATTGCTTTAGGAATCATAGTAATGTTCGTACGAAGTACAATAGATATAATCTTTGATTACGGACAAGGTTTTTTTGATAGTATGTGTGGATTAATCTTCTTTATGCTATTAGGGCGATTATTTCAGCAAAAAACGTATAATTTTTTATCTTTTGAGCGTGATTATAAATCTTATTTTCCTATTGCTGTTACTAAAATTAAAATTGATGGAGCAGAAGAACCAGTTCAAGTTTATGATATTATAAAAGGAGATCGTTTACTAATTAGAAATCAAGAGTTAATACCTGTAGATAGTATATTAATTTCCTCGGAAGCTTCCATTGATTATAGTTTTGTTACAGGGGAAGCTGTACCAATCAAGAAAAAATCAGGAGATAAAGTATATGCAGGAGGAAAGCAGATAGGTAAAGTAATTGAAATAGAAGTGCTTAATTCTGTTTCGCAAAGTTATTTAACCCAACTGTGGAGTAATGATGTTTTTCAAAAAAGAATTGAACAAAAATATAAAACCATTACAGATACTATCAGTAGATATTTTACTCCTGCTTTGTTATTCTTAGCTTTTATATCTTTTAGTTTTTGGATATTTAAAGAAGTAACCATAGCATTTAATGTTTTTACAGCCATTCTAATTGTAGCATGTCCTTGTGCATTAGCTTTAACCGCACCGTTTACATTAGGGAATGTTTTGCGTATAATGGGATATAAAAAGTTTTATTTAAAAAATACAACTGTTATTGAACAATTAGCAAAGGTAGATACAATTGTTTTTGATAAGACAGGTACTATTACAACTAATAAGAAAACATCTATAAGCTACCAAGGAACAGAATTAAATTCCGATGAATTAAAATTACTTAAAAACGTACTTCGTGGTTCTAATCATCCTCTAAGTAGGAGGTTGTATGATTTTATTCCTACACAAGAAAAAATAGAAATTACTCGTTTTGAAGAAGTTACGGGTAAGGGGATTTTTGCAGAATTAAATGGGCATTTAGTAAAATTAGGATCCTCACAGTTTTTACAACATATGAGTGAAAATACACATAAAAAAACGAAGGTACATGTAGAAGTTGATGGAGTATATAAAGGAAATTATGTGTTTAATAATCAATATAGAGAAGGATTAGAACAATTATTTGAAAAATTATCTAAGGTGTACAAATTAGTAGTTTTATCAGGAGATAATGATGGAGAAAGGAGGATTTTAGAAAAGATGTTACCTTCTTCAACTACTTTAGTTTTCAATCAAAAACCAGAACAAAAATTACAATTTATAGAAAAACTTCAAAAGGAAGGTAAGAATGTAATGATGGTGGGAGATGGATTAAATGATGCAGGAGCATTAGCTCAGAGTAATATAGGTATTGCTATTTCAGAAAATGTAAATGTATTTTCTCCTGCTTGTGATGGGATTTTAGATGCAATACAGTTTTCAAAGATTGATTTTTTTATGCGTTATTCAAAAATGCAATGAAAACTATTTACATGAGCTTCGGACTATCACTTTTGTATAATGTTATTGGATTAAGTTATGCTATAACAGGAAACTTATTACCTATAGTGGCTGCTATTATTATGCCTTTGAGTACGGTGACTATTGTGAGTTTTGTTACATTAATGAGTAATTATTATGCTAAAGCAAGTTAAGTTGTTAAATTTTAAAAATATTACAAGCTTAAAATATCATCGTATGACAAAAATCATATTTTATCCCGTATAGTCAAGGTAACTTTGAAATGTAAAAATAAAGGTATGAGTATTATATATTTATTAATCTGCATTAGCATTGTACTAGCTGTTACTTTTCTTTATGTTTTTATTAGAGCAGTAAGAAGTGGTCAGTTTGACGATGATTATACTCCTTCAGTACGTATCTTATTTGAAGATGAGTTAAAAAATAGTAAACCCAAAACAAATATAAATTCAGAAAATCAAATTTAATTATGGAAATGCAACAATTTTATTATGACAACAAAATTGTAAACAAGTTCATATACGCAACCATAGTTTTTGGGGTAGTAGGTATGTTAGTAGGGCTATTGTTAGCAACAATGTATTTATTCCCTAATATTACAGATGGTATTTCGTGGTTGAGCTACGGACGTTTACGCCCTTTGCATACAAATGCAATAATTTTTGCTTTTGTGGGTAATGCAATGTTTGCTGGTTATTATTATTCTATTCAGCGATTACTAAAAACCAGAATGTATAGTGATTTTTTAACGAACTTAAATTTCTGGGGATGGCAGTTAATCATTGTTGCAGCAGCCATTTCTTTACCTTTAGGTTATACGACTTCTAAAGAATATGCTGAATTAGAATGGCCTATAGATATTGCTATAGCACTAATTTGGGTAGTATTTGGTATAAATATGATTATGACTATTTTACGTCGTAGAGAAAGACACCTTTATGTAGCAATTTGGTTTTATATAGCTACTTTCGTAACAGTAGCAGTATTACATATTTTTAATAGTTTAGAATTACCTGTTAATGGTTTAAAATCATATTCTGTTTATGCAGGAGTTCAAGATGCGTTAGTACAATGGTGGTATGGTCATAATGCAGTTGCATTTTTCTTGACAACGCCTTTCTTAGGCTTAATGTATTACTTCATGCCAAAAGCTGCTAATAGACCTGTATATTCTTATAGGTTATCAATTATTCACTTTTGGTCTTTAATTTTCTTATATATCTGGGCTGGTCCTCACCATTTACTCTATACAGCTTTACCTGATTGGGCGCAAAACTTAGGGGTAGTATTTTCAGTGATGCTAATTGCGCCCTCTTGGGGAGGTATGATTAATGGTCTTTTGACATTAAGAGGCGTATGGGATAAAGTACGTACAGATGTTGTGTTAAAATTCTTCGTAGTTGCACTTACTGGTTATGGTATGGCAACTTTTGAAGGACCAATGTTATCATTAAAAAATGTAAATGCTATTGCTCACTTTACTGATTGGATTGTGGCACACGTACACGTTGGAGCTTTAGCTTGGAATGGTTTTATGACTTTCGGTATCATCTATTGGTTATTACCTAGATTAACAAAAACACAATTATACTCTCAAAAATTAGCTAATTTTCATTTCTGGATAGGAACATTAGGTATTATTATGTACGCTTTACCAATGTATGTAGCAGGTTTTACTCAAGCTTCTATGTGGAAACAATTTAATCCAGATGGCTCATTAGTATACGGTAACTTCCTAGAAACAGTAGCGCAAATTATGCCTATGTACGCAATTCGTGCTATAGGAGGAACAATGTACTTATTAGGAATGTTAGTCATGGTTTATAATGCTTATAAAACAGTGGCAACTGGTCAATCAGTTGAAGATGAATTAGCAGAAGCACCGGCATTAGTTACTATTGCTCCTTATCGTTTGAAAAACGAAAAATTCCATGCTTGGTTAGAAAGAAAACCAGTTCAACTAACAGTTTTAGCTACAATTGCAATTTTAATAGGAGGTGTTATACAAATTATTCCAACTATAGTAGTAAAATCAAACATTCCAACTATTTCAAGTGTAAAACCTTATACACCATTAGAACTAGAAGGTCGTGATTTATATATTCGTGAAGGCTGTGTAGGCTGTCACTCACAAATGATTCGTCCTTTCCGTTCAGAAGTAGCACGTTATGGAGAATATTCTAAATCAGGAGAATATGTATACGATCATCCATTCTTGTGGGGTTCTAAACGTACAGGTCCCGATTTATTTAGAGTAGGAGGAAAATATAATGATAACTGGCATTTTAATCATATGTGGGATCCCCAAAGTACATCAGCTGGATCTATTATGCCAGCATATAAATGGTTATTTGATAATAAACCAGCTGACTATTCTCAAATTGAGAAGAAAATGGGAGTAATGCAAACATTAGGAGTACCTTATACTCAAGAAGATATTAAAAATGCCAAAACATCTATTGCTGAACAATCTGCTAAAATTGAAGCTAATCTGAAAAATGATCCAGATTTTGTAAAAAGTTATACAGAAAGTGAAAAAAATGCAAAGATGCGTAACGAAGAGTTTGTTCCTATGAAAAATCGTGAGATTGTAGCTTTAATAGCTTATTTACAACGTTTAGGAACTGATATTAAGGTTAAAGATTCTCAAAATTAAGACGCTATGTTAAAGTTTGTCAAACACACTATGGAAAATATTTCAGGTATTGAGATATATCCTATCATTTCATTGTTAATCTTTTTCTTCTTTTTTGTAGGATTATATTTTTGGGTTTTTACTTATAAGAAAGATAAGATTAATCAATTAAGTAATTTACCTTTTGCAGAAGGTACTACAGACGAATTTTTAAACTTATAAAGCATTAAATCGCTATTTATGACAAATGCTAAAAGTTTAAAGAGCGATCAGTATGTACTGCTAAAAAATAAAATTTAAGCACATGAAAAAAATATTTCCTATATATGTAAGAATTCCAGTATTTTTGCAATGTTTTTCATTGCAATGGAATTCTTTATTGACTCGGGTGACCGTCCAGCATTTATTAAATACCCTATATTGAATGTTATTCTATTAATTTTTTTGTTAATATTAGTAGCAGTAGAGCTGGTTCTTAATGCAACAGATAAAGTGTTAGATACTTTATTAACAGACGAACAACGTAAAGCAAAAGAATTAGAAGATAACTTACCTTTTACTGAAACTCAGTTTTTTAAAGGAATTATGCAAAAACTAACTCGTTCTCGAAAAGTTGAAGAAGAAAATGAGTTAATTATGAATCATAATTATGACGGAATTCAAGAATTAGATAACGTTTTACCTCCTTGGTGGGTATATTTATTTTACGGGACTATTGCTTTTGCATTAATTTACTTAGTACGTTTTCACATGTTAGGACATGATGATCAAACCGCTGAGTTTGAAAAAGAAATGGCTATAGCAAAAGTGCAAGTAGAAGAATACAAAAAAACGGCACCAGACTTAATGGATAAAGAAAAAGTTACTTTATTAACAGATGCTGAAAGTATTAATGCAGGAAAAACTATCTTTCAAACCAATTGTATTGCTTGTCATAAAGCAGATGGAGGAGGTGCGATTGGGCCTAACTTAACTGATAATCATTGGATTTTAGGAGGAGGTATTAAAAATGTATTTAATACTATTATGGAAGGAGGACGTGCAGGTAAAGGGATGATTGCTTGGAAAGATCAGATAAAACCTTCTGATATTCAAAAAATAGCTAGTTATGTATTGAGTTTACAAGGAACCAATCCTCCTGGTGGAAAAGCTCCTGAAGGAGATCTTTGGGAAGAAGGAACATCAGCAGCTAAACCTGTAACAGAAACAGTAACTGTAGATTCAATAAAAGTTAAATAAAAAATAGACTAAAGGAGAAAATATAAGTTTCTCATGTAGTTTGTCATTCTTATGTAATAGAAGGAATCACATAAAGTATGTGATTTCTTCTTTACATTCGAAATCACATAAAAATAAATTGATTATGGCAGGCCATTCACCATCAGATAGTTTTAGAGATACTATTGCAACTATTGATAAAGAAGGAAAGCGCGCTTGGATTTTTCCTAAAAAACCAAGTGGGAAATTTTATGACAAAAGAAAAATAGTAAGTTACTTTTTATTAATTTTTCTCTTTTTAGCACCTTTTATAAAAGTAAATGGTAGCCAGTTTTTACTATTTAATGTAATAGAAAGAAAGTTCTCAATTTTTGGATTTCCATTTTGGCCTCAAGATTTTCATTTAGTCGTAATATCAATGATTATTGGAGTCGTTGGTTTAGCATTATTTACAGTAGCTTTTGGTCGGATCTTTTGTGGTTGGATTTGTCCTCAAACTATCTTCATGGAAATGGTATTTAGACGTATAGAATACTGGATAGAAGGAGATAGAGGGGCTCAAATAAAACTAACTAAGCAAGAATGGAATGCAGAAAAAATTAGAAAAAGAGTAATAAAATGGATTCTCTTTTTTATAGTTTCTTTTTATAGCTAATGTTTTTTTAGCCTATTTAGCAGGAGGTGATCATGTTTTAGATATGGTACGTCAAGGACCTCTTAATAATACGGGAACATTAATAGCTCTTTTGATTTTTACAGGAGTTTTTTATTTCGTATTTGCATGGTTTAGAGAACAAGTATGTATTATAGCTTGCCCTTATGGTCGTATGCAAGGTGTGTTGTTAGATAATAAAACCATTAATGTAGCTTATGACCACGTAAGAGGGGAAGGAGAAAAAGGAAGAGCAAAATTTAAAAAAGGCGAAGACAGAACATTAGCTGGTAAAGGTGATTGTATAGATTGTCATCAGTGCGTAAATGTTTGTCCTACAGGAATTGATATTCGTAATGGGACACAGTTAGAATGTGTTAATTGTACAGCTTGTATTGATGAATGTAATACTATCATGAAAAGTGTAAACTTGCCTGTTAATCTAATACGTTATGCAAGTGAAGATGAGATTGTAAAAAAAGAAAAATTTGTTTTTACAACTCGAATGAAAGGATATATAGCCGTTTTAGTTATTCTTATAGGTATTTTTATAGGGATGTTGTTTTTAAGAAATGATGTAGAAGCCACAGTGTTGCGTTTACCAGGGCAATTATTCCAACACAAAGGAGAAAATATAACGAATGTTTTTACTTATAAAATAGTTAATAAAACTATGGATGATTTTAAAAATGTAACTTTTAAATTAGTTAATCCAGAGGGTAAAATTGAAATTGTAGGAAAACAAAGTATTCAAGTTAAAAAAGATAATTTAGCTCAAGGGACTTTATTCGTAGAAATTCATCCAGCATTTCTAGAAGGTGATAAAACAAAAATAAAAATAGAGGTTTATAATAATAACAAATTAATAGAAACAACGACTAGTAATTTTTTAGGGCCAAGAAAATTTAATTAGCATCGTGACTTTTAAAGACCTATTAGAAATATAATGCAAAAGCTATTTATCATTAGGTTATACAACACAAATAGGTAGATAATAATATAATTATGAGAGCAAATTGGGGAACAGGAATTGTGATAGCATTTGGGTTATTTATCACATTCATATTATACTTTGTATTTAAAGTGCAAGGAACGAAAGAATATGATCATGAAATGGTTACAGAAGAATATTATAAAAAAGAAATAGGATATCAGAATCAATTAGATAAAGAACAAAATGCAATTAATTTAAAAGAAAAAGTCCTTATAGAAACAAAAAGTGAAGGACTTATAATAAAATTTCCAAAATCATTTCAATATAAAAATATAATAGGTAAGGTGTCCTTTTATAGACCGTCTAATCAGCAATTAGATTTCGATGTGCCCATATCGTTATCTTCTTCCAATTTGCTCATACCTAAAACCAAGCTGATTGGCGGTCGTTGGGACATTAGTATTGACTGGGAATACCAAGGGAAAAGTTATTTGAACAAAGAAAAAGTTAATCTATAACTCAGTATCCAGTTTTTATTAATTTAAAAAATGAAAATAAAAAAACGTTTTTTTGAGTAAAAAGCTAATGAATTTAGGATTTAAAAATCTAACGAAAATAATATACTAGTTGAGTGCTAGAAATTAAGTACTTAAAAAATGATCTATTCAGCATTCATATTAGGTTTAATTAGCAGTTTGCATTGTGTAGGTATGTGCGGTCCTATTGCTATGATGTTACCTGTTGATAGAAAAAAATCAAACAAAAAAAGTTATACAAATTATAATTTATAATATAGGAAGAATTATGTCCTATATTTTATTAGGATCATTTTTTGGTTTGTTGGGTAGAGGGCTTTTTCTTGCTGGTTTCCAGCAAAAAATGTCAATTATTATTGGCATTTTAATGATAGTAATAGTTTTAGTTCCAGAAAAAGTCTTCGCCCAATACAACTTTTCTAAACCTGTATTCATAATGTTAAGTAAAGTAAAAACATTGTTAGGTCAGCAATTTAAAAACAAAACCTATCAATCTATTTTTATGATCGGATTACTTAATGGATTCTTACCTTGTGGGTTAGTTTATGTAGCACTTTTTGGAGCTATCGCTATGCAAAAAATTTCTTTAAGTATCGTTTATATGGCTTTGTATGGAATAGGAACAATTCCTATGATGACTATGGTCGTATATATATCCAATTTATTGACAATGCCTGTACGAAATAAAATTCAAAAAATAATACCAATAGCAGTCATTGGAGTCGGAGTATTATTTATTTTTAGAGGATTAGGATTGGATTTACCTTTTTTATCTCCTAGTACCATGAGTTTGTTTATTCAAAATACGCCACATTGTAAATAATGATAAAAGTTAGTTTAAGAAGCAGTAAAAAATAAGAATTATAGTAATAATTTAAATATAAGCAAAAATGGAAAGACACAACCTACTGAACGAATTCCCGAATTCACCGAAAAAATTCATGATTTAAAAACAACAGACAATCATTTCAGAAAATTATTTGATGAATATCATGAAGTCGAACATGAAATTCATAGATATAATTCTGGAGCAGAAGCCACTACAGATGCACATATGCACGAACTAAAAGCTAGATTGTTATTTTTGAAAGATGAAATTTTTTCAATGTTAAAAAACTAGATTGACTAATTTGATATAAAGTATTTATAGTTAAAAGTTTAATGCAGAATTATTATGATATAAATTAAAAATTTAATCAGATATGATGTGTTTCTAATAAATTATAAAAAAGTTTTAGTATCAATCCTGTGTTGATTTAAGAAAGAGGTTGTCTAAAAATCCTCAAATAGTCATTTAACTTTCTTCAGTGGCTTTCTCTAGTTATCTTTTAAGATAAACTAGAGAAACCCTGAATGAATACATAAAAAATTGATTTTGTTTTTTTATTAAATTGACAAACTGGGGGGTAATTTTACAATTAGACAACCTCTTCTTCTTTTCTAAAACATAAGAATAAATACCTTTTCTTCCTTTTCATAGTCTTATTAAAAATCAATACATATTATCTTTATTTATCTTAAAAAACTATTGAAAATTAAAAGTTTTTGAAAATAGATAGCTTATTGCTGGATGAACATTGAAATATTTTTTGAAAATATTTGAAAGAATAGTCAAAATAATGAAATCTGAGAAGTAATTATAGACTGTATCCAAAAAATAAGACAATTTTAAACTTTATTTGTTACTGCGATGTAAATAAAAAAATGATGTTTTTTAAACCTCTATTTATTGTGTTTAAATTTAAATAAAATAAGCTCTTAGATTTTAGAATACTTTATTGATAATAGAAGTATAAATAGTATTATGCTATAAAATTTTAGGAAAAAAATTAAGGGAAACGGGCTGTTTTTTATTATTCTCTTCTTAGAAATCAGAAAAATAATTTAAATCTCATTGAAAATCTAAATAGAAAAGATCTATAAACCATATTTTTGACATTAAGAAATCAATCAGAAAATAGTTAATTTGAATACAAAATTAGGATCCAATCTTCAAGTATATGTAGAGTATATTTTAAAAAAGAGGCTGTCCTAAAAGTTAGTAGACTTCATCATTTTGTCAGAGGAAGAAATAATTGCATCATGTTGATTATGAAACTCCTTTTTGCGATAGTGTCAAACGATACGTTGATTTCTTACTTTTAGGACAAGCTCCATTATAACAACTTATAGACTTTTAGGAAAGTTTATAAGTTGTTATTTTGTTTTCTTTCAGTAATTTTTATTTTACTAAACCTCTTGAAATAACAATTCTTTGAATTTCAGAAGTCCCTTCATAGATTTGAGTAATTTTAGCGTCACGCATCATTCTTTCTACATGATATTCACTTACATAGCCATTACCTCCGTGTATTTGAACCGCTTCTATAGTTACATTCATAGCAGTTTCTGAAGCAAATAATTTAGCCATTGCGCCTGAATGAGAAATATCTTGTCCTGCATCTTTTTCACAAGCTGCTTTTAAGCAAAGCATTCTAGCAGCTGTAATTTGAGTAGCCATGTCAGCTAATTTAAAAGCAATGGCTTGATGCTGAAAAATAGGTTTTTTAAAAGCTACACGTTCTTGTGAATATTTTAAAGCTAACTCATATGCTCCAGATGCAATACCTAAAGCTTGAGAAGCAATACCTATTCTTCCGCCATTTAAAACAGCCATAGCAAAATTAAAACCGAAACCATCTTCACCTATACGGTTTTCTTTCGGTACTTTTACATCAGAAAACATAAGTGAATGTGTATCAGAGCCTCTGATTCCCATTTTTTTCTCTTTTGGACCTATAGAAAAACCTTCCCATCCTTTTTCAACAATAAAAGCATTAATTCCTTTATGTCCTTTTTCAGCATCCGTTTGAGCAATAACGATATAAGTAGAAGCTGAACCACCATTGGTAATCCAGTTTTTAGTACCATTTAATAAATAATAATCTCCTTTATCAATTGCAGTCGTTTTTTGAGAAGTAGCATCTGAACCTGCTTCTGGTTCTGATAAACAAAATGCACCGATAACCTCACCTTTAGCAAGAGGAACTAAATATTTCATTTTTTGCTCTTCACTGGCAAATTTTTCTAAACCTGCACATACTAAAGAGTTATTAACGGACATAATTACTGCTGCAGACGCATCAACTTTAGCTATTTCTTCCATAGCTAATACATATGAAACACTATCTAAACCAGCTCCTCCATATTTTGGATCTACCATCATACCTAAAAAGCCTAGTTCAGCCATTTTTTTTACTTGTTCCGTTGGAAATATAGAATGTTCATCTCTTTCTATAACACCTGGTAATAATTCCGCTTGAGCAAAATCTTTTGCCGCTTGCTGAATCATTAAATGTTCTTCGCTTAAATTAAAGTTCATCGTATTTATGTGTTTTTGTTTTTATTTTTATAAAAGTTTTCAAATATAGTTATTTATACTAATTTACCAATAAGTTTGACTATTTTTGCAAGTTATGGAAAAGAACTTTTTTAATGTTGTAGGTGTAATGTCTGGCACCTCTTTAGACGGGGTTGATTTAGCTCACGTACTGTTGAAAAATGAAGATCAGATCTGGAAATTTGAAATATTAGAAGCAGAAACGATACCATATACTGAAGAATGGTTATTTAAATTAAAATCTGCTGTAAACTTTAGTCAGTTCGAATTACAAATTTTAAATCAAGAATATACAATATATTTAAGTTCTATTATTAGAAATTTTATACAAAAATATCATTTAAATAATTTAGATGCTATTTGTTCACACGGACATACTGTTTTACATCAACCTCAAAAAGGTTTTACTTTGCAAATAGGCAATTTACCAATAATAGCTCAGTTGCTTGGTCAAACAGTAGTGTGTGATTTTAGAATTCAAGATGTTAAAAAGGGTGGGCAGGGTGCTCCTTTAGTACCTATAGGAGATCAAATTTTATTTTCAGATTTTGATTACTGTTTAAATCTAGGCGGTTTCTCTAATATTTCATTTCAAATTCAAGGAAAAAGAGTCGCTTTTGATATATCTCCAGTAAATACTGTTTTGAATTTTTTATCCGAAAAAATAGGAAATAAATTTGATGATAAAGGGAAAATAGCTGCTTCAGGAAGTATTAATCAAGTTTTATTAACAGAGTTAAATCAACTAGAATATTACACATTACCCTTTCCTAAATCATTAGGGATTGAATATGTAAAAAGCAAAGTACTTCCTATTATTGATAGATATGATAATTTAAGTATTCCAGATATTTTGTGTACATTTTGCGAACATATTGCTCTACAAATTAAAAAAGTATTATTTAAAAAAACAGGTAAAATGTTAATTACTGGTGGTGGAGCTTATAATGATTACTTAATTGAAAAAAATAAAAAAAAATAATCCGGATATAGAAATTACAGTGCCAAATAAAAATATAATAGAATTTAAAGAAGCATTAATTTTTGCCTTTTTGGGAGTACTAAAATTACAACATAAAATTAATGTACTTTCAAGTGTTACAGGAGCCTTTGAAGATCATTCAGCAGGATTCATATACGAATACAAATAAGAATAAAAACTGTCATTTTTTGGAATCCTCTTTAAATGTGGTACATTTGTATTACCCTAAAAATATTCAGAATATGAAACTAAGAAAATTATTTTTTGCCGCTTTTATGTTTACAACGTTTTTGTCTAGTGCACAAACGCAATTTGAAACAGAAGGAGTGATTGTTCCTAGAACAATAGAAGTAAATGGAGGAAAGAAAATTCAATTAAATGGATTTGGAACTAGATCAAAAGCTTGGGTTGATGTGTATGTGCAGGCTTTATATTTGACAGCATTAACGCAAGATTCTCAAGTGATTATGGATGGAGAAACAGACATGGCTGTTCGTATTGAAATAATTTCAAAAATGGTGACAGCCCGTAAGTTAACCAATGCAATGGAAAAAGGTTTTGAAAAATCATGCGGAGAAAAGTTAAATGCTATGATGCCTAAGATTAATCAATTTAAATTATTGCTTTCAGATGAAATTGTAAAAGGAGATGTGTATGTATTGTCATACAATCCAAAAGAAGAGGCTATTTCAGTTGTTAAAAATGATAAATTAAAAGGAAAAGTAGAAGGAAAAGACTTTAAAAAAGCCCTTTTTGGTATTTGGTTATCAGATCAACCAGCAGATGAAGATTTAAAGAATGAGCTTTTAGGAAAACATTAAAAACATAAGTCATGAAAAAAGTTGTGCAAAATATTTACATTTGCACAACTTTTTTCATAATAGACACATCTAAATTTAAATAAAATAACATGAAAGAGCTTTTAAAGAAATTTGAAAATAAAGAACCAGAAGTAGTATTTCATTGGAAAGATCCTGAAACAGATGCAGAAGGATGGACTGTAATTAATTCGTTACGAGGAGGTGCTGCTGGAGGAGGAACTCGTATGCGTAAAGGCTTAGATATGAACGAAGTTTTATCATTAGCTAAAACAATGGAGGTTAAATTTTCAGTTTCTGGACCAGCTATAGGTGGAGCTAAGTCAGGGATCAATTTTGATCCTAATGATTCTAGAAAAAAGAAGTCCTGCAACGTTGGTACAAAGCAGTCTCACCTTTATTAAAAAGTTATTATGGTACAGGAGGAGATTTAAATGTAGATGAAATTCATGAAGTAATACCAATGACAGAAGAATGTGGTGTTTGGCATCCACAAGAAGGGGTTTTTAACGGACACTTTAAACCTACCGAAGCGGATAAAATTAATCGTATTGGACAATTACGTCAAGGAGTAGTAAAGGTAATAGAGAATACTACTTTTTCGCCAGATATTCATAGAAAATATACTGTAGCTGATATGATTACAGGTTACGGGGTAGCACAAGCTGTAAGACATTATTATGATATCTATGGTGGAAGTGTTGTAGGTAAAAAAGCCATCGTTCAAGGTTTTGGTAATGTTGGTTCCGCAGCTGCTTTTTACTTAGCAGAAATGGGAGCCAAAATCGTAGGAATTATAGATAGAGATGGTGGACTTATTAATGAAACAGGTTTTAGTTTTGAAGAAATAAGATCATTATTCCTAAATAAAGAGGGAAATAAATTAGTAGCACAAAACATGCTTCCTTTTTCAGAAATTAATGAAAAAATATGGTCTATAGGAGCCGAAATTTTTGCTCCATGTGCAGCTTCACGTTTAGTAACTAAAGAACAAGTAGAAAGTATGATTACTTCAGGATTAGAAGTAATTTCATGTGGTGCAAATGTTCCTTTTGCAGATAAAGAAATTTTCTTCGGACCTATTATGGAAGAAACAGATAGTAAAGTAAGTTTAATTCCAGACTTTATTTCAAATTGTGGAATGGCTCGTGTTTTTGCTTATTTTATGGAACGTAAGGTACAAATGACAGATGAAGCAATTTTTAATGATACTTCTGATGTTATTAAAACAGCTATTCAAAAGACTTTTGATTCAAGTTCAGATAAAAAGAATATTAGTGCAAGGGCATTTGAAATAGCATTAAAACAATTAGTTTAGCTTTTTAACTGATTAAAAAAAAAGAGATGGTCATAAAATCAAACCATCTCTTTTTTTATAGATTATTCTTATCCTAGCCAACCTTCTCTGTCTAAGCTCCTATATTGTATAGCTTCTGCAATGTGATGAGAGTGAATATTTTCTGAATTTTCAAGATCAGCTATAGTACGCGAAACTTTTAATATTCTGTCATAAGCTCTGGCTGATAAATTCAGTTTTTCCATCGCAGTTTTTAATAAATAAAGTGAATCTTCATTTAACGCACAATATTCTCTTATTTGTTTTGTGGTCATTTGGGCATTGTAGTGCAGATGTTCGTAATTTTTAAATCGTAGGCTTTGAATGTCACGTGCTTTACAAACCCTTTTCCTAATTTCTAAACTGCTTTCAGATTGACGATTATCTGAAAGTTTTTCAAAAGGTACAGGTGTTACTTCTATATGTAAATCTATTCTATCTAATAAAGGACCTGATACTTTGCTCATATAACGCTGCATTTCGTTAGCACTACCACTTAACTTAGATGTTGAATCATAAAAATAACCACTTGGACTAGGATTCATACTAGCAACAAGCATAAAAGAAGAGGGGTAAGTGATCGTAAATTTAGCCCTTGCTATAGTTACTTCTCGATCTTCCAAAGGTTGCCGCATAACCTCTAAAACCTCTCTTTTAAATTCGGGTAGTTCATCTAAAAAAAGAACACCATTGTGAGCTAAGGAAATTTCGCCAGGTTGTGGATAGCTCCCTCCTCCTACAAGAGAAACGCTAGATGCTGAGTGATGGGGAGCTCTAAAAGGGCGCTGATTGATTAATCCTGAATCTTTTGCTTTTCCTGCAACACTATGGATTTTAGTTGTTTCTAATGCCTCTTTTAAAGTCATAGGAGGTAATATGCTGGGTAGTCGTTTGGCTAACATTGTTTTACCAGCACCAGGAGGTCCGATTAAAATAATATTATGACCTCCCGCAGCAGCTATTTCCATACATCTTTTAATAGATTCTTGCCCTCTTACTTCAGCGAAATCAAACTCGGGATAGTCTATAGTTTTAAAAAACGCTTCACGTGTATTAATTCGTATTGGTTCTAGTTGTAATTTTTTTCAAAAAAAGCAATGATTTCTTTTATATTTTCAATACCATATACGTTTAAATCTGATACAATAGCAGCTTCATTAGCATTTTGTTTAGGTAAGAAAAAACCTTTAAAACCTTCTTCTCGAGCTTTTATAGCAATAGGTAATGCTCCTTTTATCGGTTGTAAACTTCCGTCTAAAGAAAGTTCGCCCATTATGATGTATTGATTTATTTCTTCTTTATTTATTTGTCCAGAGGCGGCTAAAATACCTACTGCAATAGTTAAGTCGTACGCAGATCCCTCTTTTCGTAAATCAGCAGGTGCCATATTTACAATTATTTTTTTCCAGGAAAATGATACTCATTATTTTTAAGAGCTGCTGTTATTCTAAAGCAGCTTTCCTTAATTGTACTATCAGGTAATCCTACTAAATGATAACCAATTCCTTTTTCTGTATTAACTTCTATTGTTATGGTTGTAGCATCTACACCAAAAACGGCACTTCCAAATACTTTTACTAACATGGCTTATATTTTTTAAATGGCTTGTATATAGTAAAAATAATAAAAAAGTAATAGAGTTGTTTGTTTTTTAAATTTATTACTTAAAATTTTGTTAAAATTTAATATATGTGTTTTGTTTTGAATGCTTATTTTTAATTTTCGAGAATAAAATAAACATCAATTATGAAAAAAATAGTAACATTTTTATTCTTAAACTTAACATTTTTGAATAATATTAATTCTCAAGAATATTTTCCTAATAATGAAAGTGTTAAAACTAATATTTCTAATTATACTGCCTTTATTAATGCAAAAATTTATGTTACGCCTTCACAAATAATAGAAAAAGGAGCATTATTAATTAAAGAAGGAAAAATTATAGAAGTTGGTCAAAATTTAATAATTCCCAAAAACACTATAACTGTTGATTTAAATGGAAAAACTATATATCCTTCATTTATTGATTTGTATACTAATTTTGGAGTTGAAACAATAAAATACACAAATGCTAATAGAACAAATAATCCTTTGTACGATACAAAAAGAAAAGGCTATTATTGGAATGAACATATTAAATCAGAAAAAAATGTATTTGAAGTTTATAAATATGATAGTCAAAAAGCAGAAGAATTTTTAAAAGCAGGATTTGGAGTTTTGGGAACTCATATTCCAGACGGAATAGCAAGAGGAACAGGAGCATTGATTTTTTTAAATAATGAAAATGAGACAAATAACTTTTTAGAAAAATCAGCAACAAACCATTTTTCCTTAACCAGAAGTAGCTCTTCTAATCAAGCTTATCCTTCTTCATTAATGGGGACCTTAGCTCTGTTAAAACAAATGTACCACGATGCTAGTTGGTATCAAAAAGGAAACTCAGAATATAAAGACGCTTCATTACAAGCTCTAATACAAAATCAAAAATTAGTTCAAATTTTTGATTCAGAAGATAAATTAAATACTCTGCGTGTAGCCAAAATAGGAAAACAATTTGGCGTTAATTATATATTTAAAGGCTCGGGTAATGAATTTGAACGGATTGAGGATATAAAAAAAATACAATCAAAACTAATCATACCTATTAATTTTCCTGAAGTATACGACGTATCAGATCCTTATATAGCAAATCAAATGGAATTAGCTGATTTACGTTTTTGGAATCAAGCACCATTAAATCCTAAAATACTAGCTGATAACGGAATTGTATTTGCTTTAACAACTGATAAATTAAAAAAAATAGATGATTTTAAAACTAATTTATTAAAAGCCATAGCGTATGGTTTTAGTAAAAAAACAGCATTAGAAGCATTAACAACAGTTCCAGCAGATTTATTAGGTAAATCAAACGAAATAGGTTCTTTAAAAGCAGGTGCTTATGCCAATTTCTTAATTACTTCAGGTGATATTTTTGATCCTAAAACTACTTTGTTTGAAAATTGGGTTAATGGGAAAAAAATATAATAAATGATTTAGAAGCTAAAGATCCTAGAGGAAACTATTATGTAACTTTCAAAAATGAAAATTATAATATGAAAATAGAAGGAGAAATTAATGCTCCTAAGATAGAAATTAAAAATACTGATAATAAAAAAATAAATGCTAAACTAACCGTATCTAATAATTGGATAAATATCTTATTACAAACAGCAGATACTACTAAAACAGAATTTAATAGATTAACAGGTTTTATTTCAGATAGTAAAAAAATTATAGGTAAAGTTGTAACAGCTGATGGATTAGAATCTACTTGGGAAGCAACACAAACAGATAAATTTATTCCCAATAATCAAGAATTAGAAGATAAAAAATTGAATAAAATTTTTCCTGTAACTTTTCCTAATTTGCCTTATGGAAATATAGAAAAACCACACGTAAAAAGTATATTATTTAAAAACGCTACGGTTTGGACAAATGAAAAAGAAGGAATTTTAACTGAAACAGATGTTTTAGTAAAAAATGGAAAAATAGCAGCTATAGGTAAAAATATAAAAGAAGATATAATTGAAAATATAGATGCAAAAGGAAAACATTTAACTAGTGGAATTATAGACGAACACTCTCATATAGCAATATCTAGTGGAGTAAATGAAGGAGGTCATAATTCCTCGGCAGAAGTTACCATAGAGGATGTTGTAAATTCAGATGATGTTAATATTTACAGAAATTTAGCAGGAGGAGTAACCACTTCACAGTTATTACATGGTTCCGCTAATCCTATAGGAGGACGCTCGGCTATAGTGCGTTGGAAATGGGGGCTATCACCTGATGAAATGATCTTTCAAAATTCCCCCAATTTATCAAATTTGCTTTAGGAGAAAATGTAAAACAATCTAATTGGGGTATTTCAGATCCAACTCGCTTTCCACAAACACGTATGGGAGTTGAACAAGTGTTTATAGATTATTTTACCCGTGCACTTGAATATGATAAAAATTGGAAACAATTTAATGCCCAAGGAAAATCAGGCATAATGAAACAACCACGAGTTGATATTGAATTACAAACAATAGCCGAAATTATAAATCGTAAACGATTTATTTCATGTCACTCATATGTCCAGTCTGAAATTTTATCTCTAATGCGAATAGCCGAAAAATTTAACTTTAAAGTAAATACCTTTACACATATTTTAGAAGGTTATAAAGTTGCTAATGAAATGAAAGAACACGGAGTAGGAGCATCTACCTTCTCTGATTGGTGGGCTTATAAGTACGAAGTTAATGATGCTATTCCTTACAACGCCTCTATTCTTCATAAAAAGGAATACTTGTAGCCATTAATTCAGATGATGCAGAAATGTCAAGACGATTAAATCAAGAAGCTGCAAAAATTGTAAAATATGGAGGAGTATCAGAAGAAGAAGCTTGGAAAATGGTTACATTAAATCCAGCTAAACTATTACATTTAGATCATAAAATAGGAAGTATAAAGATAGGTAAAGATG
This sequence comes from Flavobacterium oreochromis, assembly GCF_019565455.1. NCBI lineage: Bacteria > Pseudomonadati > Bacteroidota > Flavobacteriia > Flavobacteriales > Flavobacteriaceae > Flavobacterium > Flavobacterium oreochromis. Next base: position 2,750,701 of record NZ_CP067377.1, read on the forward strand.
CAGATTTAGTTTTATGGGATGACAACCCATTATCAGTTTATGCAAAAGTTGATAAAACCATGATTGAAGGAGTTGTGTATTATGATAAAGTACTGGATGAAAAACATAGAAAATCTATTCAATTAGAAAAAAAAGAGCTCATAAATCAAATGTTACAAGAAAAAAATCAAGGAGCAATTACAAGACCAGCAACTAAAACTGAGAAAAAACATTACCATTGTGATACAATGGAAAATTATTAAGATAAATCAAACTTTAAAAGATTCAGATTAATGAAAATAGATATAAAAATTTTATGTTCCATATTATTTACAATAGGAACCTATTCTCAGCAAATACCAGCTCCTAAACAAACTCAGTCAATACTCATTATGAATGGTATAGCTCATCTAGGTAATGGGGAAGTAATAGAAAATTGTGCAATAGGATTTAAAGAAGGAAAGTTGACATTAGTTGCGGATGCACGTAATATTCGTATTGATTTAACTTCTTATGATCAAGTTATACAAGCAGAAGGGAAACACATATATCCCGGTTTTATAGCACCTAACTCTACTATAGGATTGGTAGAAATAGATGCCGTAAAAGCTACAGATGATGAAAGAGAAATAGGTACTTTTACCCCTAATATAAGAAGCTTAATTGCATATAATACAGATTCGAAAATAATAGAAACAGCAAGGATTAACGGGGTTCTTGTAGCTCAAATTACCCCTAGAGGAGGACGTATAGCAGGAACTTCATCTATTGTACAAATGGATGCTTGGACTTGGGAAGATGCTACAATTAAAGAAAATGATGGAATTCATTGTAACTTTCCACTTACATTTAAAAAATCAGGTTGGTGGGCAGAACCAGGTACTATTGAAATAAATAATGATTATTTAAAACAAGTAACTGAATTTTCTGATTTCTTAAAACAAGCAAAAGCTTATTTAACTAATGAATCAATAGAAAAAAATATAGTATTTGAATCATTAAGAGGAGTTTTTAATGGAACTCAAATACTTTATATAAACGCTAATGAAGAAAAACAAATTACTGATGCCATCCGAATAGTAAAAGAAAATCAAATTCCTAAATTGGTTATAGTTGGAGGATATCAAGCAGATAAAATAGCCCCTTTATTAGTTCAAAATAATGTGGCAGTTTTAATAGGAAGGGTACACAGTTTGCCGAATTTAGATCAAGATGATATAGATCATCCATTTAAATTAGCAAAACTTTTAACAGATAAAGGAGTTTTAGTAGCCTTAGAAAATAGTGGAGATATGGAGCGTATGAATACAAGAAACCTCCCTTTTCAAGCAGGAACTACTGTAGCGTATGGATTAACAAAAGAACAAGCCTTAAAAACAATTACCTTAAATACTGCTAAAATTTTAGGAATTGATAGCACTTGTGGTTCTTTAGAAGTAGGTAAAGATGCAACTCTCTTTATTTCTGATGGTGATGCACTTGATATGAGAACCAATAATTTATCAAATGCTTTTATACAAGGAAGAAAAATTTCCCTACAATCACATCAAACACAATTACACGATAAGTATAAAAAAAAGTACAATATAGAGTAGATTGTATTAAAAACAAAGATTTAAGGCAGTTTACCTTTTTTCCTATAAATTATTTTTAATAAAAATAATAGGTCTATTTTTCAATAAAAAGACTTTATAAACAGATATTTAAATCAGATAGCAAAACTTGAATCTCTAATTCTTGGTTCTTGAAACAAAAGTTGTAATTTTGCAATCCAAAATAGAAGAATTACAATATGTTAGAAAGACTTCAATATGTAAAGCAACGTTTTGATGAAGTATCAGACTTAATCATCCAGCCAGATGTTATTGCTGATCAAAAACGTTATGTACAATTAAATAAAGAATACAAAGATTTAAAAGCGTTAGTAGAAAAACGCGATGAATATGTAAATCTTGTTGGAAATATTAATGAAGCTAAAGAAATTATAGCAGATGGTTCTGATGCCGAAATGGTAGAAATGGCTAAGATGCAGTTAGAAGAAGCACAAGAAAGATTACCTCAGTTAGAAGAGGAAATTAAATTTATGCTGATTCCTAAAGATCCAGAGGACGCTAAAAATGTTATGGTTGAAATACGTGCAGGTACAGGTGGTGATGAAGCTTCTTTATTTGCAGGTGATTTATATAAAATGTACACTAGATATTGTGAAGCTAAGGGCTGGAGAACCTCTGTTGTAGATTTAAATGAAGGAACAGCAGGTGGATTTAAAGAAATTATTTTTGAAGTTACAGGTGAAGATGTTTATGGAACTTTAAAATATGAAGCAGGAGTACACCGTGTACAGCGTGTTCCTCAAACAGAAACACAAGGACGTGTACATACATCAGCAGCTACTGTTATGGTATTACCAGAAGCAGAAGAGTTTGATGTACATATAGATATGAATGATGTACGTATCGATTTGTTCTGTTCATCAGGACCAGGAGGTCAATCTGTTAATACAACAAAATCAGCAGTTCGTATGACACACATTCCTACAGGGTTAGTGGCACAATGTCAAGATGAAAAATCACAGCATAAAAACAAAGATAAAGCATTATCCGTATTACGTTCTCGTTTATATGAAATGGAATTAGCTAAAAAACAAGAAGAAGATGCTAAAAAACGTAATTCACAGGTTAGTTCAGGAGATCGTTCTGCAAAAATTAGAACCTATAATTTCCCACAAGGACGTGTAACAGATCACCGAATAGGAATGGATATTTTTGATATGGACGGTGTGATGGGAGGAAAAATTCAAAAATTCATTGATGAACTACAATTAGTAGCTAATACAGAAAAATTAAAAGAATCAGAAGTTTATTAAGAATAAAAGCCCTTATATATAAGGGCTTTTATTCTTATACAATAAAAATTAATAATCAAATAAGCTTAAATGAAAAAAATTCTAGCATTAGTGTCCATGCTTCTTTGTGCAGAGCAAATAGAAGCACAATCCTATATAGGATTCTTACCTGATAATTATAGTGGTGTACATGGAATGGTTTATAATCCAGCTACCATAGTAGGATCTCCCTATCGTTTAGATTTAAATTTAGTTTCAGCGAATGCTTTATTTAGTAATGATTATTTTGGAGCAAAAGTTACAGATCTCCTTAAAAAAGATTTTGATGTAGATCTTCAGGCTAAAAAATTTTCCTCGTTAAATAACAATGCAGTTATAAATGCGGATGTATTAGGTCTATCATTTATGTTTAATATAGCTCCTAAACACTCTATTGGATTTTTTTCCAGAGCTAGAGGTAATACAAATCTACATGAATTGAACGGAACTTTATTTGATAAAGTTCGAAAAGACTTTAAAGACATTACTGATTATCGTATAGAAGAAGGTGATTTTAATTTAGTAGCAAACACTTGGGCAGAGTTAGGATTGTCTTATGGAGCTATCATATTAAATAATGATAAATATTCATTAAAAGGAGGTTTATCCTTAAAATACATACAAGGTGTAGTTAATTCTTATGCTTATGGAAGAAATATAAGTGTATTTTATGATGCAGATAATATTGCCCAAAATAGAAAAATTATAGCTACTGGTGATTTTATTTTTGGGGGTACTAGAGATTTTGATAAAATAGATAAAGAAGTTAAATTAAATCCTAATACGAGTAGTTTTGGTGCTGATTTTGGTGCTGTTTTTGAAATAAAAAATCAAAATGTGCAAAAAAAATATGGACCTAATTATAAATGGAGATTTGGGGCATCTGTAACAGATATAGGGTCTATAAGATATAAATTAGATACACAAAAACATTACGAGTTTAATAGTGTTACCGTACAACAAATAAAAATTGAGTCAGAAAAAGATCTTGAAAAAGTTTTAGAACTGTTTGACCCTTCACCAGAAGAAGAAACATCTCAAAAAGTAATATTGCCTACAGCATTACATACTAATGTAGATTGGAATTTTTTTAGAAAATTTTATTTAAATCTTAATGCAGATTTTAATTTGAATGATAAAAAAGCTTTAAATACCTTATCAATTGCAAATACTTATGCTTTAACACCACGTTATGAAACAAAGTGGTTTAGTTTTGCATTACCAATTAATTATATGGAATATAGGGGCGTAAATGTAGGGACAAGTCTTCGTTTAGGGCCTTTATTTGTAGGATCAGGATCTGTTTTATCAAATTTAATATCATCAGAATCTAAAGGAGTTGACTTATATTTTGGGTTAAAAGTGCCTATTTACAAAGGAGAAAAGAGAGTGAAACAACCTAAAGAAGAAGAAGAAGAAAAAATACAGCCAGTACCAGTAAAAGAAATATTAGATACAGACAATGATGGAATATTGGATGATGTAGACAAATGTATTAATGAAAAAGGACCTAAAGAAAATGCAGGATGTCCTTGGCCTGATACAGATAATGACGGAATTATAGATCCAGAAGATAAATGTATTGATGAAAAAGGGCCTAAAGAAAACGCAGGTTGTCCTTGGCCTGATACAGATGGAGATACAGTTTTAGATAAGGATGATAAATGTGTAAACGTTCCAGGAACAGTAGGAAATAATGGTTGTCCAGAAGTAACTCAAGCTGTTGTTAAAAAATTAAATGATTATGCAAAAACAATTTTGTTTGATGCAGGAAAAAATACATTTCAAGCTTCTACTTATCCAGTGTTAGAAGCAATGTCTGCCTTATTAAAAGAATATCCTACAGCTAAATTCTCACTAGAAGGACATACAGATAGTGATGGAAAAGCAGAAGTAAATAAAAAATTATCTGAAGCAAGAGCGTCTGCTATTAAAGTTTACTTAGTAAGTAAAGGAATTGATACCACTCGATTAACAACAGCTGGATTTGGAGAGTCAAAACCAATTGCATCAAATAAAACAAAAGCAGGAAAAGCACTAAATAGAAGAGTAGAAGTGAAATTAATCATAGAATAATTGTACTATTTTTTGTATCTTGAATGTTATTAAAATAAATCATGAAATGAAAAAAATAGATCTAAAAAGAATTAGTTTATTACTATTGTTTATCTCCTTTTTTTCCATTAATGCTCAAGAAAAAGGAACTAGTGAGTTTAAGGTCAGCTATGGATTGTTTTCAACAAATAACATTATTAATACTGTTACAGACATTTTAATTACCCCTGCAAGTTTAGGAGCTGTAACAGTTGAAAATAAAGTTAGTTCAGGAGTATTTAATCTAGGATATAATTATACGATCATTAACAAATTAAATTTAGGGTTAGATTTTGCTTATGAAGCTTTTATTTCTGATGTAATATCCAATAACAAGTTTATTAATAAACAAAAAGAAGATGATTTTACCTTTGCTATAAAGTCTGATTATAATTATTTATCAAAAAACAAAATTAGATTATATTCAGGAGTAGGAATAGGCTATACCTTTATACGAAATAGATCCAATAATTTATCATCAGAAGGTCTGTCTTTTGATAATTCAACTCGATTTAATTTTCAAATTACAGGTATAGGATTTAGATATGGTGGAAAATTAGGAATAACGGCAGAAGCAGGATTAGGATATAAAGGAATTCTAAATGCAGGCATTTCATATCAATTATAAGAATAATATATTTATTTAAAAGGATGTTCAAATTGAACATCCTTTTTTATTTTTGCAGACAAAATTTTAAGATGACAACACAACAATTAATCCATCAAATTCAACAAAAAAAATCATTCCTTTGTGTAGGTTTAGATGTAGATTTACAAAAAATCCCTCAACATTTACTTAGTGCAGAAGATCCTATTTTTGAATTTAATAAAGCCATTATAGATGCTACGCATGATTTATGTGTTGCTTATAAACCTAATATAGCATTCTTTGAAGCTTATGGGATTAAAGGCTGGATTTCTCTTGAAAAAACAATTCAGTACATTAATAAAAACTATCCTGAAATTTTTACTATTGCAGATGCTAAAAGAGGTGATATAGGAAATACTTCTTCTATGTATGCTAAAGCCTTTTTTGAAGATTTACAATTTGATTCAGTTACGGTTGCTCCTTATATGGGGAAAGATTCTGTAGAACCTTTTCTTACATTTCAAAACAAGCATACCATAATGTTAGCTTTAACATCAAATGAAGGAGCCTTTGATTTCCAAACTTTAAGTGTTGAAGGAAAAGAGTTGTATAAACACGTTATAGAAACTTCAAAAAGATGGAAAAATTCAGAGAATCTAATGTATGTTGTAGGCGCTACTAAAGCAGAATATTTTCAAGAGATAAGAAAAATAATTCCCAATAGTTTTCTATTAGTTCCAGGAGTAGGAGCACAAGGAGGAAGTCTACAAGAAGTATGCAAATATGGAATGAATGCTAATATTGGGTTACTTATTAATTCTTCACGTGGGATTATTTATGCTTCAAAAGATCAAGATTTTGCCGAAAAAGCAAGAGAAGAAGCACTCAAGTTACAAAAAGAAATGGAATTTATAATGGCTTTATAATGGCTTTATAATAACCTATACATAACATAGAAATTAAAAGCAAATAACTAGTATCTAAGGGAAAACTTACATATTGGAATTAGTATGATTAAAAAATAAAAAATAAATGATTTTTATTGATCAAGTAGGAACTCAACATACTTTTGAAACTACTCCTAAAAGAATAGTTTCATTAGTTCCTTCGCAAACTGAATTGTTATACGATTTGGGTTTAGAAGAAAAAATAATAGGAATTACAAAATTTTGTATACATCCTTTTCATTTTAAATCTATTAAAGCTATTGTAGGGGGAACAAAAGATGTAAAAATAGAAAAAATAAAAGAATTACAACCAGATATTATTATCTGTAATAAAGAAGAAAACACAAAAGAAATAGTTCAAGAATTAAGTCAAATTTGTCCTGTTTGGGTAACTGATGTTTATACCATTCACGATAATAATAAAATGATTGAAGATTTTGGAAAACTATTTAATGTACGTACCGAAGCTCAAAAATGGATTGATAAAATTAATTTCGTTAAAAATGATTTTCTTCATTTTATTCAAAATTATGAACAACAAACAGTCGCTTATTTTATTTGGGGAAAACCTTATATGGTAGCTGGTCGAGATACTTTTATTAATCATTTATTAGAGTTAAATAAATACCAAAATATTTATGCTAATAATGAAAAATATCCTGAGCGCTATCCAGAAATTATTGTGCAAAAAATGCGTATTCAAGGTGATCCAGACTTGATTTTTCTTTCCTCAGAGCCCTTTCCTTTTAAAGATGAGCATGCTTTTGAATTAGGACGTTATTCACATCATGCTAAAACCGTTTTTGTTGATGGTGAAATGTTTTCTTGGTATGGTTCTCGTTTAGTTAAATCTTTTGATTATTTTAAAAAATTACGTTTACGTATTGGTGAATTGCATTTACATCATGGACATTCTCACTAAAAAATATTGGTTCAAAAAAGATGATTAACTATACTATTTATCAAAATACATCAAGTAATCAATGGGTTACTTTTATACATGGAGCAGGAGGAAGTTCTTCTATATGGTTTAAACAAATTAGAGAATTTCAAAAGTATTTTAACGTACTATTATTAGATTTGAGAGGGCATGGAGATTCAAAGAAAACAAGTTTCTCAAAAAAATATACCTTCACAGCTATTGCTCATGATGTGTTAGAAGTTATAGATTATCTAAAAATACGATCTTCACATTTTATCGGAATTTCATTAGGAACAATAGTAATAAGACAATTAGCCGAAATGTATCCAGAACGAGTAGAAAGCATGATTATGGGAGGAGCTATTTTAAAAATGAATTTTCGTTCACAAATATTAATGAGAGTAGGAAATGTCTTTAAATATATGCTTCCTTATTTAGTTCTTTACCGATTGTTTGCTTTTATTATCATGCCAAAAGAAAATCATAAACAATCTCGTCTAATGTTTATAAATGAAGCTAAAAAATTATATCAAAAAGAATTTATAAAATGGTTTAAGTTAACATCAGAAATAAATCCCATATTACGTTGGTTTAGACAAGTAGAACTAAATATTCCAACTTTATATATAATGGGTGAAGAAGATTATATGTTTTTGCCAACTGTCAAAAAGGTTGTAGAATCACATTATAAAACAGCAAAGTTAACTGTTATAGAAAAATGTGGACATGTTGTAAATGTAGAACAAGCCCATATATTCAATAAAAAAGCAATTGATTTTTAAAAAAATTACAGTAGATAGACCATTAATTATTATTCATTTTTGCCATAAAAAGACACCTCTAATTTATAAGGTATAGCCTTTTATATTTCAAATATTTTTTACAAGTCCAATTAAAAATAATCTACTTATAAAAATAATATTATATTAATGGAATTAGATAATTAATAGTTATTTTTAAAATAATATTGTTTTAAAAAAAATAGAATTATTTTTATTGCAATATTCTAAATCATTTTAAAAGAATGTAGTATTTTTTAAAACTATTTCTTGTTATTATTATTTACAAGGTTCATATATTTAATTCTCTCTTTATATAATTCAATTAATTCTAAATTATGATAGTAATCCAGAGAATTAGGATTTAAAATTTTTAGAATTTCTTCTCGTTGTAATATAAGTTCATTTAAGTGCTTGATAGTTTTTTCATATCCATTTTCAGTAAAATATAGCAGACGAGGTTCTTTTACTTGATTAATGGTCGATAAAACAGTTTCTAATATTTGATATTTAGTTGATGGAATCTTTTTTCCATTCTCATATCCATTATATGTTTGAAAAGATACGCCTATTAAATCAGCTACTTCCTTTTGTGTTAAGCCTTTGATTTTCCTAGCTACTTTCAATTCTTCTGCATTCATAATTTACTTTTTACTTTTGTTTAATTTTTAACATTATTACTTGTATTATAAAATATTTGATGTTTTATTTGTTGAATATCAAATATTTTATATATTTGTATCTGTAATTTTCACAGACAGTTTATGCAAATAATTTGCATATATAATTTTCACACATAGTTTACACAAATTATATGTGTATATAGTTTGTGTATATATTAAAAACAAATATACAAAAGTTTATGTCAGTTGATTCTACAAATACAATGAAGAAGAGGGAACTGTCTACATTAAAGCGTATTGAACTAGTTCAGCGTTCCAGTAGTCTTTTGATGTGTTTTTTTAATAAAGGATTTAGGAGTTTTGACGCTTTTAAAGCTGTTATTCAAAACTATTATCCTGAAATACCAGAGTCAAAAGTTTTTGATTTTTGGCATTTTAGAAACGTAAGTGAGGAAGTATGTGATAAGATAGAATTAGTTCTTGAATTATTAATAAATCAATCATAAATTAAAATTAGTATATTTAATTAATTTATAGTATTTTGAAAAAAAGTATTTTTAGATTACTTATTTTAATCCCTAATTTTAGAATGATAAAAAATAATTCTAATAATTTGTCGAACTATAAAAGATATAAGGAAGTTTTTTCTTTACGATTATTATCATAAAAATTTGCTATAAAGCTAAGCTTTTAAATGACAGTATTAATGAAAATGGAGTAGGTGAAGATAGTAAGTCAAGTAAAACATTCTTACTAGTGTATTCTTTATTAACATTGAATTTTATATATGAAAACTGTAAAAAGATAAGTATGTGTAATAACTGTATACTTTGGTTATTAATAGGTGTAATTCTAAATTTACTAGTTCAGAGTATTCTTTATTTGATATTATGATTATTATTTAATAATATGTTTTTTGAAAATATCTTGTTTTTCTTCTTAAATTATAATTTCTGAAAAAAACTTTAAAGCCTTTTATAATTAGTTATTTTATTAGGGATCTGCTCTTTTTAGTTTTTAGGTTTATTAGTTAAGAAGTCAGTTTTCCTATTTTTTGTTAAATAAGAATGTAAATATGTTTTGTTATTTACTTATAATAACATTAACTAATTATGATACTAATTTATGGATATTGGTCATTTAGTATTGTTTGCTTAACATAAACTGGATGTAAAATTATCCTTATTATGATCAATTAGTTATGGTTGTAATTATAGTTATGAAGATCTTATTTGAATTTAGATTCATCAAAAAACATTTTTTAACTATAATTAAATTTTTTTAAAAATAATATATGTTAGTAACTTAAAATTATATTAAGTAGCTATTAGATTTTTAATCTATTCTTTTTTATTTTGAAGAGTCAAAAAATATTTCTTATTTTCGATGATGATATGTTCTTAACTAAAGAATAATTAGACGCAAAAATATTTTATAAAACTTACTTACTCTATGCTTTGTTTATTATATATGTTGTAGAGGATAGAGAGTGAAATATTATTACTATCCTTTTGGCTCCTTAATTCCTAATCGCCACGGATACAGTAAAGACTACCGTTACGGATTCCAAGGACAAGAAAAAGATGACCAAATTAAAGGGGAAGGAAATAGTGTAAATTATGAAGCTCGTATGCAAGATACGAGAGTTGGACGATTTTTGAGTATTGACCCTTTAGCTAATAAATTCCCTTGGTATTCTCCATATCAATTTGCTGGAAATACTCCTATCCAAGCAATAGATTTGGATGGCGCAGAAGAATATCATTATACTAGAATATGGGTTAATGGTAAGCCAATATTAAAATACACACATTCAAACGATATATATGAATACAAATGGAATCCACATAAAGATACTGAATCAACGGTAGGATTCTATTTGTGGGAACAGGTTAAAAATCCAAGAAAACTATATGTTGTTCATGAAGAAAGAGAAGGAACATGGGAAGAATTCGATAAAGTTAAATTTGTAACTTATGATGAAACTTGGACTTATACTTCACATGATAACATGGTAGAAAATAAAGATGGTGATTATGGTGGAGAGAGATATCAGTTTTATGCAATGAAAGGATTGCAGGCAGTTAGTGAAGAACAAAGAATGCAAGGTGGTGGAGGTTCGACTGTTAGTGGTTCAGTTGAATTGTCTAAATCTAGTTTAAGAGCTGTTAAAAGTCAAATAAAATCATGGAAAAACACTATTAGAAAATTTGATTTTACAAGTGCAGAAAAGAAAGCCCTTAAAACAGCAACTGGATATAGTAGACAGAGAATTGTTGATGATGTAGCTATTATTGATCAATTTGGTTTTTATAATGAAACTTCGCATAGTCAGATTAATTTGATAAAAGAAGCTTTCAAAAGACATGGAGCTAAATCTATTGAAATTAGAACTAATTCAGTAAATGAAAAAATGAAAAAAATATTGGAATCTAGAATGAAATCAGGTAAGGGAATTTTTGGACTTAAAATTGAAAAAAATATAGGTACTGGTTATAAACTATCGGGAAAATTATAATCTTATGAGATTAAATGTATTAAAAGCTAAAATAGAGAGAAATAATTTATTGACAAATGCTGGAAAATACTTTATAGATGAAACTTCTGGAACAATAAAAGAATTGAATGAACAAGAAAAAAAAGCTTTAGTAGGAATTCAAAATAAAGATAAAGGAGTTTACACTATTATTGGAGAACAGTTTGTTTATTATTTAACATCTTCTGGAAAGTGTGGGAAAATTTCGCATGATGAATTTATTGATGCATTACATGAAAATGCTTGTAGAATAGGAAAAGGCTACTTAAAGTTTAAATTTATGTATAAGAATATTGTTGTAAATAACAAAGACAAGGTGTGGTTACATAATGCCAATACTATGTTTTCCCTCTGGAATACAATCCTTTGGTTACAAAAACAAACCCCGTAGTCCCCAGCTCCCGCCCGAATCCTTTCGGGTGGTCAATCGATAACTATGGTTTTTCCAAATAATAATTGTTAAACTTTTCGATTATTTTTTGCGAATAATTCAATAACTTTATCTTGAAAAAACACAATAAGTCTTGCGAAGGGTAAGGAGTTTTTTACTTCTTACCTTTCAAAAGAAAATTTATATGTTTTTGATTAAGCTGCTTTTCTTTCGTATAGCTTATTATCTCTTACACAGGCGCAAATTCTATGCACTAGTTTGTTTCTAATATTGTTTATTATCAGCATTTTGTTTTTGCCTTCAGCTACTTTTCTTTCAAAATACTCTTTGAGTTCTCCTTTTGCTGAAATACAAGAAAGCGCACACATATGCAACTGTTTTTTGAGTGTTTTATTAGTCATATAATGGACTTTTGGTTTTGCTCTTACACTTTTTCCAGAACTGTATTCAAAAGGTACTACACCGCAATAACAAGCTAATTGCCTTGGGTTTTCATACATTGTAAACTCATTGGTAAAACAAATCAACAACAAAGCGGTTACTTTTCCAACTCCAACAACTGATGTTGTTTTTTCAAATAAATTGGTGAGTTTTTCATCATCTTTGATGACTTCATCCAATTCTTTCTCAATGTTTTTCAAATCTTTCTCTATTCCTTGAATGGTTGTTTTGGAATATTTTTCATTTAGCTTAGCCAGTTCTGGCTCAAAACTTTTGAGTTCATTAGTGTTTTTAATTAACAAGGCTTTGGTTTTTACCAAATGATCTCTAAGAGTCAGTAACTTTCTAATTTTATCAATTACTTTTCTTGGTGGTTGATAAAACTGGGCTTCTTCTTGATTTTTCATCGCATAATAGGCTATTCTTTCAGCATCTATTTTGTCATTCTTACCTCTTTGAATTCCTAAACTGCGAATAATTTTTAAAGACATTTCAACCCAAACAGAGAACTCTTTATCAAGCAAATGGGGGATAATTATTTTGCCATATAAACCTGTATGTTCAAGGCAAACTAAGGTGTTTTTCGCATTAGATTGATTGGATTTCAACCAAGCTATCAATTCTTTTAAACCTTTGCTATCATTAGTAAACTGATTGTGAATGCTGTTGTTTTTATCACCATTCAAAATCACTACTGCATCAAAATATTCTTTTAACACGTCGATTCCTAGAAAATTGCTAAATTTACTCATAGAAAAAGATTTTAAAATTAGCAACCAAGTTATTGAATCTTCTATCCAAGCCTTAATAATAGTCCTTTATGACTGAATAACTATTTGATACTGATTCAATAAAACTGACAAAGTCCTGATCGAAGGATAAGCCTAGAAACTTTGCAGTTCGAATGGTTTACTTTGTCAGTTTTGGTTGTTATTAAATTTACGAATTTTTCAAAGAACAAATCTAAAGGGTTGTTTGCTCATTTTTTTAGAAGAAAGCCAAAGAGGCTTTTCTTAAAAATGAAGCGCTCTCTTTTGGCTTTCTTCCAAAAAAATCGAGCACCACAAGGCTAAAGTGCCTGTAAACTAAAGGTAAACACTCGAAGGTTAGTAAATACTTGCCAATGGATAAAGGATAAATAAACGGATTTTTATATATTTGGAATATAGCAATACAAGACGTTCTTTAAAAAAACAGTTGTAGTTAGAGGTAAGGCAAGCGGAAAATTTTTTTAACGATTTTGTCAGAAAAGAGATACCCAAAGTAGTGGTAACCCTAGTAAAAAACGCATAAATTATTATCCTTTTGGTTCGCTCGTGCCTAACCGCCATGGTAGCTCAAAACCAAATGGTTATCGTTATGGATTTAATGGAAAAGAGGACGACTGGCAAATTAAAGGCGAAGGAAATAGTTATGATTTTGGGGCTAGGTTTTATGATTCGAGGATTGGAAGGTTTTTAAGCCTTGATCCATTACAAACAAAGTTTGCAAATTTGAGTCCATATATTTATGCCGCAAATAATCCTGTTTCTCATATTGATCAAGATGGTAAATACGCTCTTTTTATCCATTATATGCTTACTAGATACAAATTAATGAAATCAGGTATTTCAGAAGTCGTAGCTAATCTAATTGCACATTATTCTTCAACTTATACAAACAATCCAGCATCTAGATCTTCAACTTATGAAGGGGCACTGATGGGAAGAGTTATAGTAGATAAGAATGTAAAATATAGTCAAGGTAATAACTCAATTTTCAAAAGTATTGGCGGAGCTTTAAATGGAGATCAAGCCAAAGGAATACTTTATAAAAAATGGATCGATTACACAAGAACTAAAGATTCACAGTCTGAAGGTGCTGAAGCTCAAAAGTGGCATTCTACAAGAACTTATTCTGAATCAAATATTATATCAGCTCAAGTTTCAATTAACAGAAGCCTTAATAATGCTTGGAGTTTATTATTCGAATCAGCAAGTTTAAGTTCTATTCAACATATGGAAGCAAATACAAAAGCCGTAGAAAATCTTGGAATGGCATGCATACTTTGCAAGATGTACAAGCACATAAAGGGGCTATATTTAGATCTACTGCAAAAAATTTATTTGGATATTTTAGTTGGGATGGAAATACCCACGATTTGGACAATGATATGCATCCTAATGAATTTGATTTTAAAAGAGCTTCATTTGCAACTGAAAGCGCAATAATTGTCCACCAAGCATTAAATGGTGTTTATAAAGGAATAAAAAATGGGCAGAGAATTTACACAGAAGGAATGACGACTGAACAATTAGGACAACTTAATCAGGCTTTACAAAAAGGAGGTTATGAATTAATAGATATAGAGAGAACAGATGTTAGTAAGATACAAAAGAAAGGAAAACGTTAAAAAACTTTTTTTAGTTTTATGTTTGGTATGCGTTCTTTTTTCTTGCACAAGGACAAATTATTATTACACAGATTTAGATGATTCTAAATTAGAAGTTATAAAAAGAGAAACAAAAAAATATTCAATAATTATTTCTGTTATAGGTATTGATGACAAAATAGAAATTTTATCGAAAATTGAATCACTAGATGTAAAATTAGCTATTGATTCTCTCTCGTTAAAAATTAATGATTCAATTAGTAACTTCTACAAAAAGAAATTCTTCTAAGCAATGGTAATGAAGTTACTTTTAGAAATTTTTGTGAATTAGAAAAATATAAGGATAATAAAATCTCTAGAGAAAAGATTGTCAGATTTTATGTTAGTAATATAAGTTTTGAAAAAAATGAAAATATTAAGTTGAGTTTTTTAATAAATTCTAATGACCCATTAAATAGTGAAAGGTTTGAGTTTTTTATGAAGAAGAGATCAAGGTATCGCTTGGTTTATTAACCTGCATCTCCTTAAGTAATTCTATACAAAAGTGTCCGTTATAACGGAATTACTAGTAAATAAAGGGGTTTAGAGAGGGTATTTGAAATAAAAAAATCCCTAACGTTAATTTGTTAGGGATTTTTTTTATGATCTGTTTTTTGTGATTTTCCTAAAGGAGGTTGGTTTTTGTTTGGCTTGCACTTTCCACGATAATTTTAGCAAAAAGCGTCCCTTAATAAACACAAAACCAACTGTGATGCTGGTTTTGTTGTTTTATGGTTTTAATTTATCAAGGCTTTGATAGGTATTAAAAACGGAGTAAATGTGTACAATATTGTTTTCTTGGTCAATATTAAAATAAACAAGAAACGGAAACGATTTAAATGGTATAGCTCTTAAATGTTTGTATCGTACTTGGTAAAAAGGATTAGTTTCTAGGTTTTGATATACTTCTTCAAGTTGTTGGTCAAAATTAGCTACTGCAGAAGCAGAAAATTGACTGTAATACTCGTAGGCATTTTCAATTTCAAGCTGTGCTTGAGGCAAAATAAATAAACTATAAGCCATACTTTTCACGTAATTGGCTTAATTGTTCTCTAGCAGGCATAAAACTGGTTTTAGGTTCGTTTAAACGAGCGTCAAGTATTTTCTTTTGTTCTTCAGTTAGTGTAAAATCTTCTTCTTGTTTTTTCTCGTATTTAGCACCAATAAGTTCTAAAAATTCCAAAAAGAAATGTTGTTTATTATCTGGGATATTTACATTATATGAAATCATAACTTTACTTTTTTAGATAGATAATTGTTGTTGTAAATTACTTTTTAAAATAAAAGCATCTATTAACTCTTTTACAATGTGTTTTTTCTCATCCGAAAGTTTTTCGATAGACTTGAATTGATTCAATAACTCTTTATCGGTTAGGGTAATATTGGCTAAATCTTCTTTAGTACCATTTAATAAATATTCTGTGGTAACATTTAAGGTATTAGCGATTTTTGCTAATACATCAGCCGAAGGCATTGCTCCTTTGTTTTCATATCTTCCTATTTGCACGTGATGTACTTGTGCTAGCTCGCTTAACTCTAGTTTAGAAAGTCCTTTTTCGGTTCGTAATTGCTTTAATCTACTGCTAAAATCCATAACTATAAAGTTTATTAATTAAGCTAAATTAACTATAATGCAAGTAAAAAGCAAATAATTTGTGCGTTGTGGGTTAATTTTCAAAATTATAGTTTGTAAATATAAAAACTATTTAGTTTATTTCTGTGCGAATTAGTTAATAAGTTAAATTTTTAAAAATATTTTAAAAGATGAGTAATAACTTAAACACCACCAACCCCAACCACTACATCCACGAAACCAAACACTTAAAAATAGCCATTTAGGCGGTATCAGGTTCAACAATTTAGAAGCCTTACGAGTAACACTGGGAATACAAAAACTAAAATCAGAGCAAGTTCTAAGACAGAATATTGATTTATACAATGACACCAGTATAGAAAAACTCACAAGAAAAGTAGCCGAAAAACTGGAAATAGGCACAACAATCGTAAGAAGAGATTTAGACGCATTAACCAATGAACTGGAAAACTACAGACTGCAAGAAGTAGAAAGAACAGTCGAAAGTCAAAAGTCGAAAGTCAAAAGTTTGACTGAGAAAGAGATTAAACAAGCAAAGGAATTTTTAGCACAGGAAAATTTAATTGAACAAACACACAAAACTTAATCGGTAAATCGGGAGTAATCGGAGAAGAAATCAACCGCTTGTTAATGTACTTAATCTTTACCTCAAGAAAAACCAACAATCCATTACATTGTATATCATTAGGCAGTAGTGGAGCAGGAAAAACTCACCTGCAAAGTAAAGTAGCAGAACTTATTCCCGAAGAAGATAAAATAGAAATGACCGTTTTATCAGCCAATGCCTTTTATTACTTCAATCGCACGGAACTACAAAACAAACTAATCTTAATCGAAGATTTGGACGGAGCAGAAAGTGTACTCTATCCACTTCGAGAACTACAATCAAAGAAAAAAATCACAAAAACCGTTGTTCATAAAGACAAAAAAGGCACTACTCAAACCATCCATTTAACGGTGGAAGGTCCTGTAAGTGTGAGTGGTTGTACTACACAAGAAAGCATCTACGAGGATAATAGTAATCGAAGTTTTTTATTATACATCGATGAAAGCCAGGAGCAGGATGAAAAAATTATGTTCTACCAGCGTGCCGTGTCAGCAGGACAAATCAATTATGAAGAAGAAATACAAACTAAAATGTTACTTCAAAATGCACAAAGACTACTCAAAACCATAACGGTAAGAAATCCTTTTGCAATGCACTTAACACTTCCTCAATCCGTCTTTAAACCTCGAAGAACCAACGCCCATTATTTACAATTTATAGAAGCCATTACCTTTTACAAACAATACCAAAAGTTCCACCACATCGACAAAGAAACAGGAGAGGAATATATAGAAACATCAGTAGAAGATATACAAGAAGCCAACGAACTCATCAAAGAAGTGTTACTTAGAAAAAGCGATAGTTTATCAGGAGCGTGCAGAAACCATTTAGAAAACCTAAAAGAATATTTAAATCAAAGTAATCAAACTCAATTTTCCAATAGCGAAATAAGAAGAAATTTAAGAGTAAAAGAAACCACACTTAGACGATACAACACACAATTATTACTAGAAAACTAGATTAGAAAAGTAAAGAATAAAGTAGGTAAATCAAATTGTTATGAAGTAGTAAATATAGATGAATACAAAGACTTGAAAGACTTAATAAATAAAGCATTACAAGATTGTATGACACAAATACAACTCGCCAACTCGCCACAAACTAACCTTACTCAAAAAACGAAGTCAATCAAAATAAAATCAACTAGTTAAGTGTAAAAAGTAAAAATAATCCAAAAAATAACATACACCAAAAAATAATTATTAACCATAAACAAAATTCCCCTTTTGGGGTTAGGGGGCTTATGAAACAACTACACTTAAAAAACGAAAGCTATCGAGAAATACACAAGGATTTTAAAAACTGGTTGGATATATTAGGTTATGCGGAGAGTACACAAAAAAGTTTACCCAATCACCTCAAAGAGTTTTTTTATTACTTGGAAGAATACCAAATCAATCTAATAAATGTACAAACAATAAAAAACTACTATCATCATCTAAAAACCCGAAACAATCAAACCCGAGACGGAGGACTTTCCAACACCTATCTCAACAAGCACATACAAGCACTCATCAAATTGAACGACTACCTCAAAGCACACAACGCCAAACCACTTCCCATACATCTAAAACGAGAGGAATACAACCAAAGAGACTCTTTACAAATCCTCACCCAAGAAGAAATTAAACAATTATTTAAAGCTACAGAATACAGTAATGAACAGGAGCGAATTAGAAAAAGAGATAAAGTAATTTTAGTGTTATTATACAGTTGTGGACTACGACGAAATGAAGCGATAAACCTTGAAATCAAAGATATATTATTCGACAAAGAACGAATTTATGTTAGAAAAGGAAAAAACTATAAAGAAAGATATGTGCCAATCAACGATTACAATTTAAAGATTATTGAAGAATACATTTACGACTTTAGACCAACTTTTTACAATTATAAACAAACCGAATATCTATTAATCAATTACAGAGGGATACAGTTATTAGGACAAACACTATGCAACAGATTAAGAGCCATAGAAAAAGCAAGCGGTATTAGGGAAAGCCCCTCCTGTGGAGGGGTTGGGGAGGCTCTATTTACATCAAGTTATGGAAATACAAACATCAGCAACGTATTAAAAAAGCTAAGTGATGAATTAAAGCTAATCAACTACAATTATCAAAACGCAATCCAAATCAGAAACAGTGTAATAGTAAACTGGCTCAAATCAAACAATCTTCGAAAAACCCAATATCTAGCAGGACATAGATATATCAGCAGTACAGAACGCTACCAACAAGACAATTTAGAAGAACTTCACGAAATGATAAACACTTTTCATCCGGCAGTATAACACAAACTGTGTAAGTTAAAAAGTTATTCTGAAAAATTAGCTCGCTTAAAAGAGCTAAAATTTTTCGGAAATAACTTTTTAACGTTTTATATATTTACATAGTTATGATAGACAAAGAAGACTTATTAAACAACAAGGATTTTTTTAAATCCTTTAAAAATGGAGAAGATTTATCTTCCTTTTTTAAGCAAATGCATAAACGAGCAGTAGAACACATGCTCAATGCCGAACTAGATGCTCACTTAGATACCGAAAAACATCAAAAAACCTCTGACGGCAATTATCGTAATGGTCATGGAACCAAGAAGATTAAGACTTCCTTTGGAGAAGATCAAATTAAAGTCCCAAGAGATAGAGAAGGTAGTTTTGAACCTGTTTTAGTCCCTAAAAGACATAATATTATTGATGGTTTAGAGAATGTTATCATTTCATTTTATGCTAAAGGAATGAGTGTTAGTGATATTGAAGAGCAAATCAAAGAAATGTATAATTTTGACATTTCAACTTCTACCATTTCAAGAATTACTAATGCAGTAGCAAGTGAGATAGTAACCTGGCAAAACAGACCATTAGATGAAGTTTACTTAATTGTTTGGATGGATGGAATTGTTTTCAAAGTTCGTGAAAACTCAAAAGTAATCAATAAAACTATCTATTTAGCAGTAGGACTTAATCATGAAGGACGAAAAGAAGTTCTTGGTATGTGGTTAGGTAAGAATGAAAGTTCAAGCTTCTGGATGAGTGTTTTAACCGATTTAAAAGCCCGCGGAGTGGAAGATATTTTAATAACGGCTACCGATAATTTAAACGGATTTACTCAAACCATACGTTCTGTTTTTCCTGAATCACAAACACAGATTTGTGTGGTTCACCAAATAAGAAATGCTTGTAGATATGTCGTATGGAAAGATAAAAAGCAATTTACAACCGACATGAAACTAGTCTATACAGCACCAACAAAACAAGCCGCCGAGTTAGCTCTAGAAGATTTTGCTCAAAAATGGGAATCTAAATATGGATATGCTATCAAATCTTGGAGGGAAAATTGGGACGAATTAACCATCTTTTTGACTTCCCGTTAGAAATCCGCAAAATTATTTATACCACAAATTTAATTGAAAATCTTAATGGGAAAATTCGCAAGTACACCAAAAACAAAATGTCGTTTCCAACAGATGAGGCGGTAATAAAATCGGTTTACCTTGCCTTAAAAGAAGCAACTAAAAAATGGTCGATGCCAATACAAAATTGGGGTATTGTTTTAAACCAATTTAATCTTATATTTGAAAAAAGGCTCAGATTATAAAATCCAAGCCTAAACTTTTTAACTTACACACTTTGTAGGATAGTGTCAATTGCTACGAACCAACAACTAACAACCGACAACCTTTTTACCTCAAATTACGGCAACACCAATATCAGCAACGTATTAAAAAAATTAAGTGATGAATTAAAACTAATTAATTATAATTATCAAAATGCTATCCAAATCAGAAACAGCGTAATAGTAAACTGGCTAAAACAAAACAACTTACGAAAAACACAATATCTTGCAGGAGATCGTTACATCAGTAGTACAGAAAGGTATCAGCAAGACAATTTGGAAGAACTCCACGAAATGATAAACACTTTTCATCCAATCAAATAATCTTCCAAAGAACAATCAATCAATAGGTGTTCACTCCTGGCTCGCTTTGTTCCAGTCATCACTTCCAGTCGCTTTTACAAGCTCCGTTCTCGTTCTTCCTTGCACACACTCTCTGCGTCGTTCACGCTTCGCTATTTTGTCCGTTATAGTTTTTAGTGTGTTCCGCTTCGCTTCACCTAAATCAAGGAACACGTCCAACGCTCGCCGTGTTGTGGCGGTTGCTCCCTGTACTCTCAGTACGCCCTGCAAGGTGTAGCGAAGCTACGCCGAATAGATTTGCTACCTGCTTCGTTCCTCGCAGTACGCTTCAGGGCTATGCTTTCAGCACATTGCTCCTCGTCCGCATCCTGTGTCGCAGGCTTCGGTACATTGCCGCAACACCGCCACATCGCTCCTCGGTAAGTAAAAAGGCTTTTTTATACCACTAACCGCATAACGCCTTTTTACTTCCCTGCGGTGCTTGGGGGTGTTAAACGTTACGCAGACTAACGCCCTTCGGTTGTTTGCTCATTTTTTTAGAAGAAAGCCAAAGAGGCTTTTTCTTAAAAATGAAACTCTCTTTTTTTGCTTTCTTTCAAAAAAATCGAGCACCATAAGGCTAAAGTACCTGTAAACTACAGGTAAACACTCGAAGAATAGTAAATACTTGCCAATGGATAAAGGATAAATAAACGGATTTTTATATATTTGGAATGTAGCAATACAAGACGTTCTTTAAAAAAACAGTTGTAGTTAGAGGTAAGGCAAGCGGAAAAATTTTTTAACGATTTTGTCAGAAAAGACATACCCAAAGTAGTGGTAACCCTAGTAAAAAACGCATAAATTATTATCCTTTTGGTTCGCTCGTTCCTAATAGGCACGGATACAGTAAAGACTACCGTTACGGATTCCAAGGACAAGGAAAAAGATGACCAAATTAAAGGGGAAGGGAATTCTTTGAATTATACGTTTAGAATGCACGACCCTAGGGTGGGAAGGTTTTTTGCTAGAGATCCATTAAGTTTTAATTTTCCTTGGAATAGTCCTTATGCTTTTTCTGAAAATAGGGTTATGGATGGAAGAGAGTTAGAAGGTTCTGAAGTTACCCTTATTGATCCCAAGAAAGATGCAACTATTTATAATGAAGCAGTAAAAAATACCGATAAATCTGCTGTACACGTATATATGCACGGTTCACCTTCTTCTTTCGATTTAACAGGTAACGGTAAATGGACTGATAAACCTGGAGAATTTAAAGCTGTTTTAGAGAAAAGTGATGTATATAAAAATGCTAAAAGCACTGAAAAAATTGTTGTTGTTTTACATTCTTGTAGGACAGGTCGATCTTTCTTTAAAGAAAACGGTCAATACCTCAAAGCAATCGCACAGAAAATAAGTGCTGAGTATCCTAATTTAATATTAATCGCACCAGACGAAAGAGGAGCATTTATTCCTGGGAAAGAATTAGGCCCTAGAAAAATCACAAATGCCAAAAACAAAAGAGCCGATCCAGTTGATGGAGAACACGGAAAAGTAGATATTAATACTCCTGGTCATTGGAATTTATTTGAAGGAGGGGAATGGAAAGGACAATTTGATGCTGATTACAATGGTATGAGTGCTCCAAGTGCTTGGGACTATATGTTTAACTATACAGATGTTGATGTGACCATAACGGGAATAACAACAGTTAATAATTTAAAAGTTAGGACTACAGCAGGTTATGGTAATAACGTTATTAAGCAATTACCTAAAGGATCATCATTAAATCTTACAGGAAAAGTTGATGGTGCTTGGAAAGAGATTTCATTAGGTGGAGATAAAAAAGGATGGGTTAATAGTAGTTATGTTGAAGAAAATGTATCTGTTGAAGTTGGAGATAAGAAAAAGAATAAATAAATTTAAAATAAAAAATGAGTAACTATAAAAAGGTATTTAGTCTAATTTTAATTATTTCAAATGTTGTTTTTGGAATATTATTCTTTAAATATTATAATAAACATAAAGAGCAAATATTGTTTTCGAAATACCAGAATAAACAAGAAAAGAAATATCAAGAAAAATTAAATTATAGAAATTTTAAAGTTTATAATGAGGTATTTAATAAAAAAAACTATTCAATATATAAAGAATGTTTTAATTATGAATATATGGAACATCCAGTAGATGCCTATTTATTGGCAAACACTTATTATAATTTAACAAAAAAGAGTGATGTTTTAAAAGATATCGATTTAGCAAAAAGACAATTGGCAGATATTTATAATGAAGATTGATTAACTATTTATTTTAGAACAAAATAAACATAAGACTAAGCTCAGATTATAAAATCCAAGCGACACTATCCTACAAAGTGTGTAAGTTAAAAAGTTTAGGCTTGGATTTTATAATCTGAGTCTTTTTTCAAATATAAGATTAAATTGGTTTAAAACAATACCCCAATTTTGTATTGGCATCGACCATTTTTTAGTTGCTTCTTTTAAGGCAAGGTAAACCGATTTTATTACCGCCTCATCTGTTGGAAACGACATTTTGTTTTTGGTGTACTTGCGAATTTTCCCATTAAGATTTTCAATTAAATTTGTGGTATAAATAATTTTGCGGATTTCTAACGGGAAGTCAAAAAGATGGTTAATTCGTCCCAATTTTCCCTCCAAGATTTGATAGCATATCCATATTTAGATTCCCATTTTTGAGCAAAATCTTCTAGAGCTAACTCGGCGGCTTGTTTTGTTGGTGCTGTATAGACTAGTTTCATGTCGGTTGTAAATTGCTTTTTATCTTTCCATACGACATATCTACAAGCATTTCTTATTTGGTGAACCACACAAATCTGTGTTTGTGATTCAGGAAAAACAGAACGTATGGTTTGAGTAAATCCGTTTAAATTATCGGTAGCCGTTATTAAAATATCTTCCACTCCGCGGGCTTTTAAATCGGTTAAAACACTCATCCAGAAGCTTGAACTTTCATTCTTACCTAACCACATACCAAGAACTTCTTTTCGTCCTTCATGATTAAGTCCTACTGCTAAATAGATAGTTTTATTGATTACTTTTGAGTTTTCACGAACTTTGAAAACAATTCCATCCATCCAAACAATTAAGTAAACTTCATCTAATGGTCTGTTTTGCCAGGTTACTATCTCACTTGCTACTGCATTAGTAATTCTTGAAATGGTAGAAGTTGAAATGTCAAAATTATACATTTCTTTGATTTGCTCTTCAATATCACTAACACTCATTCCTTTAGCATAAAATGAAATGATAACATTCTCTAAACCATCAATAATATTATGTCTTTTAGGGACTAAAACAGGTTCAAAACTACCTTCTCTATCTCTTGGGACTTTAATTTGATCTTCTCCAAAGGAAGTCTTAATCTTCTTGGTTCCATGACCATTACGATAATTGCCGTCAGAGGTTTTTTGATGTTTTTCGGTATCTAAGTGAGCATCTAGTTCGGCATTGAGCATGTGTTCTACTGCTCGTTTATGCATTTGCTTAAAAAAGGAAGATAAATCTTCTCCATTTTTAAAGGATTTAAAAAAATCCTTGTTGTTTAATAAGTCTTCTTTGTCTATCATAACTATGTAAATATATAAAACGTTAAAAAGTTATTTCCGAAAAATTTTAGCTCTTTTAAGCGAGCTAATTTTTCAGAATAACTTTTTAACTTACACAGTTTGTGTTATACTGCCGAAAAACCCAATATCTAGCAGG
The DNA here is from genome assembly GCF_019565455.1 of Flavobacterium oreochromis. Classification (NCBI taxonomy): domain Bacteria; kingdom Pseudomonadati; phylum Bacteroidota; class Flavobacteriia; order Flavobacteriales; family Flavobacteriaceae; genus Flavobacterium; species Flavobacterium oreochromis. The sequence continues at coordinate 2,775,136 of NZ_CP067377.1, forward strand.
ACATAGATATATCAGCAGTACAGAACGCTACCAACAAGACAATTTAGAAGAACTTCACGAAATGATAAACACTTTTCATCCAATCAAATAATCTTCCAATCAAAGGCAATCAATAGGTGTTCACTCCTGGCTCGCTTTGTTCCAGTCATCACTTCCAGTCGCTTTTACAAGCTCCGTTCTCGTTCTTCCTTGCACACACTCTCTGCGTCGTTCACGCTTCGCTATTTTGTCCGTTATAGTTTTTAGTGTGTTCCGCTTCGCTTCACCTAAATCAAGGAACACGTCCAACGCTCGCCGTGTTGTGGCGGTTGCTCCCTGTACTCTCAGTACGCCCTGCAAGGTGTAGCGAAGCTACGCCGGAATAGATTTGCTACCTGCTTCGTTCCTCGCAGTACGCTTCAGGGCTATGCTTTCAGCACACTGCGCCACATTGCTCCTCGTCGTGCCTCCTCGTCCGCATCCCGTGTCGCAGGCTTCGGTACATTGCCGCAACACCGCCACATCGCTCCTCGGTAAGTAAAAAGGCTTTTTTATACCACTAACCGCATAATGCCTTTTTACTTCCCTGCGGTGCTTGGGGGTGTTTATTGTTGAACCGCATAGGTTACTGAGCCTGTCGAAGTACTAACGCCCTTCGGTTGTTTGCTCATTTTTTTAGAAGAAAGCCAATGAGGCTTTTTCTTAAAAATGGAGCTCTCTCTTTTGGCTTTCTTCCAAAAAAATCGAGCACCACAAGGCTAAAGTACCTGTAAACTAAAGGTAAACACTCGAAGAATAGTAAATACTTGCCAATGGATAAAGGATAAATAAACGGATTTTTATATATTTGGAATGTAGCAATACAAGACGTTCTTTAAAAAAACAGTTGTAGTTAGAGGTAAGGCAAGCGGAAAAATTTTTTTTTACTGGTTTTATCAGAAAAGACATACCCAAAGTAGTGGTAACCCTAGTAAAAAACGCATAAATTATTATCCTTTTGGTTCGCTCGTGCCTAACCGCCATGGTAGCTCAAAACCAAATGGTTATCGTTATGGGTTTAATGGAAAAGAAGACGACCAAATTAAAGGGGAAGGAAATAGTTATGATTTTGGGGCTAGGATGTATGACCCGAGAGTAGGGAGATGGTTTAAGCAAGACCCCTTGTTTATGAAATATGCTTATGATTCCCCATATAGTTTCGCTGGGAATAGTCCGATATCAATCATTGATCCTGATGGAAAAAGAAAGAGAAAAGTAACTATTACAGCAAATGAAAATGGTGAAATTATTAAAACAGATGCAAAATTAGTTGATTATTCATTAAAAAGAAAAGTAAGATACGAAACTGACCCGTTATCTGGTGATGCTGTTAAAGTCTATGATTATTATGATACTGTAGATGTAGAGTACATAGTAAAGGATAAAAACAATAAAGTTTTAACTAGAAAAATCGTAAAAAACGATTCAGAAACACTTTCACATTCTGGAGTGTCTCCTATAACACCAGAAGCTTGGTTGATATTAAATGATAGAATCGATGATATCCCTCAAGAAAAGAATGACCCTTTGAAAGGAAATGAAAAAGGACATTTTAAAGGAGGTATTACACTAGTAGTAGATGATGCTGGGAATATATTAAATGTTAGAGGTTTGGAACGAATTAATTCAGTAAGTAATACCACACAAATTGATATTTCAGAGCTTTATATGATAGCATCTGGACAAGTTGGTGCGCCATCTATATCGCACCTAGATAATATAAACAAACTTGCAGATGGTGTAAAAGTGATGGAACAAGTTGAAAATGCAGCTAAATCAACAGTTAAACAAGTTGATGAATTAAATAAAAAAGAATCTAATCCTAAATCAAAAGATAGTGTCTATATGGTTAAAACTGGACCTGGTGAATATACTAGAAACGATGTGCTTGAAAGACAGAAAAATAAGAAAAAAACTAATAAATAATGACGAAACATTTTAAAGTTATATTGATTATATTATTATTTTGTATTGCAATCATTTCTTTTTTAATTTATGAAAATATATTTGAAAAAAATATGTTTTAAAGGAATTTTATGCAAATGGAAAATTAAAAGGGATAAATGAATATAAAATTAAAAATTGCGATACTGTCTTTGACGGTAAATTTATTAATTATAATAATAAAGGGAATGTTACATCTGAAGGTCAATTTTTGAATAATGAACCATTTGGTTATTGTACATATTATTGCGAAAATGGTATAAAAGAATCTAAACATTATAGAAAAAATAGCAATATTACTTTAGAGAGTTTTTTTTATAGTAAAAGAGGTCTGCTTTCTAGATATGTAGTTAGTGATACGAATGATGTTCCTTTTTATGTTATACAATATGATAAAATAGGAGTAACCAGAAGTAGTGGACTACTTCAAGTTGAGTTGTTTCAACATGAACTTGATAAGCATTTGTATAATAAAGAGAAATTTGTAAAATATACTCAAAAGAAGAATGAACATAAAGTTGGAGGCAAAATTAATTGCAGGTTTATCTATCCGAATATTCCAAATTCAAAAAAAAGTTATAGTATTGAAATAGAAAATTCAATAAATAAATATAAATTAAAAAATATTAAATATTCAAAACCATTTTTCTACGATTTAGAAGAAAAATTTTGTGTAAAGGGAAGAAATACTATTCAGAGTATAGTAAGGTATAAGTTTAATGACAATGTGACACCTATGTTTATTGATACATTAAAATTTGATATTTATGTAAAGTAAGTTTATTTAAAACCAGATTACCTACCGATAACTATGGTTTTTCCAAATAATAATTGTTAAACTTTTCGATTATTTTTTGCGAATAATTCAATAACTTTATCTTGAAAAAACACAATAAGTCTTGCGAAGGGTAAGGAGTTTTTTACTTCTTACCTTTCAAAAGAAAATTTATATGTTTTTGATTAAGCTGCTTTTCTTTCGTATAGCTTATTATCTCTTACACAGGCGCAAATTCGGTGTACTAATTTGTTCCTAATATTATTTATTACTAGCATTTTGTTTTTGCCTTCAGCTACTTTTCTTTCAAAATACTCTTTGAGTTCACCTTTTGCTGAAATACAAGAAAGCGCACACATATGCAACTGTTTTTTGAGTGTTTTATTAGCCATATAATGGACTTTTGGTTTTGCTCTTACACTTTTTCCAGAGCTGTATTCAAAAGGTACCACACCGCAATAACAAGCTAATTGCCTTGGGTTTTCATACATTGTGAACTCATTGGTAAAACAAATCAACAACAAAGCGGTTATTTTTCCAACTCCAACAACTGAAGTTGCTTTTTCATATAAATTAGAAAGTTTTTCATCATCTTCGATGACTTTATCCAATTCTTTTTCAATGTTTTTTAAATCTTTCTCTATTCCTTGAATGGTTGTTTTGGAATATTTTTCATTTAGCTTAGCCAGTTCTGGCTCAAAACTTTTGAGTTCATTGGTGTTTTTAACTAACAAGGCTTTGGTTTTTACCAAATGATCTCTAAGAGTCAGTAACTTTCTAATTTTATCAATTACTTTTCTTGGCGGTTGATAAAACTGGGCTTCTTCTTGATTTTTCATCGCATAATAGGCTATTCTTCCAGCATCTATTTTGTAATTCTTACCTCTTTGAACTCCTAAACTGCGAATAATTTTTAAAGACATTTCAACCCAAACAGAGAACTCTTTATCAAGCAAATGGGGGATAATTATTTTGCCATATAAACCTGTATGTTCAAGGCAAACTAAGGTGTTTTTCGCATTAGATTGATTGGATTTCAACCAAGCTATCAATTCTTTTAAACCTTTGCTATCATTAGTAAACTGATTGTGAATGCTGTTGTTTTTATCACCATTCAAAATCACTACTGCATCAAAATATTCTTTTGACACGTCGATTCCTAGAAAATTACTAAATTTACTCATAGAAAAAGATTTTAAAATTAGCAACCAAGTTATTGAATCTTCTATCCAAGCCTTGATAATAGTCCTTTATGACTGAATAACTATTTGATGCTGATTCAATAAAACTGACAAAGTCCTGATCGAGGGATAAGCCTAAAATCTTTGCGGCGCGAATGGTTTACTTTGTCAGTTTTGGTTGTTATTAAATTTACGAATTTTTCAAAGAACAAATCTAAAGGTTGTTTGCTCATTTTTTTAGAAGAAAGCCAAAGAGGCTTTTCTTAAAAATGAATCGCTCTCTTTTGGCTTTCTTCCAAAAAAATCGAGCACCACAAGGCTAAAGTGCCTGTAAACTAAAGGTAAACACTCGAAGGTTAGTAAATACTTGCCAATGGATAAAGGATAAATAAACGGATTTTTATATATTTGGAATGTAGCAATACAAGACGTTCTTTAAAAAAACAGTTGTAGCTAAAGGTAAGGCAAGCAGGAAAATTTTTTTTACTGGTTTTGTCAGAAAAGACATACCCAAAGTAGTGGTAACCCTAGTAAAAAACGCATAAATTATTATCCTTTTGGTTCGCTCGTTCCTAATAGGCACGGATACAGTAAAGACTACCGTTACGGCTTCCAAGGACAGGAAAAAGATGACGAGTTAAAAGGTGAAGGGAACTACATAAACTTCACTTATAGAGGACACGACCCAAGGGTGGGAAGGTTTTTTGCGGTGGATCCTAAAGAAGATGAATATCCTTGGAACTCGTCTTATGCTTTTAGTGAAAATAGAGTATTGGATGCTATTGAGTTAGAAGGGGCAGAACATTTAAATGTTAATGTTTATCGCGTTTTCAAAAACAAAGGCGGTAAATATGAAGCAACGAAACAAATGAGTTATACTCAACAAAATGTTGGGACTTGGTCAGGTACAAAATCACAGAATCAATTTAATATTTATGGTGCGGATGGAATGGTAAAGGCGATTTATACTGGAGATAATTCTGCTTTAAAAATGAAGAAAGCAGGTATAACTATTAAAGAACTTAATTCAGGTGTAGGTACAGCAACTACCATTAAAAAAGCTTTAAAATATGTTGCTACTTCAAATGACAGAGAAGCTAAGGCATTTAGAGAGACACTTAAAAATGTAGCTGTAGGTACAGTTGGGGTGATTTTAGCTCCTGTCATTGCTCCAACAGCTGCAATCTTAGATGTTGGAGCAGTTGGCACAATGTCTGCTACAGATGTAATGTTAACCAAAGCTGCAATAAGTGTTAGCACACAAGCATTGATAAGCAAAGACGTTAACCTTGTTAAAGTGGCGGGAGATACTTTTTTGCGCCAGTAGTCGGAAGTGCAATTGGGAATTCATCTAATTTAAGTATGAAATCAATGATTGATTTAAATTCTAAGACTCCTGTTTTTTCAATTTCTAGTGAAAGTGCTTTTAGAACTGGAATGATAACTGATTTGACATTAGGAGCATTAAAAACGAAAATTCCAGTTGGTAATTTAGAGCCAGGTTCTGCTCAAACTGTCGGACAAGCTGTGATTGATACCACTGTTGAAATTAATTCTCAAGTGTTATCAAATAAAATTAATGACAACAATTGTTCCAGTGAAGAAAAATGTGATTAATAAACTATAATTATGATTCTTAATAAATCTAAAATCCTTTTATATATACTCCTTTTATGTATAGTTTCGCTATTTTATTATAGGTATTGTGTATTGTTGCCAAGGGTTGAGAAAGAAGGAAAATATACAATTGGAGAAGTTACTGAATATCGCATTAAAAAAGGAGGTTCGTATAATGTGTTTTTTACTTTTGTAGTAAAGGGAAAAAAATTTAAAAATTATTCAAACGCTAGTTTTGAATTAGTTGAAAATTTAAAAATTGGTAACAGATTTCTTGTTGTTTTTCTTGAGAACGATAATATCTTAGGCTCTCCTGGAATAATATTAGACAACCCAGTCCCTGATAGTGTTTTAGTTGCTCCACCTGATGGATGGAAAAGTAAACCTGAATGGGCTAAATAAAATTAGAAGGCTCGAACCCGATCCCCTGCCGTCGCGAGCATTAGGTGTCATTGGGATAACTATGGTTTTACCCGTAGTCGCGGGAATGACAAAAAGTGAGTCTCAACACAAAGGTTACCAGATGGCGCAGGAATGACGCAAAGTGAGTCTCAACGCAAACGTTAGCGCGATTTTGTAAACATAAGTGTTCGAAACCTTAAATTTTATAATTTTACAAGAAACTATGCAAGTTTCGGAAGTGTTAAATTATATTCCAAAAGAGGAATTAGAAAGATTATCATTAAAGTACAAGGTTGATTACCAAGTTAAAAAGCTCAATGGGCAAACGATGTTTCAACTTTTACTTTTTTCAATGCTAAATGTAAAAAATAATAGCCTGAGGGTTATGGAGGAATTTTATCATTCATTAGCATTTAAAAGTATTGCAAACAATAGTTTTGACGGAGTAAAATACAATTCGATAAGAGACCGATTAGTTACTATAAATCCGTGTTATTTCGAAGCAATTTTCAAAAGTTGCTTGAAACAATTTCAAAATAAATATCTTAATAAAAAGCACAACATCATTGCTTTCGACTCTACTTTAGTCAGTATTTCTTCTAAATTATTTGAAGAAGGAATGCAGATTAACAAACAAGGAGATAAAAGATTTGTGAAATTTAGTATGGCTTTTTCGAATGTTCCTATACACTCAAAGATATTTACAGAACAAGCTTTCGTTTCTGAAGATTTTGCTTTAAAAGATTTGATAAATGAATGTCCTCTAAGTCCAGAAAATATATTGGTCTTTGACCGCGGACTTCAGGCAAGAAGTGCATTTGAAAGTTTTAATAACCAGAATTTTATTTTTGTTACTCGTCTTAATAATTATACTCGATTTGATATAGTTGAGGAATTTAAAATAGTTCAAAACGAAACAGAAAGATTATATATTGAAAGAGATTTGAAGATCATATTGTTTGATAAACGAAATAAAAAAACAACTTCATTTTTAAGGTTAATCATTGCAAGAGAAAAGGAAAGTAATGAAATATTCTATTTTTTAAGTAATAGTAATGACCTGACTTCTAAAGAGATTGTCGATATTTACAAAAAGCGATGGGAGATTGAAGTGTTTTTTAAATTTATAAAACAAAACTTAAACTTTAGTCATTTGATTTCTAGGAATCTAAACGGAATAAAGGTTGTTATGTATATGACTTTGATAATGGCGATCCTTTTGACAGTTTATAAAAAACTAAACAATCTAAAAGGGTACAAAATACCAAAACTAAAATTTGCTAACGAGTTAGAAGTATTAATCATCAAAGATATTGTGGAAAAATGCGGTGAAAACCCAAATCAAGTTGAGGATATTTTCAAACCAAAATAGGGTTTCGAACACTTATGGCGTGACGCTCGAACTATCGGTGGGCGGGAGCGGGATTTTATATTTATCAATAGTAATTATTTGAGAATCTAACTGTCCAATTTCCCTCATCTGATAAAAAGACATATATTCTTTTATACTTTTTATTTATTTGTAAATCAAAACAAGATTTTTTTGATATCGACTCAATTTTAAGAATAGGTACAATTTTGTCATTTTTATAACTGTATCCAAAATAGTTTGTATGATTATCAGAATTACTAGCTGTTTTTAAAAATTTGTCGTAATAAATTTTATTATTGACAAAAGCTTTTATAGAATCATTAAATGATTGTAAAAAGATAACTACAAAACCTTGTTTCTTAATATCTTCAGAAGATATTTTTTGAGATTTTAAAGGTTTATCATATTGTATAGTAATACTATTGTTACAACTAATACTTTTTATGGTTTGTTGTGTTGGGGAGCAACTAATTAAAGTAGTTAGTGTTAAAAACGAAATTAAAAAAGAGATAGTTTTCATAAGTTGGATTTATTGTCGTTTTTTAATTAATTCATCCATACTTTTAAACTGACCACTGGTTAGTTTTGTTCCTGAATTTGAACGATTATCTACATTAGTATTCTCTGATGAATTCATAAGGTTTTTTTGAACGGTTGAATCGCTTACTGCTGATGTCCCTTGTCTTATATCAGGATTGCTTATTTCCCAAGGATGTTCGAGACCAGCTGTGTGCCCAGCTTCGTGATTAAATGTTCTAGATATAGCTGAATTAGCTCTTTTACTACCATCTACTGTTACATTTAAATCAAAACTGTTGTTTTGTGTCTGACCTAGTTTTGCTGTCAGTCCACCAAAATAAGTTTTACCAACTACTTCTTGAGTTTCTTTGTCAAAAACTGGGTAAGATTTCGTATCCTGTAGAATAACTAAAAAATCTCCTTTTGCTTCAGTAACATTTTGTATAACTAAATTACCTGTTGCACCTTCTCCAGTGAAAATTTTATTAAAATTTTCTTTCAAAGTTTCTTGTAATTTTCCAACTTGTATTTCAGATAAACCAGAATTATTATGCATCTGAACAGTTAATTGTCTTGTAGTCGTTCCATCTTGATTTTTAATGCTTTCCCATTCCAGACCTTCTAATTCTACTCCATCAATAACCCTGTTCTCACTAAAAGCGTACGGAGAATTGTGTGGGTATTTAGGAGCCAGCGGGTCAATAGCAAAAAACCTTCCCAACCTAGGGTCGTGCATTCTAAATTCATAATTCAACGAATTCCCTTCCCCTTTAATTTGGTCATCTTTTTCTTGTCCTTGGAATCCGTAACGGTAGTCTTTACTGTATCCGTGGCGATTAGGAACGAGCGAACCAAAAGGATAATAATTTATGCGTTTTTTACTAGGGTTACCACTACTTTGGGTATGTCTTTTCTGATAAAACCAGTAAAAAAAAATTTTTCCGCTTGCCTTACCTCTAACTACAACTGTTTTTTTAAAGAACGTCTTGTATTGCTACATTCCAAATATATAAAAATCCGTTTATTTATCCTTTATCCATTGGCAAGTATTTACTATTCTTCGAGTGTTTACCTTTAGTTTACAGGTACTTTAGCCTTGTGGTGCTCGATTTTTTTGGAAGAAAGCCAAAAGAGAGAGCTCCATTTTTAAGAAAAAGCCTCATTGGCTTTCTTCTAAAAAAATGAGCAAACAACCGAAGGGCGTTAGTACTTCGACAGGCTCAGTAACCTATGCGGTTCAAGAATAAACACCCCCAAGCACCGCAGGGAAGTAAAAAAGGCGTTATGCGGTTAGTGGTATAAAAAAGCCTTTTTACTTACCGAGGAGCGATGTGGCGGTGTTGCGGCAATGTACCGAAGCCTGCGACACGGGATGCGGACGAGGAGGCACGACGAGGAGCAATGTGGCGCAGTGTGCTGAAAGCATAGCCCTGAAGCGTACTGCGAGGAACGAAGCAGGTAGCAAATCTATTTCGGCGTAGCTTTGCTACACCTTGCAGGGCGTACTGAGAGTACAGGGAGCAACCGCCACAACACGGCGAGCGTTGGACGTGTTCCTTGATTTAGGTGAAGCGAAGCGGAACACACTAAAAACTATAACGGACAAAATAGCGAAGCGTGAACGACGCAGAGAGTGTGTGCAAGGAAGAACGAGAACGGAGCTTGTAAAAGCGACTGGAAGTGATGACTGGAACAAAGCGAGCCAGGAGTGAACACCTATTGATGGCTCTACATTGGAAGATTATTTGATTGGATGAAAAGTGTTTATCATTTCGTGAAGTTCTTCTAAATTGTCTTGTTGGTAGCGTTCTGTACTGCTGATATATCTATGTCCTGCTAGATATTGGGTTTTTCGAAGATTGTTTGATTTGAGCCAGTTTACTATTACACTGTTTCTGATTGGATTGGCAGTATAACACAAACTGTGTAAGTTAAAAAGTTATTCTGAAAAATTAGCTCGCTTAAAAGAGCTAAAATTTTTCGGAAATAACTTTTTAACGTTTTATATATTTACATAGTTATGATAGACAAAGAAGACTTATTAAACAACAAGGATTTTTTTAAATCCTTTAAAAATGGAGAAGATTTATCTTCCTTTTTTAAGCAAATGCATAAACGAGCAGTAGAACACATGCTCAATGCCGAACTAGATGCTCACTTAGATACCGAAAAACATCAAAAAACCTCTGACGGCAATTATCGTAATGGTCATGGAACCAAGAAGATTAAGACTTCCTTTGGAGAAGATCAAATTAAAGTCCCAAGAGATAGAGAAGGTAGTTTTGAACCTGTTTTAGTCCCTAAAAGACATAATATTATTGATGGTTTAGAGAATGTTATCATTTCATTTTATGCTAAAGGAATGAGTGTTAGTGATATTGAAGAGCAAATCAAAGAAATGTATAATTTTGACATTTCAACTTCTACCATTTCAAGAATTACTAATGCAGTAGCAAGTGAGATAGTAACCTGGCAAAACAGACCATTAGATGAAGTTTACTTAATTGTTTGGATGGATGGAATTGTTTTCAAAGTTCGTGAAAACTCAAAAGTAATCAATAAAACTATCTATTTAGCAGTAGGACTTAATCATGAAGGACGAAAAGAAGTTCTTGGTATGTGGTTAGGTAAGAATGAAAGTTCAAGCTTCTGGATGAGTGTTTTAACCGATTTAAAAGCCCGCGGAGTGGAAGATATTTTAATAACGGCTACCGATAATTTAAACGGATTTACTCAAACCATACGTTCTGTTTTTCCTGAATCACAAACACAGATTTGTGTGGTTCACCAAATAAGAAATGCTTGTAGATATGTCGTATGGAAAGATAAAAAGCAATTTACAACCGACATGAAACTAGTCTATACAGCACCAACAAAACAAGCCGCCGAGTTAGCTCTAGAAGATTTTGCTCAAAAATGGGAATCTAAATATGGATATGCTATCAAATCTTGGAGGGAAAATTGGGACGAATTAACCATCTTTTTGACTTCCCGTTAGAAATCCGCAAAATTATTTATACCACAAATTTAATTGAAAATCTTAATGGGAAAATTCGCAAGTACACCAAAAACAAAATGTCGTTTCCAACAGATGAGGCGGTAATAAAATCGGTTTACCTTGCCTTAAAAGAAGCAACTAAAAAATGGTCGATGCCAATACAAAATTGGGGTATTGTTTTAAACCAATTTAATCTTATATTTGAAAAAAGGCTCAGATTATAAAATCCAAGCCTAAACTTTTTAACTTACACACTTTGTAGGATAGTGTCTTTTTATGAGAAGTAAGCTTACTTCTCTTTGTGATTATGAATTAAGGAATTAGTAATAGGAAGAATAGTTCTTAGTATGATTACTCTTATATAAAATTGTGTATATTGGAAAATTTAGAGTTTTTTCTTTTCTATTTTTCTAGTTTCTAGGTCAAAATTTGTTCTCATTGACACATAGATTTTATTTGTGTTCAGAATTGTGTCAAAAATCCTTTTGTTTGTACTTAAAACTGCCATATGTATTTTAAAAATTAGACATAAAAAAAACTCACAAACCAGTTAGAGCAGGTGAATTGAATACACCTAGTCCAGCTGACAGAGAGGCTTTAGATGTTTTAAATCAATCCAAACAATATATTTATCATGATGGGCAAAGAACTACAATATATAGAGGTAAAGGTTCTGAAGCTGATGCATCAACAACAAAATATTAATTTATGGCTATAATGATAGATGGAAGGAGTAAATGTAAGATTTGTGGTAATGTTATGTATTCGAAAGAAGAATTGATAGCTTTTCCACGCTTCTTAATAAACGAAGATGACCCACTTTTCTTTTTTATGATAGGATATTTCATGAGCATTGCTTTTTAAATTATTCAATGAGTAAAATTCTAATTAAAAAATTATTGGAAGAAGGTTATTTTGAAGAATTTAAAAAATATAAAAATATGTTGTCCAGCCCCGATTACTATGATAAAAGCAAATAATAATTGTTAAACTTTTCGATTATTTTTTGCGAATAATTTAATAATTTTATGTAGCAAAAACACAATAAGTCTTGCGAAGGGGAAGAAGTTTTTTACTTCTTTCCTTTCAAAAGAAAAATTTATTTATTGTTTTTTATGCTACTTCTCTTATTTGGTAATGTCTGTTTTCTCTAACACAAGCACATATAATGTGTACAAGTTTGTTTCTTACGTTATTTAAGACAAGCATTTTGCTTTTACCTTCTGCTACTTTACGTTGGTAATAAATTTTCATTTCTGGATTATGCATTACACAAGACAAAGCACACATATGCAATTGTTTTTTTAATTTCTTATTAGCCATAAAATGCACCTTCGGCTTAGCTCTTATACTTTTTCCAGAGGTATATTCAAAAGGAACAACTCCACAATAACAAGCTAATTGTCTTGGGGATTGAAAAGTTGTAAATTCTTTTGTAAAACAAATTAATGATAAAGCAGTAACCTTTCCAACACCAGGAACAGAAGTGATAGTATTGTACAAAGAATTTAATTTTTCATCTTCTAAAATAAGAGTTTCTAAATCTTTTTCAATCTTTTTAATGTCCTGATTAATTCCTTTGATACTTTGCTTTTGATGTTTTTGAGTTATCCTATAAAGCTCTTTATCCAATAACTTTAGTTCATTTACATTTGTAATCAAAGTAGCTTTAAACGCTACCATTTTTTCACGTAAAGACAACAATACTCGTATTTTTTCTAAAGACTTTTTAGGTGCTTTAAAAAGGGTTACTTCGTCTTGATTTTTAAAAGCGTAAAGTGCAATTCGTTCTGAATCAATCTTATCATTTTTACCTCTTTGAAGACCACTGCTTCGAATGATTTTTAAAGACATTTCTATCCAAGTGTTACAATTCTTAGCAAGAAGAACACTAGACAATACTTTACTATACATCCCTGTGTGTTCCATACATATCAATGTATTTTCAATAGAGGCATTTTCTTGTTTAAGCCATTTTAGAAAACCCTTAACACCTTTAACAGAATTAGCAAATTGATTGTGTTTTTGAATGTTACTTTCGACCAATAAAGTAGCATCGAAATACTCTTTGGAAATATCAATTCCAATAAAATGATTAAATTTGTTCATAACATTGAGTATTAGATAACCAAATACTGAATTCTTTCGAAACCTTGATAATAGGTCTAAAAACCTTAATTACTACTCTGAAGCTTTTCAGTATAAACCAACAAAGTCCTAATCGGGTCGTAAGTCGTTAACTTTGATCGCTCGAGGGTTCACTTTGTTGGTTTGGTCATTTTTGTTATAATTTACAAATTTTTCAAAGAACAAAACTAAAGGTTATCTGATGATGCTGTTAAAGTCTATGATTATTATGATACTGTAGATGTAGAGTACATAGTAAAGGATAAAAATAATAAAGTTTTAACTAGAAAAATCGTAAAAAACGATTCAGAAACACTTTCACATTCTGGAGTGTCTCCTATAACACCAGAAGCTTGGTTGATATTAAATGATAGAATCGATGATATCCCTCAAGAAAAGAATGACCCTTTGAAAGGAAATGAAAAGGACATTTTAAAGGAGGTATTACACTAGTAGTAGATGATGCTGGGAATATATTAAATGTTAGAGGTTTGGAACGAATTAATTCAGCAAGTAATACCACACAAATTGATATTTCAGAGCTTTATATGATAGCATCTGGACAAGTTGGTGCGCCATCTATATCGCACCTAGATAATATAAACAAACTTGCAGATGGTGTAAAAGTGATGGAACAAGTTGAAAATGCAGTAGCTTCAACAAAAAAAACAAGTAGATAACTTTAAAAAAACTACACAATTTAGTTCTAATAAAGAGTCCGATTCAATAACAGTAAGTACTTATGATCAAAACAATGGCGGTAAGTTTGTTAAAAGTGAGAGAGTTGCAAGAAAAAATTTGAGTAAAAAATAAGTTACTATGAAAAATTTAATTCTTTTTATTCTTCTATTAATTTTTATCTCTTGTAAAAAGAATAAAGTGATTGAAAGAATAAACCCTGAAAACAATGAAAGAGAAATATATAATTATATTATAAAAGAAGGAGACACTGTATTACAGGGAAAATCTTATACATACAATCAAGATGGAGCGCTTGTATTAAAGTGCAGTTATAAAAACAACAAACTCGACGGTAATTTATATAGATTTTTTGATAGTGGTAAATTAAAAGAAATCCAAAATCTCAGAAATGGAATGAATGATGGGATTGCTGTATCATATTTTAAAAATGGAAAAATAAATACTTTATTGACATATAGTCGAGATACTTTGTGTGGGGATGGTTTCTATAATTATGAAAACGGGAACTTAAGGAAATATATGTTATATGATAGTCTTGGAAAAGTACCATTTATAATTCGTTTAGATTCTTTAGGTAGGATAAAAAGTTATGAAGGAAAACCTGTGAACTGTTTTTTAGATTCAGACAAAATTAAATTTGGAGAAAAATTTAAAATGGATTGTATGTTGGCGAATATCCCAAATACAATAAGAAAAGTTGAATTTATCTATTCAGATTTTCATAAAGGAAAAATAAAGATTAAAAAATCAGGAGTAAATTATTTATTACTAGAAGAGACAAAATATAAAAAAGGAAAAAATCTTTTATATGTTATAGTAACTTATAAATTTAATAAAAAGTATTATAATCAAATTTTAAAAGATACTGCTTTTATAGATTATTATGTAAATTAATCTGACCCCCAGCCCATAAGTGTTCGAAACCTTAAATTTTATAATTTTACAAGAAACTATGCAAGTTTCGGAAGTGTTAAATTATATTCCAAAAGAGGAATTAGAAAGATTATCATTAAAGTACAAGGTTGATTACCAAGTTAAAAAGCTCAATGGGCAAACGATGTTTCAACTTTTACTTTTTTCAATGCTAAATGTAAAAAATAATAGCCTGAGGGTTATGGAGGAATTTTATCATTCATTAGCATTTAAAAGTATTGCAAACAATAGTTTTGACGGAGTAAAATACAATTCGATAAGAGACCGATTAGTTACTATAAATCCGTGTTATTTCGAAGCAATTTTCAAAAGTTGCTTGAAACAATTTCAAAATAAATATCTTAATAAAAAGCACAACATCATTGCTTTCGACTCTACTTTAGTCAGTATTTCTTCTAAATTATTTGAAGAAGGAATGCAGATTAACAAACAAGGAGATAAAAGATTTGTGAAATTTAGTATGGCTTTTTCGAATGTTCCTATACACTCAAAGATATTTACAGAACAAGCTTTCGTTTCTGAAGATTTTGCTTTAAAAGATTTGATAAATGAATGTCCCCTAAGTCCAGAAAATATATTGGTCTTTGACCGCGGACTTCAGGCAAGAAGTGCATTTGAAAGTTTTAATAACCAGAATTTTATTTTTGTTACTCGTCTTAATAATTATACTCGATTTGATATAGTTGAGGAATTTAAAATAGTTCAAAACGAAACAGAAAGATTATATATTGAAAGAGATTTGAAGGTCATATTGTTTGATAAACGAAATAAAAAAACAACTTCATTTTTAAGGTTAATCATTGCAAGAGAAAAGGAAAGTAATGAAATATTCTATTTTTTAAGTAATAGTAATGACCTGACTTCTAAAGAGATTGTCGATATTTACAAAAAGCGATGGGAGATTGAAGTGTTTTTTAAATTTATAAAACAAAACTTAAACTTTAGTCATTTGATTTCTAGGAATCTAAACGGAATAAAGGTTGTTATGTATATGATTTTGATAATGGCGATCCTTTTGACAGTTTATAAAAAACTAAACAATCTAAAAGGGTACAAAATACCAAAACTAAAATTTGCTAACGAGTTAGAAGTATTAATCATCAAAGATATTGTGGAAAAATGCGGTGGAAACCCAAATCAAGTTGAGGATATTTTCAAACCAAAATAGGGTTTCGAACACTTATGCCCCCAGCCCCGCGAAGTCCCCCACTGGTGCTCGTTTATAACGAGTACCTACATACAGGAAAAAGAAAAACAGAGCATTTGTAATGCGGGTGATACTGTAAAAATAAAAAGTTATAAAAAGAAACACGCTTTTGCTTCATTCTTCGCAATGACAGGGCGTGTTTTGTTTTTTTTTATGAGAAGTAAGCTTACTTCTCTTTGTGATTATGAATTAAGGAATTAGTAATAGGAAGAATAGTTCTTAGTATGATTACTCTTATATAAAATTGTGTATATTGGAAAATTTAGAGTTTTTTCTTTTCTATTTTTCTAGTTTCTAGGTCAAAATTTTGTTCTCATTGACACATAGATTTTATTTGTGTCCAGAATTGTGTCAAAAACCCTTTCGTTTGTACTTAAAACTGCCATATGTATTTTAAAAATTAGACATAAAAAAAACTCACAGACCTAGTATTTACAGTGTCTTGTGAGTTTTTTGGTAATTTTAAGTATTCATATTTGTGATCCAATCAGGATTCGAACCTGAGACCTACTGCTTAGAAGGCAGTTGCTCTATCCAGCTGAGCTATTGGACCTTTTAGATAAAAATCTAAACTTTTCTATGTCGGGGTGGCAGGATTCGAACCTGCGACCTCCTGGTCCCAAACCAGGCGCGATGACCGGGCTACGCTACACCCCGAAAAGCTAAATAAAAGCGGAGAGACAGGGACTCGAACCCTGGCATCGGTTACCCGATGACAGATTAGCAATCTGCTCCGTTACCACTCCGGCACCTCTCCTTAATTAATTTAATATTTTAATGAACGTATGATTATGTAAGTCATTAATTTGTGATCCAATCAGGATTCGAACCTGAGACCTACTGCTTAGAAGGCAGTTGCTCTATCCAGCTGAGCTATTGGACCTTTTAGATAAAAATCTAAACTTTTCTATGTCGGGGTGGCAGGATTCGAACCTGCGACCTCCTGGTCCCAAACCAGGCGCGATGACCGGGCTACGCTACACCCCGAAAAGCTAAACAAAAGCGGAGAGACAGGGACTCGAACCCTGGCATCGGTTACCCGATGACAGATTAGCAATCTGCTCCGTTACCACTCCGGCACCTCTCCAAACATTCTTTACAAGAACTTTAATTCGTTTTGCGGTTGCAAAGATATAATAAGATTATGTTTTTACAAGTATTTATTCGTTTTTTTTAAAAAAAAATAAAGTCTATTTTTATTGTTCTTGTAACAGCTTAGTGGTTAAATGTTTAGGTTTTTGAAAAGCAAAAGAGTTTAATGTAAAATATGTAGATCATACTGTTTGTGTTGAATAATTATATACGTATCGTAGTTTTTAAATAAAAATTAGACTATAATGAAATGTAAAATAAAAGTTTTAACTTGTTATTTAATGTGAATATTCATTAAAGAGTTTATTTTTTCTATTTTAAATTACTAATTTCGCACAAACTAATTTAGAAAATCATTTGTAATGAAAAAAGTAGTTATAGTATCAGCTGCCCGTACACCAATAGGAAGTTTTATGGGAGCTTTATCTTCTGTTACAGCTCCACAATTAGGTGCTGTTGCTATTAAAGGTGCTTTAAATAAGATAAATTTAGATCCAGCCTTAGTTAATGAGGTTTATATGGGAAATGTAGTACAAGCAGGTGTTGGACAAGCTCCAGCTAGGCAGGCCGCATTATTTGCAGGTCTTACTAATGATGTTGCTTGTACTACTGTAAATAAAGTATGTGCATCAGGTATGAAAGCTGTAATGATGGGAGCTCAGGCTATTATGTGTGGAGATGCAGATATTATTGTGGCAGGAGGTATGGAAAATATGTCCTTAATTCCACATTACGTACATATGCGCAATGGTGTAAAGTTTGGTTCTACTACATTTATAGATGGAATGCAAAAAGATGGACTAACAGATGCTTATGATAATAATGCTATGGGAGTATGTGCAGATTTATGCGCAACAGAACATAATATTACTCGTGAAGAACAAGATAATTTTGCAATCCAATCATATAAGAGATCAGCAGCTGCTTGGGATGCGGGAAAATTTGATAACGAAATTGTTCCAGTTACAATTCCTCAAAGAAAAGGAGATCCTATAGTAGTTTCAAAAGACGAAGAATATGCGAATGTTAAATTAGATAAAATTCCAGCTTTAAATCCCGTTTTTACAAAAGAAGGTACAGTTACCGCTGCAAATGCTTCGACTATTAATGATGGAGCTGCTGCTTTAGTTTTAATGAGTGAAGAAAAAGCAAATGAATTAGGTTTAAAACCATTGGCTTATATTAAAGGATATGCCGATGCAGCACAAGAACCAAAATGGTTTACTACTGCTCCAGCTAAAGCATTACCATTAGCTCTAAATAAAGCAGGTATCACTTTAGATCAAGTGGACTTTTTTGAATTTAATGAAGCTTTTTCCGTTGTAGGTTTAGCAAATGCTAAAATATTAGGTTTAGATAATGAAAAGGTTAATGTAAATGGTGGAGCTGTTTCATTAGGACATCCTCTAGGATGTTCTGGAGCTAGAATTATTGTTACTTTATTAAATGTATTAGAGCAAAATAATGCAAAAATAGGAGCAGCAGCTATTTGTAATGGCGGTGGTGGTGCTTCTGCTATTGTAATAGAGAAAATCTAATAATAAAATCTTATGAGTTATGGACTTAAGTCTTTATGTATAAAATAAACTAGTTCATAACTCATAATTAAAATATCATGATAGATAAAATGTTTGGCATTTGTAATTTAGCTAATATTCCTTTACGTTTTGAACCTAATGATCGTAGTGAACTAGTTTCGCAAGTTTTGTTTGGTGAACATTTTCAAATAATTGATCAGAATTCTAAATGGTCTAAAATTAGATTAGCTTTTGATCATTATGAAGGGTGGGTAGATAACAAACAATTTCAATTTATTACAGCTCAACAATATGAGTGTTTAAAAAACGCTGACTTGTTTTTAAATGGAGATTTAATGGAATATATTACATCACCAGATAATACATTAATACCGATACCATTAGGAGCCGCTTTAAGTTTTTTATCTATATCTGATATAAATGTAGAAAATTACCAGTTTGAAGGATTAAAAGTTAGTGGACAAAAATCAAAAGCTGAAATTATAAATACAGCTTTCATGTATTTAAATAGTCCTTACTTATGGGGGAAAACCCCTTTTGGAATTGATTGCTCTGGTTTTACCCAAATGGTTTATAAGTTAAATGGCTATAAACTTCTTAGAGATGCTTCACAGCAAGCAACACAAGGAGATCCTCTTAGTTTTATAGAAGAAAGTGAACCTGGTGATTTGGCTTTTTTGATAATGAAGAAGGAAATATTATTCATGTAGGAATTATAATGGAAAATAATTATATTATACATGCTAGTGGTAAAGTTAGAATAGATCGATTAGATCATTTAGGAATATATAATGCAGAATTAAATAAGCATACTCATAAACTTCGCGTAATAAAAAAAATAGTGTAGCCTATGTTTTAGCTGTGTAAAAAGAGATTATATCCTTTTCCTTTTTTAAGATGTTTTTATTTCCTTACTCTTAGTGTGTCTATTCTAAAAAAGTAGAGCAATAGATTGTGTTTAATACAAGATACAATGTTTTTCCGTTCAATTTATATTTAATATATTATACTAATCTGTGATTTTTTAATTCTTTAAAAGATATTTTATTACAGGTTATTTTTTATTAAATAAAATTATCTTTGCATACGGTTTACATTCGATTAAATATGATCCCAAACGATACTATTGTTGCTTTAGCTACACCTTCGGGAGCTGGTGCAGTTGCTTTAATTAGAATTTCAGGAAAAGAAGCTATAAATATTGCTAATCAGTCTTTTAAATCAATTAAAAATAAAGATTTAACAAAGCAAAAATCACATACTCTACATTTAGGTCATATTGTAGATGGTGAAAAGATACTTGATCAAGTTTTGGTTTCTATTTTCAAGGGACCTCATTCCTATACAGGCGAAAATACTATAGAAATTTCATGCCATGGTTCTACATTTATACAGCAACAAATTATCCAACTTTTTTTACGTAAAGGATGTCGTATCGCACAAGCGGGCGAGTTCACCTTGCGTTCATTCTTAAATGGAAAAATGGACTTGTCACAAGCAGAAGCGGTTGCTGACTTGATTGCATCCGATAATGAAGCTTCACACCAAATTGCCATGCAACAAATGCGCGGCGGATTTAGCAACGAATTAGCCAAATTAAGAGAAGAATTACTCAACTTTGCCTCTTTAATTGAATTAGAACTCGACTTTGCAGAAGAAGATGTTGAATTTGCCGATAGAAGTCAATTCATAGATTTACTAAACCGTATAGAATTTGTTTTAAAACGATTAATCGATTCGTTTGCTGTAGGTAATGTAATTAAAAACGGAATACCTGTAGCTATTGTAGGCGAACCTAATGTGGGTAAATCTACCCTCTTAAATGCCTTACTCAACGAAGAGCGTGCCATAGTTAGCGACATTGCAGGTACCACACGTGATACTATAGAAGACGAATTAGTGATTAACGGTATAGGTTTCCGATTCATAGACACTGCAGGTATACGCGAAACACAAGATGTTGTAGAAAGCATAGGTATCCAAAAAACCTTTGAAAAGATCGAACAAGCTCAGGTGGTTTTATTATTAGTGGATGGTTCTAAGTTAATAGTTGATGGTTCATCCCCTATAAAAATCGAAATTGAAAAAATAAAAAATAAATATCCTTTAAAACCTTTGGTAATCATTATCAATAAAAAAGACATTATCGCTCAAGAAATGATTACTCAATTTCAAGTAGAACTAGCAACCAACAACCAACAACCAACAACCAACAACCAACAACTAACAACCTTATTCATTTCGGCTAAAAACAAAGAAGGTATCGAAGAATTAAAAAATACTCTTTTGTCATTTGTGAATACTGGTGCTTTACGAAATAACGAAACAATAATAACAAATACAAGACATTACGATTCTTTACTTAAAGCACTAGAAGAAATTCAAAAAGTACAATGGGGTATGCAACAAAATCTGTCTTCTGATCTCATGGCTATTGATATCCGACAGGCATTATATTATTTTGGTGAGATTACGGGTGAAGTAACTAATGATGAATTGTTAGGAAATATTTTTGCGAATTTTTGTATCGGGAAGTAATAACATGTATTACCTTGATACTATCATATATAAAATGCTGCATCAAACTACATAGAAAATTTTAAAATTAATTACTTCAATATCAGAACGAATTGCAGTAATTAATGCTATCCATTTATACAAACCTGCTAAAGAGTTAAGGAAAAGAAACCGTATTAAAACGATTCAATCTTCTTTAGAAGTAGAGGGGAATATGCTCACAGAAAAACAAAAAACTGTTTTACTAGAAAAAAAAAGAGTCTTAGCACCTCAAAAGGGTATTTTAGAAGTGCAAAATGCTATTAAGCTATATGACCAATTTATAAAAATATCTGATGAAATAGGATATTTTACGTTGTTTATTAAATAATTCTACAAGTATTATTAAGCCTTCTTAAAATGCAAAATAATAACTTAACAGCTATTGAAAGGATTAACCTCTTTCAAGAAATCATTAAATCAAATTTATTTAACAGAAAAGAGTATTTGTTACACTTCAAGGAAATTAGTAGAGTCACTGCAAGTAGAGACTTAAAATGAGGTGGGGAGTTGAAAATAATATTTTAACTATATCTGGAGATAAAATACTAACGATTATAACTAAACTTCTTGTTTTAGTTTACTTTATTTTGCTTTGAAAACGTATAGATAAGCACTTTTAAA
Source organism: Flavobacterium oreochromis (assembly GCF_019565455.1). Taxonomy (NCBI): domain Bacteria; kingdom Pseudomonadati; phylum Bacteroidota; class Flavobacteriia; order Flavobacteriales; family Flavobacteriaceae; genus Flavobacterium; species Flavobacterium oreochromis. The sequence continues at coordinate 2,796,741 of NZ_CP067377.1, forward strand.
TATTAGAAAGATTATTAATTTTAATCTAAAATATTTTTTAAATAATAGAATGAAATAATTTTATCAGCATATTTTACTTTTATATCAATAGCAAAGAATAAAGTTATGATTCTTTATGACTTTAAAGAAATTAATATTAGAATTTTTACGTTTTAACCTCAGTTTTACACAGTTTTTTATGATTATTATTAAATTGCTTGCTTTTTTCTAATAAATACATTAGAAAAGTGGTTAGAATAAGATTTCATGTTTAAATCTTTATTGAATGAAATAAATTCTATTTAGAATTAATATCAATTAAAAAAATTACTTATGACTAAGAAAGTAAAGTTGTAAAAAGGAAATATTCACAAAAGTAAATGGAATTTTCCTAAAGAGATTTTAGAAATCAAGTTCTAAATTTGTATAAAAAAGGAGTAGATATGGCAAACATTAAAAAAGCGTATGTGGCAGGTGGATGTTTCTGGGGGATGGAAGATTTATTTAGAAAAAGACCTGGTATTATTGACACAGAAGTTGTTTATTTAGGAGGAGAAAATGACAATCCTACTTATAGAAATCACCCTGGTCATGCAGAAGGAATCGAATTAACTTATGATACCTCGATTACTAATTTTAAAGAAATATTAGATTATTTTTTTAGAATTCATAACCCTACTACGATTGATAGACAAGGAAATGATATAGGAAGTAGTTATCGCTCTGCTATTTTTTATCAAGATGAAGAAGAAAAGATACAAGCACAAGACATGATAAATTTAGTAGAAAAATCGAATAAATGGGAAGCAAAAGTTGCTACAACTTTAGAACCTTTTACTAAAGCTTGGCTTGCAGAAGAATACCATCAAGATTATTTAGTAAAAAATCCTAATGGTTATACATGTCATTTTGAAAGATTTGATACTTTTCTTCATTCATTATAAAAATCACAAAAATAGATTAAAAGTGACGAAAAATATTGAAATTATATAATAAATAACTAATAATGTGATGAATAAGAATGAATGAGTTGCTTTAATATTAATTTTCAAAATGACAAAAAAAGGTATTATTATATATAAAACTAATTAATATTTAAACGTATGGAAACAGAAAAATGGAATATTATAAAGACAGAAAATGATGTTCTTGAAATTATTGAAAAATCAAATAATAAACCACAAGTTATTTTTAAAGATAGCGTAAGCTGTGGTATTAGTGCATTTGCAAAAGAGCGATTAATAAACGGATTTAATCTAATTGAAGAACTATCAGATTTTAACTATTTAGATTTACATGCTTATAGATCTGTTTCAAATTTTATTGCTCAAACTTTAGATGTTATCCATCAATCGCCACAAATTATAGTTCTAATAAATGGTAAAGTAATTTATAGAGATTCTCATCATACAATTGAAGCAAATAAAATAGCAGATAAAATTACTGATTTTGTAAAATCCTAGGATACGATAATAGCTATTTAAGATTTTATATCAATTAAAAAGGTTACAATATTTTCTTTTAAAGACATATAATGATTAGAATCATCAGTATTTTGCTGGGTTCAAATTAAGATACCTCTTAGAATAAAATAAAAAGAGACTGCCTAAAAGAATAAAAGCAGAGTTAAGTTTGTTTTGTAATCAAAAAGAAATCTGATAATGAACGTATCTGATTTAATTCATTTACTTATATTTTAAGTATAGAATCTCTTTTTAATGATATAAGAATTTGCTAACTTTTAGACAGTCTCTAACTAAATGTTTTTATTATACTTTATAGGATAAATAAAGTATTCTATAAAGTATAATAAAGACCTACATTAAATCTATTTCCTAAAGAGTTAAGGTCAAAATTAAAAGTATTTGTTTCTGCTTTTACATTTGTTTTAGAATCTTTTGATGTGTGAGATGTAAATCCTAAAAGGCCTAAAGAACCTACTACTGTGATTTTAGGAGATAAAGCATATCCAAAACCAGCATTTAAATTAGTATTAAGTTCGAAAGTATTGTTTTTAGTTTCAATACTAGCAGAATTATTTTTTATTATAACAGTTGAATTTCCTGGTAATAGTCCAACATTAACACCAACAAAAGGTCTAAAAGCATTACTTCCTTCGCCAAAGAAATAACGACTGTAAATAGTTCCTCCGTATTGATTTTCTTTTTCTTCTTTTTCTCTATTTTGAATATCTCTTTTTGTACCTTGAGTTGTAAACCCAACACCTAATTGAATATTATTTGTTAAAAAAGTACCCACTTCAGGTGAAAAGTTCCATGTAGTACCTTCAGATAGAGTTGTGCTTTCTACTTTTGTTTTAGTGCTCGAATAACCCACTTGACCTCCTACATAAAAGCTTCCTTTTTGAGCAAATGCACTTGATGTAATTAATATTGCGGTTGCAATTAAAAAATTTTTCATAAAAACTATGTTTTAAAAATTAATAAAGCACTTATCTCAATTTTTATTCCAAATACTTAAAATATTTAATTAATCGATTGTTTTAATAATGTGATATTTTTTTGTTTTTCATTTTTGTATAACAAAAATATTTTTATGTAAAAAATAATGTTATAATATAAAAGTTGTTTTATTTATATCTCTATGTTGTTAATTATATTTCAAAATATATTTTTTTATATTTATATTTAAATAATGTGTTAATAATGTTTTAAAAAATAATTTTTGTGAATAAATGTCAGGTAATAGTGTCAGTTTTAATAATTGTCAGTTTTAATAATTGTCAGTTGTCATGTTTTGGTTTTATTAAGTAGTATTAATAATAATAATAATAGGTATTATAGACCTTAGAAATAGAATTAAATAATTATTTATTACAGATTAAATTTTATCAAAATAATAAAATGCTCCAGAATTATATATCATAAAAATGATTAGGACGGAAGATTCTGTATGAAATTAAACTCAAGAACTTTATATAAAAGCTATTGTTAAGTATTTAAAACCAAGTGTTTTTATTTTTAAAAAAGATTTTTTAAGTGAGTTTTTATTGTAAGTATATATAAATCAATCTAATGTATAGGTTTTTGATAAGGTTGATAAGTTTTGATTATAAGGAATAAGACTTAAATATTTTTATATAAACTAATTTAGGTTATAAACAAGGATTTAAAAAGACTAAATTATTTAATATAAGCTTAAGACTATATAAAATTTATCTTCAAACTCCTAAGTAATTTTTTATCTTTGCGAAGCTTTAAAAATTTGATAAATATTCAAAATGAAAATTTCATACAACTGGTTAAAACAATTTATTAAAACAGATTGGAGTTCGGAAAAGACAGCTGAATTATTGACTGATTTAGGTCTTGAAGTAGAAGGAGTTGAAAAATTTTTTTCAATCAAGGGAGGATTAGAAGGTTTAGTAGTAGGTCATGTATTGACTTGTGAAAAGCACCCAAATGCAGATAAACTTAAAATTACTACGGTAGATTTAGGAAATGGAGAACCAGTTCAAATAGTTTGTGGAGCTAGTAATGTTGCAGCAGGGCAAAAAGTAATAGTAGCTACTATAGGTACTCAATTATATGATAAAGAAGGCAATTCTTTTGAAATTAAAAAGGGTAAAATTAGAGGAGAAGAAAGTCATGGAATGATCTGTGCTGAAGATGAGATTGGAGTAGGAGATAGTCATGAAGGAATTATAGTGCTAGATGAAAATATACAGGCAGGAACATTAGCTTCAACGGTTTTTAATGTAGAAATAGATGAAGTGTTTGAAATAGGTCTTACTCCTAATCGTGCGGATGCTATGAGCCATTGGGGAGTAGCTAGAGATCTACGTGCAGGAATGCTTCAAAAAGATATAAGTACTGAACTAATTACTCCATCTGTAAGTTCCTACAAAGTTGAAAAAGAACTTTGAAAATAGATGTAAATGTTGAAAATACAACATTAGTACCTAGGTATTGTGGTGTTACAATTTCAGATGTTAAAGTAGGTCCTTCGCCTGCATGGTTACAACATAGATTAAAAGCAATAGGACTTACCCCTAAAAATAATATCGTAGATATAACTAATTATGTTTTACATGAATTAGGGCAACCTTTACATGCTTTTGATGCTTCTAAAATACACGGAAAAGTAATCGTGAAGAATGCTACAGAAGGAGATACGTTTATTACACTAGATGATGTTGAAAGAACTTTGCATAAAGAGGATATCATGATTTGTGATGAAAAAGGGCCTTTATGTATTGCTGGAGTAATGGGAGGTAAAAATTCAAGCGTATCAGAAAGAACTACTACAGTGTTTTTAGAAAGTGCTTATTTTAATCCTGTTTCTATTCGTAAAACAGCTAAACGACATGGAATCAATTCAGATGCTTCTTTTCGTTTTGAAAGAGGAATTGATCCAACTATTACAGAATACGCTTTAAAACGTGCTGCAATTCTTATATGTCAAATAGCAGGTGGAGAAATGACTTCAGACATTATGGAAGTTTATCCTAAAAAAACCGAAGATTTTCCTGTTTTGCTAAATTTAGAAAAAGTTAAGAAAATTATTGGGCAAGAAATTCCTGATGAAGAAATTAAAAATATTTTAGTTTCATTAGATATAAAAGTAAATAGCATATCTAAGGTAGGATTAGGATTAACAGTTCCTGCTTATCGTGTAGATGTAACTCGTGAAATAGATGTAATTGAAGAAATTTTAAGAGTGTATGGTTATAATAATATAGAATTTTCTCAAAAATTAAATGCTACAACTGCACACTCATCTAAAACTGAAGATTATAAAGTACAAAATATTATTGCTAATTTATTAGTAGGAAATGGTTTTAATGAAATGATGGCCAATTCATTAACGACTCCAAATTATGTGAGTTTAACTGATAGTTTGCATGAAAAAAATAATGTTTTGATGCTTAATCCTTTAAGTAATGATTTATCAGCTATGCGTCAATCAATGTTGTTCTCAGCATTGGAAGCCGTATCTTTTAATATAAATCGTAAAAATGCAGATTTACGTTTATTTGAATTCGGTAAGACCTATCATAAACAATTAGCAGGACATGAAGAGAAGATGCACTTAACCCTAACAATGAGTGGAAATCGTTCAAAAGAATCTTGGACAAATGTTCAAAAACCAAGTGATTTCTTTTTATTTAAAGGTTATATTTTAAATATCTTTGAAAGATTAGGTATAAAAAATGTTGTTACAATGCCAATCAAAAGTGATGTTTTAAGCGAAGGAATGGTATATGAATTAGGAACATCCTGTTTAGTAGAATTTGGTACAGTAAAAAAATCAATACTAAAACATTTTGATATTAAACAAGAGGTCTTTTTTGCTGATTTCAACTGGAATGCTATATTAAAACATTTATCAACGAATGTAAAATTTGTTGAAATTTCAAAATATCCAGAAGTAAGAAGAGATCTTGCCTTGTTAGTAGATGAGAATGTTGAATTTGCAAAAATTCTTGACTTAGCAAAGAAAACAGAAAAAAACTTATTAAAAGCAGTGGATTTATTTGATGTTTATCAAGGTAAAAATTTACCAGAAGGGAAAAAATCATATGCAATAAGTTTCTTATTACAAGATAGTGGAAAAACCCTTACTGACTCACAAATAGATAAAGTAATGAGTAAACTAACTCAAAATTTTGAGAATGAATTAGGAGCTACTCTAAGATAAATTCAATTATAATAGATAAATAAAAGGCTCGGATTTTTAAAAATCCGAGCCTTTTATTTATCATCAAAGGTTGTTGAAAGTATTTAATTTTATTTGGCACAAAACAATTATTTTAACAACCTAAAAAATTTATTTTCTAAACCTATTGTTCGTAATAATTTGCTTTAACTTGTTTTTTAAATCTTCTCCTGAATTATAAATCATTTGTTCATTACTAGGGAAACTAACTGCTCTACGATTAAAATAAGAAGTATAATTATTATCGCAGGCTCTTGGGTCACCATTATAATGGGCATAGATATTTTCAAATACAAAATTACTTGTAAGAGGAAATGTATTTATTAACTGATTAGTATTTAGATTTAAATAATCAATTTTAGCCATAATACTACATGATTTATTTTGTCTAAACTCATAAATAGTACTTCTAACAGTAATCATATTATCTACCATAATATAATTTCCTTTTTCATCTTTTATTGGTTGACCATTTGAGTTTAATTGTGGTTTTTTTGTGCCATCTGTAATTAATTTCTCTTTTGAAAAAACTTTTTCATAAACATTTTCAGGAGTAATATTAATAGACCTAAAGCTAACAAGCATTGCAAAATCATAATTAATTTCCTTTTGTTTGTTGTTATGAAAAACAGTCCATTTATTATTTAGTCCGAAAGTACTAAAATCTAATAGATCATTTTGTAAACGATAAGGAATTACCATATTAGTTTCGTTCTTAGTATATACATGTACATAATCAGTTCCTTTAGAATGACATTCTTCCATTAATTTTATACAATCTTTAAATTCAGGATTTATACTGTTTAAATATTCTAAATCATCAAAAGCACGACGAAAACTCATTTTATCTTTTGTTTTCATTAGTTTTAGTGCATTTTCATATAAGAAATTAGAAAGTTTACTTTTAGTGGTAATTAATGCGTTTGAATAGTCGTCAAAAGGAAATTGCGCATTTCTTCCTTCTCTTATAAAAGTTAAAGGTAATAGAGGTTGAATTTTTTGTTGACGATTTTGTAACTGAATGTAAGTGTTGTATATTTTCTCTAAATTATTAGGATTGCTTTCTTTTTCCCAAGTAGAAATAGACTCTAAATCTCTTTGTTTAGCTTTGGCAAAAGCTTCTTCTAGTAAATAAATATAATTTTGTTTTCCTTTTGAGTTTTTATTGGTTTTTAAATTTTCAACTGCTTTACCAATTGCTCCATCATAATTGCCATCACTCAACATAGATTGTGTTTGCTTAATATCACTACAGCTAAACAAAAATCCGATAAGTACTATTAGGGATGTAATTTTTTTCATACAATTTCATTTTAAAATTTAGATTAAGCAAAATTCAGACCAAAAAATACTCCGAGTTTCTCGGAGTATTAAAAAAAATTATTTAGTAGGATTAGGAGGTAATAATTTACTAGAAACTTCTCCAAAACCAATTCTTATTTTATCATTTTGACAATAGCCTCTCATGATTACAGTATCACCATCATTAATAAATTTTCTTTCTGAGCCATCTTTAAGAGTAATAGGATTTTTTCCTCCCCATGTTAATTCTAACATAGAACCAAGAGAATCTTCTGTAGGTCCTGATATAGTACCAGATCCCATCATGTCTCCAGAATTTATACGACAGCCATTAATAGTATGGTGTGCTAATTGTTGACTCATAGTCCAATACATATACTTAAAATTAGTATTGCTAATGATTGTTTCTTCAGCGTTTTCAGGAGTAATTCCTACTTGTAAGTTTATATCAAAAGCATTATCTCCTGATTGTTGTAAGTATGGTAGAGGAGTTGGTTCTTGAATAGGAGATGCGCAACGGAATGGTTCTAACGCATCTAGGGTAACAATCCAAGGAGAAATGGAGCTAGCAAAATTTTTAGCTAAGAAAGGACCTAATGGAACATATTCCCATTTTTGTATGTCACGAGCACTCCAATCATTTAATAATACCATTCCGAAGATATAGTCTTCAGCTTCTGCTACAGGGATGTTTTCTCCCATCAAATTAGCATCTGTAGTAATAAAAGCTGTTTCTAATTCAAAATCTACTAAACGTGACGGTCCAAACACAGGAGTTGTTGCTTCAGCAGGCATTGTTTGTCCCATAGGTCTATGAACAGGAATTCCAGAAGGAACAATAGTAGAACTTCTTCCGTGGTATCCTACAGGGATATGCAACCAGTTTGGTAATAAAGCATTAGCAGGGTCACGGAACATTTTGCCCGTGTTTGTTGCATGTTCTTTACTTGAAAAAAGTCAGTATAATCGCCTACAAATACGGGAAGTTGCATTTCTACGTCTTCAATATTAAAAATGACTACTTCACGATGTTTTGTGTTATCTCTTAAATCAGCATTTTCGGAATCAAAAATATCAGCAATACGATTGCGAACTAATCGCCATGTTTTTTTCCACAAGAAATAAATTCATTTAAAGCATCTTGAAGAAAAACATCGTCTGTTAAATCAATTCCTTCAAAATAACCTAATTGATGTAATGCACCTAAATCGATGGCATAGTCTCCAATACGAGTACCAACTGTTACTATGTCGTCTTTTGTTAAAAAAACACCAAATGGAATATTTTGGATAGGAAAATCACTAGTAGATGATACATCTAGCCATGATTTCCTTTCAGGATTGTTAGCTGTAATAGGCATATTATATTTTTTTGTGATTATAATTAATTTTTACACTTCAAATATAGTTTCTATTGGGATTATACCAAACACTTTTTGTATTTTTGACAACCATTTATAAAAAAAGATTCAAAAATGTTACGCGACGAACAAATATTCGATTTAATTCTTGATGAACAAGACAGACAAATTCACGGTATTGAATTAATTGCTTCTGAGAATTTTGTAAGCGACCAAGTAATGGAAGCAGCAGGTTCTTGTTTAACTAATAAATATGCAGAAGGTTACCCAGGTAAAAGGTATTATGGAGGTTGTGAAGTAGTAGATGTGGTAGAACAAATTGCTATTGATAGAGCAAAAGCTTTGTTTGGAGCAGCGTATGTAAATGTACAACCTCATTCAGGATCCCAAGCTAATACTGCTGTTTTTGCAGCTTGTTTACAACCAGGTGATAAAATCTTAGGTTTTGATTTATCACACGGTGGACATTTAACGCATGGGTCTCCTGTGAATTTTTCAGGAAAATTGTACAATCCTGTTTTTTATGGTGTAGATCAAGAAACAGGAATGCTAGATTATGATAAAATTCAAGAAGTAGCAACTAAAGAACAACCTAAACTAATTATTGCGGGAGCTTCAGCTTATTCTCGTGATATGGATTTCAAACGTTTTCGTGAAATTGCAGATTCAGTAGGTGCTATTTTAATGGCAGACATTTCTCATCCTGCTGGTTTAATAGCAAAAGGGTTAATGAATGACCCAATTCCTCATTGTCATATTGTAACAACCACTACTCATAAAACATTACGTGGTCCTCGTGGTGGAATGATTATGATGGGACAGGATTTTCCAAATCCTTGGGGGTACACAACACCTAAAGGAGAAGTAAAAATGATGTCTAATTTATTAGATATGGCTGTTTTTCCTGGAAATCAAGGAGGTCCTCTAATGCACATTATCGCTGCTAAAGCAGTTGCTTTTGGAGAATGTTTATCAGATGAATTCTTTACTTATGCAATGCAAGTTCAAAAGAATGCGAAAGCAATGGCAGAAGCATTTGTAAAAAGAGGCTATAACATTATATCAGGTGGAACTGATAATCACATGATGTTAATAGATTTACGTAATAAAGGGATTACAGGTAAAGAAGCTGAAAATGTATTAGTAAAAGCTGAAATCACCGTAAATAAAAATATGGTTCCTTTTGACGATAAATCACCTTTTATAACTTCAGGTATTCGAGTTGGTACACCAGCCATTACTACTCGTGGTCTAGTAGAAACAGATATGGATAAAATCGTAGATTTTATAGATCGAGTATTAATGAATCATACAAATGAAGAAGTTGTTGAGCAAGTAGCTAATGAAGTAAATGAAATGATGAGCGAACGCGCTATGTTTGTCTTTTAATTTACAATACAAATATTTATTAAGGCTGTTTTACATAGACAGCCTTAATTTTTTGAATGTTTTTTAAAAAAATAAATAAACATCTTTAAAAACTATTCTTTTAATATTTGTTAATACTAATGATCTAATGGCAGGAAATTCTTTTGGAAATATATTTAAAATAACCACTTTTGGAGAATCGCATGGCATGGCTTTAGGAGGAATAATTGATGGATGCCCATCAGGTATCGAATTAAATATGTCTCTTATTCATCAAGAAATGCAAAGACGAAAACCAGGCCAATCTTCTATTGTTACACAACGTAAAGAAGAAGATGAAGTTCAATTTTTGTCAGGAATTTTTGAAGGGAAAACTACAGGAACCTCTATAGGTTTTATAATTCCTAATACAAATCAAAAATCAGATGATTATAGTCACATAAAAGACACTTACAGACCTAGTCATGCTGATTATGTATATGATCAAAAATATGGGTTTCGTGATTATAGAGGAGGAGGACGTAGTTCTGCAAGAGAAACTGCCTCTAGAGTACTAGCAGGAGCTGTAGCAAAACAAGTTATTCCTCAAATAAAAATTAATGCTTTCGTATCTTCTGTAGGAGAAATTTTTGTAAATAAACCATACCAAGAGTTAGATTTTTCTAAAATAGAATCAAATCCAGTTAGATGCCCTGATCCTGAAATAGCTGCACTAATGGAAACTCATATTAAAGAAATTAAAAAACAAGGTGATACAATAGGAGGTACAATAACTTGTGTTATTCAAAATGTACCAATTGGTTTAGGAGAACCTGTTTTTGATAAGTTACATGCAGAATTAGGTAAGGCCATGTTATCTATAAATGCAGTTCATGGTTTTGAATACGGAAGTGGTTTTTGTGGTGCTAAAATGAAAGGAAGTGAACATAATGATCATTTTAATCCAGATGGAACCACCCAGACTAATTTATCAGGAGGAATACAGGGAGGAATTAGTAATGGAATGGATATCTATTTTAGAGTTGCTTTTAAGCCTGTAGCTACTTTAATTCAAAAACAAGAAGTTTTAACAGTAAATGGAGAGCTTATAGAACAACAAGGAAAAGGCAGACATGATCCTTGTGTTGTTCCTAGAGCAGTACCCATTGTTGAAGCTATGGCTGCTTTAGTAATGGCAGATTATTATTTATTAAATAAAATTTATCAATTTAAATAATGGAAATAACTAAAAATGAGGTTTCTAAGAAATCTACTTTTTCAAATCTGACTGTGCAAATCCTATTAGCAATGATTTTAGGAGCTGCATTAGGAATCTTTATACATAATAATTGTGATGATACTACTGCTAGAGATTTTAGTGGATATATAAAGATGTTAGCAACCGTTTTTATTCGTTTAGTTCAGATGATTATTTCTCCTTTAGTTTTTACCACTTTAGTCGTAGGTATTGCTAAATTAGGTGATATAAAAGCAGTTGGACGAATAGGAGGAAAGGCTTTAGGATGGTTCTTTACAGCTTCCTTTATATCCTTGTTAATAGGAATGTTTTGGGTAAATATCTTAAAACCAGGAGCAGGACTAAACCTAAGCGGGGTAGATGTAACTACAGCAGCTGAGGTAACAGAAAAAACGCAAAACTTTTCTGCTCAAAACTTTGTTGAACACATAATACCTAAAAGTGTTGTAGAAGCAATGGCAGCAAATGAAATTTTACAAATTGTAATTTTTTCAATCTTCTTTGGTTTAGCAGCCGCGTCTTTAGGAAATCATACAAAGTCTGTTATAAACGCATTAGATAAAACATCTCATATTATCTTAAAAATGGTGAATTACGTGATGAAATTTGCTCCTCTAGGTGTTTTTGGAGCAATAGCAGGAGTATTTGCTATTCGTGATTTAGGAGAGTTGTTATTAACATATGCTAAATATTTTGGTTCCTTTATAGTAGGAATTACTTCTTTATGGATTGTATTACTAATTATAGGTTATTTATTTTTAAGAAGTAGATTAAGAATACTTTTAAATCATATCATTTCTCCTTTAGTAATTGCTTTTGGTACTACTAGTAGCGAGGCTGTCTTTCCTAAATTAACGGAAGAATTAGAAAAATTTGGAATTAAAGATAAAATAGTATCATTTATGCTTCCTTTAGGTTATTCCTTTAATCTAGATGGTAGTATGATGTATATGACTTTTGCTAGTATTTTTATTGCACAAGCTTACGGGGTGTCATTAGATTTAGGAACTCAATTAACTATGTTGTTAGTTTTGATGCTTACTAGTAAAGGTATAGCAGGTGTTCCAAGAGCAAGTTTAGTAGTTGTTGCAGCTACTTGTGGAATGTTTGATATTCCAGTTGAAGGCATCGCTTTGATATTACCAATAGATCACTTCTGCGATATGTTTAGAAGTGCAACTAATGTTTTAGGAAATGCTTTAGCTACTTCTGTTGTTGGGAATTGGGAAAAAGAATAAAATAAAACAATATAAAATTTATAAATAGCTTGAGATATTCTGTATCTCAAGCTATTTATATTTAAATTCTGATTTTAGAATAGAATAAATTACTGAATCCCAAAATTTACCTTCAAAATACTCATTTTCTCGTAAATGCCCTTCTTTTGAGAATCCTAATTTTTCTAAGACCCGCGCAGAAGCTCCATTTTTAGGATCTATAACAGCCTCTACAGAATGTAACCCCATTTGATTAAAACCATATTCTAATACTAATTTACTAGCTTCAGTAATAATTCCTCTACCAGCATATTCTGGTAATATCATATAACCTATTTCTGAACGATAATTTTCTTTTTGTATGCGGTAATATCCTAAGAATCCAATTAATTTATCATTTGGTTTTTCTGTAATTGCCCAATTAATTCCTTCGTTTTGGTCAATTTTAGTATTTATAGTATCAATAAGTCGTATGGCATCCTCCTTATCTTTTAATAATGGACGGGGTATATACTCCATATTTTTAGGGTTACTGCGTAATGCAAATACCTCTTCTACATCATTATGGTTCATTTTTCTGAGTATTAATCGCTCAGATTCTAAATTTTGAAACGGTATAAATGTAAATGAATTCATAAAAAAAGTAATTTGTTATAAAAAATGATTAAATTTATAATATCTCTGATTCAGAAAAATAAGTGTAAATATATGGAAACAAAATTTGAATTAATCGAAAAAGAATTGATAGAAAGCCTACATTTTCCAAATCAACAAGTACTTGAAGAAGTTAAAGATAGAGAACAACTTAAAGTAGAGTTAGAAAGAGCTCAGGTACTGGGGAATTTAGAGCACTCTAAAATTAAAATTTATTTTGAAGATGCTATCTCAAAAAAGTAGTAGACACGACAGTTTGGGGAGTGACAGACCAAGAAATAATATTAAAAAAAGGAGTTACTATTCCAATACATCGTATTTATAGAATTGTATGACATAATAATAAATGATGTTTGTAACTTCTGTTAACTTTTTGATTAACAGAAGTTTTTTTTGAAATGTCTATTGAAAATAATATAAAAAGATTGGTTTCATTTTGATAGCTTATTTATTGAATTCAATTAGAAGAATGACCCAATAAGTTGTTTTATAAAATCTAGTTCTGTAACATTTTCAATTTTAATAACACAACTACATGATATAATAATTTACTTTATTGCTTAATATACGATATACCGTTTAAAAAAAAGTTATAATAAAAGTAATGCTATTGCTATTTTTATGGTAAGATGTATTCATTGTTGAGATCCATTTAATCTTTTTCCTGAAGCATGCTCAAATCCTGAATTTAACTTTTTGGGTACAATTTATGGATCTTTTTTTCATCCTTACGTTCCTTTATTCGTCATGATTAGAGGTTTACGACTATTACCTATAAAAATATCAATTAGTGATTTTTATAAAAAGGACTTTTTAGGATTACCCTCAACGATCATTTCAGATGTATTTACTTATGGCTTTCTTAATGCCTCACAGATATTTCATGATGCAATTAAAAATATAATACTTATTCCTTTTAAATTTAATGCTTATACCGTGCCAATGTGGTATCTCTATATGCTTTTTTTTCAGCATCGGGTGAAAAAGCAAATCAAAATCAGAAGATAATATTTTTAATTATATGCAGCATTATATTCTTTTTACCATATGCTTATACTTTTTCTCATGAGTTATTTGTAATATCTACTTGCAATAGCTTTGGAACATTTTATTATTTTGCTGGATCTAATGACTATTTTTTATTAGGGAATTTTTTTAGCAAAAGATTTTAAAAAATACAATTGCACTAAGACCTTAATTATTGCTATTCCTTTATTTTTTATTGGATATAGAATCACCTATATTGGATTTAAAATGATAAATAGCTAATTCAAACTGTACAGAGGATCAAGTTAAATTATTCTTTTTATACTCTTTGTATTGTTCATCTGATGTATTAATGATCATTGCAGTTTTTCTAGTAGTATTAATACTCCTTCCTTATAAAACTATTTAAAAATATAACAAAATGCGGATTAAGGATTTATTTTATACACTATTTTATTGTTGGATTTGGTTATTGGTTAGCAGATTTATTACAAATTCCAGTATCATTAAAAATTCCTGTAACGGCAATTATAGTATTTACCATTTGTTCGATATGAGTTAATGTTTTTATAAAATAATTCCTAAAGTTTCGACATGGATATTTGGGTAATTAAAGGCTATTTTTAGCCTGTGTGATAGATAGAAAATAAACTTGAAAAACAATAAATTTAGTAGTAAAATATATTTTTAAATACAAATTAAGCGTTAGAAAATTATTACCAATAAAACAATGAGTTTGAATCTAAGAAGTACCTATTTTTTTGTTTCCAATATAGTAAAACTACATTTTCGGATAAAAAATCTGTGTATTTTTATCTTTTTTGCTCTTTTCATCTTCATTATAAAGTATAACACCTAATTTGGTTTAAAAAAACTCTATATCTTGATTATACTAAGAAAAGAATACGAAATATTTATATTCTTCTTAGTGAAATATTAATAGGAGTTTTTTAGGTTTGTAAATCAATTAGTTACTAAGGTTCTGGAATTGTTTTTTACAGATATAAGATATAATTTTAATATATTATAAAATGAGAGATAAACAAAATTATACTTTTATAAAAACAGATAAAAAATTAATAAAATTAGATTTTGAAAATATTTTATTTATAAAAGGTTTAGGAAATTACGTTGAAATATTTGTAAAAAATAATAAAAAGTACACTTATTATAAAACTTTAAAAGATCTTATAGATAAATTACCAGATGAATTTATGAGAGTCCATAATTCCTATATTATAAATTTAAAAAATGTGAGCTATATTCAAGATAGCCATTTAATTATTGAAGAACATAAAATTGCAATAGCAAAAAGCTATAAAGATTGTTTAATAAATTGTATTGATAAATTATTACTTTAAATAAGAAAAACAACCTTTTAAATAATAATTAGATCAGATCAGATAATTTATTTTTATAATTAAAACGATCTTGGTTGTTTTGTATAAAAAAATAAAATGAAACAAATATTATTTTACTTAACGTCAATGGTAATTATGACATTAAACAATTTAAATGCTCAAAATTCAAGCTATGATAAAGATGTACAAACAATTGATGCTTTAATTAAAGCCAGTTACGAAGTAGTTTCAGGGAAAAAGGGAGTAAAAAGGCAATGGGAAAGAGATACTTATTTACATCATCCAAAAGCAGTATATTCATATTTTGATAAAGAACAAAATAGACAGCAAACAGTATCACTTCAAGAGTTTCATAATGAAACCGATCAAATGATTTTTGAAACCTCATTTTATGAAAATGAGATCAATAGGGAAGTTCGAATTTTTGGAAATATTGCTCATGTTTGGAGCACATATGAGACAAAATTAGAAGAAAAAGGAAAAATAGTAAGAAGAGGAATAAATAGTATTCAACTAATTTTTGAAAATAATCGTTGGTATATTATTTCTTGGACGTTCTGTGGAGAAACAGATACTAATATAATCCCTAAAATGTTTGATAGAAATTAAAAATAAATTTTGTACTTTTAAATTTATATCTAAATTTGTGCGTTAAATAATAAAAATCAATGAATTTTAATATGTTACATCATCATCATCACTTAATCGCTCAGGCGAGGTGATAGTGGTGTGCTGTAACATCAAATAATATACCTAATCCCGTCTGAGTAAATCAGACGGGATTTTTTTATTTCCATTATTTGGTTTGCTCAGATATAAATATTTTAAAATGAGTAAATTAAAAATTGCAGTTCAAAAAGTGGACGTTTAAGCGAAAAATCACTAAAACTACTAGAAGAATGTGGTATTAAAGTGGCTAATGGAAATCGTAAACTAAAATCAGAAGCAAAAAATTTTCCACTAGAAATTTTATTTCTGCGAGACGATGATATCCCGCAATATGTAGAGCAAGGAGTAGCTGATATAGGTATTCTTGGGCAGAATGAAGTATGGGAAAAAGATAAAAAAGTAAAACAAATAGAAACACTAGGTTTTGCATCCTGTAGACTTTCACTTGCTATTCCCAAAGATGAAAACTATACAGGTTTACATTATTTTGAGAACAAAAAAATTGCTACCAGTTATTCGAAAATTCTTACAAATTTCTTTAAAGAAAAAAATATAAATGTAACAATCGAAGAGATAGGAGGTAGCGTAGAAATTGCCACCAGTATTGGTCTAGCGGAAGCAATATTTGATATTGTAAGTACGGGAAGTACTTTATTAATGAACGGTCTAAAAGAAGTAGAAGTAGTATTTAAAAAGTCAAGCAGTACTCATAGCAAATCCCATTTTATCAGAACAAAAAAAAGCCATTTTAGAAAAATTGTTATTCAGAATTAAAGCTGTTAAAAACGGTGCTGAAAATAAATATATTTTATTAAATGCACCTAATAAAGTTATCAGCCAAATTTGTAATGTTTTACCAGGAATGAAATCACCTACAATATTACCATTAGCAGAAGAAGGATGGAGTAGCTTACATTCCGTGGTAAAAGAAGAGCAATTTTGGGATGTTATTGATAAGCTTAAAGAACTCGGAGCAGAAGGAATATTAGTCATTCCAATAGAAAAAATGATACTATAAAACAATAAGAAATGGAAATAATTGTAAACCCACATAAAAAGAATGGACGCAGCTTATCCAACGTCCGAATATAGATCAAACAAATCTTTCAGAAACCATAAATCAAATTTTTTCAGAGATTAAAAAAGAAGGAGATAAAGCCGTAATTAAATATACCCATTTTTTTGATCATGTTGATTTAGAAAAATTAGAAATAGATTCAATAATTTGGAATAAATCAATAGAAAATATATCAGAAGAGTTAAAAGAAGCTATTCAAATAGCAAAATCAAATATAGAAAAATTTCATACAGCACAAATTGAAAAAAAGCAAGTAATAGAAACCACAATAGGCGTAAAGTGTTGGAGAGAAAACCGCCCTATAGAAAAAATAGGGATTTATATACCAGGAGGTTCCGCCCCCTTATTTTCAACGGTGTTAATGTTAGGAATACCCGCTAAATTAGCTGGATGTAAAGAAATTATACTCTGTACACCACCCGATAAAAACGGCATAATTAATCCTGCAATTTTATTTGCTGCTCGATTAGTAGGTGTTACTAGAATATTTACTGTTGGAGGTATCCAAGCAATAGGAGCAATGACATTTGGAACTAGATCAATTCCTAAAGTAGATAAGATTTTCGGACCAGGAAATCAATATGTAACAGCAGCTAAACAAGTTGCAATGAATTTTGGAGTAGCAATAGACATGCCCGCAGGACCTAGTGAATTATTAATAATTGCAGATAACTCAAGTTATCCTCATTTTGTTGCAGCAGACTTACTCTCACAAGCGGAACATGGTCCTGATAGTCAAGTAATATTACTTTCTGACAATCTAGAAATAATTAAACAAATACTAGAACAAGTAAGAGTACAAATACAAATATTACCTAGAAATACAATTGCTCAAAAAGCACTTCAAAATAGTAAAGCCATTGTATTGAAAGATATATGGGAATGTTTAGAATTAAGTAATTTATATGCACCTGAACACTTGATTTTAGCAGTACAAACATATAATCAATACCTTTCAGATATATGTAATGCAGGTTCTGTTTTTTTAGGTAATTATAGTTGTGAAAGTGCAGGAGATTACGCCAGTGGAACAAATCATACATTACCTACTAATGGATATGCGCGCAACTATAGTGGAGTATCCGTTGATAGTTTTATAAAAAAATAACCTTCCAAGAATTAAGTAAAGAGGGAATTCAAAACATAGGTCCCATCATAGAAGTAATGGCAGAAGAAGAGCAGTTATTCGCCCACAAAAATGCAGTTACCATTCGATTAAAAAATTTAGAATCATGATTCAAATAAAAAAACTTATACGCTCTAACATACTTTCACTTACTCCTTATAGTAGTGCACGTGATGAATTTAATACAAACGATGGTATATTTTTAGATGCAAATGAAAATCCTTTTGGTTATTTAAATCGTTATCCAGATCCTTATCAGAAAGAACTAAAAGATAAATTAGGATTAGTAAAAAATATTACTCCTGATAATATCTTTATAGGAAATGGCAGTGATGAAGTCATTGATTTAGCTTACAGAATATTTTGTGAGCCAGCCCTTGATAAAATCATTATTTGTCCACCTACTTATGGCATGTACAAAGTAGCTGCTCACATAAATAATATTCAAGTCATAACCATTCCTCTTAATCAATCATTTCAATTAGATATTGATAGAATTTTAAGTACAGAAGCTAAAATGATTTTTATCTGCTCACCTAATAATCCAACAGGTAATCATATTGAAAATATAGAAACGATTATTAAAAATTTTAGAGGAATCGTTTTTATAGATGAAGCATACATTGATTTTAGCATGCAAGAATCATTATTACAAAAAGTAAAAAAATATCCTAATATAATAGTATCCCAAACATTAAGTAAAGCTTGGGGAAAAGCTGCTATTCGTATAGGAATTGCCTATGCCAGTAAAGAAATAATTGACTTATATACAAAGATTAAGCCTCCTTACAATATAAGTAAGATTAATCAAGAAGAAGCAATAAAAGCATTAAATGATATAGAAACTTTTATTAAAAATAAAAAAATAATCATAGAACAACGAACTTGGTTAATAGAAGAATTAAACAAGCTTCCCTTTGTAAAAAAGATATATCCAACTCAGGCAAATTTTATTCTATTAAAAGTAGAAAAAGCCAATATTATATATCAAAAATTAATACAAAAAAATATCATCATCCGTAATCGTCATACAGTAATTCAAAATACCTTAAGAATTAGCATTGGTCAACCTCATGAAAATAAAATACTCATAAACATATTAAAAGATATTAAATTATGAAAAAAATATTATTTATAGATCGAGATGGTACATTAGTTTTAGAACCTCCAGTTGATTGTCAGTTAGATAGTTTAGAAAAATTAGAATTCTACCCGGGTGTATTTCAAAATCTTTCTCGTATAGTTAAAGAGTTAGATTATTTACTCGTTATGGTAACTAACCAAGATGGATTAGGTACACCATCATTTCCAGAAAATACTTTTTGGCCTGTACAAAATAAAATACTCAAAGCATTTAAAAATGAAGGTATTGAATTTCATGAAATATTAATTGATAAATCCTTTTCATATCAAGAGTTACCTACTCGTAAACCAGGAACAGCAATGCTGGCACACTATATAAAAGGAGATTTTGACATAGAAAATTCATATGTAATAGGTGATCGTTTAACAGATGTTCAATTAGCAAAAAATATAGGTTGTAAGGCTTTATTAATTGGACAAGAAAATTGCGATCAAGCAGAATTAACCACTACATCATGGAGAGATATTTATACATTATTAGCCTTAAAATCACGAAAAGCAAAGGTTACGCGAAATACTAACGAAACAAAAATACTAGTAGAACTGAATTTAGATGGATCAGGAAATGCGAGTATTTCAACAGGATTGGGTTTTTTTGATCATATGTTAGAACAAATTGCTAAGCATGGTAATATAGACCTCAATATACAAGTAAAAGGAGATTTGTATATTGATGAACATCATACAATAGAAGATGTGGCTATTACACTTGGAAGCACCTTTTTAAACGCTTTAGGAACTAAAAAAGGAGTTGAACGATATGGATTTTTATTACCCATGGATGATTGTCTTGCTCAAGTAGCAATAGATTTCGGAGGTAGACCTTGGCTTGTTTGGGACGTTCAATTTAAAAGAGAAAAAATAGGAGATATGCCTACTGAAATGTTTATGCACTTTTTTAAATCTTTTAGTGATAATGCAAAGTGTAATTTAAATATAAAAGCAGAAGGAAATAATGAACATCACAAGATAGAAGCCATTTTTAAAGCTTTTGCAAAAGCTTTAAAAATGGCTACTTCTAAAACAAATAATTTTTCAATCCCTAGTACAAAAGGAACATTATGATTGCCATTATAAAATACAATGCAGGAAATATAACATCAGTTAAAAATGCCATAGAGCGTTTAGGCTTTAATTGTATTGTAACAGATAACGAACAGGAAATTCGAAACGCAGAAAAAGTCATTTTACCAGGCGTAGGACAAGCCAGCACAGCTATGAAATATTTACAAGAACGTAACATGGATAAACTTATAAAATCATTAAAGCAACCCGTTTTAGGAATTTGTTTAGGGCAACAACTAATGTGTAAGTTTTCTGAAGAAGGTAACGTAAATTGTTTAGGAATTTTTCAAGTTAATGTAAAAAGATTTCCCATAACTCATATTGTACCTCATATGGGATGGAATAACCTTATAAATTTTAAGGATCAATTATATTTTGGAATTCAATCAACTAATGACGTGTATTTTGTACATAGTTATTATTCTGAAATTTCTGAAAATACAACCGCCATATGTAATTATATTATACCATTTAGCGCTTCAATGAAAAAAAATAATTTTTATGCCACCCAATTTCATCCAGAAAAATCAGGCACGATAGGAGAAAAAATACTCAAAAACTTTTTAGAATTATGAAAATTATTCCAGCTATAGATATCATTAATGGAAAATGTGTTCGACTTACAAAAGGGGATTATAGTACACAAAAAATTTACAATGAAAACCCAATAGAAGTAGCTAAAAAATTTGAAGCAAACGGGATTCAATATCTTCATTTAGTAGATTTAGATGGAGCAAAATCAAATCATATAGTCAATTATAAAGTATTAGAAGAAATAGCTCGAAAAACCTCTTTAAAAATAGATTTTGGAGGTGGCATAAAAAGTCTAGAAGATGTTAAAATAGCCTTTAATAGCGGTGCTACACAAATTACAGGAGGAAGTATTGCAGTTCAAAACCCCACCTTATTTTTAACATGGTTAGAAAATTACGGAAGCGAAAAAATTATTCTTGGGGCAGATGCTCATAATAGAAAAATAGTAACACAAGGTTGGCTTCAAAAAACAGAACAAGACGTAGTTCAGTTTATTAAAAATTATGTAACTAAAGGTATTACTCACGTAATATGTACAGATGTTGCTAAAGATGGTATGTTACAAGGGGCATCAAATGAATTATATCAAGAAATTTTAAAAAATACAAAGAGTAATTTAATAGCAAGTGGCGGAGTTTCATCTATAGAAGATATTATAAAACTCAAACAAATAAATTGTTACGGAGTCATAGTAGGAAAGGCCATTTATGAAGGTAAAATTAATCTTAAAGACTTAAGTAAATTATGTTAAAAAAAAGAATTATCCCTTGTTTAGATATTAAAAATGGACGAACAGTAAAAGGAATAAATTTCCTAGATATACAAGACGCAGGAGATCCCATAGAGTTAGCTAGACATTATGTTTCATATGGTGCTGATGAACTCGTTTTTTTAGATATTTTAGCTACCATTGAAAATAGAAAAACATTAGTAAACCTAGTAGAAAAAATAGCTAAGGAAATTAATATCCCCTTTACTGTAGGAGGAGGAATTAATTCTATACAAGATGCACAAGCAGTTATTAGAGCAGGAGCAGATAAAGTAAGTATTAATTCCTCAGCCATACAAAAACCAACTCTTATAAGTGAAATAGCCAATCAATTTGGTAGTCAATGTGTCGTAGTTGCTATTGATACTAAATTTGAAAACAATCAATGGAATGTGTTTATTAATGGAGGCAAAAAGCCTACAGGCATCAAAACCATTCATTGGGCAAAAAAAGCAGAATTACTTGGCGCAGGCGAAATACTATTAACATCTATGAATAATGATGGTACTAAAAAAGGATTTGCATTAGATATATTAGATAAAATAAGTAATACAGTACATATACCCGTAATTGCTTCAGGAGGAGCAGGAAAACAAGAACACTTTAAAGAAGTATTTCAAAAAACAAAAGTAAGTGCTGCATTAGCAGCAAGTATCTTTCACTTTGGAGAAATCTCCATTCCTCAATTAAAAAAATATTTAATATCACAAAATATTCAAGTAAGATGAATTTAAATTTTCAAAAAAATAATGGACTTATTCCTGTAATTATTCAAGATTATATCACCTTGCAAATATTAATGTTAGGTTATATGAATGATGAAGCATTTAATAAAACATTACAAGAAAAAAAAGTTACATTCTTTAGCCGAACTAAAAACCGTTTATGGACAAAAGGAGCAACATCAGGAAATTTTTTAGTAGTAAAAGATATACAAATAGATTGTGATTATGATACTATTTTAATTAAAGCAATACCAGAAGGACCAACCTGTCATACAGGCCTAAAATCTTGTTTTAAAGAAGAAACCCACAAAGGATTTTTGTATCAATTAGAAAATTTGATTACCAATAGAGTTGATAATAATGATAAAAACTCATATACAAACAAACTCATTAAACAAGGAATTAATAAAGTTGCTCAAAAAGTAGGAGAAGAAGCAGTAGAACTCATTATAGAAGCAAAAGATACTAATAATGAATTGTTTAAAAATGAAGCAGCTGATTTATTATATCATTTTTTAATTTTACTAAAAGCAAAAAATACGAACCTACAAGAAATAGAAAAAATATTAGCATTTCGTAACGTTAAATCATAAATAAAACGAATAACAGATACCCCTAAAAAACAGGATACCTAACATAAAAAGCTTTTATTTAAAAAACAATCGTTTTGAGCTTGACTATTTAAACCAAGCTTAAAACGATTAAAAAAATATTTAAATTCATATAATCACTTTAATAAAGAGTAATAGAATCCCAGCCCAACTTGGTACTTCTTATCTTTTATCCTATATTTACCCTATGGCAAGTTAACTCATAAAATACATGTCGTTTTTTAAAAAATAGCCTATAAAATAAGATGAGTGAAATATTAAGACAGCAAATAGAAAAAATTACTGCATTAACAGACCAAGAGTTTCAATATATTTTATCCCATTTCACAATCAAAAAATTAAAAAAACACCAATATCTCATTCAAGAAGGAGATTTTGTACAAAATGATCATTTTGTAATAAAAGGACTTCTAAAAGCATATTATGTTAACCAAGATGGAAAAGAACATATCATGCAATTTGCAATGGAAGATTGGTGGATAACAGACTATCAAGCCTACTTCAATGAAACAAAATCAATACTTAATATTGATTGTATTGAAGCCACAGAAGTCCTTTGTTTATCCTTAGAAAATAGAGAAAAATTATGTGCTGATATGCACAAAATAGAACACTTCTTTAGAAAAAAATCCAATTCTGGTTATATGGCATTACAAAGAAGAATATTATCATTATTAAACAGTAATGCCAAAGAACGATACGAACAACTTCGAGAAAATTATCCTATATTATTTCAAAGAGTACCTAAAACCCTAATAGCTTCTTATCTAGGCGTTTCAAGAGAAACTCTTAGTCGTCTTAGTTCTTAAAATGTGATATATATCACATCAAACTTGTGATTTACTTCCTTTTAAAGAAAAAATAATGTACTCAAATTTGTAAAATCAATTTAAAATAGTACTAGCAATGAGCCAACTATTTCCAACTATTTAAAAATGTCTTGAAAGGAATTATCGTAATTGCTAGCTTCACTCTTTTTAGTGGAATATATAAAGCAACTGCACAAAATTTAAATACAAAAAAAATGAACAAGAAAATTTTATTTGTGGTTACTAGCCACAACAAATTAGGAGAAACAGGGCAGTCTACAGGTTATTATTTAGGTGAAGTAACCCATCCTTGGGCTGTTTTAAGTGATGCAGGATACGAAATAGAATTTGTAAGCCCTAAAGGAGGTAATCCTTCTTATTATGGAGAAAATAACGAAGATCCAGTTGACCAAAGATTCTTAGCTGATACAAAATACCAAGCTAAAATACAAAATACGATGATACCATCAGAAGTTAATCCAGCAGATTATGTAGCTATTTTATATGCAGGAGGACATGGAACTATGTGGGATTTTGCAGATAATGAAGAACTCGCTCTAATTGCACAAAAAATTTATGAAAATAATGGGGTTGTAAGTGCCGTTTGCCATGGACCAGCAGGTCTAGTAAATATAAAACTTAGTAATGGGAAATATTTAGTTGATGGTAAAAAAATAAACGCTTTTACTAACGAAGAAGAAAGTGCTATAAAATTAGAAAACGTTGTTCCATTTAGTTTAGAAACAAAACTGATAGAACGTGGTGCAAAGTTTGAGAAATCAGGATTATGGCAATCTCATGTAGCAGTATATCAAAGAGTTGTAACAGGACAAAATCCACAATCAGCACATGGAGTTGGAGAAGCCGTATTAAAAGAACTTCAAAAACTTTAATTAATTCTCAAAAATAATTGAGGGTGTCTAAAAGTTTACAAGCTTATTATCCTATTAAAGGAAGAAAGTATATATTATGAAAATCTTTTTTTAAGAAGAGGCATAAACTTTGTCTAGATTTTACTTTTCAGACACCCTCAATACATTTTAAAAGCATATGCTAAAAAAGATTCATCATATAGCTATTATTTGTTCTGATTACCAAAAGTCAAAATATTTTTATACACAAATTTTAGGACTCGAAATTATAAGAGAAGAATATAGAGACCTAAGACAGTCATACAAACTAGATTTAGCATTAAATGGAAATTATATTATAGAATTATTTTCTTTTCAAAACCCTCCCAATAGAGCTTCAAGACCAGAAGCTTGCGGATTAAGACATTTAGCTTTTGAAGTCTCAAATTTAGAAGAGATCATAGAAAAATTAAAACAAAATAATATTATTACAGAACCTATTAGAGTTGATGAATACACCCAAAAAAGATTTACTTTTTTTCAAGACCCTGATAAATTACCTATTGAATTATACGAAATATAAAAGTATATTCTAAAAAAGCATATTATAAAATTACCCTTTTTAAAAATAAACTCAAAAAGAAGACAGTATCCCAAAAAACTGAAATCCTACCATTTTGATCAAACTAAAAAATTACATCATATTCATTAAGAGACTTTTCTTTTGTACCAGAAAGAAAAATTTTGTCCAGACTTTTTACTTTTAGAATACTTCCTTCTAATTAGATTAGTTGATTTTAGAGTCTACTAACAACTATAAATTCCTTTCCAAAGCAATAAAGATTGTTTAGCTATATTCCTTTATTAAAGTACACATACATTTTAAAATAGTACTACAAATTTTCATCACAAAAAATCTTAGAAATTAAAACCTTTAAGTTGACTAAATTCAATAAATAGAGACTACTTTTCCTAACTAAATACATAGATTTTTATTATATTTGAGTTATTGAATAACAAAAAAATATAATCCAGAACATAATATTGTATAAATCTTAGCCATATGAAAAATAGTATTCTTAACTATTTTTAGCATTTATAATTTATGATATAGAGAAGCTATCTAAGCTATCCAATTTAAAAGATATAAGAAAGTAACATAAGTACTCTGATCTTTTGTTATCTTAAATAACAGAGAGATTAAAAAAAGGATAATAAGGATAATAACAATAAGAAAAATAATAAATAAAAATTTAAACTAAAAGAATTATGAACAATTCAAAAGAAGGAAAATGCCCATTTCATCATGGGGCTAATACAGAATCTCAAAATTCTGTTATGGATAAGTGGCCCAATGCACTTAATTTAGATATTTTACATCAACACGATACCAAAACAAACCCATTAGGAAAAAACTTTAATTATGCAGAAGAATTTAAAAAATTAGATCTTGAAGCATTAAAAAATGATTTAAAAAAATTAATGACAGAAAGCCAAGATTGGTGGCCTGCTGATTGGGGACATTATGGAGGTTTAATGATCAGAATGGCATGGCATGCAGCGGGTACATATCGCTTGGCAGATGGTAGAGGAGGAGCTAACACAGGTAATCAGCGTTTTGCACCTCTTAATAGTTGGCCTGATAATGGAAATTTAGATAAAGCACGCAGATTGTTATGGCCTATTAAGAAAAAATATGGTAACAAAATTTCTTGGGCTGATTTAATCATACTTGCAGGAAATATGGCTTATGAATCAATGGGATTTAAAACATTTGGTTTTGCAGGAGGTAGAGAAGATATTTGGCATCCCGAAAAAGACATTTATTGGGGAGCGGAAAAAGAATGGTTAGGAAAAGAGCGATATTCAGATCATTCAGATAGTGAATCCCTTGAAAATCCTTTAGCAGCAGTACAAATGGGATTAATTTACGTAAATCCAGAAGGAGTTGATGGAAATCCAGATCCGTTAAAAACAGCCAAAGACGTTCGTACTACTTTTAAACGTATGGCAATGGATGACGAAGAAACAGTAGCCTTAACAGCAGGAGGACATACCGTAGGAAAAGCTCATGGAAATGGCGATGCCTCTGCTTTAGGTCCCAATCCAGAATCTTCCAATGTTGAAACACAAGGTTTTGGATGGATGAACCCTCAAGGAAAAGGTAACGCAGAAGACACAATAACAAGTGGATTAGAAGGAGCTTGGACAACAACCCCTGATAAATGGAATCATACCTATTTTCATCTTTTATTAAATTACGAATGGGAATTAAGAAAAAGTCCAGCAGATGCATGGCAATGGGAACCAATTGATATAAAAGAAGAAGATAAACCATTTGATGCCCATATAAAAGGAGTCCGTAGAAACCCTATTATGACGGATGCTGATATGGCAATGAAATTAGATCCTGAATATAGAAAAATATCAGAAAAATTTTATAATGATCCCCAATATTTTGAAGAGGTATTCGCAAGAGCATGGTTTAAATTAACTCATCGCGATTTAGGACCCAAAAGCCGTTACCTAGGAGCAGATGTGCCAAAAGAAGATCTAATCTGGCA
Source organism: Flavobacterium oreochromis (assembly GCF_019565455.1). NCBI lineage: Bacteria > Pseudomonadati > Bacteroidota > Flavobacteriia > Flavobacteriales > Flavobacteriaceae > Flavobacterium > Flavobacterium oreochromis. The sequence continues at coordinate 2,823,829 of NZ_CP067377.1, forward strand.
AGACCCAATTCCTGCTGTTCATTATAAATTAAATGATACTGATATTGAAGAATTAAAAACAAAAATTTTAAATTCAGGACTCACTAAAGCAGAACTTATCAATACAGCATGGGATAGCGCTAGAACATTTCGCAATTCTGATTTTAGAGGAGGAGCAAATGGAGCTAGAATTCGTTTAGTACCTCAAAAAGATTGGGAAGGAAATGAACCTGCAAGATTAGAAAAAGTATTAAGTAAATTCGAAGAAATTCAAAACGAATTAAGTCATAAAATTAGCATAGCTGATTTAATTGTTTTAGGCGGTAGCGCCGCTATAGAAAAAGCAGCGCAAGAAGGAGGTATAAATATTAAAGTTCCTTTTAATCCAGGAAGAGGAGATGCAACACAAGATACAACAGATGTTGAATCGTTCTCTGTTCTTGAACCAATTCATGATGCTTATAGAAACTGGTTAAAAAAAGATTATGCCATTACACCAGAAGAATTACTTCTTGATAGAACCCAACTTATGGGACTTACTGCGCCAGAAATGACCGTTTTAATAGGTGGTATGAGAGTTTTAGGAACCAACTATGATAACACAAAACACGGTGTTTTTACAGATAGAGAAGGGGTTTTAACTAATGACTTTTTTGTAAATATTACTGATATGAAGTATACCTGGAAACCCGTAACAAAAAATCTTTACAGTATAGTAGATAGAACTAATGGAGAGGTAAAATGGACAGCGACTCGAGTTGATCTAGTATTCGGTTCAAATTCTATTTTACGCGCTTATGCAGAAGTTTATGCACAAGATGATAGCAAAGAAAAATTTGTACAGGATTTTGTTAAAGCTTGGGTAAAAGTAATGGATTCAGATCGTTATGAACTAAAAAAATAATTTAAGAAATCTGATATATAATAATGAGGCTGTCCTAAAAGTAAAAAATCAACATACAGTTTGTTACTCCAACGGAAGGAGGAGTCTTATAATCAGTACTATGTGATTTGCCTGTTCGAGAGGAGCTCTCGGGTCTCTCTTTGGTCAACTAGAGCAAAGCGACTGGACGAAGTCAAATGACAAGATAGCGGACTTTTTGGAGAGCCTCAAAGTTAAAGTGTGTCCCAAAAGACTACAAAGAAATCATTCCTATTGTTGAGAGATAAAAATCACATAATACTGATTATTAAATACACTCATACAACCTTGATTTTTTACTTTTTGGACACACTTTTTTTAAATCAACTCTTGTCAACCCCTTAGCCCTCATTTTAAAAACAAAAACACAAACAAGAAAAGCAGGAACTCACATTATTTTCCCATCCCTTTTCATAATCCCCCTCTTGGAAAATACAAGACACAATCTTTATAATTAAATAGATTAACACTCCGTATAATCTGTGTGGATTTTTTTTAAAATATTTTTTCCACACAAAGTTGTGTAGTTTTTTTAAAAATTTTTTTTCCACACAACTTTGTGTAGTTTTTTTTAAAAAAATATTTTTTCCACACAAAAAAATTCAGTAAGCATACAAAAACATTGCCCCATCAATAGACTGAACCCAAATTAGACAATAGACTTTGCAATGCAGAACAAAAGAGCCAAAAGAGGAATATCAACCGCAATTTTTCTCCACTGTGTTACGCTTCAGGGCTATGCTTTCAGCACACTGCGCCACATTGCTCCTCGATTACTATGATAAAAGCAAATAATTTTTAGGTAGGCTTTATTTTCTTTGACAAGTTTAGCTAAACAACTACTTTCTGCTGTTATAATTGCTTTAAGAGTATCCAGTTAACTAGAAAGATTGATCTCAAAAAACTATCTTGATGAGTATATTTCTAACTGTTTTTAATCATTATTATCGTTATATTTGGAAAAAACAATACAAAATGCGAAGTACGCCTTTTTAAATTGTTTCAATAATAACAATAAATACGATTAAGATAGGTTCGCCTATTTATGAGTTGTAACGCAATTGGGACAAAAATATCTGATAAACTATCGAAAAAGGATTGATTTTAAATAAGGAGAATGATAATGATTATTCGCCAAGCTTTTGCAAAAGAGTTTTGCCGAAAATTTATTTTCAAACCGAAATCGCTAAAAAAATCTTGACCAAAGTTAGTAGAAAAAAATGACAATGTCAAATTTTCAGCCTAACTTTCTTAAAATCAGTTGAATTTCGATGCTATTTGCAACCAACATCGTAAAGCCTCAGTTTTACAAAATAGGTTGCAAATGTTTATCTAGCTATTGTTATTCCCAACTGGAACTGTTATCTTTGAGAAGCATAACAGCGTACAAATCAGGCTTTGAAAAACGCTTCCTTCGGTCGCGCTTCGCAAAGCCTCGTCCGTTAGCCGTCATTTCCAAAAAAATCATAGTGAAAACAGAAAATACTAAAATTGCAAAAATATTTGCCGATTGTGCACAGCAAGCGAAAGATAAAACAAATATCTGTATGTTTCCTGGATGCACTAAAAAGTCTATAAATTCTCACATCATGCAAAAAAATGGAATATTATCTTCAATTGCTGAAGACAACCATTTGTGGGAACTAAAAATAGATAATTTTAAGCAAGAGTATATTGGATTCAAAAAAGATGGAATTAATAAAATATACACTTTTTTGGGGTTTTGTAATGAACATGACGCTTCAGTATTTAAAAAAATAGAAACCGAAGGAAAGATAAATTCTGATGATTATACTTCATGCTTATTATTCGCACTAAGAACATTACACAATGAAATTTGGCTCAAACAAGTTGTAATAAAACTTCATGAATGCGTTTTGAAAAATGAAGAAATTTCAATGAATAAAGAATTACTAAAAGTAACAATTGAGCAAAATAAACTTGGAATTTTAGACATGGAATTTTATAAAGATTCTATGTGGTCAGATTTAAAAAATCAAACTGAATCTTTTGTCTTTCAACATCGCCAATTTGAATTACAAGAAATATGTCTTAATGCTTTAATAAATTATGAAACACCTGAAGAAGTATACAGATATAAAGCCGAACATGGAAAAGACATGGATAGATTAACTGGAATCTTTATTTCATTTTTTCCTTATTTAGGAAATTCAATACTACTGATGGGTTATCACAAAGATGATGCTATTTTGGCTAAACCATATGTCAATTCATACTTCATGGAAAATGAAAAGAGAACATTTAGAAGATTATCAAATATGTTTGCTTTTTATGTAGAAACTTGGGTTTGCTCAACTAAGTTTTATAAAGAAAAAATAGAAGGTTTAGATAGTGAATTTCATAAATCAATGATTTTTGCAACTGAGAAAGGTTATGGTAGAAAAATATTTGATATTAATATGTTTGAGAAAGATTTTAAAAAGAAATTTAAAGATTTTATAAAAAGAAACGTCGGCTAACAGCTAAGGTTTCGTTGCGTGCGAAGCACGAACAATGAATTGTAATCACTGAACACCAAAACAAAATAGAAACTTAGTGAAGTAAACCATTGTTGAACGGAACCGATTGCATTCCATCCACTCACTATGGGAATTTCGAACTAAAAGTTTAATGATATACAAGAGGCACTCTGTGCCTCTTTTTTGAAGTCTGTATTTCGGAGTTTTTTATTGTTTCCCTTTGATACTGGGTATCAATACTTGTCTTCTAAACTGGATAAATGTAACTGATTACGCGAGATTCCTTGGATGTGTTGCCTATTTATAAATACGAAAACTCGATTTTTTAATAAACTATTTTGGCTATATTTGACAGAGTTTGTGAAGTTTTTTCACAGACTGACGTTAGCGGTAAGTTTGCCAAAAAAACCTAATGACGAAATTTATGTTGAATGAAGAATTAAAAGATCAAATTTTACAAACAAAATTAGTTTATCTTAACGGTTATCTTGCTTCTCTTGCTGCAATCAATTGTTTTTCAGTAATTGGAATGAAGTATAAAATGTATTCTTTTAATTTTTCTGCTGGGAATATTGAAAAGTCAATACAAAATAATTCTTACGAACTGTTTGGAGTTTATCCGAATGATTGGACAATTGAAGTCTTCAAAATTGAAAACTGGAAAGAAAAACTAAAAATAGAGCTATACAAACCTTTTATTGAAATTCAATCAGATTCAAATTCTGAAGAAATCCAAGCAATTAAAGATTTAAAAAGCAGAATAAAATATTCAATTAATGAATTTATACATTTATTCGAAAATGAATTTATCAATAAATCAGTAAATGTATATGAGACAAGAATTACTAAAGGTGCTTTTTATAGAATAATGGGAATTGATTTAGTTTTTGAAATTGAAGAAACTAAAATTATTTTTTTACAAATAATGGGGGTTGATTAAAAACCTACCGCTAACAGCTAAGGTTTCGTTGCGTGCGGAGCACGAACAATGAATTGTAATCACTGAACACCAAAACAAAATAGAAACTTAGTGAAGTAAACCTCTGTTGAACGGAACCGATTGCATTCCATTCACTCACTATGGGAATTTCGAACTAAAAGTTTAATGATATACAAGAGGCACTCTGTGCCTCTTTTTTTGAAGTCTGTATTTCGGAGTTTTTTATTGTTTCCCTTTGATACTGGGTATCAATACTTGTCTTCTAAGCTGGACAAATGTAACTGATTACGCAAGATTCCTTGGATGTGTTGCCTATTTTAAAATACGAAAACTCGATTTTTTTAACAAACTATTTTGGCTATATTTGACAGGGTTTGTGAAGTTTTTTCACAGACTGACGTTAGCAGCAAGCATAGAAGACATCCATAATAGAACACGACAATGAACAAAATAATTTCCAAAATAAAGAATGACGTGCAAGACAGAAATTCTGTTGCTTGGAAAAAGCTATGTGACTATGTTGACAAGGTGGCAGCAGAAAACCGAGAAGAATTTTCACCTGTAGAAGAACTTGGACTAGAGTTGTTTGCTCAAATACATACATTACCTGAGACAATCTCAAAACTGACGAAGGTTAAAAAAGTTTGGCTTTATGGTAGTAAACTGAAACGTATTCCACCAGAAATTGGACAAATGGAAGCTCTTGAATATTTTGATCCTTACACTTCATACGACTTACATTGGTTTCCCTATGAAATTATAGAGTGTAAAAATCTAAAAGACAGCAGAGTAAGCACAAGAGCCTTGTATGGAAATTGGAAAAACAGAATGGGCTTTCCTCGTTTAACTCATAATCCAGTACGGTATTCAGGCGACACCGTAAATTGTAGCATTTGTGGTAAGACTATGACTTACGAGCAAACAAATCAACTTTGGATTTCTTTAAATGTAGGCACAGACGTTTTACCTCTTTTGACAAATCTCTGTTCACAGGAATGTGAAAGCAAATTGCCAACACCACCAAAAGACTATGTTCAATTTGCACATAAAGGTGGGGCAGACTTAGATCAACCACTTTACGAAGACGAACGATTTGAATTAGAAATTAAAAGTTATAACGCCAGTCAAAGTGAAACAACAATAGTTACCACACAAACAGACAACAACGACACACCATTGGATAAACCAACTAAAAGGAAAGAATTTCCATTGCTGAAACTAATTAGAAAAATATGGGAACGATAGAAATGCCAGCTACTAACAGCTAAGGTTTCGTTGCGTGCGAAGCACGAACAATGAATTGTAATCACTGAACACCAAAACAAAATAGAAACTCAGTGAAGTAAACCTCTGTAGAACGGAACCGATTACGCTATATTCACTTACTATGGGAATTCTATGGTGCTTATTTACTTCGTCAGTTCGCTCCTTCGAGTTCGGGTGAGGCTCACCACTCACTTTGAGTTGTTTTTCAAGGAGTTCATATCTGATTTTGTTTTGTTGTAAACGTGCTATTTTTTGTTGAATATTGTTGATTTTAACTACATTCTCTTTTTCATCATTTTTTTCTAATTCATCCAAATATTCTTGGGTTTTGGTGTCGATATAAGCCAAGTGTTTATCGATTTTCTTTTGATTAAAATTCGATTTTTTGCCATTGTGTGCTCTAGATTTAGTCCCATCAATAGCAATGGTTTCACCAGTAATTAAATCTACATCTTTTAAAAAAGAAAGAAATAGTTTAAAGAGTTTCTTGAGTACTTTAGGATTTTCTTTTCTGAAATCAGAAATGCTGTGATAGTTAGGACGAATATCAGCTAAAAGCCACTGCATTTCGATATTGCGAATGCATTCTTTTTCTAGTTTTTTTGAGCTACGTATACCGTTTAAATAACCATATAAATAGATTTTAAGAAACACTTCGGTCTTAAAACTCGGATGCCCTTCGGTTTTTAAAATAACGGGTGTAAATCCAATTTTTTCAAGGTCTATTAATTCAACAAAAGCATCTATAAAACGAACTGGATTATCGGGTGTTATTTTATCTTCTAAGCTGGACAAATGTAACTGATTACGCAAGATTCCTTGGATGTGTTGCCTATTTAAAAATACGAAAACTCGATTTTTTTAACAAACTATTTTGGCTATATTTGACAGGGTTTGTGAAGTTTTTTCACAGACTGCCGTTATGCACAATGCTACGAGCGACTGTACAACCTCAATTTACGAACAAAACCGCCCTGTCTTACCAAAAAAATAGTAATTTTGAAGCAAATTATAGATATAGTAAATTATGAAAATGCAAAAACCAGGATTATTTGGAGTAATACATTCAAACAGAGATTTTACCCAAGCAGATACTTGGGGTAAGAACCAGTTTAATTCTTCATTTCCTGCGGGTTTGACAAATTTTCTTGCTTCAAAAAGGTTAGAAAATGTTTATATCTGTCTTGACAAAGACCTCAAAGTAAATCATCAAAAAATATCGGCTGAAGAGCTTTATGGTATTGAACAAAATTCAGATGATTTATTTTTTTTCTTTTGAAAGTCCATTTACACCATATCAACAATTAGTTATAGGTTCATTACCAAGAGTTGACTTAGTTACTCAACTAAGAAGCAACGGACAATGCTTGAAACCAATTGAAGTAAAGCTAACAGCTTTGCCTGACAATTCAACTTGTAATTTAAGTGAAGAATACTATGGTTGTGAAATTGTAATACGACCAGATACTATCGTGTATTTGGCTTGTAGTATTGCTGTAAACTTCAAAGACAAACAAAAGGAATTGTCTCAACTTATCGGTAATAAATTTGATAGTATTTCGGATTGGACAGACGGTTCAGTTGTTTGGACACATATAACAGAAATGATTACTACCATTGACAAAATCATTCTCTCGGTTTTAGACAAACAAGAGCCAATTTTATTACAACCAATTTGGAAAACAAACGGAAAATCACCCAAATTAACTGATAATTGTTTAGATGTGTTTGTATGGAGTAATTTTGCATTTACTCAACTTTTCGTTGATGTAGCAAGAGGTGAACTTTCTGTAAACAATAAAATTACCCGACAAATAAGAACCATTATTTGGTTGTTCAAAATGCTTTATGATTTTTCCAAAAAGGTCAAATCAATCATCACAAAATTATTGACGAACTTTCGTATAATACTAAAAACGATAAAGCATTTGCTGTAAGCGGACGTGTAACACACCGATATATGACTTGTGCAGAATTAACGAAACCGAGAATTGAGAAAAAGGACATTCGAAAAATTATTCTTGGTGGCGGACAAAATCTACTTAGCCCTGAAAGACGGTTTGACGCAATTATTTTTAACTCACCTGAATTATTCGCATAATGGAAATAGTAGATTTATTTTCGGGTTGTGGTGGTTTATCACTTGGTTTTCAAAACGCAGGATTTGAAATACTAGCTGCTTTTGACAAATGGGAGCCTGCCGTAAAAGTATATAAAGATAATTTCGACCATCCTATTTATGATACAGATTTAGGAAGTGAGGAAGGTCTTGAATTTGTAAAAAGTTTGAAACCTCAAATGATAATTGGTGGTCCACCTTGTCAAGATTTTTCAAGTGCAGGTAAAAGAGATGAAACATTAGGAAGAGCAGATTTAACTATATCATTCGCAAACATTGTTTCCGAAACAAATCCAGAATGGTTTGTAATGGAAAATGTAGAAAGAATTACAAAAAGTGGTATTTTAAAAGAAGCATTAAAAATTTTCAAGAAAGCAGGTTACGGAATTTCTTATCAAGTTTTGGATGCCAGTTTTTGTGGTGTTCCTCAATCAAGAAAGCGTTTCTTTTTGGTTGGACACAAACATTCTCAAGACAATTTTTTAAATCCATATTTTACAAAAAAACAATCTGCAAAACCAACAACCCTATTCGATTATTTTGGTAAATCATTGGGTATTGAATATTATTATAGACACCCAAGAAGTTATGCAAGACGTGGTATTTTTAGTATCTACGAACCAAGTCCGACTATCCGTGGCGTAAACCGACCTATTCCTAAAGGTTACACAAAACACGAAGGAGACCCAGTTGAAATTACAGAAGATTTAAGACCATTGACAACAAAAGAAAGAAGCCTTATTCAGACTTTTCCCGAAAGCTTTGTTTTCAATGGTACAAAGACAAACCTTGAGCAAATTATAGGGAATGCTGTTCCTGTAAAACTTAGCGAATTTGTTGCAAACTGTATTACTGAATACATCAACGATAAAAAACAAAATAGACAAATTTCAATGGGACAATTGGAATTTTTATACGAAAACGAATACAGCACTGTGCATAACCGCGGTTTGGCAATATAGCGGGTTTTGGGCTTAATTTAAAGTTTTTGCTTATCTTTTTAGTTTAGTAATAAACCGGAAGTTAAGGTATTTTTAACCGCTACATCGCCAAGTCGCCAACCGTTAGCTGTAATGTTAAAAAACGCAATTAATATGGAAATTATTAAATCAAAGACATTTAAAATTATTGTCAGCGTATTAGGATTAATAATTTCGTACAAATTGACTGAAATTTATTTAGTTCATAACTTCAATTATTTTGGAGAATCTTACCGAAAAGGTCTCGGTCATATATTAACCGAAAACTTTGCGAAAGGTTCTTTTTTATTTTTACTAGAGAATTACTAACTTCTTTATTTTTCTCTTCAGTTATTTATTTTTTGATTCAAAATAATATAAGAACTATATTTAAAAAATTTATTGTGCCAATTTGGGTTTTAATATTGTTAGCTGTTACAATATTTGTCGGAATAAAAAATTATGACATATATATATGGAATTATGACAGAAAAGATAGAATTATTGAAATTTCTCTAACTTGGTATACAAGAGCTTTAGGTTTTTTAATTAGCTATCTAATAATAACTAAGTATATGTTATCCGAAAAAGAAAAACATTACCGTTAACAGCTAAGGTTTCGTTGGGCTCGAAGAGCCAATAATGAATTGTAATCACTGAACACCAAAACAAAATAGAAACTCAGTGAAGTAAACCATTGTTGAACAGAACCGATTGCATTCCATCTACTCACTATGGGAATTTCGAACTAAAAAATTAATGATATACAAGAGTTTGTCCTAAAAGTCCGCAATCTTGTCATTTGACTTCGTCCAGTCGCTTTGCTCTACTCGATCAAAGAGAGCCCCGAGAGTTCCGCTCGAACAGGCCAAATCACATAATACTGATTATGAAACTCCTCCTTCCGTTGGAGAGACAAACTGTGTGTTGATTTTTTACTTTTAGGACAGCCTCTATTTGGAGTATCTACAAAGTTGTGTGGATTTTTTTTAAAATATTTTTTCCACACAACTTTGTGTAGTTTTTTTTGTGAAAAAAATTTCCACACAAAAAAATTCAGTAAGCATACAAAAACATTGCCCCATCAATAGACTGAACCCAAATTAGACAATAGACTTTGCAATGCAGAACAAAAGAGGAATATGAACCGCAATTTTTCCCGTAGTTCTAGTTTTACTCCATTGAAGACAAAAAATGGAGTGTTTTTTTTTCGATTCAAAGCCCTTTTAACAATAATAAATTCCCAACACTTATATGCGAGGTTTAACGTTTTGAATTAATTTTATTAAACCTCCAAACAAAGCCATTAACCAATCTTGGTTTTAATACAAAATATTGTATTTTTAAGTTGCTGTAAAATAAAACAATGCGTTGTGTTATAATAAACACTGTTTTTAAATAAAAAAACAAGAACTAAACAAGCTAACTAACTATGGAAAATTACAACAGTGATTATGGAAGGCTCAACCACCCAGATGACCTAGCCAAATACGCTAAATTACGCACCTTTAAAGACTACCTAACAGACAAATCTGATTTTTTAGTGTACTGCACCCTAAGTATAGAAGGCAAAGACTTTTTAGAAAAATCCCATTTTAACCTAGCATTCCATCAAAAGACTAACGACCACGACAGCTTTACCCTAGATACCCGTGCTGATTCTCTAGACAACGAAGAGGCGTACATCATGGAAAATTCTAAAAGCTATCTAGGCAAAACCCTACAGATCCACCTACACCGATTTGGGGAAATAAAACAAACCTTTACAGGAATTATAACCCACCTAAACCTCTTAAAAAAAGACGGTTACGGCAGACTCTACATAACAGGACACGCCCCAACGATCATGCTAGAACAAGGCCTTGAATCCCAAAGCTTTGAAAACAAAACCCTAGGAGAAATAGCCCAACAAATAGCAACAGATTACCCCAAGACACTCAACCTCATTACCCAAAATAACAACACCCAACACGTGTTGCCCTACACCGTACAATACAATCAAACAGATTACCAATTTTTAAAACAACTGGCCATACGCTATGGCGAATACCTCTATTACAACGGACAAAGCCTAGTATTAGGCAACAAAGTAGGCCCTAAAATCATCCAACTAGAAGAAGGCGCAGACCTAGTACACGCATCCTTTGAAATATCTGTAAAACCCCAGCAATTTACCTACACCTCCTACGATGTAGAATCAGGCAGCACCCTACAAAGAGATAGCGCCTCAGCTCAATTACAAAACAAATTCAACCCCTACCAAGTAACCGCAATAAACGCCTCAAAAGACGTATTCCATAAAAAACCCAATAAACACTATAACTCAACGGGTATTAATAATAAAACAGACAGAGAACTACAAGAGGCCGTACGAAAACAAAAAGAACACAGAGAAAACCTGATGATCGTAAAAGGCAAAAGCAAAGATCCCGAACTTAAACAAGGCGATCTAACCAAGCTGATTGACATTAACGACAGACCCATGGAAACCTACCGCATCATAGAAATCAATCATTTTCATAACGGAAAGGATTATTACAACGAATTTGTAGGAATCCCTGATATGTGGACCCCACCTTATTTTGACGACAACATCCATCCTAACTGCGAAGAACAAACCGCACGCGTAGTAGATAACAACGACCCTATGGGAATGGGTAGAGTACGCGTACAATTTCCTTGGCAAGAAAAAAAGAATCAAAAACCCCGTGGATTCGTTTGATACAACCCCACTCAGGAGCTGGCAAAGGCTTTCATTTCATCCCTGAAATAGGCGAAGAAGTCCTTGTAGGATTTGAAAACGGCAATGCCGAAAAACCGTTTGTATTAGGGACTCATTACAACGGAAGCGAAACCAGCGGGTACCATACCCCAGGAAATGATCTAAAAGTCATTCATACCCGATCTGGCACAAAAATAATCCTAAACGATGCCCAAGGTTCCGTTTTTATAGAAGACCCAAGCGGCAATACCTGGACAATGGACGGGCAAGGGAATATCAATGTAAATGCGCCTAAAAATATAACCTTTACAGCGGGAGAAAACATTACGATGACCGCAGGTATGAATATAAATCAAGGTGCGGGAGCCAGTATAACAGAAACAGCTGGGGTAGATCATGCTATTAGTGCAGGGGCAATGATGACGCAATTTGCAGCTGGTGATTTTAGTCTTTTAGCAAAAAATATTAAAAAAATTGCTCAAGAAAACATTAATTCTTCAGGTAATGCTATAACGAAACAAGCTGTAAAAGACATCACTGTTTCTAGCGAAGCTAACATTAACAAGCATGCAAAAGAAGAAGTAGCTATTAATAGTGGCGATAAAACTAAAAACCACTAATTATGGGAGACAAAGGAGGAAATTATGTCGAAATTGCAGGCGGAGCAATAAATGAAGATTGCAAAGAGGATTATACTATGTTTGCACAAAATATGAATTTTAATGCGTTGCGCTCTGCAAATTTTATAGGCAACAACAAAGGATTATCCTATTGTAAACCTAAAGACGCACCTGTGGTTGAAAAAAACAAGGTAAAGTAAAAGAAATAGAACTTGTAACTACGTTAGACCTTGGCTCCAAAAATGACAAATCTGGAGGAACGCAGCTAGGAATGATATTTGGCAAAGAATACACCTTTCAAGTAAAACAATATGAAAATGAAACCCCATTTAGCAAACAACTTACCAAGTGGCAATTACGATACCATAGTCCTAAATATTCAAAAACAAATGGATAGATGTACCCTTAAAAGTTACTGGTAATATCGTAAAAATCACAATGAATGAAGAGGATATGTGTGGCAGATTTGTCTATATACAAGCTTATATAGATGATCCAAAAAGTGAAGGAGAATTAAAAGTTTGGAAACATAATAGGTTTAGATGGTTTGATAGAATGATATTGAACAATGAGATAGCCTTAAGAAAATCGATGCCATATCTTGCAAATCAAAAAAACACTCCTCTTTGTGGTATGGCTGCAATAAACTACCTTCTCGCTAAACAAAATTTTGATCTTTATGAAAAATTTGTAAAAGAACTACACAGAACAGGATATTTTAAATTTAAAAACTATATTGTAGATGTAGAGAAAAGCAGTAAACATTTATTAGAAATGAATCCATTAGTCAATAAATTATATCCTTCCGATTATCAAGGAATAATGCCGTATTGTGATTGGATTTCATTTTCAAGTATTAGAAATCAAGAAAATGCTTTGAGAGACTATGATGGTGAAGATGATTTTGGGTTAGATGGAGCAACTCTCCCTAATGAGATAGTAAAGCTGATGAAAGGAATTTTAGGATATACAAATGTAGTTGACAATTCTAATCTTGCTTTTAACAAAGGAACTCTACCTTGGGATGGAGAAGATTGTAGCGCAAGAGAAATAGCTAAAATGGAGGAATTAAAAAATCAAGGTTATAGTGTTGTAATGTTAATAAATACGAAAATGATTAATTATGTAACTGAAAAAGTAAATGGCAAACTACAAATAAAAATGAAAAAAACAGACACCGGAAAATTAAGGAAAGAAATGGGAGTAAAATCTGGATTTTTTAGCACAATAGAACATTGGGTTGTTTTTGAAGAAATTATTGGAGGAACAATTAATGCAGACGAATTTGATTTTAAGATATTTACTTGGGGGAATTGAGAGACGTTATCATAGAGCCTGAAGTATTTAGCACAAATTATTATGGATATGTTTATGGGAAATAAAATTATTTTACTGTTGTCATACTTATTTATTTTATCAGGATGCAATAATCATACTGAAAAAATAAATTGTGAAACAAATGGCATACCAACTGGCTCGATAACATTAAAAGGATTTGAAAAATTTAAGATTGATAACATTTTTTTCAAAACATAAATGATACTACTAAATATAAATTTGATATAACTAAAATAGATTCTATTGGGGGCGACGAGATAATTATTAATGTTAACTCTGATATATATGAAGGCATTAATAATAATGATTTTAAAATTATTATTAATGACACTATAAATTTTTTGGTAACGGATATTAATATAAAACCAATTGAAAGATTTGGAAATTTTGGATCTGTAGGATATGAATGTGTATTAATTGATTATAAAGTAAATGATTCAATAATAAAAGGAAATGAAATAATTATTTACAATAATTTTTTAAAAAAAGAGCTAAAATTCATAATTAGAAATACGTTTTAAGATTTACTTCTAAGATATTTTTAACTAATTTTTACGGTTATGTCTATGGTAAATAAATTAGCAGTTGTACTTATTTTTTTTGTTTTTGGATGTCAAAAGAAAAGTGATTGTGATTCTGAAAATGTCAATGAAATTTATTTTCAAAACACAAATCATATACCTATAGATTATATTTCTTTTTCTGATCTAAATGGAGTAACTAGCGAAGTTAAATATAGCAACCCTAAACTAAAAAAAGCTGAGAAGAATATCGAAAAGTTAGAAATAAATGAAATTACATCTCAATTAGTTAAGGATGGTTTTCTAATTACTATAAATGGAAAATATAAATATCGCATTGAAGATGTGAAATATGAAGAAATATTTCTTGAAAAAGAACAATGTGGGGAACGAAATTATATGGTTGTTATCTCAAAGAATATAAATTAAATGGTGATTTAATTAATTATGGCAACATATTAATTAAATTATAAAGGTATTTCATTTATTTTTTACTACTCATTTAATTCATAGCTAATTTTTATAAAACCAATGAATTAATATAGAAAAAGAATTTTTTTAAAATTTTCATTTGGAAAAATAGAGAAATGTCATTGTAAAGCCTGAAGTATTTAGCACAAATTATTATGGATATGTTTATGAAAAATAAAATTAATTTACTATTGTCATACTTATTTATTTTATCAGGATGCAACAATCATGCTGAAAAAATAAATTGTGAAAAAAATGGGATACTAACTGGCTCGATAACATTAAAAGGATTTGAAAATTAAAGATCTATTTTGAATGCAATTTGTAAGTGCAAATTTTTATAGGTATATTAAATTTAAAAAATAGCATTATCTGCATCTTTATTTTAATTAGTTGTAAAAATTCACACAATTGTGAAAAACAAACAATTGATATCAATAATTTATTTTATTTGACAACAAGAATTTATTCACAATCCAATGAATATAAAGTTTATCTTAAAAAGATAGTAAAATCATTTTAGGCGAAGTAATTACCAGAAGGATAAATGAAGGCAGTGAAAATATAATTGTTAATTTTAAAAAAACATTTAATGTAACTAGAATTGACAGTTTATTTTTAGAAATCAACAAAAAAACTCACATCATTTCTGATATTAAATTTTTAGAAGTTGAAACAACTAATGGAAGTAGCAATCCTTGTTTATTATCTTATAAATTAGATGGTAATAAAAAAACAGGAAAAGAAATTGAACTTTAAGACTTCATAGAAGATATAATCTGGGTATTCAATTTATTTGCCAAGAAAAAACCGAATGATTATATAAAATTTGTATGTGGATTATTTAGAACAGGAATAGCAACTTTTAATAGTTATACCGCAAAACCAAGTAAAGAGATCACCGACAAGCAAATTAATACAAAAGGACATCCTTTAAACACAGGAGGTATGCCTTTGATTGATTACATTACAATGGCTGGAACTAGAAATACAGACCACCCAGATTATAAAGGAGGTAATGAAGAGTTTCAAGCTATTAATTGGCCTAATTTTATGATTTATTTAAGTGAAAATTTATTAGGTTATAAGAGTGTTTCGTCTAAAGGAATTTATAATCCTATTGCGCCTCTTATCTATACATCTTTTGATATTGAAACAAAAATTAAAGATATTAATAATCAATTCAGGGCAGGATATAAACTTATTTTAATGATTGATTCAGATTTAATTGATGATGTTTGGGACATAAAAGGAGCAGACTTGCATTGGGTTGTTCTAGAAAGTAAAATTACAGAAATACAAATGTTAAACAATAAAGGAAAAATCGAATATATGCTAGATTTTAGAGTTTATAGTTGGGGGACTAATCCATTTGATGATAATGTTAAAATTAAAGACAAGTCTGGGAACGATATATTTAACGAGGGCTATAGAAATTTAAAACGACCTATTACGAAAGAACATTTCATGAACAACTATAATGGATATATAAAACTTAAATAATATGCGTAATTTTATAAAAAATCAGGCAGTATAACACAAACTGTGTAAGTTAAAAAGTTATTCTGAAAAATTAGCTCGCTTAAAAGAGCTAAAATTTTTCGGAAATAACTTTTTAACGTTTTATATATTTACATAGTTATGATAGACAAAGAAGACTTATTAAACAACAAGGATTTTTTTAAATCCTTTAAAAATGGAGAAGATTTATCTTCCTTTTTTAAGCAAATGCATAAACGAGCAGTAGAACACATGCTCAATGCCGAACTAGATGCTCACTTAGATACCGAAAAACATCAAAAAACCTCTGACGGCAATTATCGTAATGGTCATGGAACCAAGAAGATTAAGACTTCCTTTGGAGAAGATCAAATTAAAGTCCCAAGAGATAGAGAAGGTAGTTTTGAACCTGTTTTAGTCCCTAAAAGACATAATATTATTGATGGTTTAGAGAATGTTATCATTTCATTTTATGCTAAAGGAATGAGTGTTAGTGATATTGAAGAGCAAATCAAAGAAATGTATAATTTTGACATTTCAACTTCTACCATTTCAAGAATTACTAATGCAGTAGCAAGTGAGATAGTAACCTGGCAAAACAGACCATTAGATGAAGTTTACTTAATTGTTTGGATGGATGGAATTGTTTTCAAAGTTCGTGAAAACTCAAAAGTAATCAATAAAACTATCTATTTAGCAGTAGGACTTAATCATGAAGGACGAAAAGAAGTTCTTGGTATGTGGTTAGGTAAGAATGAAAGTTCAAGCTTCTGGATGAGTGTTTTAACCGATTTAAAAGCCCGCGGAGTGGAAGATATTTTAATAACGGCTACCGATAATTTAAACGGATTTACTCAAACCATACGTTCTGTTTTTCCTGAATCACAAACACAGATTTGTGTGGTTCACCAAATAAGAAATGCTTGTAGATATGTCGTATGGAAAGATAAAAAGCAATTTACAACCGACATGAAACTAGTCTATACAGCACCAACAAAACAAGCCGCCGAGTTAGCTCTAGAAGATTTTGCTCAAAAATGGGAATCTAAATATGGATATGCTATCAAATCTTGGAGGGAAAATTGGGACGAATTAACCATCTTTTTGACTTCCCGTTAGAAATCCGCAAAATTATTTATACCACAAATTTAATTGAAAATCTTAATGGGAAAATTCGCAAGTACACCAAAAACAAAATGTCGTTTCCAACAGATGAGGCGGTAATAAAATCGGTTTACCTTGCCTTAAAAGAAGCAACTAAAAAATGGTCGATGCCAATACAAAATTGGGGTATTGTTTTAAACCAATTTAATCTTATATTTGAAAAAAGGCTCAGATTATAAAATCCAAGCCTAAACTTTTTAACTTACACACTTTGTAGGATAGTGTCAAAAATCAAAAAACAGAATTAATAATTATTTTAATTTTCCTGATTTTATTTCCTATTCAATTTTTATTTTTTTGGATGGATACGTTAATTAAATCAATTATATATGATTCTTTTACAAAAAGAACAAATGAATTCAATGATAGTTTATACCTACTAATAAACATATTGTTTTTAATATTATCGTTTTTCTCCTATCTAAAAATAAAATTAAAACTCAAGTATTTCTTTTTCATCTTATATCTTTTATTTTTATCAACTTTTTTTGCTTTTGCAATTAATTATAGTCAACCTTCTATTATTTTGGTTTTACTTTTAAATTCATTATTTACATGTTTAACGGCAATAATACTCTTACTATTTGTCAAATTTCGGAACGTTTTTGATGAAAATTGATATATACAAGCTTATATAGATGATCCAAAAAATGAAGGAGAATTAAAAGTTTGGAAACATAATAGGTTTAGATGGTTTGATAGGATGATGGTGGATGAAGAGATAGAAGATAGAACTAGTAAAGGAATGCCTTGGAAAATAAATCAAGCTGGAACTTCATTGTGTCGCAATTATCAGATGTCTTATAAACTGAGGAGAAGAAACTTTTTTATTTACTGATACTAATGGGAATTTAAAGCAATCAACAAAATTGGGTTATGGTACCTTTTGGTCTTCTAATAATATGCATGATGCCATTCCTTTTCCTGAAACCAATCTGAATTAGTAAAAGAAAAACTCCCTTTGATCAGATTTTGTTTCGGATAAAGATTACAACAAAACCATACAAAATTATAAATAGGTTCCTAGTTAATTTAAAATAGAATCCCATTTTTTATCATTTATTTGTAGTTTATCAAGAAGGTAATACTAATAATTTATCATGATCATTTTATATTCAATATTTTATCATAAATTTCCCAAAAAAAGTTTTTACAGAATATGAAAGTAATATATACATTGCTATTGATTATAATCTTTGATTATTCATTTGGACAAACTATACAAGATTGTTCAATTTGCTCAAATAAAATAATTAAAAATGATCAGATAGAAGAACTTAGTATTGATGAAATCAGACTTTTAATAAATGAAATCTTTGCTAGAAATGGTTATCAATTTGAAAATGATAGATTTCAAAATTTCTTTGAAAATAAATCTTGGTATAAATCAAAAAGCGATAATAAAAACATATCGTTTACTGAAGTAGAAAAGAAAAATATTAAATTTTTCAAAGACAAAATAAAAGAGCTACAAGCGGATCGACAAGAATTAGTAAATCAACTTAAAATTTTTAAAGCCCAAATTTTAAATAACAAGAAAGAAGAACTCAAAACAGAATTTAATTTTTATTATGAAAATTTAGAGGGAAATGATGAAGAACCTAAAAGATTAAAAGAAGTTTTAAATAAAATAAATTTTGATGATATAAATTATTACAGAAATAATGGATTAAATAGTGTAATGACGGATAATGGCTTTGTTAAAATTATTTATGAACTTTTTATAGAAAACAAAGAAATTAACTTGTATTATAATTACATGAGTCATTCAAAAATTATTAAAGATTTTGATGAATTTACTGATTATCATTCAGAAGGAGAGTACATGTATAATTGGAAATTTGAATTTAAGAATAATAAACTTAAATTTATAAGGCTATTAATGGCAGGATAATTCAAGTTGTAAAAAATAAGAAATCAAATAATTATGGCAAGAATATATTATTATCAAGAAAAACTCAGTGGTAATGCTTTTAAAAATAATATAATTAATTCTGAATTATTTGATTATATTTTTGAAAATACGAGCTATTCGAATTTTGAAATACTACCTACTTCAAAAAAATCATTTTTTAGATTTTTAAAATCAACTAAAGAGATTTTTAAAATGATACAAATTTCTCGTGATGGCATAGATTATAAAGCAAATGAAGGTAATTTTTATTTGCCAAAAGCAATTATTTTTTGTGATAAGAATGATTATAATTTTCCTTCTGAATTTTATTTTATTGCAAAAATAGGAGACAAAATAGAAATTCGTAAATGTAAGGGAGGAAAAGAGGTAAAATGGTTTCAAATTCCTGATTTACATGGTGAAGTAACAGAAAAAAAAATCATTTTAAAATTAGAAAATAGTCTTTTAGAACTAAAAAAATCATTGAAACAACATATAATAAACAATTTAATATAGACAATAAGGAAAAAAAAGAAATAGTACAGCGGAAAATAGAAGAGGAACAGCCTTTATTAGATCAAAATCAAAAAAAAGCGTATAAAAATTTGATAGAGTTATGTGCTCCCTTAAATCCTAAAAAGGAACAAATTATTCTTTTTATAGAGCAACTTAAAAAGTATGATCAGAATAAATCGTATTATGCAACACTTAATTGTTTATTGAATTTTTTAGATCAAAATCAAATTTCTTTTATTTTAAGATTAGATTGGAAAGCGGCAATTGAAGATTTAAAATGGGTTCTGGAATTATCTTTAAAACAAAATTTTAATTTAGTAATAGAATTACCTGATGAAAAAAGTTATGAAGAAAACGTTTCAGTATCTTTTCATCATGTTTTTCAAGATTTTGAAAAAGCATTAATAAAAAAAGGATTACAAATAGGATTTATTAATACAGAGTCAGATGAATACGTTTTTATTATACATAAAATTTTAGATAAAAAGAAATAAAAAAAGTAATAAATTTAATGGGTTATGAATATCAAGAAAGCCAAGAATAAATCTAAAAGAAGAATTATTTTTATTTTCAAATGGGATTGGAAATGATTCCTAATTTTCATATAATCTAATTATTAGTATCTTTACAAGATAATTACAGCTATATAACGTAATTAAAAAGATTAACTCAAAATAATATTGTTTTAAAAAAAGTAAAATGTATTTTAAAAAATTAACCTTAATTATTTTTACCGCAATCATCCTTATATCTGTTGCTTGTTCAAAAGAAACTACAATAACAGAAATAAATGATTCTAATGCCTTAGTAGGATCAGGTTCTATTGTATCAAAAGAGGTTTTATTAGCTCAATTTGAAGAAATAGTATTAGAAAAAAATTGTAATGTTGAACTTATAAGAGGAACGGAATATAAAGCAAGTATTTCAGACTATTCTAATTTAGTTCAATATACAAAACTAGAAAATATAGGTTCAAAATTAATTATTAAAACAGAGCCTCAGAATATTATTTTAAATAATTCAAAGGCTAAAGTGATTATTTATCTTCCTGAACAAACCTTAAAAGCAATAAATATTCTAGGGGCTGGAAATATTAATTTTAAAAGTCAATTTAATGACATAACGAATATAGCAATTTCAGGTAGTGGTAATATAACTAATGAAGTTCCATCAGTAACAAAATCTCTAAATATATCAATTAATGGATCAGGAAGTGTAGATGTCTTGAAAACACAGTCTCAAATGGCTATTTGTGATATATCAGGAAGTGGAAACATAAAATTAGCAATTTCCGATATTTTAAATGCTACTATTTTAGGTAGTGGAAATATTTATTACCAAAGTAATAATAATGTAACTTCTATTACAAGCGTAATTACGGGATCAGGAAAAGTAATTAAATTGTAAATAAAAAGAAGGTAGCTAAAAGTAAAATCCAGATAAAATTTGTGATTTTCATAGAAGAACGAGTATAACAATAGATGAAGCGGTAAGATTGCGGACTTTTAAGGTATTCTTTTGTCTGTGGTTTTCAAAATTTTAAAACTATATAAATACATGCTTTTTATTATCTAAAATTACTGATAAAAGACCCTTTTAATTTTTAGAAAACTCTTTTTATTAGAGTGAAGATGTAAGATTTTAGTTATTTTGAATTATAAAAACAAAAAATATTTTAAATATATGTATCGTAGATTCCTAATACATAATTAGGATTAAACTTTTTACTTTTTTATAAGTCTAATTTTTATTTAAGATTATATTTATGAAAAAGATCAATATTTTGTTTTATATCAATATTTTTATACTATTAGGAAGTTGTCTAAAAGAAGATTCTAATGAACCAATTCTAGATCCGATGCCTACAGGTTTATATGGAAGTATGGTATATAAAGAGACTGATATTGTAGTAAATGAAATTACTTATACTACAAGGCCTAATTTTCAAAATTTACAATATACATCTGAAAAAACTAAACAGTTTGAAATAAATCAGCCTTTACTTTCTGCAAAAATGGATCTTTATTTACCCCCAAATGCAAATCCAAGTAAAAAGCAGCCTTTATTAATAATGATTCATGGAGGAGGGTATGAATCTGGGGATAAAAAGGCTTGGGAAAATGAAGCGTATACTTATTCCAGAGCAGGTTATATTTGTGCTTCTTTAAATTATCGATTAACACAAAATGGAGGAAATCAAACCCCTGAATTAAGATTATATACTGTTCAATGTGCTTTAGAAGATATTCAAAATGGTATACGGTTTTTAAAGAAAAATAGCGATATATATTATATAGATACAACTCGTACTATTGTTTTTGGAGGTTCTGCTGGAGGAGGATTATCTTTAACTAATGCAATAGAATATGATGCAGTAATAGGAATAAATGATCATCCTGGTATTTCTAGTAAAACGGAAGGTTCTATTTCTACAGGAGCAACTCTAATTAATGATGATCCAGCAAGCATGCAAACTACCTTACATTATGATAGATTTGATTCACCTATTTTATTATTTCACGCAAAAGAAAATGATTCATCTACAGGGGCAACATGGACTAAGAATGTTATTTCTACTCAAGAGTTAATTAATAATTCAGGAAATTTATGTATAACAGTAGCCCAACCTAATATGACACATATAGTAGGATTAGAATTAGGAGGAAACTATTGGCACTATATACAACCATTTTTATGGACTTATTTAAAAATAGATAAACTCTAACTAAAAAAAGTTATTATAAAGACGGTAATTTTCTAGTGTTTTAATTAGACTAATTGATTAAAAAAAAATGAAAAGCTTTGTGATGAAGATCTAAGGAGAAGAATACACGGAAATTTTTGCAGCAGCGGTAGTCTTATTATATTGAATCTAAAAAATGAGTGCTTTTTTAGATTCAAAGTCATTTTATCTATAATGAATTTTTAAAGCTTAATTTGAGTTTAATTTGTTAATCAAGATAGTTCTTTTTTTATATCAAACATTATTTTACTTTTATTGTAGGTAGTGCTTCTTCTTAGGTATAAAAGATTTCAATTGTTTTATTATTTTATTATAGTAAACTTTAGAATGATGAGAAAAAGCAGTTTTTTATTTATAAAATAAACTACTAGCTGATTTAATAGCAGTTCTTAATGAAAGAGCTGTCTCAAAAGTTTGTAATCTTGTCATTTTTGTAAAGGTTAACAAATGGATAGGTTTGGTTAACCTTTACAATTATGATCAAAAAAGACCTGTGGGGTATGCTTGAATAAGTGAAACCACATAATATTCATTATGGAGCTCCCTCTTTGGTTGGAGTGACAAACATTCCTTTTTTGGGACAGTCTTTAATTAAAATATTCGTATTTTAATATAAACTAGGGAATTTGCTAGGATTAGATTCGTGCATAATTTCATACACTTTTTCAAAAATATCCTCAACAGAAGGTTTTGAAAAATAATCTCCATCAGTTCCATATGCTGGGCGGTGTGCTCTAGCAGTAAGTGTTTCAGGCTGACTATCTAGATGTTTATAGGCTTTCTGTTCTTCTACAATTTGTTGTAAAATATAAGCAGCTGCACCACCAGGAACATCTTCGTCAACAATTAGTAAACGGTTTGTTTTAGCTACAGACTTCACAATATCATGATTAATGTCAAAAGGAAGTAATGATTGTATATCAATAATTTCAACATCAATACCCATTTCAAGTAATTCTTTTGCTGCTTGTTCTACTAAACGTAAAGTGGAACCGTATGAAACAATTGTTATGTCCTTTCCTTCTTTTAGTGTTTCAGTAATACCTATAGGAGTTTTAAATTCACCTATATTAGTAGGCATTTTTTCTTTTAATCGGTATCCATTTAGACACTCTACTACTAATGCAGGTTCATCAGTTTCTAATAGAGTATTGTAAAAACCAGCTGCTTTAGTCATATTACGAGGAACTAATACATGAATTCCACGAATTGCATTTATGATCATTCCCATTGGTGATCCTGAATGCCAAATACCTTCTAAACGATGTCCGCGAGTTCTGATGATTAAAGGTGATTTCTGACGGCCTGCTGTACGATATTGTAATGTTGCAAGATCATCACTCATAATTTGGATAGCGTATAGTAAGTAGTCTAAATACTGTATTTCAGCTATAGGTCTTAAGCCTCTCATAGCCATACCAATTCCTTGTCCTAAGATGGTAGCTTCTCTTATACCTGCATCGCTTACACGCATTTCACCATATTTTTCTTGCATTCCTTCTAAGCCTTGGTTTACGTCTCCAATATTTCCTGAGTCTTCACCAAAAATTAAAGTTTGTGGATATTTTGCAAAAATAGCATCAAAATTGTCTCTTATAATTAAACGAGCATCTACCTCTTCAGAGTTTTCATTATAAGTAGGTTTTACTTCATTAATAGCGTATATATTATTTTCTGATTGAGAAAACAAATGAGAGCTAAATTTAGGTTGAATCTTATCTATGTATTGTGCAATCCAATTTGCTAAAGTTGATTTACTATTTTCTTGAATAAGCATTCTGACTACTTTACGAGCGGTAGTTATAATGTCTTTACGAATAGGTTCTTTAATAGAGATTAAATCATTAGCATATTTTTCTATGAATACCTTATTTGCTGATTCAGAGGCAACAGATTGTAAAATAGTTATCAGTTCATCTCTTTCAGATTTTATAGGATTTGAAAAATTAGCCCAAGCTGTTTTTTTACCTTCTAAAACATCTTTTTGGCTTGCGTGTCAATTTCGTCTAATTCTTCTGTTGTAGCTAAACTATTTTCTAATAGCCATTTGCGCATTTGAGATAAGCAGTCAAATTCTGTTTCCCAAGCTAAACGTTCAGCTGATTTGTAACGTTCATGTGATCCAGAGGTAGAGTGCCCTTGTGGTTGTGTTAATTCATTAACATGAATTAAAACAGGAACATGCTCTTCTCTAGCTATTCTAGAGGCTTGTTGATAAGTTTCTACTAGAGCAGGATAGTCCCATCCCTTTACGTTAAGTATTTCGAAACCGTTATTTTCTTCATCTCTTTGGAAACCTTTTAGGATTTCAGAAATATTTTCTTTTGTAGTCTGATAACGAGCATGTACTGAAATTCCGTATTCATCATCCCATACACTCATTACCATAGGAACTTGTAAAACACCAGCAGCATTAATTGTTTCAAAGAATAATCCTTCTGATGTAGAGGCATTTCCTATAGTTCCCCAAGCTACTTCATTTCCTTTTACAGAAAAATTAGTAGTATTTATTCCTTCTACATTTCTAAATATTTTAGATGCTTGTGCTAATCCTAATAAGCGAGGCATTTGTCCTGCTGTAGGCGAAATATCAGCACTTGAGTTTTTTTGCTTGGTTAAGTCATTCCAATTGCCATTTTCATCTAATGAATGTGTGGCAAAGTGACCTCCCATTTGACGACCAGCACTCATAGGATCAAATGCTAAATCAGTATGTCCGTAAAGACCTGCAAAGAATTGCTCAATAGTTAAAGCACCTATGGCCATCATAAAAGTTTGGTCACGATAATAACCTGAACGAAAATCACCATTTTGGAACGCTTTTGCTAAAGCAAGTTGAGGAACTTCTTTTCCATCTCCAAAAATACCAAATTTTGCTTTTCCTGTTAAAACTTCTTTACGACCTAGTAAACTACACTCGCGACTAATGCGTGCAATTTTGTAATCATTTAAAACTTCTGTTTTAAAATCTTCAAAAGTTAATTCTTTTTTTTCTTCTACTTGTGCCATTTTCTTAAATGTAAGTACGCAAATTTAATTAAAAAGCTGTTATGTTGTGCTTTATTTTGAAAAAATAAAATTTAATTATTCGTATTTTTAATTCGATATAATCTTTTTAATTATTTATTTTTTAAATAAATATTGTTTTTGGTTAGATATGTTTAATTAAAAAAGGTTTTTTTGATTTAAAACCATTTTCTGTTGAAAATACCTAAAAGTGTTTTGGGATTAATTGTAAATTGAAAGCGTATTTTTTCTGTATAATTTTTTTGACCTATTTCCCATCCATTTTTAGAATAGATAGGACAGTATATTTCAAAGTAATCAGGGACAATATTAAAGTGAATTCCAGTATCATAGACAAAGTTAGGATCATGGTATTTGTTTTTGTATAAGCCAATATCTCCATATAATTGAATCCATTTCCATAATGAAGAAGTTATATTAAGTGCTGTAAGCCATTGATTAGCGTAGGGATTGTTGAATTTTGATTTAAATCCACCTTCAGCTATAATGATTTGTTGACTGAAAAAGCCAGATTTTTCACTTCTTCCATAAAAAGAGTAATCAAAGAGGTAATCTTTTGGACGGTCTAGACCAAAATCATAATAGGAAGAATTTGTGTTTTTATATAGGAATAAACCACCGTAAAAACGGAATCCAATTTGATAATTGTTTTCAAAAAGTTTTCTATAGCTTATTTCACTAATATATTTCGCAAATTCATTACCTATTTGTATCTGATTTGAAACATAATATCCTTTGGCAGTTTC
This sequence comes from Flavobacterium oreochromis, assembly GCF_019565455.1. Classification (NCBI taxonomy): domain Bacteria; kingdom Pseudomonadati; phylum Bacteroidota; class Flavobacteriia; order Flavobacteriales; family Flavobacteriaceae; genus Flavobacterium; species Flavobacterium oreochromis. The sequence continues at coordinate 2,849,756 of NZ_CP067377.1, forward strand.
ATTATTTCCAAAAGAATAACGCGCATTAAAAACGGAGTATCTTAATGGAGATAAAGTGTCTTTTGATAAAGGACTGAATTCTTTATTCACGAAAACATGTCTGAAAGAAAGGCTTTTATATTCGTTCTTTGTAATATCTAAATTTCGAAAACGAAATGTAAGCGCAGGAATAATTCTGAAATAAGAAGCATTTTGGATATAATGGTAATAGGAACTGGATAAAGTAAAACGAGTTTGAAAATTATGATTAGAAGGTTTATTGAGTGAATACCCTACAAATCCACTTCCTGTAAATGATTGGGCATTAAATGAATAACTAGGACTTATTTCATAATTAAAAGGGCGCGCTATAAAACTTTCATTATTAAATATTAAAGAAAGTAATACACCATCATAAACATTATAATCTATGTTAGGATAGTAAAAGATTTGATTTCGTTTAGAGTCTTCTAAATCTCTAAAAAAAGTAAAACGAAATGGTCGGTTCGTTTTAAAAAAAGGAGTGGTTTTATAATTGTTTTTTTTATTTAATTCGGGGAAAAAAATATTTTCATTAATGATAAATTGATCTAGTTCTTTTCTGTTAAAAATTAAGGTAGTATCTTTTTCAAAATTGGGAATAATCCATTTTTGAAAAATCTTTTCTTTATTTTTATAACCGCTTAAAGTAAAAGGAATATTAGAATTTTGATTTTTTTTAATTTCTAATTCAATTTGATTGTTATTGTTTTTAATTTTTCCAAAATGATAATCAACAAATTCTTTAGATGGAATTAATTCATTAAAAAACCAATCTATATTTTTTTGTGCATTCTTTTTTAAAATTTTTTCAAAATCAGTACTAGTACAAAATTGTTGATGATTAATTGTTATAAATTCTTGAATGCTTTTTTCTAAGGATTGGTCTTCTAAATAGTTTTCAAGGTATTTAAAAATTAAGCCTGCTTTGTATTTAAGTGCGATTTGTTCATTGAACTTGCTTAAGTTATTTTTAGGCGTATTAAGGGCTTGATCTAATGTTTTTCTAGCCATCATAAGATAGGCATGATAATATTGTTCGTTGAATTTCGCACTTATTAATTCATAACCTCTTAGAATTTTAAATCGGTTTAGAGTTCCTGCTAAATTTATATTAGGGTAGTACTCTTCAATATAATTGATTAAATAATAGAGTTGAATAGCATCTAATAAATAATGATCTTTTCTCCAATCTATATTTAAATTTGATTTTAAAAAGTTTTGTGAGTAAATTTTTAAAAATTTTAATTCATATAAAAAGCTATTAGGAAAAGGACTTAAAATATTAGGTAATTGATTGAGTCCGTAAAAAGGATTTCGGTCATAATCTACCTGTGATATTAGGAACTTGTTTGTTTTAGATTTGCCTAAATGTTTTTGAAAGTAGTTGATAATTCTATCAATAACAAGGAATTTTTGGATGTCATTAATGTTTTTACTATCTAAATTTGTGACAATAGTCATATTATCATTAGAAATAGTTTCAAAAGTTTTATCCTTTTCTATAATAAATTGGTATTCTTTTAAATTTTTACTTTTAAATGTTTTAGAATCTATTGGGTCTAGGTTAGAGCTAATTTTGTATTGATTAGGTAGTTCAAATGAAAAAATCATTTCATCAATTGATTCGTAGGTAGCATCCTCTGTATTTTCGTTACTATATAAGACCGCAGTATTACTATTTATTTGTCTATTAACTAGTAAAAAACAATCTTTTAAATAAAAATCATCTTTATTAACTCCCCATCTAGTGAATTTACTATTAGGTATTTTAAGTTCATAATCTAATTGTATTTCTACAAAATCATTTGGCTTTAAACTGGGAATATCAATTGAAAATAGATCAATTTTATCAGGGATTCTTAAAGGAGAAACTATAGTATTATTAACTTTTATTGAGTTTAGAAATGTCTCTCCTCTTTCATTTTTGTTTGATAGATGAAAATTTCGAACAAATTGATCAGATAATTTTTTTCCAAGAGGTGTTTGCCTATTAGAGTAACTATGATTCCAATCATTGAATATTAGCTTATTGATAGGATATGGATATTGATTTTTGTAAATAATTTTTTGATGAACAACTAATTTTTGGGAGTGAGGTTCTAATACTACTTTGCAATCTAAAGATTGTTGACTATATGTACGATTTACATTATTAAGTGTAAATAACCAAATGAATATAAGAAAGTGTTGTTTCAAAATTTTAGTTTTATTGCAATATAAATAAAGAAATTTAAATTATTAGGTTATGTAAATAAACGAAAGTTATTTTTTTGTTCTATATGATTCTTGGAAATAGTAAGTATTGAGGAATTATTAATTTATATTTAAAAATATGAATTATCAATATTTTTTAACCCTTTTTGTGTTGTTTTTAATATATATTTACTGGTTGAAAGAATAGTTTGTAAAATTATGTTAAAAATTGTTTTCAAATTATTATGAGTAGAATTTATAGGAAAAAGTAGGCCATTTAAATATTAAAAATAAAAAAAGCATATGAAAAAAATCATCTTTTTATTTCTTTTGACTTTTGTTCAATCTTTTGTAAGTCAGACTTTTGTGCAAAGATATGCGGATGTAGTCGGGCAAGTGTCACAAGATAATATAACTAGTTATTTGACTGAATTTGAAAGTTTAGGGGTAAAATATAGAGGTACTCAAGCATTAGAAAATACTTATCAATGGCTTGTTAATAAGTACAAATCTTATGGTTATACAGATACACAAATAGTAACAGATAGTTATACTTATTCAGGTACTACATGTAAAAATTTAGTTGTAACTAAAACAGGAACTACTTATCCTAATACTTATATTGTTGTTTGTGGTCATTATGATAGTATAAATGGTAGGGGGACGAATGATAATGGGAGTGGTGTAGTTTCTATTTTAGAAATGGCACGACTGATAAAAGATATAAATACAGAATACTCAATTAAATTTATTAATTTTAGTGGGGAAGAAGATAATCTAAAAGGGAGTCAGCATTATTTGAGTTCAGTTGTAAATGCTACTGTTCCTAAAATGAATATTCGTTTAGTGTTTAATTTAGATGAGGTAGGAGGGGTATCTGATTTAGTAAATGATAAAATTACTTGTGAGAGAGATCAAAATAATACTCCTTTAGCTAACAATGTTCTTTCGGATACTTATACTCATGAATTGATGAGGTGTGTAGAATTATACTCACCGTTAAAAGCAGTATTGTCTTACGCATATGCTTCTGATTATATTCCGTTTGAGTTAAATAATGAAGTTATAACAGGTTTTTTTGAAACGAATGAAACATCACATAAACATACGCAAACCGATTTATTGGTTAATATGGATCCTGTTTATAATTATAAAGTAGCACAAGCAGCTTTGGGGGGATTATTGCATTTTTCAGCAGCTGAAACAATTCTTGCTTTAGATTCATTAGAAGAAACGAATACAATTTTATTTTATCCAAATATTTCTGAAAATATATTACAAATACATACAGAAGGAATGAATCTTAAAAAATTTAAAATTCAATTGTATGATATAAGAGGAGTAAAGGTGGTTGAAAAAAAAATTTATCAGCCTGAGTCATTAGAAAAAATTGATATTACTAATTTTTCAAAAGGAGTTTATTTTGTTTTATTTGAGAGTGATGAATTAAAAGTTAAGAAAAAAATCTTATTTCATTAAAAAAGGGTTTATAAAATAAATAAGCTTCACCAAAAGTGAAGCTTATAATACAAACCAACCTAATTAATTTATTATATTAGTATTAAACTAAATATGAATTAAATTCTTAATTTATCATTAGACAAATAGTGTGCCAATTCATAATTTATTTTTTAAATAAATTCCAGTAATTGATTTTTTATTTTTTGCTACTTGCTCTGGTGTACCAAAAGCTAATAATTGCCCACCATTTTCACCTCCTTCAGGACCTAGATCTATAATGTAATCTGCACATTTAATCATATCTAGATTGTGCTCAATGACTAATATAGAATGGCCTTTTTCTATTAGGGCATCAAATGATTTTAATAGCTTTTTTATATCATGAAAATGTAGGCCTGTTGTGGGTTCATCAAAAATAAAAAGAGCTTTGTCTTTTGTAGCTCCTTTAACTAAAAAAAGACGCAAGTTTAATACGTTGTGCTTCACCTCCAGATAATGTTGAGGAAGATTGTCCTAATTGTACATAGCCTAATCCAACATCTTGTAAGGGTTGTAATTTTAGTACTATTTTGTTCTGATTTTTAGCTTTAAAGAAATCTAAAGCATCATCTATAGTTAATTTAAGAATGTCATCTATATTTTTTCCTTCAAATTGAACTTCTAAAATTTCTTTTTTAAAGCGTTTTCCATTACATGTTTCACAAGGTAATGAAACATCTGCCATGAAAACCATTTCTACATTTATTGTTCCCTCTCCTTTACAACTTTCACATCTTCCTCCCTCTACGTTAAAAGAGAAGTGTTTAGGTTGGTATCCTCTTAGTTTAGAAACTTTTTCTTTAGCAAATAGGTCACGAATATCGTCGTATGCCTTTATATAGGTAACAGGGTTAGAACGAGAACTACGGCCTATAGGATTTTGATCTACATATTCTACATGTTTAATATGGGAATAGTTTCCTGATATTTCAGTAAATTCTCCTGGTTTTTCACTAACTCCTTCTAATTGTTTTTGTAATGCGGGATAAAGTATTTTTTTGACTAATGTACTTTTTCCTGAACCTGATACACCAGTAATAATTGTTAACACATCAAGAGGTATAGTAACGTCTAAATTTTGTAAATTATTTTCTCGAGCACCAATAATGTCTATATGATTTTTGAATTTTCTTCTTTTTTGAGGGGTATCTATTGTTTGTTTTCCATTTAAATATTGCGAGGTAAGAGAATTTGATTGTAAAATTTCTTCATAAGTACCTTGTGCTACTAAATTACCACCATAAGTACCTGCTTCAGGACCAATATCTATAATCATATCAGCTGACTTCATGATATCTTCATCATGCTCTACGACGATTACAGTATTACCTAAATCACGTAATGATTCTAACACTCTTGTTAGTTTTTCAGTATCTTTAGGATGTAATCCTATACTCGGCTCGTCTAATATATACATAGATCCTACAAGACTGCTTCCTAATGATGTAGCTAGGTTAATGCGTTGTGATTCACCACCAGAAAGAGTGGCAGAATTCCGGTTGAGAGTTAAATAATCTAAACCTACATTTTCTAAAAAAGCTAAACGGTTGTTAATTTCTATAAGCAATCGTTTTGCTACTTTTGCGTCGTATTCAGATAATTTTAATTCTTTAAAGAAAGGAATTAATTTTCGAATGGGTAAATCTACAAGTTCCGGTAATGTTTTGCGTTCTATTTTTACATAACTGGCTTCTGGTCTTAATCGTTTTCCTTTGCAAGTTGTACACTTTGTTTTACCTCTATAACGTGATAATAATACACGATTTTGAATTTTGTAGTTTTTTTCTTCTAATTCTTTAAAAAAGGTGTTGAGTCCTTCAAAATATTGATTTCCTTCCCAAATTAATTGTTTTTGTGATTCTTCTAGTTCAAAGTAAGGTTTGTGAATAGGAAAACTGAATTTATGTGAATTATTTACTAATTGATCACGATACCAGCTCATACTTTCTCCTTTCCAAGGGGCAATACAGTTTTCATATACAGATAATGCTGTATTAGGGATCACTAAATCATGATCTATGCCTATTATATTACCATATCCTTCACAAGTAGGACAAGCTCCATAGGGATTATTAAAACTGAACAAGTGAATATTGGGTTCTAAAAAAGAAAGTCCATCTAATTCAAAATTAGCACTAAATGTTATTTTTTCTGAATTATTGAATTCTTGTAAGTAACAAAAACCTTTACCTTCATAAAAAGCAGTTTGAACGGCATCGGCTAATCTATTATAAAAATCTTCTTCATGTCTAATTACTAAACGGTCAATAATTAGTAAAATATCTTTGCCTGTATAAAATTCTTTTTTATTAATATCTTCCGAATCTGTAAATTCGTCTAAACGAATAGTCTCATTATTAATTAATATTCTACTAAAACCTTGTTGTAGAAGAACTTTTAGTTTATTTTCTAAAGTTCTTCCTTCTTCTAGATATATAGGTGCTAGAAGAAGGTAGCGACTTCCTTCTTCTAATTTTTCAACATATTGTATTACGTCTGTTACAGTATTTTTTTTTACTTCTAAACCAGAAATAGGTGAGTAAGTTTTTCCAATCCGCGCAAATAGTAGTTTTAGGTAATCATAAATTTCGGTAGAAGTGCCTACAGTAGATCTTGCATTCGTCGTGTTTACTTTTTGTTCTATTGCTACAGCTGGAGCAATTCCTTTTATGTAATCTACTTTTGGTTTATCAAGTCTGCCTAAAAACTGTCGAGCATAACTTGAGAGACTTTCAACATACCTACGTTGTCCTTCTGCATACAACGTATCAAATGCTAAGCTAGATTTACCAGAACCTGATAATCCTGTAATAACTACTAATTTATTTCTTGGGATTGCAACATCTAAATTTTTTAAATTATGAATTTGCGCTCCTTTTATGAGTATATTTTTTTAGGGTCTAAAGTATGAATATCTTGTATCATTCTAAACAAAACGAATTTGTACAAAGGTAAATAAATATAATTTCAAAATAAGGATGTATAAAATTTCATTTTCTTGACTTTTTATATGAGTAATAGTATTTTATTGCTTCTAATACAATAAAAAAGAGATTTATATTTTTAGTTTAAATGAGTCTTATAATTCTTTTAATAATCAATTAATTGATTATTTTAAAAAATGTTATTAAGGATTTAAAAAATCATTTAGAATGACTTTTTAAAGTATATAAACAGTATAAAATGCTAAAAGAGGCTAAAGCTGGGGTAATAAAGTTGTGTTTTAGTAAATAAATTTTAAAATAATAGCTTAATTTTTTTATTTAAATCATTCGTTATAATTCTTTTTATATCAAATAAGTAAGAGGTATATATTAATAAAAACTTTAATTTTTAATAGTTTTTATATTTCGTATTAAAATTAAACTTTGCCAGATAGCTAGAGAAATGAATATTATGGGAATATAATTTTGAAAAGGGAATAGTTTGTAATTTATAGTTTTGTTTAAGCATACGATGAGAGTAAACATACCTGTAAAGGTACCTACTGAAGCACCAAAAGTATACAAAATCAAATTTTTTTGTTGGGAACTTATATAGTTTTCATTTATTAGATATAAATTCCAGCTGAACCAAAACGGAATTTGGGTGAAATTTAAAGTACTTAATACTATTCCTGTAATAAAAGGATAGTTTATTAAATATGTAATGATAGAAGTGTATTGATTAGAGGCTTGTGGAGTACTTGGTTGTTTAGCTAAATAGGAAAGAAGTAGCAGAAATAGAATACTAAATAATGAAATTTTAATTTTTAATTTAGGATTTAATTTGATTTTAGAAATACTTTTAGCGGTATAATAAATAATTAAACTCTCGATCATTACTATGCCTAGTAAGTAAAATAGAGTAGGAGTTAGGTTGTTTTTTTTAAAATATTCTAAACCTATTATATTTAAATAACCAAGTGGTATTGAGCCTACAAAACTAATGGCAAAACCAATTGTGATATTTTTGAGTTTTTGATACATTTTGTTGTTTTGATGATTGGTTTTCAATACGTGAAATTTTTAAATATTAAATGTATTTAGACTTGTGTTAGTCTATAAAAATGTTCTTGATGTTTACGGTATTCACTCATCCCTTCTTTATAGTTTAAATAAGCGATCCCTTTTGTATGATTTTCTTGACTAATTTGATACATATATGTAATATGACGGGCAATTTCTTTCCAAGCAAAAAAGATAGAATGATTAGGGTCGTAAATATGAGTAGGCTCACTTGCTGAACCATTTAGTTCTACGATCATAAAGTTTTTTCCGTTTTCTAATTCGTCCCAAGTATTATACATTAGGTCCATACGGCCATAATAAAATCCATCTATTTGCTGACACATAGTGTCAATTACTTTGGTCAGTTTTTCAGAAATTTTATGACTTATGTCTAGGAATTTAGTACCTCTACAATGATTACCGAAAGGTACAAGGTTATAAACTTCTCCTTTGGGTAAAATATCTTGTATTTTGGAACCTAATTCTTTTTTTAAGGTATTTAATTGTAATTCATATCTAGGATCTTGTTTGATGAGTTTTTCAATACTGTTTTTTCCATCCCCTTTAATGATCATAAATTCTTTAGATACAATTCCTGTAATACGACCTTGTTTTTCATTAGGAAAACGAACGTAAAATATCCCAATTTCATTAGAAAAAGGAATTAATTCTTGAATTAAGTAATTAAACTGAACATTTTTATGGTAGTGTTTTAATTCATCAAGGGAATAAATTCGCTTTACAGCACTTCCACGTAAACCTATATCAGGTTTTACTATAAAAGGAAAAGAAAGGGTATGATTATTAAGATTGTCTATTGATTCTTTATGATTTATTAAATGAGTTTTAGGATAGTATTTTTGAGGGATTAGTTTATAAATTTCATTTTTACTTTCATTAAAAAAGCCTCCATTTTTAATTGTTGGATTAACAGCATTAAAGAAGAATAAGGATCTAGAACGTAAAGCATAATATATCCATAAAAAGTAAATAGGGATGTAGAGTACTTGAAATGGCCAATATTCCCAATGTGTTAATTTGTGTATAAAAAGTTTCATTATAACATTAAAAAAGTGTTTTCGTAAGTTTGAGCGGTAATTAAATCCTTGTGGCTAAAAACCATTTTATTTTGGTTAATTATTGTTTGGGTAATACTTTGAGTAATTAGAGTATTATTCCGGTTTATGATTAGTCCATTTTCCTTATCTTCTTGATTTGTATATTCATGAAAATGAACTATATCTTTTGCATTAATTATATCTTTACTTTTGATAAAAATATTAAATAGAGACTCTCTTTTTTTTCTAATATTAGGAGAATATAAGGTAGATGATGACCATATATATTTACCTTCATGATCTAACTTTTGTGTGTCTTTTGTGATACCATTCCAGCGTAATTGATAAAGTTGTTTATTGATATATGCTATTAGTGTAAAAGGTTCTATATCGGTAAGATTAATGGTTAACCATTTGTCTAGACAATCACAACTATCAAATATTTCTAATAGGATTAAACCGCGACTTTTTCGGTAATTTTCTTCAGAAATATGTTTTTCTATTGCACCGTTTAATAAAACAATTATATTTCCTTTGTCATCTAGTATATACCAAGTACCTCCTGCTTTAGAATCTTTAGGGAAAAACATTTTTTTACGTTCACCCATATAAGATTTAGGAATCAATGCTTTAGGGCGAGCTATTTTTTCATCTCTATTAGAAGTAATAATGATGGTTTGGTTACTAAAAATATAACTTACTGTACACATAATTTACGGAATTCAATAGTAGATGGTGCAACACCAAATGTTTCTGAAATTTGAACATGATTAAAATCTAATAAAGCAACTTTTATTAAGGCTTGATGATGGATGCAATGCTCTAAATTATAAAGTACTTCTCTGAAATAATTGGTTTCTAAAAAAGTTGGAATTCCAGAAATACAATGTTCCATTACCAGTTTTTATTTTCTTTTTCAACCTCATTAATAATTTTATTAATAGCATTTATTGCTTGTATTCTAATGGTTTGGATGGTTTTGTCACGTTCTCTATTGTCATAGTTAATTATCCCATTGTTATATCCTTTTATAAGGGCTTGATATAATTCAATAATATGACGAGTATGTTCTCCTATTGTGGCATTGCTTAAACAAAAATTAGGAGTTATAAAATCGTGATCATTTAATTGTATAATAATGTCTTTTAGTTCTAAAAGTGTATTTTTAATAGAGGTAAAATTCATAAGAATGTATTTTTAAATTGATTGAAATTTTTAATAAAATCATTTTTATATAGAAGTGATAAATAACTACTTATTGTAAAAGAAATACACGCTAATATGTAAAGGGTTCCTCCGTCATCTATAATTTCAAGCCCTAGAATAGATAAATGAGACAATAAAGCAATAGTCATAGTACCTAAAATTAGTAGAGAAGCATAAAATCGAGTTCTATTGAAAAATAATAAAACAGAGCTAATCAATTCTATGATCCCAGTGAAAATTCTACCAAAAGGTTCTATATTAAGTTTTTTAAATATATAAATGGATTCAGGGTTAGCTGTAAATTTGAAAAATAGAGTTTGAAGTAATATAATCGCTAAAATTAATTTTAATATGAAATGTATTTTAGAAGAGTCCATTATTGAAAAAATTAAGTTACGATAGGTTTTTGTTTTATTCTTAAAATTTATTTTCTTTATTTCGACATTTTAAAAATATTTAAGATTGCCCGAAAAGTAAATATGTTCAAATAATTTGCTTATGAATAATAAGAAAAATAATAATCTGAAATTTGAACAAAGTTTTTTTGATTGAATCAAAATTTTAAACTATTCTATATACTTTTCAGGCATCTTTGTATAAATATTTAATTAAAATAACGTATTGTCTAATGTTTAATCGTAACTTATTAATTATATAGGAATTAAAATAATAAATTTTATTGTTTATTTCTTTTGTAATAAGTCAGACCAAAAGGGTTATTTTCTACTGTTATATCTTGTTCATGTATTAGTTTGTTTTGACTTATTTTATATACTGATACACTCGTATTGTTTGGTCCAGAATGAGTTGCAAAAATTTTAGTACCTTCTTTATTTAAAACTATATTATGCGGAATGGGTTTACTACTTGAAATAGGAGACTCATTTTGTGTTAGATCATTTGTTTTAAGAGAATATATCTGACCACCAGTAATGTTTGTAATAAAAATAGTTTCTAAATTAGGACTAGGGTATAATCCATGAGCACCAGGATATAATTTTTGAGAAATGATTTCTAATTTTTCTCCATCTATATTATATACTTCTCCTGACTGACATGGTACAATTAACTTATTATAATTAGATAAATGGAATAAATGAGGATCTTTACCCACATTTACTTCTTTCAGTTTTTCATAATTATTAGTAGAATATAGATATACTTTATCGGGCACTGATTGATTCGAATTAATAACGGATATATAAGCCTTAGTTCCATCTTTTGTTAAAAAAACATCATGCGGTTTCATATCCACATTTATTGTTTTAATAATTGAATTTGAGCTTAAATCAATAACAGAAATAGTGTTATCTATATCATTATTAACCCAAAGTCGTTTCCCTAATTCGTCAGCCCACATATGAAAAACGCCATTTCCTACGGATATAGAATTTTCTATTTTTTTTTGTGCTAGGGTTTATGATATGAACCTGTTTGTTTTTTCTATCTCCTACGTATAATTTATCTTTAGTAGGTACAAAAACTACGTACATAGGTTCTGAATTAGGAATTTTTAGAGTACTGATTATAGAATTTGTGTTAGCATCAAAAAAACTAATAGAAGAAGAATTTCTATTGGCAACAGCTACAGTTTCTTCGTACATAATATTTTCTGTACTAGTGTCATTATTTTTTTCACAGGATAAAATGAAGAAACTAATAAAAAAAGTTTTTAATGCAAGAATTGGAAATGTATTTCTCATGATAGATTAATTTAATTTTTTGATAAGTTCTTCTTCCGTTATAAATCCTAAGTTTTCCCAAACTAACTTTCCATTTTTATAATAGTGTAAAGTAGGAAGCCCTTCAACATTTAATTTTTGAGCTAATTCTGGATTTTTGTCAGTATCTATTTTAATAAGTTTTATTTTTTTTCTTTTGAAACTTTTTCTAAAATAGGAGCTAATTTTTTGCAAGGACCACACCATTTTGCATTAAAATCAACAATACTTATAGGATCTTGTGATAATAATTGATTATACTTTTCAATTGTTAATTTTTCTAATTTAATTTTTTCCTGTTTATTAGATTTTAAGGAAGTATTAGTCTGTCCTAAAAAAGAAAAACTAATTAATAATGTGGCAATTGTGATAGGTAGTCTCATGTTTCGTTTTTTAAATTATAAATTTTTTAATACGTTTAATAATAATTTTTCAGAAATTCGATGTTTATAGTCAGGAGCTATATATTCAAAAATTACTTTATTATCTTCATTTATTACGAACAATGAGGATACAGGTAAGAAATTTTTATTTACCATGTTAGATCCTTTACTAATTACAGATTTATAATTTAGAGGGGCTTCATAAGTAATTCCCATAGCTGTTAATAAATCTCCTTTGCTATCAGAATAAAGAGTATATTTAAGCTTGTCTTTTTCAGAAGTTTTCATTAAAGATTCAGGTGAATCAGGACTGATAGCAATTATTTGATACCCTAATTTAACAATATCATTTTCTACTGCTCCAATATTACCTAAATGTACATTACAATAAGGACACCATCCGCCACGATATACAATTAATACCGTTTTCTTTTTGTTTATAACAGTATGTGTAGAAACAAAACTACTGTCTGTTTTTTGAATTTTTGCATTAGGAAGAGTCTCGCCAATTAAAATTGGACTAATTTCTGTAGCAGAAGTTGCTATATTCTTTTGGCCTAAAAGCGTTAAAGGAAAAAGTAGTAAATAAAAAAATACATTTTTCATAATTCTCTTTATTTTATTGTTATAGTGTAAAATTAAGAGGGTTGAAAAATGTATTTTGTAAGGTAGTTTACAAAAGGCTAAAATTTATTGTAAAAGATTAATATTGGGAATAATAATTTCTTTACGGGTATATAAAATAAGACCTTCTTCTTCTAATTCTATTAATAATTTAGTAGCTGTAGGTCTAGATGTACAAATAATTTGAGCGATATCAGTTTGAGTTAAATAATTCTCTAACGTTATATTATCTCCTTCTTTTTTTCCTTCTTTTTCAGACCAATCTAGTAAAAATGTTTTAAGACGGGTTTTAGCGTCTTTAGACATAAGATTTGAATAATTGTTTTTAATTCTTTTTAGTTTGAGACCTACAAACTTCATGTAACTTAGTGCTAAATCAGGATGTTTGAGCATTAAATTTTCAAAATCAGATAATAAAAAACTACATATTGATACTTCTTCTGTAAGTGCTATTGCTAATTCATTAGATGTTTTATCAGGTTCTAAGGTTAATTCTCCAAAAAGATCTCCTTTTTGTATAATATCCTTTATGGTTTCATTACCTTCTTGATCTATAGCTACAATTTTTATACTTCCTTTTTTTAATAAAAAAACACGAGGTGTTTCAGAATCAGAGAAATAAATAATTTCACCTTTTTTAGCTTTTTTAAAGCCAACGATGATACATAACTGCTTAAGTTGTGACATACTTAAGGTTCTGAAAAGTTTATGATCTCTTAAATACCAATATTTTAATTCTTCATACATATATCTGAGATTGAATGTTAAAATTAAGCAATTGTGTTAGAAAAGTAGAGGGATTAACAAAATTTTGTGTTTATTTTATTTTATTCAATTTAAAAAATGAAGGCTTTATTTTTTTAAAGTAGTAGTATCATAGATCTAATACTTTTTTACTATTAAATGTATTTTTAATTTATTATTACAGATAATTTAAAAGTATTTTATTGCTAAAGATCCTAGATTGTAATTATTTCAAATAAAATAGGGAAGTATAAGAAGGTGTAAAAAAGGAGAAATTATTTTTGTTTTAATTCTTGACAGTTTTTAAAACTGCCAAGAATTAAGAAAATTATTTTAAGATACCAGCACAAGCAATTCGACCTCCAGCATTACCGGTTGGTTGTGTTGTAAAATCATCAACACCTTTATGGATGATTAAACCTTTACCTGTTATATCTCTGGCAGGATCACCGCAACCAATACACCACTCGTCAGTAGCAAAATTCACCACTGCATTGCCATTTGCATCAGCAGTAAAGTTTCCTATATCACCTCTATGGTATTCAGCTTGACCCCATTTACCATGTTTTTTAAAAGTAGGGTTCCAGTGTCCGCCTGTTGAAGTACCATCAGGAGCAGAACAATCTGCTTTTTCATGTAAATGAATAGCATGTTCTCCAGGAGTTAATCCATTCATATTTGCTACCATTGTGATGATACCATTTTTTTCTGAAAATATAGCGGTACCAGTTACTTTACTATCACTTTTTGAAGTAAGTTCAACTTTTATTTCATTTTTAGTAATATGTGAACTTTGACAGCTACCATATATTGCCAACATGAAAAGACTAAATGCAATTGTTTTTTTCATTATTTTAAAGATGTTTATGATTAAAGATTAAAAGTATTTTATTTAATACTTTTAGAATGATTTCCTATTGTAGAAAATAGAAAGGTATCATATTGCAAATTTAAAATATAGAAACAATCATTTTACTGTTAATGATAGTTAAAATTTATATAAATATAAGTTAAACAAAAAGCTATTTAGATTTTTCACCTATAAATTGATCCTTTTGCGATTTGAATAATACATTAAATGTAGTTAATGTACCATAAATACGTGTTATATATTGTTGTAATTCAATTTTTTCAATTTCTTCTAATTTACTAGCATTAATTTTTTGCTCCATTACACGAAGACGATCTCGTAGCATAACAATTTTATGGAAAAAGGTATCAATAGGAATATCTTTTCCTTGTAATCCAGCCTGATTAGGAATTAATTTCATAGTACCACCTTTCCACTTATCACCTATAGCAACGGGCTCACCTAATCCATTCCATTTTTTTAAAATAGATAATAGACTTTGCTCAACATCATAAAAACTAATTGTATCTACTTCGTTGGTGGTTTCTTCAATAATATCAAAAGTACTATCTATTGAAATGGTTTCGAGTCCACTATCAATAAATGTAACCCAATAGTCTTTAGAAGATACATTGGTAATAACTCCCTTACCGTATTGAGGATGATTTATTCTAGATCCGATGCCTAATAATTTCATAATAAATAAATTAAGAATTAATGTGTTACTTTAGCTTGTTTTTGTTAAATATAGAGAAAAGTTTAATAAAAAAAGGCCACTATATAAATTTAGTGACCTTTTTAACCAAACTAATTAAAATTTAAAGGCTTAATAGCAATATCCATTTTCTGCAATCATTTTTGCAGTAATTGTTTCGCGTAATGCTACTACATTTGGCATATTGGTATATTTTGTAAAACGGCGTAATCCCATTAACATCATACGTTGCTCATCTCCTTCAGCAAAAGAAACAATTCCTTCTTTTCCTTTTTGAGAAACGATGTCTACAGCTTGATATAAGTATAATTGCGCCATTGCAATTTGTTCTTTTATATTTTCAGCACCTTTAGCTTTAGCTAATTTTTCTGTACGTAAAATTCCTGATTCAGCCATGTAAATTTCAATTAACATATCTGAAGCAGCCATTAGTAATTGTTGGTGCTTCTCTAAATCTGGACCAAATTTTTGTACAGCAGATCCTGCTACCATTAAAAATGCTTTTTTCAATTTGCCGATTAATTCTTTTTCTTCAGCAAATAATTCTGTGTAATCAGGAATATTGAAATCAGGAATACCCATTAATTCTTCAGCAACTTTCATTGCAGGTCCTAATAAATCCACTTGACCTTTCATCGCTTTTTTGATTAACATACCTACTGATAACATACGGTTGATTTCGTTTGTTCCTTCGTAGATACGTGCAATACGAGCATCTCTCCAAGCTGATTCCATAGGAGTTTCTTCAGAGAATCCCATACCACCAAAAATTTGGATTCCTTCGTCAGTACAGCTTTGTACGTCTTCAGAAACAGCTACTTTTAGGATAGAACATTCAATAGCAAATTCTTCCACTCCTTTTAATTCAGCTTCTTGGTGTGATTTGCCTTCTGCTTCACGTAATTGAATTCTCGTTTCAATATCTTTAGCAGCGCGGTAAGAAGCTGCTTCATCAATATAAGCATTAGTAGCCATATTCGCTAATTTAGCTTGAATAGCACCAAAGTTAGCGATAGGTGTTTTAAATTGGATTCTTTCATTTGCATATTTTACTGCTTCTGTAATCGTACGACGTTGTGCATCTAAACAAGCAGCTGCTAATTTAATACGACCTACGTTTAAAGCATTCATAGCAATTTTAAATCCTTCTCCACGACCTGCTAACATATTTTCAACTGGTACGACTGTATCGTTGAAGAAAACTTGACGAGTAGAAGAAGAACGAATACCTAATTTGTGCTCTTCTTCACCTAAAGTAATTCCGTTAGGATTTGCTGGATCATACTCAACAATAAAACCAGTGATATTTTTATCATCTTCAATACGAGCAAAAACGATCATTAAATTACAGAAACCTGCATTAGAGATCCACATTTTTTGTCCATTGATTTTGTATGTTTTGCCATCAGCAGCTAATTCCGCTTTTGTTTTTCCTGAATTAGCATCTGATCCTGCTCCGGGCTCTGTTAAACAGTAAGCACCAAACCATTCGCCTGAAGCTAATTTAGGTACATATTTTAAACGTTGTTCTTCTGTACCATATAAAGTAATTGGCATAGTACCAATACCGGTGTGTGCACCAAAAGCAGTTGAGAAAGATCCAGTTGCTCCAGAAATGTAATCACAAGTTAGCATAGTAGATACAAATCCCATTCCTAAACCTCCGTAAGCTTCAGGAACTGCTACGCCTAGGAAACCAAGTTCACCTGCTTTACGCATAACTTCTTCAGTATAAGCGTAGTCTTTTTTCTCAAATCTTGGTTTTTGAGCCCATAATTCTTTATCAACGAATTCTTTTATAGAATCACGCATCATGATTTGCTCCTCAGAAAAATCTTCTGGAGTAAAAACGTTTTCACATTTTGTTTCTTTAACAAGGAATTGACCTCCTCTTGTAATATCTTCCATAAGTCTGCCCCCTAACCCCCGAAGGGGGAACTCCTACTAGGGGGTAAGTAGGGTTTTAAATACTTTTTGATTTCTAAAGTGAATTGAAAAAGTTTATGTTATACAATTTTAATGAACGTTTCTATTTGCTCCCCTCCTTTGGAGGGGCTGGAGGAGGCTTATAACACTTCAAATATACCCGCAGTTCCTTGTCCAGTACCTACACACATCGTTACCATTCCGTATTTGTTACCACGACGTTTCATTTCGTCAAATAGCTGAACTGAAAGTTTAGCTCCTGTACAACCTAGAGGGTGACCTAATGCAATAGCTCCTCCATTTATGTTGATGATTTCAGGGTTAAGATCTAATTCACGAATTACAGCTAATGATTGTGCAGCAAAAGCTTCATTTAATTCGAATAATTCGATATCAGAAATTTTTAAACCTGCTTGTTGAACTGCTTTTGGAATTGCTTTTACAGGACCAATCCCCATAATTCTTGGTTCTACACCTGCTGATGCAAAGTTTACTAAACGTGCGATTGGTTCAAGGTTTAATTCTTTTACCATTTCTTCGCTCATGATCAATACGAAAGCAGCACCATCACTCATTTGTGAAGAGTTACCAGCTGTAACGGATCCATCTGCAGCAAATACAGGTCTTAGTCCTGCTAATGCTTCTACAGAAGTTCCTGCACGTGGTCCTTCATCTTTAGTTACTACGTATGATTTTGTTTCTTTTTTACCCGCTTCATTGATAAATGTTTGGTCAACCGTAATAGGAGCAATTTGATTATCAAATTTTCCTTCTGCTTGTGCTTTTAGAGCTTTCATGTGCGATTGATAAGCAAACTCATCTTGATCAGCACGAGAAATGTTGAATTGTTTTGCAACAGCTTCAGCAGTTAAACCCATTCCCCAGTAGTAATCTTCATTACCAGCCGCTGCTACTTTATAATCAGGAGTTGGTTTGTAACCGCCCATTGGGATATAGCTCATACTTTCTGCACCACCAGCAATGATACAATGTGCCATTCCTGATTGGATTTTAGCGGTTGCCATACCAATAGTTTCTAAACCAGATGCACAGTAACGGTTTACAGTTACACCAGGAACGTCAGTTACTTTTAATCCCATTAATGAAATTAAACGACCTACGTTAAGACCTTGCTCAGCCTCTGGCATTGCGTTACCTACCATCACGTCATCAATTCTTGTTTTGTCAAAACCTGGTAACTGTGCCATCATATAATCGATGGTTTCTGCTGCCAGTTCATCAGGTCTTTTAAAACGGAACAGTCCCTTAGGTGCTTTACCTACTGCTGTTCTATATCCTTTTACTATATATGCTGTTTTCATTGTCTTGTTGTTTTTGTATAATGTAAAACTGTAAATTGTATAATGTAATTTGCTATTAAACCTTTAAGGAAGATTGCAATTTTATAATCATGTTTTGTATATGCTGAATTTCAGATTCTAAGAATTTAAAGTCTTCAATTTGTATGAAATTCAAATTTTTACATATTATTAATTGCGTTTCAAATTCGAAAGATGATCCTAAAGCAATTCCAAGAAAATTATTGAAATCTTTTTCCGTTCTTCTTCCACATCCTTCTGCAATGTTTGAAGGAATTGAAATGGCGCATCTTCTCATTTGAGAAGTTAATCCATATACTTCTTCTTTCGGAAATTTTTGAGTTTTAAGATAAGTTTCAGTTACTAAATCAATGGCTTTTTGCCAAACTTTTAATTCTTTAAAGTAATTCATAGCTTTATACAATTTTGCAATATACTTTATACAATTTAGTTACGTAACGGTTTTCCTTTAGTTAACATAAATTGGATACGCTCCAATGTTTTTCTTTCTGTACAAAGAGATAAGAAAGCTTCTCTTTCAAGGTCTAATAAATATTGCTCAGTTACTAAAGTTGGTTCTGATAAATCTCCACCAGCCATTACGTAAGCTAATTTATTTGCGATTTTTTGGTCGTGTTCAGAAATATATTGTCCAGCTACCATTTGGTCAGTACCAACTAAGAACATACCTAAAGCTTGTTTACCTAAAACTTTGATGTCTTTACGACGTACAGGTTGTGTATATCCAGCTTCAGCCATTAATAAAGCGTGTTTTTTAGCTTCTGCAATTTGACGGTCTTTGTTAACTACTACTACGTCTTTACCTTTTTGTAAAATACCTAAATCAAAGGCTTCATACGCAGAAGTCGCTACTTTTGCCATACCAATGGTTAAGAAGTATTCTTGTAAAACGTTTAATTCAACGTCATTTTTACGGAACGTATCAGCAGCACGTAAAGCCATTTCTTTAGAGCCACCTCCACCAGGGATAACACCTACACCAAATTCAACTAAACCGATGTACGTTTCAGCAGCAGCAACTACTTTGTCAGCGTGCATTGAAAGCTCGCAACCACCACCTAAAGTCATTCCGTGAGGAGCTACTACAACTGGAATGGAAGAATAACGAGCACGCATCATCGTGTCTTGGAACATTTTGATTGCTAAGTTTAATTCATCGTATTCTTGCTCAACAGCCATCATAAAGATCATACCGATGTTAGCTCCTACTGAGAAATTAGTTCCTTGGTTACCAATTACTAACCCGTTGTATTCTTTTTCAGCTAAATCGATAGCTTTGTTGATACCTTGTAATACGCCACCGCCTATAGAATTCATTTTTGAATGGAATTCTAAATTTAAAATACCATCACCTAAATGGTGGATAGTACTATCTGCATTACCCCAAACTTTTTTAGATTCTCTAATATTGTTTAAGATAATAAAGGCATCCTGACCAGGAACTTTTACTTGAGATTTAGAAGTTGTATTGTAGTAATTTGTAGCCCCCTCTTTTACTGTATAGAATGAAGTGCTACCAGCAGCTAACATATCCGTTACCCAAGAAGCAGGAGTATAGCCTTCTGTTTGCATCATTTCGATACCTTTTTCAACACCAATAGCATCCCAAATTTCAAATGGACCATTTTCCCATCCAAAACCGGCTTTCATAGCATCGTCAATTTTGTAGAAATCATCAGTAATTTCAGGAACTCTGTTAGATACATAAGCAAACATTGCAGAGAAGTTTTTACGGTAAAATTCACCTGCTTTGTCTGTTCCTTTTACTAATACTTTGAATCTATCGATAGGTTTTTCGATTGTTTTAGTCATTTCAAGTGTTGTAAATGACGCTTTTTTATTTGTACGGTATTCTAATGTATTTAAGTCTAATGATAGAATATCTTTACCTTCTTTTTGTAAAAACCTTGTTTTGTTTTGCTTCCTAACCATTTATTTTCCATCATAGTATTGATGAAATCAGGTAATTTAAATAAATGGTGGGCTTCGTCATTAGGGCAATTCTCATAAATACCATTAGCAACGTGTACTAAAGTATCTAATCCTACTACGTCAACTGTACGGAAAGTAGCTGATTTAGGACGACCGATTACCGGTCCTGTTAATTTATCAACTTCTTCAATAGTTAATCCCATTTCTTTTACTTGATGGAATAAGCTCATGATTCCGAAGATACCAATACGGTTACCAATGAATGCTGGTGTATCTTTAGCTACTACAGAAGTTTTTCCTAAGAATTGTTCACCATAATTATTTAAGAAATCCAATACTTCTTGAGAAGTTTTAGGACCTGGAATAATTTCAAATAATTTTAAATAACGTGCAGGGTTGAAAAAATGTGTTCCGCAGAAATGTTTTTGGAAGTCTTCACTGCGTCCTTCGTTCATGAAATTGATAGGAATACCAGAAGTATTAGAAGTAACAAGAGTTCCTGGTTTTCTGAATGTATCAATTTGTTCAAAAACTGATTTTTTAATGTCTAATCTTTCAACAACTACTTCAATAACCCAATCTACATCTTTAATTTTTGAGATATCATCTGTTAAATTTCCTGTTGTGATACGATCAGCAAATTTCGGGTGATAAATTGGTGAAGGTTTAGATTTTAACGCGTTTGTTAAACTATCATTTACAATTCGGTTTCTTACCACTTTACTTTCTAGTGTTAAACCTTTTTTTTGTTCTGCTTCTGTAAGTTCACGAGGTACAATATCAAGTAGTAAGACTTCTACTCCAATATTAGCAAAATGGCAGGCAATTCCTGAACCCATAATCCCTGAACCAACTACAGCAACTTTTTTAATTGTTCTCTTCATTTTCTAATTACTCTGGTTGATTGAATATTTTTTTATCTTGTATTAATTCATTTATAGTTTCTGAAACTTCAATAAAGTGCACTAGTTTTTCGTCATTAATGTGCTCTTTAATTGTTTCATTAAATTTAAGAACGGTTTGTTTAGATAGCTCTCTTTTTAATCTGCCTTCTTTAGTAAGATAAATGAGAACACCTCTTCCATCTTTAGGGTTTGGCTTCCTTTCAATTAGACCTTTTTCTTCTAATGATTTTAAGGTTCTGGTAAGACTGGTTGCTTCCATTCCCATACGAGCACTTACACTGGTAGAAGGAGTTCCTTCTTCTTTATCTATACTTAAAAGAGCAAAACCAATTGCCATAGAACCCCCATATTTAGCAGCTTCTTCGTTATACATTCTAGAAACGGCTTGCCAAGTAGTTCTAAGCAAATAATCTATTGTTTTATCTTTCATTTGGATTCTAAAATTCAAATATACGAAAAAAATAATATGCGCGCATATTATTTTTTCTTTTTCATGTCGCTTTTTTACAATTTTTAATCATAGAAAAGAAATAATTTTGTCTCAGAAAATAAGTCTAGATTTATAATAGTTTTTAAAATTAAATTAATAAATAGCGGATATGAGTAAAAATGTAACGGTTAAGATAAAAGTTGAGAATCAATACATATCACTTTTTTTAGAAATGGCTAAAATAATGATAGAAAATACAAAAAAAGAAAAAGGTAATATTTCATATACTTTATATAATGAGTATAATGATCAATCTAGTTTTATTTTTGTTGAAGAATTTTTAGATTCAGAAGCTTTTGAATTTCATTTAAATACAGATTATTATAAAGAATTTATAAGAAAATTAACTCCAATGTTAAGACAAGAACCTATTGTGAAATCTTATTTTGATAATAAATAAATTGAAAATGTATATATGGCTAAATGGTCAATAAAACCTTCCATTGAATTACAACCTTATATAGATAGATATTTTTATGATGATAATACATATCATAATAAAGATCCTTTTCCTTTTTTTTTTACCTGGTACAGGTTTAGATCTTTTTTTCATTTTGGTGATAATATTTTTGATTTAAAACCTGAGTTAGGAGACTCATACCTTATTTGTCCAAGACAAATATTAGGTAAAAAAAGTGTGCCAAAAGGAGAATTTATAGCAGTTCGATTTAAATCAGGAATGTTTAGACATTTTTCGACTATACCATATTATGAAATAACGAATCAATTTGTTACCGCTGAAGATATTTGGGGAAATGATTTTAAAGAATTTCAAAAAATATTTTTAGATGAAGAAGCGATATCAGGTAAAATAAAATTGATTGAAAGTTTTCTAATTCAGTTGTTGTTTAATTTTAAAAAACAAGAAATAGTTAACTGGGATTATTTTAATCAAAAAATTTATGAAGAATATAGAGATATAAGAATAACTGATTTATCAGATTATTCAAGTTTTTCAAAACGAACATTTGAGCGAAATTTTAAAGAAAGTTTTGGTGTTAGTCCTAAAGTTTTTCAAAAGCTTGTACGTCTTGAAAAAACAATTAAATCAATTCATCTCTCAGAAGGGAACTTGATAGATTCTCTTGAATTTGGTTATTATGATCAGAGTCATTTTAATAAAGACTTTAAAGAATTTATAGGAATGACACCTAAAGAATATTTTAATAAAAATAATGTTCATTATTATTTTGAAAGTCTTAAATAATAAAAAATAAATTATATAAACTATGAATACAAAAATTTTATTTGTTTTAACAAGTCACAATGTTAAAGGTAGCACAGGAGAAGCAACAGGTTATTATTTATCAGAAGTAAGTCATTGTTGGGAAGTTCTAGTAGATGCTGGTTATGAAGTAGACTTTGTGAGCCCTAAAGGAGGAATTGCTCCTGTTGAAGGGTTTGATCTTGAAGATCCTATTAATGCTAGATTTTGGAATGATGTAACTTATAACCACAAAGTACATAATACTTTAAAACCATCAGAAGTTAATGTAAATGATTATTCTGTTATTGTTTACATTGGAGGTCATGGAACCATGTGGGATTTTGCAGATAATGTTGAATTAGCAGAAATAGCAGCAAAAATTTACGAAAATAACGGTATCGTAGGAGGTATATGTCACGGTCCTTCTGGATTAGTAAATATTAAGCTAAGCAATGGTAAATATTTAGTAGATGGTAAAAAAATAAACTCATTTACAAACGATGAAGAAATTTCTATAAAATTAGAAAATGTAGTTCCTTATATGCTTGAAACTAAATTAGTTGAAAGAGGTGCTATTTTTGAAAAATCTGGTTTATGGGAAAAACATATCACTGTAGATCAAAGAGTTGTTACAGGTCAAAATCCAGCTTCAGCTAAAGGAGTAGGAGAAGCTATACTTCAATTATTGTCTTAATTTTTATCCACTCTCCATAACTCTTGGTATAATATCTTAAAAAAAAATTAAGGTATTATACCTTTTTATTTTAGTAAATACATTATTTATATTCTTACCTAAAAAAATGTAAAAAGAAGCATATCTTTTTAGATTAAAATTGGTTTTATTTTTTTGTTTACGAAATAAAACCAATAATTTTGAGTTTTATTTTTAAAGTAAAAAGATGAAAATTTATAAGTTATTTATTGTTCTTTATTTAAGTTCAGCTAGTGTTTTTTCCCAAATAAAAAAAGATTTAGAAAATCAAACTAACGACAAAGGAGAGCGTATTGGTTTTTGGAAAGGATATTACCAAGGATCGAATAGAATACGTTACGAAGGTAATTTTAAAAACGGTGTAGAAATAGGAGTTTTTAAATATTTTGCTGATAATGATAAAAAAAGTTTAAAAGCCACACGTGAATTTGATGGAAAAGGAGGTGCTTATACTATTTTTTTTGATGAAAATGGATTAAAAGTAAGCGAAGGAAAAGTTGTTAATAAACTACGTCAAGGTATATGGAAGTATTATCATAAAGGTCTAAATGCGGTAATGTGTATTGAAAATTACATAGACGACAGAGTAGAAGGTAATAAAAAAGTATTTTTTACTGATGGTGTGTTAGCAGAAGAAGTAATGTATAAAAACGGCGTTAAGAATGGAATTTCTAAAATATATTCTAAAGGAGGTACTCTAAAAGAAGAAGCTCTATTTTTACAAGGTTTTATGCACGGTGATTATAAAGTCTTTGAAGACAATGGAGTAGTCTTGATTCAAGGACAATACAAAGAAGGTAAGAAAAAGGCCTTTGGAAATATTTTGATTCTAATAAAAATTTAATTAAAGAAATAAATACGGATACAATTAACGGTTACAAGAAGCCTTCATTGATTAAAAAGAAATAATTAACTTTGCAGGCTAAAAATAAAAAACAAATGAAAAGAGTTGTCGTAGGTTTATCAGGTGGAGTAGATTCAAGTGT
Source organism: Flavobacterium oreochromis (assembly GCF_019565455.1). Taxonomy (NCBI): domain Bacteria; kingdom Pseudomonadati; phylum Bacteroidota; class Flavobacteriia; order Flavobacteriales; family Flavobacteriaceae; genus Flavobacterium; species Flavobacterium oreochromis. The sequence goes on from NZ_CP067377.1 coordinate 2,874,258, forward strand.
GGCTGCTTATTTATTAAAAGAGCAAGGCTATGATGTAATTGGACTGTTTATGAAAAACTGGCATGATGATTCTGTAACGATTTCTAACGAATGTCCTTGGCTAGAAGACAGTAATGATGCTTTGTTAGTAGCGCAAAAATTAGGAATTCCTTTTCAAACAGTTGATCTAAGTGAACAGTACAAAGAAAAAATTGTAGATTATATGTTTGCAGAATATGAGAAAGGACGTACACCTAATCCTGACGTATTGTGTAATCGAGAAATTAAATTTGATGTTTTCCTTAAAATAGCCATGTCTTTAGGAGCTGATTATGTAGCTACTGGACATTATTGTCGTAAATCAGAAATTCAAGTAAAAGAACAACCTATTTATCAATTATTAGCAGGTATAGATGGAAATAAAGATCAATCTTATTTTTTATGTCAACTATCTCAAGAACAATTGTCAAAAGCATTATTTCCTATTGGAGAATTAACAAAACCACAAGTAAGAGAAATTGCTGCTAAAATGGAATTAATTACAGCAGAAAAAAAGATTCTCAAGGATTGTGTTTTATTGGAAAAGTTCGTTTACCTGAATTTTTACAACAACAGTTACAACCAAAAGAAGGTTCTGTCTATGAAATTCCTGCTACAAACGAAATTTATAGCTTGCCTAAACCTCAATTCGCTACAGAAGAAGAACGGTTGCAATTTGAGGCTTCTAATATAAAATATACACCTGAAATGGGAAAACTACTAGGAAAACACCAAGGAGCCCATTATTATACAATTGGTCAACGAAAAGGACTCAATATAGGAGGAACTAAAAATCCTTTATTTATAATAGCTACTGATATAGAACATAATGCTATTTATACAGGTCAAGGGAATACTCATCCAGGCTTATTTAAAAAAGCCTTATTTGTAGCTAAAGATGAAATTCATTGGATTCGTACTGATTTAGCTTTAAATGTAGGTCATAAGATGCAAGTAAAAGCACGTATTCGTTATCGTCAAGAACTTAAAAATGCAACCTTACATCAATTTGAATCAGGTATGTATGTAGAATTTGAAGAGCCTATGTCAGCTATAACTCAAGGGCAATTTGTCTCTTGGCATATAGGAGAAGAGCTTATTGGTTCAGGAGTAATAGCTTAATTTGCAAAAACTTTTTTGTGTATATTTGAAATTAAAAGTACACAAAGATCATGATAGAAAAAATTTTAGTTTTTTTGTTTATTTCAAATTTTTTCTTTGCTCAAGAAGAAGAAGCATGTTTTTTTTTAAAAGATAAACCAAATGCTCCTGCTTTTCTATCTGATCCACTTTCAGAATTAACACAGCGTTCCCTAGATAAACCACACGTACAAGGAATCGTTCAAGATGTATCTATAGATAAGCCCTATGTAAATCAAATAACAATGCCTCCTAGGATCATTGTTTTAGTTAAATCAAAATGGTTAAATTATTTACATGTAAGAGGAACACAAGTTGATATGGCTGCTTTATCAAATCTCTCTTTTGTAGATTATGTTCAGTATATTAACCATGTTTTAAATACTAAATTAAATTCTCAAAATAAAACAGTTTTGTTAGAAGGAAAGTTAGCCATGAATACATCAAAAAAGGCATGTAATTATGGTAATTCTGAAACTCAAATTCAGATGTTAAAAGGACATATCTTACATCAACAAAATTATACAGATGCTGGAAAAATCATGGCAATCTTTGATGCTGGTTTTCCTAGTGTAAATACTACAGCTTCCTTTGCAAATTTACGTTACCTAAATTTAATTCTAAGAGGCTATGACTTTGTAACTGATTCTAATTATTTTTATATAGCTCATTTAGATGATACAAGTGTATTATCTATTATAGGAGCTAATACTACTAATTTGATAAAAATTACTTCAGATGTTGTTATAGAAAAGTAATTGGGTCATCTAATTGGGTAGAAGTAACAGAAGAAGCTGATCGTTTAGGAGTAGATGTTATTAATTTTTTCTTAGACAATTTTGATTCTGATACCCCAAATCATAGTTATGAATGTGCACATATGAATAGTAAAACATCTGTTGCTAGTAGAGCAGTAGATACTACTTTTTTAAAAGGAACTAGGTGTGTGATTTCAATAGGTAAAAGAAGCTTGATGTTAGAATCTCATATAAGTACACCAGCAGATGCAAAAAATACGGTTACTGTAAGAGTACTTGATTCCTCTCGTATCTTATCAAGTTATACTAGAATAGGGACTACAGCTGATAATCATATTAAGTCAGATCTTATGGCGATGGGAACTTCTTTTTTTAATTGTGATATGTTTGATAATGTGTTGAAGATAATTTAATTTGAATCAGAAAAATTAAAAATAGAACTAAATTCAACAACGGATAGTATTACTTGTGAAATATTTTTAGATGCTATTAATTCAGAACTAAAAATTTCTACTGATTTAGGGTAATTCGTTCTTAATAACGTTTTGATAAATAATATAATATAGAAAATAAATTTAAGTCATTTAAATCAGGGTATTTACCATGTTATAATACTAAATTCTATAAAAAAGTACAAAGGAAATTAATTAAAAATTAAATATTTTGAATAAAATAACATCACTATTTGGAATTAAATATCCAATTATTCAAGGAGGAATGATTTGGAATTCAGGTTATAAATTAGCTAGTGCTGTAAGCAATGCTGGTGGTTTAGGATTGATAGGAGCAGGTTCTATGTACCCAGATGTTCTTCGTGAGCATATTCAAAAATGTAAGCAGTCTACAGATAAACCTTTCGGGGTAAATGTACCTATGCTTTATCCGAATATAGAAGAGATAATGCAAATAATAGTAGAAGAAGGTGTAAAAATAGTTTTTACTTCAGCAGGAAATCCTAAGACGTGGACTTCTTTCTTGAAAGAAAAAGGAATTATTGTTGTACACGTTGTAAGTAGTACAAAATTTGCTTTAAAAGCACAAGAAGCAGGAGTAGACGCTATAGTGGCAGAAGGTTTTGAAGCAGGAGGACATAACGGACGTGAAGAGTCAACTACTCTTACTTTAATTCCTATGGTTAAAGAACAGATTAGCATTCCACTAATAGCAGCAGGAGGAATTGCTACAGGGCGAGGTATGTTGGCAACGATGATTTTAGGAGCAGATGGAGTACAAATGGGGTCACGATTTGTAGCTTCAGTAGAGAGTTCTGCTCATGAAAATTTTAAACAAACAATAGTTACTACAGAAGAAGGAGGAACACAACTTACTTTGAAAGAATTAGCACCTGTACGTTTAATTAAAAATAAGTTTTATAATGATCTTCAAGAGTTGTATACAAAATCTCCATCAGTTGATGAGTTAAAAGCATTGCTAGGACGTGCAAGAGCAAAACGAGGTATGTTTGAAGGAGATTTGGAAGAAGGTGAGTTAGAAATTGGTCAGATTGCCGGATTAATAAGAGATATAAAGCCAGTTCAAGAAATAATAAATGAAATTATAAAAGAGTTTGAATTTGCCAAAAATGAAATCGTTAGTTTGTAAAATTGTTAGAAAGAGGGATTTATAACCCTCTTTCTAACAATTTTTTCATTCCTTCACTTGCACTTAAAGGAATTATTTCAATAGTATTTTGTAAATTTTTGACACTAGCTGGTTTTGGATCTATATAGTAAATAGGCGTATTTGTTTGTGTATAATGCATCAGTCCAGCTGCTGGATAAACTTGTAAAGAAGTTCCAATAATAATTAAAATATCAGCTTTTTCTAGTATAGGAATTGCTTGGTTTATACCAGGAACAGCTTCACCAAACCAGACAATATGAGGTCTTAGTTGTGATCCGTCTGGAGCTAAATCGCCTAAGTGTAAATCTTCTGTCCAGTTAATTATATAATCACTATTTTTAGTACTTCTTACTTTGGTTAATTCACCATGTAAATGTATGATTTTTGAGCTTCCAGCTCGTTCATGTAAATTGTCTACATTTTGTGTTATAATTTCTACGTCAAACTCTTTTTCTAGTTCTGCTATTATTTCATGTCCTTTGTTTGGATTTACTTCCTTTAATTGAGCCCTTCGCTTATTGTAAAAATCTAAAACTAAAGCGGGGTTTTTTTGCCATCCTTCAGGTGAAGCTACTTCCATGATATCATGGTTTTCCCATAATCCATTAGAATCTCGAAAGGTGCTAATACCACTTTCAGCACTCATGCCAGCTCCTGTTAAAATAACTAGTTTTTTTTTCATTTATATGGGTAATTTTAGGATTATTAAAATAGGCATAGTTATGATTAAAGGTAATTCATAAAACAACCATAACTTTTAATTATTTTTGCCAAGATAATTAAAAACATTTACAATGCAATCTTTATTTCAGGATGAAAAATATTTAGAATATTTAGAAACATTTATAACAGAAAATAGAAAGGAAGGCTTTAAGAAGATTTTAGCAAATAGAACTAAACATTTTACTGTAGTTTGTGAAGACGTTTATCAATTACATAATACCAGTGCTGTTATGAGAAGTTGTGAAGTTTTTGGTATTCAAGAATTAAATGTTGTAGAACAACGTTTTGGAAAAAGAATTGATAAAGAAATTGCCCTTGGAGCAGAAAAATGGGTAGATATCAAGCGTTTTTCTAATAATCAAGATTGTATGAATGATTTGAGAGCAAGAGGATATCAAATTATAGCAACTACCCCACATGAAAAAGATAATGTCTTAGAAGATTTTGATATATCTAAACCATCAGCAATTTATTTTGGTACAGAAAGAGTAGGAATTTCAGAAGAAGTTATAAAAAGGCAGATGGATTTTTGAAAATTCCAATGGTTGGATTTACAGAAAGTTTAAATATATCTGTATCAGCTGCTATTATTATACAAAGTTTAACAAATCGATTACGTCATTCTAATCTACAATGGCATTTATCAGATGCTGAGTTTTTAGAAAAAAGGATAGATTGGGCTCGTAAATCAATTAAAGATATTGATTTTATAACTCAAAAATATTTAGAGCAAGTCTAAATTAAAAACCTTTTTAGAAGTTAAATAAAAAACAAAAAGTTAAAATATTTTTTTAAACAAAGTCTGTTATACATATAATAATATTAATTATTCCTAGTAAAAGATTAAGATAAAAGTACTTGAAAAGTCGTTTTTTATGTTTTTAAAATGACTTTTTAGTACAGGATAAAAAAATTGAATTACTTTTGTATGAAATAGATATGAAGCCTCAAACAAATGAAAAAAAGATTATATAGTTTTATATTTTTTAAATTAATGGGATGGAAAATAGTAGGAGACTACCAGTCCTGTATGATTGATATAAAAAAAAGTGTGATGCCTGTAGTACCTCATACTAGTTGGCATGATTTTTATATAGGTTTATTAACTAGAGGTTCATTAGGTATTAATATTAACTTTGTTGCTAAAAAGAACTTTTTTCTTTTCCTTTTGGTTATTATTTTAAATGGGTAGGAGGAGAGCCTTTAAATCGTTTTAAAAATGAAAATAAAGTGGATGCAATAGCTAAAATTTTTTCTCAAAAAGAAGAGTTTAGATTATCTATTTCACCCGAAGGTACAAGAAAGAAAGTATCAGAATGGAGAACAGGATTTTATTATATAGCTTTAAAAGCAAATGTTCCAATTGTTCCAATTGGTTTTGATTGGAAAAATAAACAAGTTATTGCTTTTCCTAAAATAGTTCCTTCAGGAGATCAACAAAAAGATTTCGCTATTTTAGAAAGCTATTTTAATGGGGTAATAGGTAAAGTACCCGAATATAGTTTTACCAAGTAGTATTTCATTTCAAAATTATATACGAAAGAAATTACAGCTACCCAACTTTGTTAATTTGATTTTTACATTGCCTTTTTATTAATAAAGGGAAAAGTTTTTTTTAAGATATTAATGTTTTAAAAAAATAAGCTTTTTTCAAGGGGAAACTACGTAATTATTTTAATCAATTTTTAATTAATTTGATCAAACAAATGAAAGACTATTTAGATTATAAAGAAAAAAGTATTTCTGGACGTTATCTAACAAACGTACATTTAGAAAAAATATTAGAAAAATTAAGTTTAAATTTTCAAAAAGCAGTTTTAGGTCAATCAGTTCAAGGACGTTCTGTTTATTCTGTTAAGTTTGGAACAGGACCTACAAAAATATTTATGTGGTCACAAATGCATGGAAATGAATCGACTACTACAAAAGCCTTGTTTGATTTTTTTCAATTTTTTAGATACAGATAATTTATTAGCTAAAAAAATAGCAACGTCATGTACTCTTTTTATTATTCCTATAGTTAATCCTGATGGAGCTGCTGTTTATACAAGAGTAAATGCTAATCAAGTAGATTTAAACAGGGATTCAGTACAATTAACTCAACCAGAATCACAAATTTTACGAAAAGTATTTGAAGAATTTAAACCTGATTTTTGCTTTAATTTACATGATCAACGTACTATTTTTGGCGTTGGAGATTCAGGTATGCCAGCAACGGTTTCTTTCTTAGCCCCTTCCTTTAACGAAGCTTGTGAATATAATGAATGTAGATTACGAGCTGTAAGTGTTATTTTGGCAATAAATGAGGAATTACAAAAATATATACCTAATCAAATTGGTAGATTTGATGATGCTTTTAATTTAAATTGCATAGGAGATTATTTTCAGTCGTCAGGTGTTCCTACTATTTTATTTGAAGCAGGCCATTTTCAAAATGATTATGAAAGAGAAGAAACTAGAAAGTATGTTTTTATTTCGTACATCAGAGCATTACAACATATCATTTCTCAAAAAGAAGACGATGTGAATTTAAATGAATATTTGAATATTCCGCAAAATAAAATCAATTTTTATGACTTTATTTATAAAAATGTTAGGTTAAAAGAGGATTCTTTAGATATTATTACTAAATTTGCATCCCACTATAAAGAAGTCCTTTTTCAAGAAAAGGTCCATTTTGAAGCAGAGATCGTAAAAATTGGAGATCTAGAAAGAAGTTTCGCGCATCAAGTTTATGACTTAGAAGGCGGACTTTATCAAGATGAATTTGGGAACTATCCCAAATTAGAAAAAAATACTAACTTTTCTGTAAACATTAACAATATTTTTGTGAATGGTCTACGTAAAAAGTAATATTTTAGAGATATTTTTAAACAAAAACTAAAAAAATAAAACACAAACAAAGAAATAATTATATGAGTAAGTTTAAATTAGATGAGGTTGATCATCAGATTCTTGATATGTTAATTGATAATACGAGAATACCATTTACAGACATTGCAAAAAAACTTTTAATTTCAGCAGGAACTGTCCATGTACGTGTTAAAAAATTAGAAGATGCAGGTATTATTCAAGGATCCTCACTAACGTTGGACTATGAAAAATTAGGTTATTCATTTATTGCCTATGTTGGAGTATTTTTAAATAATACATCGCAAACTAAGTTTGTTTTAGAAAGAATTAATGAAATACCTTTTGTCACAGTTGCACACGTAACTACAGGTAAGTTTAATATCTTTTGTAAAATTAGAGCAAAAGATACAAAACATGCTAAAGAAGTAATCTATATGATTGATGATATAGATGGAGTATACAGAACAGAAACAATGATCTCTCTAGAAGAAAGTATTAATGATAAAAAAGATTAATGCACACAATCTTTAGAGAAATGTAAAAGTGGATAGATTTAACTATTTTTGCTTAAGATCTAATTTTATGTGGCATAGTATTAGAAATGTAAAATTTAAGAGTGTTGGAATATTAATTTCAATACTCTTTTTTGTTGGAATATATGCGTTTTTAATTGTATTTTCATAACCTAATTTCTTATTGCGAAGTATGTCGAAAAAGGCAAAATAAATTGGACTACTCGATTGTTCGATTGATTTCCAGAGTGGAAAGCTAAAAGCCATCGAACATCACCTTACAAGAGTTACTGTCACACCGCGCAAGAATTCAACCTTTTCAGGGAGAAAACGATCCCGAAATACCCCCCTTTAAAGGTTCCAATCCCGAAAAAAGAAAACAATTTGGCGAATTTGTCTTAACACTTCAACCTAGGGGTACGATTATTAATGAGACGCTTGAAAGAGAATTATGATGTAAAAAAAGGCATTGGTAATAACTAATTTAATTAGGCTTAATAGTAATTAGATTTGGTTTAATACTAATTAAATCAGGCTTATTACTTATTTAATTTGGTTTATTAATTATTTAATTAGGTTTAGTGCTAACTTAATTAGGTCTAATACTTTTTGATTAGGCGGAATAGCTTTTAGCGTATAATCATTTTTCTAGTTGATAACGATAGTTTGATAAAAAAATTCTCTAGGTTATAAGCGCTTTACAAGTCTAGCTGCGGTAACCTTTCAAAGTCTGCAACTGCTTTAACCGCTTTCAGAGTCTCTGACTGCTGAAAGGGTTACTCACAGATTTGTCCCTCGAAAATAGCAAAAAGAAAATCAAAAACTAGAGTTAAGTAAGGATAAATAAGATATTGAAAACTCGTTGATTTCCCTTGCTAGGGCGAGCTTCTAGCGATAAGTGTTCGAAACCTTAAATTTTATAATTTTACAAGAAACTATGCAAGTTTCGGAAGTGTTAAATTATATTCCAAAAGAGGAATTAGAAAGATTATCATTAAAGTACAAGGTTGATTACCAAGTTAAAAAGCTCAATGGGCAAACGATGTTTCAACTTTTACTTTTTTCAATGCTAAATGTAAAAAATAATAGCCTGAGGGTTATGGAGGAATTTTATCATTCATTAGCATTTAAAAGTATTGCAAACAATAGTTTTGACGGAGTAAAATACAATTCGATAAGAGACCGATTAGTTACTATAAATCCGTGTTATTTCGAAGCAATTTTCAAAAGTTGCTTGAAACAATTTCAAAATAAATATCTTAATAAAAAGCACAACATCATTGCTTTCGACTCTACTTTAGTCAGTATTTCTTCTAAATTATTTGAAGAAGGAATGCAGATTAACAAACAAGGAGATAAAAGATTTGTGAAATTTAGTATGGCTTTTTCGAATGTTCCTATACACTCAAAGATATTTACAGAACAAGCTTTCGTTTCTGAAGATTTTGCTTTAAAAGATTTGATAAATGAATGTCCCCTAAGTCCAGAAAATATATTGGTCTTTGACCGCGGACTTCAGGCAAGAAGTGCATTTGAAAGTTTTAATAACCAGAATTTTATTTTTGTTACTCGTCTTAATAATTATACTCGATTTGATATAGTTGAGGAATTTAAAATAGTTCAAAACGAAACAGAAAGATTATATATTGAAAGAGATTTGAAGGTCATATTGTTTGATAAACGAAATAAAAAAACAACTTCATTTTTAAGGTTAATCATTGCAAGAGAAAAGGAAAGTAATGAAATATTCTATTTTTTAAGTAATAGTAATGACCTGACTTCTAAAGAGATTGTCGATATTTACAAAAAGCGATGGGAGATTGAAGTGTTTTTTAAATTTATAAAACAAAACTTAAACTTTAGTCATTTGATTTCTAGGAATCTAAACGGAATAAAGGTTGTTATGTATATGACTTTGATAATGGCGATCCTTTTGACAGTTTATAAAAAACTAAACAATCTAAAAGGGTACAAAATACCAAAACTAAAATTTGCTAACGAGTTAGAAGTATTAATCATCAAAGATATTGTGGAAAAATGCGGTGGAAACCCAAATCAAGTTGAGGATATTTTCAAACCAAAATAGGGTTTCGAACACTTATGGCTGGAAGCTCGCGCTAGCTGAGGAATATCTTTATATTGAACAAACTATTTTACTTTTGGTAACTCAAAGTCAGGAACTTTTGCTAAGCTGAGTAAAAAACCGGCAGTATAACACAAACTGTGTAAGTTAAAAAGTTATTCTGAAAAATTAGCTCGCTTAAAAGAGCTAAAATTTTTCGGAAATAACTTTTTAACGTTTTATATATTTACATAGTTATGATAGACAAAGAAGACTTATTAAACAACAAGGATTTTTTTAAATCCTTTAAAAATGGAGAAGATTTATCTTCCTTTTTTAAGCAAATGCATAAACGAGCAGTAGAACACATGCTCAATGCCGAACTAGATGCTCACTTAGATACCGAAAAACATCAAAAAACCTCTGACGGCAATTATCGTAATGGTCATGGAACCAAGAAGATTAAGACTTCCTTTGGAGAAGATCAAATTAAAGTCCCAAGAGATAGAGAAGGTAGTTTTGAACCTGTTTTAGTCCCTAAAAGACATAATATTATTGATGGTTTAGAGAATGTTATCATTTCATTTTATGCTAAAGGAATGAGTGTTAGTGATATTGAAGAGCAAATCAAAGAAATGTATAATTTTGACATTTCAACTTCTACCATTTCAAGAATTACTAATGCAGTAGCAAGTGAGATAGTAACCTGGCAAAACAGACCATTAGATGAAGTTTACTTAATTGTTTGGATGGATGGAATTGTTTTCAAAGTTCGTGAAAACTCAAAAGTAATCAATAAAACTATCTATTTAGCAGTAGGACTTAATCATGAAGGACGAAAAGAAGTTCTTGGTATGTGGTTAGGTAAGAATGAAAGTTCAAGCTTCTGGATGAGTGTTTTAACCGATTTAAAAGCCCGCGGAGTGGAAGATATTTTAATAACGGCTACCGATAATTTAAACGGATTTACTCAAACCATACGTTCTGTTTTTCCTGAATCACAAACACAGATTTGTGTGGTTCACCAAATAAGAAATGCTTGTAGATATGTCGTATGGAAAGATAAAAAGCAATTTACAACCGACATGAAACTAGTCTATACAGCACCAACAAAACAAGCCGCCGAGTTAGCTCTAGAAGATTTTGCTCAAAAATGGGAATCTAAATATGGATATGCTATCAAATCTTGGAGGGAAAATTGGGACGAATTAACCATCTTTTTTGACTTCCCGTTAGAAATCCGCAAAATTATTTATACCACAAATTTAATTGAAAATCTTAATGGGAAAATTCGCAAGTACACCAAAAACAAAATGTCGTTTCCAACAGATGAGGCGGTAATAAAATCGGTTTACCTTGCCTTAAAAGAAGCAACTAAAAAATGGTCGATGCCAATACAAAATTGGGGTATTGTTTTAAACCAATTTAATCTTATATTTGAAAAAAGGCTCAGATTATAAAATCCAAGCCTAAACTTTTTAACTTACACACTTTGTAGGATAGTGTCAAAAAACCTAGCACTATAACTTTAAAATGTACTTTTCTTCTAATAATATTCAAAGTATAATAATTTGAATTCAGAAAATCATAGTATCTTCCCGCTTTAAAAAACAAAAGTTCATTCCTTTTTTCTATGAAACATTTTTTATTATTGTTTTGCTCATTATCCTTATTTGCTAATGAGATAAAAATTAAAGCAACTACCAAAGAAGTAACCGTTTACACTTCAGGAGCACAAGTTTATGCTGAATCTTCTGTTACCATCCCAAAAGGAAATTCACAAGTTCGAATTATTGATTTATCACCATATATCAATCAAAACACTATTCAAATCAGTGGCTTAAAAGATGTTTCCATTCTTTCTTTTGGTTATGAGACCTTATTTTATCCTAAAAAAGTTACTTCAGAGAAAATGAGCAAACTCCAGAGCGAAATAGATGCTAAACTAAGAGAAGTTGCTTTTCTTGACAGTAAAATAAAAGGGCTGCAGGAAGAAGAAACTATTTTAGCTCAAAACAAGACATTAAGCAGTTCACAGCAATCGGTTACTTTAGAAAAAATACTGGTTCACAGCAACCATTACAGAGAAAGAGTACCAGTTATTAAAATGGAAATTTTCGACATTACCAAAAAAATAGAAAACTTGAAAAATGAACTATCTGCAATGCATTTAGAAATGAACAAAATAAGTGGTGAAGAAAAAGAACAGAAAGGAGAGATTATTTTAAAATTCAACAATCCTAACGAAGACATCTTACTTAATCTCAACATAAAATACAACGTATCGAATGCTGGATGGAATCCTTCTTATGAAATTAAAGCTAAAAATACCAAAGACGCTTTACAATTTGCCTACAAAGCACAAGTATACCAAACCACAGGCGAAAACTGGAATGACGTTAAACTAACACTTTCAACAGCAAACCCAACGGTTAATAACGAAAAACCTAAAGTTGACAGTCATTATCTTAATTTCATCAATTACTATGACAACAGACAAACATCTGCATTTAAAAATCAGAAATTTAATTACAACCCTCTAGTAAAAACAGTTTCTGGAATAGTTACTGATAAATCAGGTCCTCTTCCGGGTGTAAATGTTGTAATCAAAGGAACCACAAGAGGTGTACAAACTGGATTTGACGGAACCTACCAACTAAAAGTTGAGAACGGGAAAGAACTGGTATATTCTTTTTTAGGAATGGAAGAAGTAACTCTTCCAATTTACAGTAATACCATGAATGTAGTTTTAGAAGATAGTTCGGCCCAATTACAGGAAGTCGTTGTTGTGGGTTATGGGACAAAAAGCAAAAAAAGAGAAACAGACAAAGAAGAGGAAATACCAGAAGAAATTCTAACAGCAACAGGAGATGAGAAAGAAATAGCAATAAATTCAGTATTATTTAAAATTAAAAAGAATTATTCTATTCCATCTGACGAAGCTCCTTCTGTTATTGAAATCGATAATTTTAGCATTCCGGCAGAATTCGAATATTATTCAGCTCCCCTTTTAAGTGAAAATGTATTCCTGACCGCCAAAATAAAAGAGTGGACCAAATACGATTTACTACCTGGAGATGCCAGCATTTATACTGAAGGAAGTTATGCAGGTACCACCTACATCAATCCTTACCAGACGGATGAAGAATTGGTAATTTCTATGGGAATAGACAACAATTTGGTAATAGAACGAAAACAAATCAACAATTTAAAAGACAAATCCTTATTAGGCACCACAAGAATTGTAGACCGTAATTATGAAATCACATTACGCAACAACAAAGCTATTGATGCAGATGTAAAAATTTATGACCGCGTTCCGGTGAGTCAGAACAAGGAAATAAAAGTTGAAAAGGCGAATGTTGACAATGCCGATTACAAGGAAGATACTGGAATACTGTTCTGGAAAGTAAATATCCTTTCAAAAGGTCTTATAAAGAAACGATTATCCTACCAGATCAAATATCCTAAAGGAAAGAAGATTAATTTATAAAAAAAAGCCTCACATCGTGAGGCTTTTTTTTATAATACTTTTATTTATAATAAACACTTCGAAAAGCTCAGTGTAAGTGACTCACACGAAATCTTTGAAAAAGATTTCGGTTCGCTGAGATGCTTCGACAAGCTCAGCATAAGCGATTCGCACAAAATCTTTGAAAAAGATTTTGGCTCTCTGCTTACATATTTCTTCTATACTGCCCACCAACCTCAAACAACGCACTTGTAATTTGTCCTAACGAACAAACCTTAGCCGCATCCATTAACTTTTCGAAAATGTTTTGGTTTTGGATCGCTGTTTCTTGAATGATGGCTAGTTGTTCTTTTACTTTGGCATCATTGGCTTTATGCAGATTTTCTAGTGTTTGGATTTGGAATTGTTTTTCCTCTTCGGTCGCACGAATTACTTCGGCTGGAATTACCGTTGGCGAACCTTTAGAACTTAAGAAGGTATTTACCCCTATAATTGGGAATTCACCTGTATGCTTTAAGGTTTCGTAGTACAACGATTCTTCTTGGATTTTAGAGCGTTGGTACATTGTTTCCATTGCACCTAATACCCCACCTCTTTCCGTGATTCGATCGAACTCTGCTAATACCGCTTCTTCTACTAAATCGGTTAATTCTTCAATGATAAACGAACCTTGGATTGGGTTTTCGTTTTTCGCTAATCCTAATTCTTTATTTATAATCAACTGGATTGCCATTGCACGACGTACTGATTCTTCTGTTGGCGTGGTAATCGCTTCGTCATACGCATTGGTATGTAATGAGTTACAGTTGTCGTAAATCGCATATAACGCTTGTAAGGTCGTACGAATATCGTTGAAATCGATTTCTTGTGCGTGTAACGAACGCCCAGAGGTTTGAATATGGTATTTCAACATCTGCGCTCTTTCGTTGGCACCGTATTTATTTTTAAGTGCTTTTGCCCAAATTTTACGTGCTACTCGTCCTATTACAGCATATTCTGGATCGATACCATTAGAGAAGAAGAACGATAAGTTTGGACCAAAATCGTTGATATTCATCCCTCTACTTAAGTAGTATTCTACATACGTAAATCCGTTCGCTAAGGTAAACGCCAACTGCGTAATAGGGTTCGCTCCTGCCTCTGCAATATGGTATCCTGAAATCGAAACCGAGTAAAAATTACGAACGTTTTGCGTGATGAAGTATTCTTGTACGTCACCCATTAAACGTAAGGCAAACTCCGTCGAGAAAATACAGGTATTTTGGGCTTGGTCTTCTTTTAAAATATCGGCTTGAACCGTACCACGTACTTGTGCTAAGGTTTTTACTTTAATATCCTGATAGACATCGGCTGGTAATACTTGGTCACCGGTTAGTCCTAAAAGCATCAACCCTAATCCGTCGTTACCTTCTGGTAGTTCGCCGTTGTAACTTGGTCTTACTAAACCTTTGGCATCGTATAATTCTTTTTTCTTTTGTTCTACTTCAGCCTCTAGACCATTTTCTTTGATGTATTTTTCGCAGTTTTGGTCAATCGCTGCATTCATAAAGAAGCCTAACAACATAGGTGCAGGTCCGTTAATTGTCATCGATACCGAAGTCGCAGGATGACTTAAATCGAAACCTGAGTATAATTTTTTCGCATCGTCTAAACAACATATCGAAACCCCTGCATTACCAATTTTACCGTAAATATCAGGTCGATGATCTGGATCGTTTCCGTATAACGTTACCGAGTCGAACGCCGTTGATAAACGTTTAGCTGGCATGCCAAGCGATACATAATGGAAACGGCGGTTGGTTCTTTCAGGACCACCTTCTCCTGCGAACATACGCGTAGGATCTTCGCCTTCACGTTTAAATGGATATAATCCTGACGCAAATGGGAATTCTCCAGGTACGTTTTCTTGTAAGTTCCATTTTAAAATATCGCCCCACGCTTGGTATTTTGGAAGCGCTACTTTAGGAATTTGGGTATGCGAAAGTGATTCGCTATGTGTTTTTATTTCGATAACCTTATCACGCACTTTGAAAGCGTAAATTGGGTTTCTGTATTTATTTACTTTTTCGTCCCACGTTTGAATAATTTCCCAGTTGTATGGGTCTAAATTCATTTTTACACGGTCGAATTCTTTGATTAACAAACCTAAGAAATCTTTGTTGCCTTCATTTATTTTCAACGAAGACTCGATGATTCCTGCTTTATCGATTTGTGGCAGATTCCCATTCACCGATTCGATAGTTTTGAAAATACCGTATAACTTTTGTGCTACTTCTACTTGTGATAAAGCGGTTTCGTCATATTTACGATTATTTTCGGCAATTTCAGATAAGTAACGAGTTCTATGCGGCGGAATCACGAAGATTTTCTCGCTCATTTCTCGCGTAATTTCAAAAGTCGATTTTAGGTTGGCACCTGTTTTTTCGACAATTTTATCCATAATTGACTTATACAAAGTATTCATTCCTGGATCGTTAAATTGCGAAGCAATCGTTCCAAAAACAGGCATCGTATCTGCCTCTACATCCCATAAATTATGGTTGCGTTGGTATTGTTTTTTCACATCGCGAATCGCATCTAAAGCACCACGTTTGTCGAATTTATTCAATGCTACTAAATCGGCAAAATCTAACATATCGATTTTTTCCAATTGGGTAGCCGCTCCAAACTCAGGTGTCATTACATACAACGACACATCAGAGTGATCTAGAATTTCAGTATCCGATTGACCAATACCTGAAGTTTCCAGAATAATCAAATCGTATTTAGCCGCTTTCAATACTTGAATCGCTTCGGCTACATATTTAGACAAAGCCAAATTCGATTGACGTGTTGCTAACGAACGCATATATACACGAGGATTATTGATCGCATTCATACGAATACGGTCGCCTAATAAAGCCCCCTCCCGTTTTACGTTTTGAAGGGTCAACTGAAATTAAACCAATAGTTTTTTCTGGAAAATCGATTAAAAAACGACGCACTAATTCGTCAACTAAAGACGATTTACCGGCACCTCCAGTACCTGTAATACCAAGTACGGGAAAAGCCCCCCCGCCCCCGAAGGGGGTGCCTGAAATACTTTGTGAAAAGTATCGGGTTCGTTTTCTGCTAATGTTATAAGTCTTGATATGGTATTTACATCTTTTTCAGCCAATTTATCGTTTATCTCATTGGCTCCCCCTTCGGGGGCGGGGGGGCTGGTTCTGCTAGTTTGACCAATTCATTAATCATACCTTGTAATCCTAAAGCTCTTCCGTCGTCTGGGGAGTAAATTTTAGTGATTCCGTAAGCGTGTAACTCTTCAATTTCAGAAGGAAGAATTACACCACCGCCTCCACCAAAAATTTTGATATGACCTGCTCCTTTTTCTTTTAGCAAATCATACATATATTTAAAATATTCGTTGTGACCTCCTTGGTACGAAGTCATCGCAATGGCATTGGCATCTTCTTGAATAGCAGTATTTACAACTTCTTCAACACTTCTATCGTGTCCTAAGTGAATTACCTCTACTCCGGTAGCTTGGATAATTCGTCGCATAATATTAATCGCGGCATCATGTCCGTCAAATAATGACGCAGCTGTTACAATTCTTACTTTATTTTTGGGTTGATACGGTTGTGTTTGTTCCATTTTGATTTTTAATTATCGGGTGCAATTTACTGATTTTACGCTAAAAAAAAGGATGAAAAAAAATGAAACAAATAAAAAAAAATTAGGCACATAATTTGTGTAATTTTGATAAATACAATTTTAATAAAAATGAAAAGAATAGTTATCCTAGCATTTTTGATTCCTACTATGAGTCAAGCTCAATTAAAAGATTTTATAAAAAAAACAACAGAATCTGTAATTACTAATTCAACAAAAAAAAATACTTTAGATATTGCAGGAGGATTAAAGGAGGCATTGAATAAAGGAGTTACAAATCAAGTTTCTAAACTTACGGCTGTTGATGGTTTTTATGGTAATCAATTAGTTAAAATAGTACTACCTGATGAACTACAAAAAGTAGATAGTATGTTACGAAAAGTAGGAATGGGAAATTTAGCGGATGATGGGGTAAAAGCATTGAACAGAGCTGCTGAGGATGCTGTAAAAGAATCGACTCCTATTTTTGTAAATGCAATTAAGAATATAACGATAACAGATGCAAAAAATATTTTATTAGGTCAGGAAGATGCTGCAACAGACTTTTTACAAACGGGAACCAGAAAACCTCTTTACTTAAAATTTAATCCTGTAGTTCAAAAATCTATTGGTAAAGTAGGAGCAGATGCTTTGTGGAAAACAATCATAGATCGTTATAATGCTATTCCTTTTGTGTCTAAAGTTAATCCTGATATAACAGATTATGTAACGAATAAGGCACTTGATGGGGTTTTTAAAATGATAGCTGTTGAAGAAAAAGATATTCGAACTAATTTAAATTCAAGAACTAGTGATTTGTTAAAAAATGTTTTTGCTTTGCAGGATAGAAAATAGTAGATTTTAAATTTTCAAGGGTCCTCTATATTAAAGTTAGCAGTAAGTTAATAAAAGAATTTTCCTAAATTGAAAGTTGAATGACAGACGAATTTAAACCGCCAATAAAGGAAAGAAGTATAAAGCAGTTACTTGATATAGTCTGTGAACCAAAAAAATGGAATAAGCGAGCAGTTATGTTGGCTCAGAATGAGTTAGTAAATCGTAATGTGAGTAAGGAAACTATTCAGCAAAAAAATAAACAAAAAAAATATATAGCCAATAAAGAAAATAAAATTGAAAATTTACGTAAAGCAAAAGAAAAATGGGACTTATTAGATTTTATATTTTCCCTTGATGAAGTTTTAATGGAAGTGTTATTTACTTGGGATTTTAAAAAGAAGGTTATATAAAGAAAGCTAAACAACAGAAAATTATACTTTGTGTATTAACAATTGTTGTTTTGATTCTAATTATAGTTGCGAATATACTATAACCTGTTTATAACAATGGTAGCTGTTGCGCAACTCCTAATTTTTAAAAAATAATTCTCAAAAAACATAAAAAATGACCTCTTTAAAAGCAATTTTGGAGAGGTTTGTTTTTTTAGATGAAATTTGAAAATTTATGTTGTTTAGAATTGAGTTTTTGAAGTCATAAGTAAGGTTCTTAAAAAGAGGAGGTTTTTCCCTTGTTTTAATGAAATAATTTGAGCTAAAGCACTCCTTTCAATGGAATGTCTTCTGAATGTTTAAATCCTTTAAAAATATCATCGATTAAATAAAAAAATGATATAATTTTGTCTTTGTAAAGCATTGGTTTAAGTTATTGGTTCGTAAAACGAATTTACTTAACCTTTGCTTTTTTATAACTACATAAGGAACAACTTGAATTAATAATTATAAAAATTTAAAAAAATGGAAAGAAATTTAAAGAAAAATGTTCTTATCTTAATGATAACTGGAATTTTTGTAATTGCAACATCACAAATCTTAAACCGTTTTATAGAACTAACTGATTTTACAAAGGGTGCACTAATTGGTATAGGTATTGGTTTTTTACTATTGTCTGTAACATTCGGAAATCTTAAATCAGCTAAATAAAAAATTAAGATTATTGATACATATAGCAGTTGAAAAATAAAGCTGAACGGTTAACATTGGTAACTGTTGCATAACTCCTGATTTTTTAGAAAATAATTCTCAAAAAACAAAAAAAGACCTCTTTAAAAGATATTTTAGAGAGGTTTATTTTTTAACTATATTTGACTGGTGCTGTGAGTTTTTTTACAGATTCATGTTGGCTGTAAGCATTCATAAAAAACGCATAACATTGACAATTATGAATTTTGATTTTACAGAAAAATATATTTTAGAAAACGACTGTGTTTTATTAAGGCCTTTGGAAATTTCGGACAAAGAAAAACTAATAAACTTTGCAATTAATGAACCTGAAATTTGGAAGTTTAATATTAATGGGGGAAATGGTAAAGATAATTTTGACAGCTACTTTGAAACAGCAATGAAGCTATTCAAAGACAAAAATCAATACACCTTTATTGTTTTTGACAAAAGAACTAACCAATATGCAGGAATGACAAGACTTTACGAAATTTCTAACGAATTTAAACGTCTTGATATTGGGTTTACTTGGTATGGAAAAAAATTTCAAGGAACTGGATTAAACAAAAATTGTAAATATCTTCTTTTAGAGTTTGCCTTTGATAAACTAAAAATGATAAGAGTAGGTTTCGGAGCAAATAGTAAAAACGAAAGAAGTATAAACGCAATGAAAAGTATTGGATGTAAAGTTGAAGGAATATTAAGACAATTTAGTAAAGATGCCGACGGAAAAATTATTGACGCAATAAAATTGAGTATTTTGAAAATTGAATGGGAAGATAATATAAAAAACAATTTAAAAGAACAACTTGAAAAATATGCTAGCAGCTAACAGCTAAGGTTTCGTTGGACTTGAATAACCAAGAATGAAGAGGCTGTCCTAAAAGTAAAAAATCAACACACAGTTTGTTACTCTGATGGAAGGAGGAGTCTCATAATCAGTACTATGTGATTTGCTTCGCCTGTTTGATCGGAGCTCTCGGGTCTCTCTTTGGTCAACTAGAGCAAAGCGACTGGACGAAGTCAAATGACAAGATTGCGGACTTTTTGGATAGCCTCTTATAAAAATGGCGGGTTCAGTGTTAAATTGAACAATAATTCTTCGTTTGAACTTTTGTGCAAAACTGATTATTTGTGCTTCGATTTCTACTACATCGCCAAGTCCCAAACCGTCAGGCTGTGAAAAACTTCCCTTTTAAAATCAATTGAGTTCCTAAAACTAATTTATTTGAGCTCTAAGCCTTGATTACTTTAAACTTATTTGAGTTGTCCAAAAAAACACAAACGTTAAAAACGAGTTTAAATAAGTCGTTTTGATCAAAAACAAGTCTTTCTATTGTGAGATGAGTTCTATGTCTTGAATTTAGTTATTAAATTGAGTGCTCCAAGAATATTTATCGTGCGTTTGATATTGTTATTTGCTCATGTTGTTATTTCTCTTTCTGTGTGATAGGCTTTGTAGACTAAAACGGTAAATGCTTCTATTTTTAAATTTTCTTTGACTTCTGAAGCTATGGTTGAAAGTGTATTTTTGTCGTTTCTGTTAATAGTATGAGTAGCTACTACTAAATTATGTTTGTTATCAACCGCTTCTTGTAGAGAAAACCCACTGCATTTTGATATTGGGAATATACTCTCTTTTTCGTTTTCTAGCGCTACGTATGTTGTTTAAATAACGGTATAAATAGATTTTAAGAAATACTTGAGTGTTGAAGCTGGATGATCTTCTCTTTTTAAAATAATGGAGGTAAAACCTGTTTTTATAAGGTCTATATACTCAACAAAAGCCTTTATAAAACGTACTGTATTGTCAGGCGAAATTTTATCTTCTAAACAGGATAGATGTAACTGATTACGAGATATTCCTTGGATGTTTATATTATTAAAAATACAGTTTTCCGTATGTTCTGATAAGCTATTTTAGTTATATTTGAAAAGAGATGTGAGGTTTTTTTATAGATGAGAAAAAATAACAATCATTTTTTAAGGATTAAAAATAGGCTTAACATACTTTTACTTCGTTGTGGAAATCTTCATATAATTAAAATTTTCATTTATTCAGAATTTGTTTAATTTTGTACATGCAACACAATGTACTTATTTTAGATTTCGGGTCGCAATACACACAGCTTATTGCACGCCGCGTTCGCGAGTTAAATATTTTCTGCGAAATTTTTCCTTTTAACCATGTTCCATCAGACTTAAGCAGCTATAAGGCTGTAATCTTATCAGGTAGTCCTTTTTCCGTTAGAGCGGAAGATGCTCCTCATCCTGATTTGTCTCAAATAAGAGGTAAGATGCCTTTGTTAGCAGTTTGTTATGGAGCACAGTATTTAGCTCATTTTAATGGAGGAGAAGTGGCTCCTTCTAACATTAGAGAATATGGTAGAGCTAATTTATCTTTTATAAAAGATGATGAAGTTTTTTTTGAAGAGGTAAATATTAATAGTCAAGTATGGATGAGTCATAGTGATACTATTAAACAACTACCTACAAAAGGGGTTCGCTTGGCTTCTACTAAAGATGTTGAAAATGCCGCTTATCGTATAGAAGGAGAAACAACTTATGCTATTCAATTTCATCCAGAAGTTTATCATAGTGAAGATGGTAAACAAATGCTCGAAAATTTCTTGGTAAAGATAGCTCAGGTGCCTCAAAATTTTACAGCTAGCTCATTTGTTGAAGATATAGTAGCTGAAATGAAAGCTAAAATAAATAATGATAAAGTAGTATTAGGATTATCTGGTGGTGTAGATTCTACAGTGGCAGCAGTTTTGCTAAATAAAGCTATAGGAGAAAATTTATACTGCATTTTCGTTAACAATGGTTTATTACGTAAAAATGAGTTTGAGAATGTATTAAATCAATACAAAGGAATGGGACTAAATGTAAAGGGAGTAGATGCTTCAGAACGTTTCTTGTCTGAGTTAGCAGGAGTTGAAGATCCAGAAACTAAACGTAAAATTATAGGTCGTGTATTTATAGAAGTATTTGATGATGAAGCAAACCAAATTGAAGAGGTAAAATGGTTAGCACAAGGTACAATTTATCCAGATGTTATTGAATCTGTATCAGTTAAAGGACCTTCAGCAACCATTAAGTCACATCATAATGTAGGAGGATTGCCTGATTTTATGAAACTTCAAGTAGTAGAACCTTTACGTATGCTATTTAAAGATGAGGTTCGTCGTGTAGGTAGAAGTTTAGGTATAGATGAAGAACTTTTAGGTCGCCATCCATTCCCAGGACCAGGATTGTCAATTCGTATTTTAGGAGATATTACACCTGAAAAAGTAAGAATTTTACAAGATGTAGATGCTATCTTTATACAAGGTCTTAAAGATCATGGTTTATATGATAAAGTATGGCAAGCAGGAGCAATCTTATTACCAGTAAATAGTGTAGGAGTAATGGGAGATGAACGTACTTATGAAAAGGTAGTAGCACTTAGAGCAGTAGAATCTACTGATGGAATGACTGCTGATTGGGTTCACTTACCGTATGAGTTTTTGATGAAGATATCCAATGAAATTATTAATAAAGTAAAAGGTGTTAATAGAGTAGTTTATGATATTAGTTCAAAACCACCTGCAACTATAGAGTGGGAATAATACCTTAAATAAAAATGCCGTGTAAAATAGAAATACACGGCATTTTTATTTAAATTGGTGTTCTCAAAAAAATAACTTACTAATCTTATGATCAAACACCTACTTATTAGTTTATTCTTTTTATCCCAATCTTATTATGCCCAACAAGAAAAAATATTTAGACATTTAATACAAAAAAATGAAACTCTACAAGCAATAGCTCAGAAATATAAGGTATCCGTTTCAGATATTTTGAAATTAAATGCAGGAGCTGAAAAAGGAATTCAAGAAAATACGATTCTAATGATTCCTAATGTACAGTCTATTTCTTATATGCTAAAAAAAAATGATGTAAATGCAGTACGTTATGAAAAACATCAAGTTTTAAATAAAGAAACACTTTATAGTATAGCAAAACAGTATCAACTTTCAGTAGAAGAATTAAAAGAAGCAAACCCATTGCTTATGCAAAATACTGTTAAAGAAGGAGTTATTTTAAATATTCCTCAACAAGGTATTCCTTATCAAAAAAAATAGTTTTTGATGGCAAATTTCATGAAGTACAATCACAAGAAACATTATTTAGTATTGCCCGTTTATATAATGTATCAGTAAAAGATTTAGATGAAAAAAATGAAATTTTATTAAAAGAAGGGCTTCAAATAGGACAAAAAATAGAAATTCCAAATAAGAAAAAGACGATAGATGGCAGAGCAAGGATTATTAATGAAGAATCTATTTTTCATATAGTACAACCGAAAGAAACAAAATATTCAATTGCAAAAAAATATGGCATAACGATTGACCAATTAGAAATGCAAAACCCAGAAATTATTAATGGGTTAGCTATAGGAAACAAATTAGCCATTAATAAGACTATTGTTAAAGCAAAAAATGAAAATGAAGAGCTCATGATTGCATTGGCAGAAAAACAAGCAGTTATTGAAAAATCAAAAGCTCAATCTGTAAAAATTGAAGATTTAGAAGATCGTTTAAAAGTTCAAAAAGAGCTTAATAAAAAAATGATAACGTTAAATAAATTAAATATTAATTTAAATACAATAGATGAGACTAAAAATGGTTCAGTAGAACGATTGCGGTTAATACTAGATGCTAATAAAAAAATACAAGAAGTTTTGATGGCAAAATTAGATTCTGTGGTTATTACAATGGAAAATGATTTAAAACAGTTGAAAATAAAAGATATTGAATCTTTAGAAGAATCAAAACGATTACAAAAAGAATCAGAACAAAGAAGAAAAGAGGTAGCAAATTTAGTACAACAATTAAAACAAGATTTGGTAGAAAATCGTAGAATAATTGTTGGAGTTATGCACAAAGTTCAAAAAATAAATCAACAAGAAAATCAAGAGTATAAGAAAAAAGTACGTGAACAGCTTTCAGATAGAGATCAAATAACACTTAATCAGATGAAAAGGCTAGATCATGATTTGACAATCAAAGAAGAAAGAAAAGAAAATTTATTATCAAAAATTAATGATTTAGAATCTGAAAAAAAATCGTTTTAAAACGAAAAATAGCTAAAGCAACCTTTTATAGTGCTGAGGCAAGAGAGTTTGATGATAAACTAGCATTAGTAAAATTAGAGCGCGCTCAAAAAGAAATTCCAAAAGAACAAAATTCAGAAATTGTAACACTAGAAGAAAAAAGAAAAATTTTGAATGATAATACAAATGAAGAGTCTACTAAAATAGAAGTTATTAATAATCTTCCAGAATTAGAAACAGGTTATTATTTAGTAGCAAATACTTTTACAGAATCAATAGAACGTGATGAATTTGCACTTCGTTTAAGTTATTCAGGAGAAAGACAAACTAAATTTTTTTATAATATAAATAATTTTGGATATTATGTATATACTAATAAATTTCAAACATTAGAGGAAGCTTTGTTTGAATATAAGGTAAAACCAAGATCTGATTTATTTAAAAAATTGTTCATTGTTCAAATCAAAAAAGAACTCTAAATTTGGCCTTGCAAGTAGTTTAAAAAACTTTTATCTGAAAATGAGTAAAAAGATTTTGTTATCAATTATTTAGGTTAATAATAGAAAGTTTTTTTGATAAAATAAAGTTTACAGTTTAAGGTCTGTAATGAAAACTGATTGTAAAAAATAAAAGAGACTTGTAATAAATATAATTTACACACATGAAAAAAATTTTTGGGAGTTTATTGATTTTAAGTATGCAGTTTGTATCAGCTCAGGTAGCTATGATTAAACACAAAGTAATAAAAGGAGAAAATATTTCTCAGATTGCACAAAAATATGGTGTAACTCCTGCAGAAATTTATAGTCTTAATCCTGATGCTCGTACAAAAATAGCAGAAAATACAATCTTAGTAATAGCTGCAAAAAATAAAAAAGAAGCATATAAAAAAGAAGAACCTAAAATTATTAATCATACAGTAGCTGAAGGAGAAACGTTATTTAGTATTGCAAAAAAATACCAAGTTACTCTTAGCGAAATAGAAAAATATAATCCTTCTGTTATAAATGGTTTAAAGATGGATGAGATTATAAAAATACCTGTAAAATCAGAACCTAAAATAGTATCAAAAAAAACAAATTCATCTCAAAAATTACTCTTAGAACATACTGTTTTAGCAAAAGAAACTAAGTTTGGTATAGCTAAACAGTATGGTATTACTGTAGATGAATTAGAAAATAAAAATCCTGATATTATAGGGAAAGAATTAATAATTGGAGAGGTTTTAATCATTAAAGGAGGTAAAACAAAGGAAATAAGCAAATCAAAAGAAGGCGAGCTTAATCCGATAAAAAAAACAGAAACATTTAAAACTATCGGAATGAGTTACGAAGTTAAACCACAAGAAACATTATACGGTTTAACGAATCAATTTGGATGTTCAAAAGAAGAATTAATAGCATTGAATCCAGAATTAAAAGAAGGTTTAAAAGAAGGAATGATATTAAAAATTCCTACTGTTACTAAAAGAAAAGAAATGAAAAAAGAAATCATTGATTTTTCAACAAACATTTCAATGTCAACATCTAAAAAAGTAGCCCTTTTATTACCTTTTAATATAGCGAAACTAGATCAGGATACAATTAATTCAACAAAATCAAGATTAAAAAAGGACAAATTTTTGAACATGACCCTCGATTTTTATTCAGGGGCATTAATGGCTATTGATTCTATTAATAAGTTAGGAGCAAAAGTAGATGTAACTATTTTAGATTCAGATGAAACACGTTCTTCCTCTAATATACCTGCTTTAGTTAACGAGTATGAATTAAAATCATACGATGCCGTTATTGGACCTTTTTATCAAAATAATGTTGAAAAATTAGCTTCTATTTTAGAAACGGTACCTGTTATCTCACCATTATCTAAAGATTATGATAAAAAATACCCTAACCTTTACCAAGCTACTCCTTTACCTGATGATATAAAAAGAGCTATGTTTGATTTTATGCGATCTAAAAATGGAAACATATTAGCCATAGTAGATCCTAAAAAACAATCTGCAAAACAATATATACAAGAAAATTATAAAGAAGTTAAATT
Source organism: Flavobacterium oreochromis (assembly GCF_019565455.1). NCBI lineage: Bacteria > Pseudomonadati > Bacteroidota > Flavobacteriia > Flavobacteriales > Flavobacteriaceae > Flavobacterium > Flavobacterium oreochromis. The sequence goes on from NZ_CP067377.1 coordinate 2,900,148, forward strand.
TGTAAATGTTTCAGATTCAGGGGTTTTAGAAGTATCTAATTTAAAAGGATTATTAGTTGCAGGAAGAACAAATTATGTTGTAATGGAAACAGAAAAAACAAATTTGATATTATCTATTACAACTAATCTTTTAGCACTACAAAAACAATATGATATAAAGTTAGTTATACTAGGAGAAAATGAAGCACTTGATTTTGAAGAAATTCAAATGAATCGATTAACCAAGTTAAAAATGCACTATCCTTCTCAATATAGAGTAAATGGATCAAAAGAATATCAGAATTTTGAAAACCAATATAGAAGAAAAAATAAAATCAATCCTAATACATTTGCAATCAGGGGATTTGATGTAACGTTTGATACATTATTAAGACTCTCACAAGAAAAAGGCTTTGTTGAGATAGCTAACGAAAATAGCACAGAACAAACAGAGAGTAGATTTGATTATCAAGCTAATCCAGAAGGAGGATTTTATAACAAAGGAATTTATATTTTATATTACGATAAAGATTTAACAATTAAACAAGCAAATTAATGGCAACTTCTAAAATAACTTATTTAGGCGAATTACGTACGTCTTCAATTCATATTAATTCAGGATCAGAAATTATTTCAGATGCACCAGTAGATAATCATGGTAGAGGAGAAGCTTTCTCTCCAACTGATACAGTAGCTAATGCGTTAGCATCCTGTATGTTTACCATTATGGCAATTAAAGCAAGTGAAATGAATATTGATTTTTCAGGTTCTACTGCTGAAGTGACTAAAATCATGGGGACTGATCCGCGTCGTATCACTGAAATTCAAGTTACTTTTTCGATGTCTATCAACCCTGATGAAAAAAATAAAATAATATTAGAACGTACCGCAATGACTTGTCCAGTATTTTATAGTTTACATCCTGATATTATTAAGAAAGTACATTTTAATTGGCAATAAGAGAGTTTTAATAGGCAATATTCAGTACATAAAAATATTTAAATAAATGAAGTACTTTTTATTTAGTATAAATATTGCCTATTTTACAATTATTAATCTACTTAATTATTTATTTTAAAATCTCAAAAAGTTAACATATTGTTGTTAATTTTATTTACGTATTTTTTCCTTCTCTTCATGATCCACACCATAATCTTAGTATTTCAAAAGAAGGATCTGAATGTCTTTTACCAGTAATTGGATTATTCATTGTGAACATGGGGCATTGGAGTCAGGTTTGTGTTATTAATAAATTTACTATATTATTTTTCAAAATATAGTTTTAAAAAAATGAAAGATATTTAAAGATGAACCAAGATCTTCTTATAAAACTTGCCCATACTAAAATGCCCTTTGGTAAATATCAAGGACGTTATTTAATTGATCTACCAGAACATTATATAATATGGTATAAACAAAAAGGCTTTCCTACAGGAATTTTAGGTCAGCAACTTGAATTAGTATATGAATTAAAACTTAACGGATTAGAAGATTTAGTACGTAATATCCAACGTAATTTTCCAAAAAAATAAATATAAAATTCAAATATTCTAGTTTTTGATTACCTTTTATGTTTTTTGAATATACATCTAAAAGTATATTTATATTAGATATATAAGAGTTCTTTTTGAAAATTATGACTATTATAAAATTTAATTATGGATTCAAATTTAAAACTCTAATTTAGTTTATATTTCAAAATTAACCTTTGAATCTTGAAGTTGAATCTTGAAATTTATTTGTTTTTTGTGATTTCTAAATTGGAATTTCATTGTAAATAATTGTATTTTTGCGCGGTTTTAAACAACAATACAACAACACAACACAATGAATCAAACAAAGTATATTTTTGTTACAGGAGGGGTAACTTCTTCTTTAGGTAAAGGAATTATTGCAGCTTCATTAGCAAAATTATTGCAAGCAAGAGGGTATAGAACTACTATTCAAAAATTTGATCCTTATATTAATGTAGATCCAGGTACCTTAAATCCTTATGAACACGGCGAATGTTATGTAACTGATGATGGAGCTGAAACAGATCTAGATTTAGGCCACTATGAGCGTTTTTTAAATGTTCCTACCTCTCAGGCTAACAATGTTACCACAGGTAGAGTGTATCTATCAGTTATTGAAAAAGAAAGACGTGGTGAGTTTTTAGGCAAAACAGTACAAGTAGTGCCACACATTACAAACGAGATTAAAGAACGTATGCAACTACTAGGTAAAAGTGGTGAATACGATATCGTGATTACAGAAATAGGTGGTACAGTAGGAGATATTGAATCATTGCCATATATAGAATCAGTTCGTCAATTATTATGGGAATTAGGAGATGATAATGGTATAGTAGTACATCTTACTTTAGTACCCTTTTTATCAGCCGCAGGCGAATTAAAAACAAAACCTACGCAACACTCTGTTAAAACATTAATGGAAAGTGGAATAAAAGCAGATATACTAGTTTGTAGAACAGAACATGAATTAACTTCTGATATGCGTCAAAAATTAGCATTATTCTGTAATGTTAAGAAAGAAGCTGTAATTCAATCTATAGACGCTTCTACCATTTACGATGTGCCTAATTTAATGTTAGAAGAAGGTTTAGACCGTGTAGCTTTAAAAAAATTAGGTTTACCAGAAAAAAACACACCTGATTTAAAGCAATGGAACGAGTTTTTACATCGTTTAAAAAATCCTAAACATCAGGTAAATATTGGTTTAGTAGGTAAGTATGTGGAATTACAAGATTCATACAAATCAATTTTAGAAGCTTTTATTCATGCAGGAGCGAAGAATGAAACTAAAGTTAATATTATTTCAATTCATTCAGAATATTTAGATGCTAAGTCAGCAGAGACTCAATTAAAAGGTTTAGACGGAATATTAGTAGCACCAGGATTTGGTGAACGTGGTATAGAAGGAAAAATAGAAACTGTTCGATTTGCTCGCGAAAATAAAATACCATTCTTTGGGATTTGCTTAGGTATGCAAATGGCTGTTATAGAATACGGTCGTAACGTATTAGGACTAAAAGATGCTAATTCTACAGAAATGAATAAAGGAACTTCAGCTCCTGTTATTAATTTAATGGAAGAACAAAAGAGTATAACTGATAAAGGAGGAACAATGCGTTTAGGGGCATGGAAATGTCAGTTAAAAGAAGGCTCTTTAGCTCATTCTATTTACGGAATATCAGCTATTTTAGAGCGTCATCGTCATAGATATGAATTTAATGGAGATTATTTAGAAGCTATGGAAAACGCAGGTTTAAAAGCTTCAGGAGTTAATCCAGATACAGGTTTGGTAGAGGTAGTAGAATTAGAAAACCACCCATTTTTTATAGGGGTACAGTACCATCCAGAGTATAAAAGTACAGTAGCTAATCCGCATCCTATTTTTGTTAAGTTTGTGGAAGCTGCCGTTAAAAATAAAATTAATTAGTTTAAAGTAAAACGTTTAGTGTTAAGTGGTTTTTAAGCATTAAACTTTCTGAATTTTAAACGCTGAACTAAAAAGGAAATGGAAGAAAAAAAGTTAGACCTTAATTCGATTATCGGATTTACGTTAATTTTCGGTATCATGATGTGGATCATGTATAAAAATCAACCCACTCAGGCCGAAATTGATGCTGAAAAAGCTAAAAAAGAAAAAGTAGTAAAAGCTAAACAAGCAGTACTTGCTAAAACAGTAGATTTAGCTGCTATAAAGGGTGATTCTACTCAAGTAACAGCAGCTTTGAAAGCAAAATTAGGAAGTTTTGCTTATTCAGCAACTTTACCTTCAGCTAAGGAAGAAGTTACAACCTTGGAAAACGAATTAGTAATTTTAAAAATTGCTAATAAAGGAGGATATATAGTAGATGCTACTTTGAAAAACTTTAAGTCGATAGATGAAAAAGGACCGTTAGTGCAATTAATAAAAAATAATAATGCACAACTTAATCTAGCTTTTCAAACTAAAGATGGAAAAAGTTTAAATACAAAAGATTTGTTTTTTGAACCTGTTTTAACCAAAGAAGGAGTTAATCAAGTACTTTCAATGCGTTTAAAAACAGCTCAGGATGCTTACTTAGAATATAAGTATGTTTTAAAACCAAATGATTATATGTTAGATTTTGATGTACACTCAAAAGGCTTAGCTACTGTGTTTAATACATCAACTCCAGCAAGTTTAATTTGGAATTTAAAAACATATCGTAACGAAAAAAGTGTAAGTTATGAAAATCGTTATACAGAAGTAGTATACGAACACGAATCAGGAAAAGATAATTATTTAAATCAATCGGATGAAGAAGAAGAAATTTCTGATTTAACTTATGTAGCTTTTAAACAACATTTCTTTTCATCTATTTTATTAACTAAAACCCCTATTAAAACAGCTAAATTATCAACTCAAAATTTAGTGAAGGATGCTGCGGTAGATACTACTTTTACTAAAAAATTTGGAGCAGTATTACCATTAGCTTATACTAATGGCGAGTTAGATTATAAAATGAATTGGTACTATGGACCTTCAGATTATAAAATTTTAAATGCTTATGATCGTAATTTAGACGAAATTATTCCATTAGGTTGGGGGATTTTCGGATGGATTAATAAGTTTGTCTTTGTCCCTTTATTTGGATTAATGAGTACTTTTTTACCTTATGGGATAGCAATTATCTTATTTACAGTATTGATTAAATTGACTATGTCTCCATTTACTTATAAATCATTCTTATCACAGGCTAAGATGAAAGTATTACGTCCAGAGATGAACGAAATAAATGAAAAGTTTTCAAATGATCCAATGAAAAAGCAGCAGGAAACAATGAAACTCTATAATAAAGCAGGTGTAAATCCTATGGCAGGTTGTATTCCAGCTTTAATACAGTTACCTTTCATGTACGCATCATTCCAGTTCTTCCCATCAGCTATTCAATTAAGACAACAAGGTTTTTTATGGGCTAAAGATTTATCATCATATGACTTAATAGCTAAGTTACCATTTAATGTCCCTTTATATGGAGATCATATTAGTTTATTCCCTATTTTGGCAGCTATAGCTATTTTCTTTTATATGAAATACACAACGGGAGATCAAGCTATGTCTGCACCGCCACAAGAAGGTATGCCAGATATGGCAGGTATCATGAAGATGATGATTTGGATTTCGCCTATTATGATGCTAATCTTCTTTAATAATTATGGTTCAGGTTTAAGTTTATATAACTTATTTTCTAACTTAATGACTTTAGGACTCATGTTTTATATTAAAAAATTCTTAGTAGATGATGCAAAAATTCATGCACAAATACAAGAAAACAAACAAAAAGAGCCTAAAAAACCTGGTAAGTTCCAACAAAAATTACAAGAAGCTATGGAACAAGCTCAAAGACAACAAGAAGAAAAGAAAAGAAAGTAAAAATAGAATTTATACATAAAATCAAAGGGAGCATTTAGCTCTCTTTTGATTTTTAAATAAGTTTAGAAATCTATATTCTGAATGAAAAACAAAGATTTACAATTACTCTTAAATACTAATAACAGAATAATTCTAAAGTTATCAATACTATTTCTATCAACTTTGATGATTCAGAATATAAAAATAAAAAGACTTTGTTTTAGAAATTGAGAGTGCAAGTGTTTTTACATCCCAATTTTTATTTCTTTTATATTTTTCTAAAATATAAAAGAAAATTATAGATGATATAACTGATAATCAATTTTTATTCTTATAAATATAAAAGTATTTGTTTAACGTAAAATTATAAGATTTAAAAAAGATGTAACAAATATTTTGTTTTGAGACTCATACAAGAATTTTAATAAAGTAAACATATAATCTAATTAGTTTTGAAATGTATAAAAAAGTAATTGCTATATCTTCACTGTCTTTTATCATGTCTAATTGTAATAATCATAAAGAAGATATAGTCAATGAGGTAGATAAAGAAGGATCTATTGAAACAGAAATGACCATAGAGCATATGACTGATGAAAAAGATCTTGTGATAACTAAACATAAGGTTTGGATTAAAGGAACCTTACTTAAAGAAGTAATTCATAAAGATACAATATCAGCATTAGGAGAATATGAAGAAGAAGATGAGAATGGAGAAAAAATGAAGGGAAAAAAAGAATATGAAATATATTTTACCGCAAAATAAATGAAAAAGACAAGTATTATTAATTTAGTATTAGTGGCAACGATTACAGCTGCCTGTGGCAAAAAGAAGAAGATTGGGAAGGAGGAGGATCTGATAGAAAAGTTTATTTACGTTCAGATACAACTGCTGCTTATACTAAAACGGAATATCATCATTATAACGGTGGATCTTATTATGCCTTTAGACCTTATAGTACTTCAAAAGGTACCAATAATTATTCAAAAAGAACAGGCTATTATTCAGATGCAATTCATTCTACTTCAAATACAGGATATAATAGTAGTAAATCAAGTATAAGTCGAGGTGGTTTTGGTCATTCCAGTTTTCATGTCTCATCATAAAAAGTAAACTTTAAATTTAGATTTATATGAATCTATTTATCTCTAAATTTTTAAAATAATTACTGATATAATTATTAAAATATAACTAAACTAGAATGAATAGAATAGCAATTATTCCAAGAACTGATTGGAAAATTAAGGTAGAACAAGTTGGTTTTGATTTTCATTCTATAGGAGAAAAATATTGGGATGAATCAGTGTTTTATGAATTCTCTATAGATGAAATTACAAACATTGAAAAAGCTACCACTCAGTTATGGGAAATGTGCTTACACGCTGTTGAATATGTAATTGAAAATAATTTATTTCATAAATTCCATATTCCCAATTGGTTTATACCTCATATAAAAAGACATGGGAAAATGAGGATCCTTCTATTTATGGACGTTTTGATTTTTGTTATAAAAATGGCAAGCTAAAATTGTTAGAGTTTAATGCTGATACACCTACATCCTTATTTGAAGCTAGCATTGTACAATGGTTTTGGTTACAAGAATGTTATCCATATTGTGATCAATTTAATTCTATTCATGAAAAACTAATTGATTATTGGGCATATCTAAAACCCTATTTAAAAGGTTCAAAATTACATTTTGTCAGTATTCATGATTCATTAGAAGATATTACTACAGTACGTTATTTACAAGACTGTGCAATACAAGCTGGATTAGATACTCATTATACTACTATAGATAAATTAGGATGGGATAACTATAATCAAATTTTTGTAGATGATAAAGATAATAGTATCGCCTCTATTTTTAAATTATATCCTTACGAATGGATGGTTAATGAAGAGTTTGGGAAAAATATCATATTAGATAAAAATGAAACGTTTTGGATTGAGCCTAGTTGGAAAATGATTTTATCAAACAAAGCATTACTTCCTATTTTGTGGGAATTATATCCGAATCATGAATTCCTATTAGCTTCTTATTTTGATTCACCTAAAGATTTAACTTCTTGGTGTGAAAAACCAATTTTATCTAGAGAAGGGGCTAATATAAAAATAGTAAAAGAAGGAGTATTATTAGCCAGTACAAAAGGCGAATATGGAGAAGAAGGTTTTATTTATCAAGAATTAGCTGAATTACCTAATTTTCAGGATAATTATCCTTTAATAGGAAGTTGGGTTATAGGACAAGAACCAGCTGGTATCGGAATAAGAGAATCAAAATCTTTGATAACAGATAATACTTCTCATTTTGTACCTCATTTAATAAGATAAATTTAAACGATAAAAAGCTAAAAAGGGTTGCTTGAAATTATCAGTAATGTTCTATTTGGTAGCATGTTATTTTATATAAATCAGGCGGCTTCTTTTTTAAAATTTATTTTTAAATGAATTTTTAGTTTTAGGATAAGTAATAGAAAACAAAGTTTATAATTACCATTTTTAAAATTCAATACAACTTCAAAATGTAGCATTTTAAGCATAGATATATTTTCTGTTCTATTTTTATTTAGCTTGTATATTTTGTTTAGTATTTTGTAAGTTGATTCATTTAATCTTTTGAAAGAGCATTGTTTTTTTGAAAAAATGTTGAAACATAGAGTTTTGAAGTTCTCTTTTTGAACTAAAATTTCATCAATATATTCAAAATTATATTTTCTAGCCATTTGTACCCAAATGTCTAAATCTTCAAAAGCAAGAGTTTCATCATAGCCTCCCAAAGACCTTAAAATATCAGTTTTTATCATAGAAGAAACAGAGCACATTTTTTCTTTCCATCCTATAAGTGAAAGATAAATATCACCAGAAGGCGGTTTATTAATTGCTTTCTTATATTTATTAATAGGATAATAATATCCTAAATGATTGTCTTTTTCATCAATCATTTCTAAATTTCCATAAACTAATCCTAAATTTTCGTACGTTGTATTTAAGAAAGTTTTTATTTGTTTTTCAACACAATCTAAACTTAAAATATCATCAGCTGCTAAGTCTATAATATATTCTCCTTTAGCTTGCTTAAAAAGGTTGTTAAAAGTTTTAGTATTTCCTAGGTTAACTTTATTCGCAATAAAGAAAACATCTGGATATTTTTCTATCCATTTTCTAATTACATCTACTGAATTATCATCACTAGCATCGTCAGCTATAAGTAATTCAATATTTTTATAGGATTGTTTAATGACAGAATTTAATGTTTTTTCTACATACTGAGCATGATTATAACAAAGACATATAATAGTAACAAGAGGGGGTTGTTTCATGATTAAGTATTGACTTTAATTTGATAAAAAAGATTTTCTTCCCTTTAATGCAATATTTAGTAAATTATAAATATTGCTAACATTTATTTTTTTATCTTTTAGATCGTATCCTATTTTGATGATTATGAAAAGATAAAACCAGTATTTAAAAATTCTTGTATAAATAGCCCCAAAGTAAAAATATTTTTCATTAATAGATAATTTATCATAACTATTATCCTCTTCATGATACACTAAAATTTCAGGGATAAAAGTAAAATGACACCCTTTATTCTTTAAATCCATCAAGAAAATGGGTTCTTCGCCTAGTTTATAAATAGCATTAATGCCAAAATTTTCATCAAAAAGTAAAAAATTACCACGTTCTTTTATTTTTTCAAGATTCATTGTAATTTCTATAGTCCCGAAAGATAGAATTTTTAGTATTCCTAAGTTTGAAATTTTTCTAGTAGAATATTTTTTTAGACTCGTAGTACTGTTTTTATTCGCTTTGAAAAAAATCACTTCGGTATTATTTTCTGAGTAAGCTTTTACTAAAATTTTAATAAAATTTTCTGGATAGACAATATCATCATCTGCAAATACAATTATTTTACCAATAGCATTTTCTAAAGCTATATTTCTATTTTTTGAAGAGCCTAAAGTCTTTGAATTGATAATACGAATATTCTTAAAGTCAGAATTTAATTTTAAATCTTCGGAAGAGTATTGGTTTACAATAAGGATTTTATACTCATTTTTTGGAAAATCAGGAAACATTTTATAAAGAAAATCTAATGATTTACGATTTACTGTAGAAACGAGTATTTCAATATCACCTATATACATTTTTTTGGATCTTCAAATTTTGATAAAAATAACTAGAAATTTCTTTTATTTTTGATAAATAATAAATTTACAATTATATAAACATTTTCATGAATATTAAAATTATTCAAGTTCCTAAAATAGAAGATTACAGAGGAAACCTAGGAGTTATAGAAGGAAATACTATTCCGTTTGAAATAAAAAGAGTTTATTATCTTTTTGATGTGCCTAGCAATGCTAGTAGGGGGAGGACATGCACATAAAGCGCAGTTAGAATTATTAATTGCTATTTCTGGTAGTTTTGATGTATTGTTAGATAATGGAATAGAAAAAAAAATAGTAACACTGAATAAGCCTGATAAAGGATTATTAATTCCAACCTATATGTGGCGTGAATTAGATAATTTTTCATCAGGAGCTGTATGTTTAGTAATTTCATCAGGCGTATTTGATGAATCAGATTATATTAGAGAGTACGATGATTTTCTTAAGAGTTGTAAATACTAAAGTCAATACCTTTTCTACGCAAATTTCTTTTAAAGTTTAATAATAAAACTAAAATTACCCTAGGGAGTTTAAATAATATTTTATACATCGTATTCATATTATTTAAGTCAATAGAATTAAAATATTCATAAGCCTTTATTGAATTACCAGCTATTTTAAAATGTAATCCATATTCTTTTCTGTAAGTATCTAAAAATTTTTTTAAAGAAGAATTAGAATTTTCATATATCTTAAATTGATTAAAATCGCATAATGTCTTCTGGGTTATTAATGTTTTAGATAATTGATTTTCAATATTAAAATTATATTCAATAGTATATTTATTAGTGATAGCAACAGGATAGTGTATACCAATTTGTGTGAAAAGTTCTAAATCTTGATCACAGTTAACATTTATATTATAATGATATCCTAAATTAAAGATTTCTTTTGGGATGCAAACAGCAGAAGTAAGACTGATTCTATGAATTAAACTAGATTCAAAATAATCAGGTACAATTCCACAAAAAACCTTATTTACAGGATCAGGAAATTCAATTGGGATTACTTTTGTAGAATTAATTCTCATATAATAGCGGCTACAATATAATCCACAATTAGGCGTATTTTGGTAAAGATGATATAGTTCTGCTAAGTGATTATCAAACCAAATGTCATCAGCATCTAAAAAAGCAACTAAGGTTCCTGATGCTTTTTTTATTCCATAGTTTCTTGCACTTGATACACCTTTATTGACTTGGTGAAATAATTTGATTCGAGAATCTATAATACTGTTAACTATTTTTATACTATTATCTGTACTTCCATCATTAATAATAATAATCTCAAAATCTTGAAAAGATTGAGCTAATACCTTTTGAAGGGTATTTTTTATATACAATTCTTTATTGTACAAAGGAATTATGACAGAAAAAAAAGGCATATCTTTAATTATTTAATTTAGAATAAAACTAAAACAAGCCATGATGTACTTTTAAAAAATTAATCTAAATTGTTTACATCTTGATCTGTATCGCTATAAAAAAGTTTACAAAAATAACCAAGTCTATATAAATCAAATATATGCAAAGATGGTTTTTTAGAAATTAAAATTTTAATTAAGATTTTATGATACAGAAGATGTAAATTGTATAGTAAATAATCCAGCTTTAAATAACTCAATTGTAAGTATAATTTAGAAATTGAAGTATCTTCATAGGAAATAATTTTTTGTTCAATTAAAAATTTTAAATTTTTAAGAGAAGAATGATGCTTTTTGATAAACAAGATAGAATTATCAATTCCCAAATGGTAAACAGGATTTTCAATATGATTAATTTTATAACCATGATCTTTACAGTTTTTTATAAAGACCAAATCTTCAAATCCGTATTCTCTAATGGTTTCATTAAATGAAATGAAATTAAAAAGAGCTCTTTTAATCATTAAATTAGACGTTAATGTGTGTTTATAAGGTCTTTTTAATCTAATTTTTAAATCTGTCTCTTCTCTTTTTTACCAAATAACCATCGTAGTCTTTTATTATAATCAGGAGGAGTATTTGTATATTTTATACCTCCGTATATTATCATATAATTATTTTTGTTTAATTCTTTGATATAATTTTTAATAAAATTAGAGTTACTTGGAAAAGTGTCTGCATCTAAAAATAGAAGAGTTTCATATTTTGCAATTTTTGCTAATCTATTTCGAATAGCACTTCGTCCTATGTTTTGTTCTAAATTTATATATTGAACAGTAGGTATATCTTTTAATTTATTATTTTCTAAAAGTATTTGATTATTATTAGAAGCATCATCTATAACAATTATTTCATACCTAACAGTACAATAATTACACTGATTAATTAATTCAAGAACTAAATTAACAATATTATAATTGTATGTTGGGATTAAAATTGATATCATCTAATTTTATAACTCTGTATAAAGGTTGTATTCTCTTAATAAAGCAATAGTAATTTATACTTGAAAAATTAATAGAAATACAAATGCTTAGTAAATATTTTAAATAATATAAAAAACAAAGATATACTTTTTAAATAATTCTGAAATATATTGCTGAAATAGCTATGTTTTATATAGATGATTTATGACCAGATTATTTAGTAAATAAAATATAAAATTGTTTTTCTGATGAAAACGAAATGTAGTTAAAAAAACAAAGAGTTTAACTGTATTACAACTCAAATGATAAAATACTATTCCTTTAATGAAGAAATAATTTATACATTTCAATATAAAAAGAGTTAGTATTATATAAAAAATTATTGATGATGATACGGTTCATTACGTAAAATAGTAAATCCTCTATAGATCTGTTCTATAAAGAATAAACGAACCATTTGATGAGAAAAAGTCATAGCAGAAAGAGATATTTTTCCATTTGCCTTATTGTAAACAGCATCACTAAAACCATAAGGTCCTCCAATAACAAAAACTAAAGTTTTAATTCCAGAATTCATCTTTTTTTGAAGCTCTTCTGCAAATCCTACGCTAGTAAAAGATTTTCCGTTTTCATCTAAAAGAATTAGTTGGTCTGTAGCGGTTAGTTTGTTTAAAATTAATTCGCCTTCTTTTTCTTTCTGTTGTGCTTCAGATAGATTTTTAGCATTTTTTATATCAGCTATAATTTCTAAATCAAATTTTACATAAAAAGACAAACGTTTTATATAATCGTCTATAAGTGTTTGTAAGTTTTTATTATCTGTTTTACCAATAGCTATTAATTTGATGTTCATAAGAAAAGTTAGAAATTATGAGAGCAAAAATACAAAGCAATTTTAAATTCTGCTGTTGAATTGTTATTTTTGCACCACAACACAACAAATTATATGTATAAACAACTTATTCGTCCGTTACTTTTTAAATTTGATCCAGAAGAAGTACATTATTTTACTTTTAGTACAATTCGTTTATTAAATAAAATACCAGGAATTTCTTTTTAATAAAAAAGAAGTTTCAAATACAAGATAAGCGTTTAGAAAGAGAAGTTTTTGGATTAAAATTTAAGAATCCTGTAGGACTTGCAGCTGGTTTTGATAAAGATGCTAAATTATTTAACGAATTATCTGATTTCGGATTTGGCTTTATAGAAATAGGTACATTAACACCTAAAGCACAAGAAGGAAATCCTAAAAAAAGATTATTCCGATTGTTAGAAGATTCGGCTATTATTAATCGTATGGGATTCAACAATGGAGGGGTAGAAGCTGCTGTTCATCGTTTAAAGAAAAATAAAGGAGTACTTATAGGAGGTAATATTGGAAAAAATAAAATTACGCCTAATGAAAATGCGGTAGATGATTACAAAATATGTTTTGAAGCACTATATGATTATGTAGATTATTTTGTAGTAAATGTAAGCTCTCCTAATACACCTGGTTTACGTGAATTACAAGATAAAGAACCTTTAACAAATTTGTTAAAATCACTTCAAGAACTTAATTTTAAAAAATATGTAGGAGTAGAAGGTATGCAAGGTGAAGTAAAACCTATTTTATTAAAAATTGCACCTGATTTAACAAATGAGCAATTATTAGATATTATTGATATAGTGAAAGATTCCAAAATTGCAGGAGTTATAGCTACTAATACTACAATTTCAAGAGATGGATTGCAATCAGTAAATAAAAATGAAATAGGAGGCCTTTCAGGAAAACCTTTAACAGAACGATCTACAGAAGTAATCCGTTTTTTATCAGAAAAAAGTAATAAAGCATTTCCTATCATTGGAGTAGGAGGTATTCATACCGTAAAGGATGCAATTGATAAGTTAAATGCAGGAGCTAGCTTAGTGCAATTATATACAGGCTTTATATACGAAGGACCTGCTTTAATTAAAGGAATTAATAAAAAAATATTAGAACAAGCCTAATTTTAGATAAAAACTCTCATGAATGCCGAAAAAATTAAGTTAATCGAATGTCCTCGTGATGCAATGCAAGGCATAAAAGACTTTATACCAACTCATAAAAAGATACAATATATACAATCATTATTACGCGTTGGTTTTGATACGATTGATTTTGGAAGTTTTGTATCTGCTAAAGCAATTCCACAAATGCAAGACACAGCTGAAGTTTTGGCTAAACTAGATTTGTCTACTACGCAGAGTAAATTATTAGCTATAGTAGCTAATACACAAGGAGCTCAAAATGCGGCACAATATAAAGAAATTAATTATTTAGGATTTCCTTTCTCTATTTCTGAAAATTTTCAAATGCGTAATACCCATAAAACTATAGCTGAAGCATTAGTTACATTACAAGAAATAATGAATATAGCAGAACAATCAAACAAAGAACTTGTTACTTATATATCTATGGGATTTGGAAACCCTTATGGAGATCCTTGGAATGTAGAAATAGTTGGAGAATGGACTGAAAAATTAGCTTCTATGGGGGTAAAAATCTTATCTTTATCTGATACAATAGGTTCTTCTACTCCTGATGTTATTGAATATTTATTTTCAAATCTTATTCCTAAATACCCAAATATTGAATTTGGAGCCCATTTACATACCACCCCTGATAAATGGTTTGAAAAGGTAGATAGTGCTTATAAAGCAGGTTGTAGACGATTTGATGGAGCTATAAAAGGATATGGAGGATGTCCAATGGCTACCAATAAATTGACAGGAAATATGCCTACTGAAAAAATGTTATCTTATTTTACAACTCAAAGAACAAATCATAATTTAAGTGCTATGAGTTTTGAAAGTGCTTATAATGAAGCATTAAAAATTTTTAATTTTTACCATTAATTTAGATCATAAATTTATTTAAAAATAATCTAAATAAACTTTGTTTTATTTAGAATCAGTCTTTATATTTGTAGTCTCTTATTTTTAAATGATCTAAATAAAATATTAAAATGAACTTCAATAAATTACTATTAGCCTCTTTACCCGTATTTTCTTTAGTAGTTACGTCATGTTCTCAGAACGAGCAAGTTATAACAGATACTACATCATATGTTACGCCAGCTACTTATACTTTTAATCGTAATGGTGTTACTACAATTGATCTTAGTGGTCAAAAGTCTAGAATTTTAATGCTTCAGGAAATTGCAGATTATGTAAAAAATCAAGGAGCTAATGGACTTGCGGTAGATAATGCCAAGTTGTTAAATATGTATGAAAATACAAATTCACCATTTGTAAATGCAGAACTTAATACAACTGTTACAAAACAATTAAAAGATAAAACAGCTGCTTCATTAGATTATTTTTCAACAAACAGTCCAGAGCAAGCTGCTGAAAGAATGTTTTTTGAAGACCAATTAAGAGCAATAGGAAATGCTGGTACTGGAGTAGCAGCTAATGGAGTGGCAGGTATTTTTGAAAAAAGATATTATTCTGCTAACGGATTAGAGCCTGTTCAAGTTGTTCTTAAAGGTTTGATGGGGGGCTTGTTTTATTGATCAAATTTGTAATCATTATTTAAGTGTAAAAAAATTAGATGCAGGTACAAATAAACAAGACAATACAGTTAAAAAACTTAAAACAGGTACAAACTATACTGAAATGGAACATTCATGGGATGAAGCTTATGGCTATATTTACGGAGCTGGTCGTGATGCGGATGGTAAGAATGCTAAGTTTTGGGATAGTTATATAGATCAGGTAAATGCAGATAAAGATTTTAATACTATAAAAGCAGATATAAATTTAGCTTTCAGAACAGGTAGAGCAGCCATCGTAAATAATGATTATGCTACTCGTGATGCTCAAATAGCTATAATTAAAGAAAAATTAGCAAAAGTAGCAGCTGTACGTGCGGTGTATTATCTAATGGAAGGTAAGAAAAATTTAGCAGGAGGGGCAGCAAAAACTTTTCACGGATTATCAGAAGCTTATGGTTTTATTAAATGTTTAAGATATAGTAATAAACAAGCAAGTAATAGCCCTTATTTTTCTAAAGTAGAAGTAGAAGCAATGCTTAAAACTTTATTAGCTGGTAAAAATGGTTTTTGGGATACTGATTATTCAAAAAATAATTTAGAAATATTAGCAAAAAACATTGCGGATAGATTTGGTTTTACAGTAGCACAAGCACAAACAGTTGATTAGTAGAATATATAAATAATAAACTAAATTATAACCAAGTATTAATAAATATTAGTACTTGGTTATATTTGCATTTATAAAGAAATTATGAAAAAGATATTTTTTGCGCTTTTTTTATCCTTACTGATAAGTTGTTCAGATGATAAAAAAATTGATGAGCCTCAAATTACTATAGGTGATAATTATGATAGAAAAGCCATGCTTACGAATTGGGCCGAAAACATTATTATTCCTGCTTATAAAAATTATCAAATAGAGGTTAATAAACTTTATGAAGACGCAAATGTTTTTAAACAAAACCCTACAATTGATAATTTAAATAAAATCAGAACTTCTTGGCTTAATTCTTATAAGTCTTACCAGCATGTTGCTATGTTTAAGATAGGAAAAGCAGAGGATCTATATTTTATTAGCCATACTAATACATATCCTATTAATAGTATTGAAATTAATAAAAATATAAATCTACAAGGATATAATCTTACTTCATTAACACAATTTGATAGACAAGGATATCCCGCTCTTGATTATATGCTTTACGGTTTAGCTGATACAGATCATTCTATTTTAATCTTTTATACAGGTCCAGATGCTCAAAAATATACAACCTACTTGACAGATCTAGTGACTGATTTAAAAAATACAGCAGATACACTATTAAATGATTGGAATACATATAAAAATACATATATATCCAATACAAACAACACTACTTCAGGTTCTGTAAATTTAACTGTAAATGCCTATATAGAATATTTTGAAAAACATATTCGATTAGGAAAAGTAGGTTATCCAGCGGGTAAATTTTCCAATGGCATTCAACCAAATAAAGTAGAAGCATACTTTAAGAAAGATATCTCTAAAATCTTATTAAATGAAGCTGTGCAAGCAAGTGCTGATTTCTTTAATGGGAAATATTTTTCTAGTGATCAAACAGGTCCCTCATTAAAAAGTTATTTAGATCATCTGAATGTGCAAAGAAATAATAAATTATTAAGTACTATTATTAATGATCAGTTTTCTTCAATACAAGTAAAAAACAATGCTCTAGATAATAATTTTGTGAATCAAATAAATACAAATAATAACAAGATGTTAGAATCTTATGATGCTATGCAACTTAATGTATCTTATTTTAAGATAGATATGTTGACAGCCCTTAATATTGCAGTAGGTTATGTTGATTCAGATGGGGATTAATATTAAATCATATTTTAAAAAAACATCATTTTCCGAAACGCTAGCTTTTTACAGGATAGCGTTTGGTTTTATGATGCTTTTTAGTATTATTCGTTTTTGGAGTTATGGATGGATAGAAAAATTATACATAACCCCAAAATATCATTTTACCTATTTTGGTTTTGAATGGATTAAACCCTTAGGAATTTATACTTATCTGATTTTTTTTATTTGTGGACTATCAGCCTTTTTTGTCGCTTTAGGATATCGTTATAAAATAGCAGCTATATCCTTCTTTCTTAGTTTTACTTATATAGAATTAATGGATAAAACAACATATTTAAACCATTATTACTTCATATCTATAATTAGTTTTATTCTGATTTTCCTTCCTGTAAATTGTAATTATTCTCTTGACGTATACTTAGATAAATTTAAATTACGGTCACACGTCTCACAATGGAATATTGATATTCTAAAATTAATGTTAGGAATAGTCTATTTTTATGCAGGATTAATAAAATTAAATTCAGACTGGTTATTAGAAGCACAACCTTTAAAAACATGGCTTCCTATGAATTCAGGTTTGCCAATTATAGGAACTTTATTACTTAAAAGTTGGGTGCATTATGGTATGAGTTGGGCAGGTGCTATTTACGATCTATCTATACCCTTTTTGTTACTCAATAAAAGAACTAGAATAATAGGATTTATATTAGTAGTAGTATTTCATATTTTTACAAAAATATTATTTCCCATAGGAGTTTTTCCTTATGTAATGATCATAAGTACTTTAATTTATTTTTCTCAAAATTTCCATAAAAAAATACTTCAAAAAACAATTGAAATATTACATATTCCTCGTTCTCGATTTGAAACAACATCTTATTCTAAAGCTACTACATCAAAATTTTCAGTGATTTTTTTGAGTCTTTTTATGTTGTTTCAATTAATTTTTCCTTTTAGATATTTGTTATATCCTCAAGAATTATTTTGGACAGAAGAAGGTTTTCGTTTTTCTTGGCGTGTAATGCTAATGGAAAAGGCAGGATATACACAATTTAAAATTGTAGATCAAACGGGAAAAGTAGCATTAGTAGATAATCACAATTTTTTAACACCCTTTCAAGAAAAACAAATGTCATTTCAACCGGATTTTATATTAGAATATGCACATATTCTAAAAAAATACTACCAAGATAATGGATTTGTAAACCCTAAAATATACGTAGAAAGTTTTGTAGCTCTTAATGGAAGATTGAGTCAACCTTATATAGATCCTACAGTAGATTTAGGATCAGAAAATGAATCGTTCAAACATAAAACATGGATTTTACCATTTAAAGATGAAATTAAAGGATTTTAAAATTATAGTACTATTATTACTAGTAACTAAAATGTTTTCGCAAAATACCATAATTGGAAAAGTTGTTTTTAATGGAGTGGGAGTTTCACAAGTTGAAATTTTAGATAAAAATTTAGGTTTAAACTATCTTTCTGATCTAAATGGAAATTTTATAATAAAAAATAATAATCCAACAAACTTAGTTTTTTATAAAGAAGGTTACGAAATCATAGAAAAAAAATTAGTACCATCAGCACAGTTACAGATTATAGAAATAGAACAATTAAAAAGATTATCGGAGGTAAAAATAGTTAGTCAACGTCAAAAAATAAGTGCTATTAGAACCTTAAAGGATGTTGAAGAAACCGCTATATATGCTGGAAAAAAAACAGAAGTAGTCGTACTAAATAATTTAACTGCTAATAAAGCAGTGAATAATGCGCGCCAAATTTTTTCACAAGTTGTAGGTATTACTATGAATGAAAGTATTGATGGTGGTTTACAACTTTCAATAGGAGGCCGTGGTTTAGACCCTAATCGAACAGCTAACTTTAATACACGTCAGAATGATTATGATATTAGTGCAGATGTTTTAGGTTATCCAGAAAGTTATTATGCTACTCCTACAGAGGCAATAGAAGAAATTCAAGTTATTAGAGGAGCTGCATCCCTTCAATATGGTACACAATTTGGAGGAATGATAAACTTTAAAATTAAAAAACCAACAGCTAAACCTCTAGAAGCTATTTCTCGTTTTACAGCCGGTTCTTTTAATACATATGCTAATTTTACTAGCTTAAGTGGAACAAAAGATAAATGGAGTTATTATACATTTTATAATTATAAAAAAGGAGATGGATTTAGACCAAATTCAAATTTTGAATCAAAAAATTATTTCGGTAATTTAAATTATAAGTTATCTGATAGAACGTCATTGCATTTAGATTATACACATTTTAATTATTTAGCTAAACAGCCTGGAGGTCTTACAAATGGAATGTTTGCTAATGATCCTTTTCAAAGTAATAGATCCCGTAACTGGTTTTCTGTAAATTGGAATCTATTTGCTTTACGATTAAAACACAAATTTCATAATGATGCTGATTTTTCATTACAATTATTCGGATTAGACGCATATAGAAAAGCATTAGGATACCGTTCTAATAGAGTTTCTAATCCAGATACCCCTAATACTGAAAGAGACTTAATCATAGGAGAGTTTAAAAATTGGGGAGTTGAGGCACGATATTTAAATAAATATAC